>NZ_CQAZ01000019.1:0-23176 GCF_001152565.1 Yersinia pekkanenii | reverse complement strand
GTCTCTTCGTTTAACAATGTCAGTTGTGAGCCATCAATTTTGCTTGTCGCAGCATTATTAGACAGTGATTCCAACTCTTTCAGTTTTTGCCGCGCCCGCTTAATAACATCACGTGGCACACCAGCCAAGGCGGCAACCGCCAAACCATAACTTTTACTGGCTGCGCCATCTTGTACGCTATGCATGAAGGCGATAGTCTCGCCATGTTCCAGGGCATCAAGATGAACATTAACCACACCTTCCATTTTCTCCGGCAGCGTCGTCAACTCAAAGTAATGGGTGGCAAACAGCGTCATCGCTTTAATACGGCTAGCCAGATTTTCAGCACAAGCCCAAGCCAGTGACAGACCGTCATAAGTAGATGTACCGCGACCAATCTCATCCATCAGCACCAGGCTTTGTTCCGTGGCATTATGCAGTATATTAGCCGTTTCCGTCATTTCTACCATGAAGGTAGAACGGCCTGATGCCAGATCGTCCGCCGCACCGACGCGGGTAAATATGCGATCAACCGGGCCAATGGTAGCGTGATCCGCCGGAACATAGCTCCCCAGATGTGCCAGTAGCACGATCAATGCCGTTTGGCGCATATAGGTACTTTTACCCCCCATATTCGGGCCGGTAATGATCAGCATGCGCCGTTGAGGTGATAACGTCAGTGGATTAGAAATGAAAGGTTCACTGAGCACTTGTTCAACGACTGGATGACGGCCACCGGTAATTTTGATCCCCGGTTTATCACTCAGAACTGGGCAGTTGTAATTGAGGGTTTCTGCTCTTTCAGCCAGATTCGCTAATACATCCAGTTCGGCTAGTGCGTTGGCACTGATTTGCAATTCAGGCAGATGTGGCAATAGAAGGTCAAAAATCTCTTCATATAAGCCTTTTTCAATCGCCAATGCTTTGCCTTTAGAGGTCAGAACTTTGTCTTCATACTCTTTCAGTTCTGGGATGATGTAACGCTCGGCATTTTTCAGCGTTTGTCTGCGCACGTAATGGATAGGAACCAAATGGCTCTGACCACGGCTAACCTGAATGTAATAACCGTGGACGCCATTAAAACCGACTTTTAGTGTATCCAGACCCAGTTTTTCGCGTTCACGGATTTCCAGCCGATCCAGATAATCGGTGGCACCATCAGCCAGTGCTCGCCATTCATCTAACTCAGCATTATAACCCGATGCAATTACGCCACCATCGCGCACCAATACTGGCGGTGCTTCAACAATCGCGCGTTCCAGCAGATCCTGCAATTCATCAAACTGACCGACTTGTGACCGCAAGTTTTGTACATGGGGGGTATTAACCGGTTGCAGTAAACGATGAATTTCCGGCAATTGCTGGAAGGCATGGCGCATCCGGGCTAAATCTCTTGGGCGGGCAGTACGTAACGCCAGGCGTGCCAGAATACGTTCTAAGTCGCCGACTTGACGCAACGGTATTTGCAGTTCAGCCGTAATATCTTGTAGGCCGCCAATTGCTTGTTGGCGATCCGTCAATACCTTGATATCGCGGATTGGCATATGGAGCCAGCGTTTCAGCATACGGCTGCCCATCGCGGTTACGCTGCAATCGAGGATAGCGGCTAAGGTATTTTCAGTACCGCCGGATAAATTTTGTGTCAGTTCAAGATTACGGCGGGTGGCCGCATCCATCACAATGCCATCTTGCTGGCGCTCCATGGTCAAACCACGGATATGAGGCAGAGAGGTGCGCTGGGTATCTTTGACATATTGCAGCAGGCAGCCAGCAGCTCTTAATGCCTGATGGGCTTGTTCAACCCCAAAACCGATTAAATCACGGGTACCGAATTGCAGATTAAGCTGTTGCTTAGCCGTTTCTAGCTCAAACTCCCATAGTGGGCGGCGGCGTAAGCCATGTCGCTGTTCTATCAACGACATGTGCTCGAAGTTTTCTGGATAAAGTAACTCTGCGGGGTTGGTACGCTGCAACTCGGCAGCCATGGTTTCAATATCAGCCGGTTCCGCAACCCTAAAGCGACCAGAGCTGATATCCAACGTAGCATAGCCAAATCCACGCGCATCCTGCCAGATAGCAGCGAGGAGATTATCTTGCCGTTCTTGCAGCAGCGCCTCATCACTGATTGTACCGGGTGTTACGATACGCACGACTTTACGCTCAACCGGCCCTTTGCTGGTGGCGGGATCACCGATTTGCTCACAGATAGCGGCTGACTCACCCAATTGAACCAGCTTCGCCAGATAGTTTTCTATCGAATGATAAGGAACACCGGCCATAGGGATAGGTTCCCCGGCAGAAGCACCACGTTTAGTCAGTGAGATATCCAGCAACTGTGATGCCCGCTTGGCATCGCTGTAGAACAACTCATAAAAATCCCCCATCCGGTAGAATAAGAGAATGTCAGGATGCTGGGCTTTAAGCCGCAGATATTGCTGCATCATCGGGGTATGGCCTGGTAGATCCTTGTCAAAAGACTCATTCATATTGATTTTACTCGTTTTTTAAATCTTTAGAGTGCTCATGTGGCCTCAAGTGAAACCTCTTTAAACTCACATAAACCCATTAATTTGTAGCTCACTTGTAGCCCAATGCGTGATAAATTGGTTTTACTCTTTCTCTGGGCTACAAATGGTGGTGATGCTTTGAAAACAACTCTCAGTCAGTCATTCATAATCAACAAGTTAAATGTCAATTTTAAGCCAGAGCTAAGTAGCTCTGGTAAAGTTGTTTTCGAACCCAACCCACAACAGAAACCTTACATCGTTTTTGATGATCACCGTGATTCACCAGTCGGTTTCGGAGTGAAGATCAGTGTGACTAAAAAAACGTACCTAATCCAGCGAAGAGTATCCTCGTCAGATCGTAACGTCAGTGCGGGTAAGAAGCCAAGTTCTGTCTTGAAGGTAAAGGTTGGAAATGTGTCGGATTTTCCAAGTATTGATGAGGCAAGGGAAGCCGCTCGACAATTAGTTCAGACAATGATCGCAACAAAGAGAAATCCCAACAAGATTAAGCGGGAACTCGATTTGGCTGAACTTACCGTGAGTGAAGCTTTTGCCCAATATCGGAAGCATTTACTTGGCAGAACGAAACCAGCTAAACCCAACACGCTCAATGTCTTGGACAAAGCTGAAAATCGTTTAAAAGAGTGGCAAAACCTACGGGTAAAAGATTTAACAGGCAATGAAATTCTTCGTAAGTTTGACGAGATCGCCAGCAGAGCAAGAACAGCCGCTGAACAAACTTTCCGTTGGGCTAATGTCGCTGTTAAACATGCGATTGAAATCGAAGCAGGAAATGCTCAGACACAGCAAAGGCAACCTTCCTTATCCTATAACCCATTTTCGATTTTAAAGGTGCAGAAGAAGTTCAGGACAAGATCTGAACTGGAAGATAGCTATCGTGCGAAAGGTGTTCGAAACCCTTTGTCACCAAAAGATACCCTGGGGCGGTTTTTAATTGCATTGCACAACAAGCGAAGCTTCAACCGCCTCGGTTGTGATTATTTGCTGTTGACCGTTCTGACAGGAACCAGAAAAGAAGAAACAGCTTCACTATGTTGGAGAGAGGCTCTTACAGATGAAGAAGCCAGAACGACCAGCTATGTGGATCTGAAAAATAGAACAATTCGATATTACGACACGAAAAACCGTAACGACCACGAGCTTCCTATATGTGATGGGGTGAAGCGTATCCTTGAAGATAGGTTTGATATTGTCGCTGATACTGAAACTCGCTTGGACAAGCGAAAATGGGTTTTTCCTGCACGATCACCAAGGAGTAAGGTTGGCCACTATTCAGACAGTAAAAGTTTGCGCGAAAATCTCTGCCAAGAGGCGGGGATTATGAAGCTGGGAATGCACGATCTGAGGAGAACCTTTGGCCGAGTTGCAGAAGAACTCACTTCCTATGCGGTCGTGAAAAGATTACTTAATCACCGCAATACAACCGACCCTACCGAAAGGTATGCTGTGCCTGATAATGAGCGAATTTTTGAGGCACTTCAAAGGATTGAGCTTCATATGCTGATGGTTGCACCAGAGCTGTATAATACCCTTTTGGCTTCGGCGAAATATCCACCATTACTAACAAACCAGGAGAACAGACAATGAGTGTTATCGAAACATTAAGGGAGCTCTCTGAAGTCTGGCGCTTGTTTGGTGATATGCCTGATGACACAACACTCTCTGCTGAACTCTCCGCTCTGTATCTTGGTGTAAGTATCAAAACATTAGCTCGTTATCGTCAGAATGGTGAAGGTCCTTCCTATATCCAATATCAAGCAGAAGATAGTAAGGCAAGAAACCAACGCGTAAATTACCTTTTAGGCGATTTGAGAACCTGGCGGGATAGTCATAAGGTTAAAAGCACAATGCAGGCTGCGCAGGTTCGTGGATTAGCTTTTAGTTCTTTAATTGACTTTACCGCTCCACAACCGTTCTGGTGTGTTGATGAAAAAATATACTCCCATGCCCTTACTATTTCTAATGAAGTTTTTAAAGAACTGTTAAACACCTCACGTGCAAAAGTTATTTGGATCTCTATTGAAGAGGCCTTATTTGAGGAATGGAATCACACACAAGCAAGACAGAAATGGAATGATCTGTTTATTGGTATTTTAGGTGAGCTTGTGCAGGCTTGTCAGTCGGTGCAGGACAAATATATTCTTAAGGATGAGTTTCGATAATTGAACTAATCCTTAGTAGAAATCGTTCATATCTATTATTGGGCATGAAATTTTTAACGCAAGTCTGAAAAGAATATTGCCCTTATCAAGATATCACATTAACAATTCTACGTATTAACAGAAGTATGGATTGATAATCTATATCAATCCGTTGTAATTATTTATTGACATTAATCAATAATATAATTTTTTGTTCATGTAGGAGTAAATAGAATGTTTAATTATTCAGATTATGAGTTCTTGAAAAACGATATGAAAATTGTTGTTGACTCCATTGAGCTAAAATTTGAGGAATCTCCTTTTAAATATTTTAAATCAATGGCTGCTGATACAATATCAAAGTCTATAGATATAATCAGAAAAGAAAGATATAACGGAGGCAATAATTCTAAAGAGGCTATAAATAGTCTCTATGGCAATCTAATAAAATCATTTAAAAATAATGAAGTGAAAGAGGTATTTGATACTCTAAGACTATCTTTTTTACGCTATTCATCTGGTGGTTTGCAAGATCTATATATATATCAGGAAAATGAAGACTGGCATCCTAAAATGGTTCTTACTGAAGTCATGAAACCCAACGGTAATGATACCCTGGATGAAATATTAACTATTTATCGTGGTTGTGATATTACTGAATATGAAAATAGAAGCTTCGGCCAAGCCTGGACAACATCATTGGAAATAGCAAAAGCTTTTGCACATACACATTACTCAGATAAAAAATGGTTTAATGATAAAAAGCGAGTTGTTTTGGAGGCAACTTATCGTAGAGAGCATGTGTTATTTTCACAACAATCACGTGAATTTGAAGTTGTAATTGACACCAAAAAATTAGGCTGCGTAAGAAAGCATATGTATCACAACTTAATGAAACTATGATTAAATTTGAAAGAATTGTTTTGTCATAAAAAGATAAATCACCATGTTATATAATTTTTTTTACTACAAATCGATAAGGTCACCCTAATTAAAGTGTGACCCAAGTGTTCTTCTTAAAAGGGAATGTCATCCCTTCCAAAAAACATTTTTTTATCTTCCTTTTGACTAACTAATGGTTTATCCGATTTTCTTTTTGCACTATAAATATTAAATGAATTATTAAAATCCTCGGTTTCTACTTTTGATTTCTTAAACTTATCCATTTGTTCTTCAATGAATTTATGAGGAATCCCTTTTACACATAAATTGGAGTTCAAATAAACATGACCACCTTCTGTATCACGGATTAATATTTTATTATCAAATAGCTCTTTAAAAGCTCTGGATACATTAGATTTATGTAATCCTAAATCTTCTGCTATTCTCGATTGGGAAAAATTGACAAGGATATTACCATAGTCAAGAATAGAGAAGAGATAGATAGTGATTCTGAAAGAAGTAGGAGTTAGCTTCATTTTTGCCAGCGTTCCAATATTCGTTTTAAATACCACGGAAAAATCATCTTTAAAAGAAGTTTTCTTCTTCGTACTGGCTCTTATTGTAATTTCTTCCAATTCATCTACTGTGACATCTAACGCTTTAGCAATTGCGTATTTTTGTTCTTTTGTTATAGTTAAATTTGTATTTATCATAATATTTCCTTTTTGTTGTTGGTCTGATAATATATATTGCATATTTAAATAAAATGTCAAATATATTTCATAAAAAACAAAATATTTTATTCATGCCGATATGAATATTATTATATGTATTACTATGGGTGGTGGGTTTTATATTGAGAGTTATGCAATAAATAATTTTTTTGCATGAAATTTATTACCCTGAATTGAATATAATTTTATGATTTATATAGTTTTATTTCTGTCTGTTCACGCAAGATAAAAGATAAATAAAGAAATAAGAAACCAGAGCTTCGCTCCTGAGCGCTAAAATGTTGGGGTGTATGACCAGATTATACGTAACACTTTACTCGTTTTACTCTTGTGTGCAGAGATAATGAAACCTGCGCAACGTCTGTGTTGCGCTTATGGGCTTCTTGTTAGCGTAATAATATTGTTTTGACGTTTCGTGTTGAATGTCACTGGGAATAATAAGCCCTACAAAGGTGCCCATGGAACAGTCAGTAAGAATGCATTTTTAACAGAAAATTTATGGCACCAAACGAAGGAGGGATTATTGTATTTTCTGGCTATGTAAACCGGCATACGCCGGAAAACATCAGGAAAACCCTGGTTGTTTCAGCGAATGAGTGCTGTGGGCACTCAGTGGCGCTGCGAGAAAGCGGGTAAGGGGTTTTGCCCGATAATATCAATGTGCATTGTATTAGCGTTCCAGGGACGGTAGCCTGGGCGTAGCCATCTGGTCAGAAAGTTTCCAGAGGTGTTGGGTTTTAATCAAGTATCGTGATGATATTAAATTAATTTTCAATGAAATCATTCTGGGCAATTTTTACTTTTTTAAGAAAAATAGAAAGAAGCAGAGATAAACATAAGGGTTGCTTCAGGGATGAATAGCATAAATATTAATTGATCTAAAAAACATATAATTGAGTGCGATGTCTACTGGTTTTCAATACTCTATTCATAAGTTCAGAATAGTTAAAAGCTGGAAAATATTCCAACCAAAGGCTTACCTCTATTGACAGACTGGTTTTATGTGTTATTAATTTATTGTAAAGGGAAAATGATAATGCAAGGATGCAACCTATGGCTAATAAAAGAAAACATCTTTCAACAGAAAAAAAGTTAATTTTTCTTATTGATAAGTATATCGCTAAAAATTTTTTAGGCGATTATGAGGTTTTCACTGAAAAACTCTACTTGATTTTCGTCGTATATTATCTGAAATATAAAGTATTAAATGAATCTAATAATAAATCATATCAAAATATAGACAATATACTCAATATGGTGGGTAGAGTCTTTAGATGTCTTATTGATACTGACACAACGGATTTAGTCAACAAAAAAGAAATATTCGAACAGCTACATATCCTCGTTGATTATATTGAGAGTGATCATGTTAAAACAGAGGCAATTTACTTAAAGCTGCAGGCGCAGTATGAAAGGAGAGAGATATTGCGTCAGGTCGTTATGTCAGGCAAGCATTACAGAAAATTACGATAACAATCATCCCCGCCTCTGAAAGACGGGGCTTTAGCATTTCAATGAACGATGCTGTTTTCTAACGTTCTGTTGTCAGAGGAGAAACTCCATGTCCTAACCGTATCATTTTTATTGAATATTATAGATAGTGTTCTTGATTCTGTAGTTGTATCACCAGCGAAGAATCCAACGACAGGGACATAAGTCAACGGGTTTATTTTTCCATTGTTCATTTCATATAGATAAATATCGCCACCGTCATTTTTTGAAGTTACAGACGTAGGTGAACCAAATGCTTTGACAACATCGCTCTTGGTTGTTTTATTTTTTACAAGCTTCGTTTGCAGTGAAGCTTGACTTTCATTTTTTAAGGCTTGATTACCAGAAGATGAACACCCTGATACAATGGAAATTGTAATAGATAAAAATGCTATAATAACTTTATTCATAATACTGTCCTTGTTCTATTTAAAAGTTTTAGTCTTGGTTCAGAACTTGTTCAAATACTTGCATCCATCTTTTAAGTTGGATCTCGGTATCTCTGAAGCCTTTGTCGTCACTAAAACGACCTTCTTTCGGGAAGAATTTAATCTGCCATTCGGGATTTTGAATATCTTTTACTGAAATGAAAAAACCAGAGATTTTTGCATCTTTTAATCTATTAGAATCATTCTGTGACTTAGCAATAATTCCGTTCGTAATTCCTACTCCTATTAATTTACCGGAGCTTGTTAAATCGTAACGCCATGTCTTAATATCACTTAAGGGATACGTTTGCTCTTTATTTTTTTCTTTCAGTTTTATAATTTTCTTATTTAAATCTATAAGCAACGATGTCTTGTCAAACTCGTGATAGTAATAACCATCATCATTATCGTTAAAATAATCAATGGTGGCGTGGTTCTTACGTTTGTCTAAATACTTAGGTATTGCCGTAAAAATTATAAAGGCACCTGCCAGTAACCATGCAACGAATGACTGTGAGACAGCTTCTGAACCTAAGGTGCAGAATATTACTACGGGTATTGCTAATGCTACCCAGACCCGTTTCATAACGAAGATTGTTGGTTTAGAAGGTTCTTTGAAACTGACTTCTGTTGTCATTTGCGTATCCATCAAGTTGTTTAATCTTTAACAGGAGTGGAGATATCTTGATGAATTCTCGATGGTTTGCGGGCTTTAGTAAAA
Organism: Yersinia pekkanenii; assembly: GCF_001152565.1. Lineage (GTDB taxonomy): Bacteria > Pseudomonadota > Gammaproteobacteria > Enterobacterales > Enterobacteriaceae > Yersinia > Yersinia pekkanenii. Next base: position 14,272 of record NZ_CQAZ01000019.1, on the reverse strand, counting down.
ACGTTTGTACCGATCGATGTGCAACTTCTGATAGGTTATGGCTATCAACAATTGGTTATCGATCTGTTATACCGATCAATAATTTCACATGAAATCAATTCATTAACCCTTGCAGCGAGTATGCCTTTTTTCACGTAAAGGCAATCCTCTGTTATTTAGGCCGTTTAATGTTCATCTGGAAGTGAGTTGGCAAAGACAAATCTAAGGTGTGAACTTTCAACACTCTCTTGAATTTCCGGAATGAATGTATCAAATAAAAACCGAATTTTTTCAGGTGATTAACCAAAGTAAGCCATAAGATGAAGCGGGGAGGTTTTGCTTTGCTCCTTCTTTGTGAGTTTTGCAAATCAAGGACAGCACTGATAATGCGTTGCCGCTTATCTTCTTCAACTACCATCTTCGATGAAGCAGTTACGGTAAGGGGCACCGTTCTGGAAGAAGAAAGAGAAGCTATTTTCTCAGAAATGGTTAGCGTTTCCCTGGCTGTGTTGATTACCATTTTTGCAGGAGCAGGAGCAGGAGCAGGAGCAGGAGCAGGAACAGGAACAACTGGTCTGGTATGCAACAGTAGCGAGTTGTCGCGTTCAGGCTCGTAGTTGAGAAGCTTTTGAAGATTCGCCCATGAATACATCTTTCCAAGCTGGGAGGCTTTAAATGCGATGTTTTGATATTCGAACGAAAATCCATTCATCTTTCCTGTTTTTGAGACGTTCGCCGTCCAGGAAACCTGAGCTTCTCCGATTCTTTTGATAAAAGTTTCTAAATCGGGCTTATCAGCCAAGCTTTTATCAAGTATCTGTTGTAAAGCTTCTTTTGGTGAAGGCTCCCCAGTCCGTTCAGATAGCATTTTCTCATTACGGGACACTCTCTTCCGCTTCGGTTGTGCATTCGAGAGGGATGGTGCTGCCTTGGTCACTGTCAGACCATGAGCAATTTCGAGCTCGCTGATGATGCGAGTGCTGATTAAGTTCTCATTCTTACCCAGGTAAAGCTTACCGCTACTGAGATTTATGCGACTGGCGATAATGTGTATGTGTTGGCCTGCTGAGTCAGCATGTAGGACATAGCAGCGTAAATGAGTGTCATTGAACCCCATGCGTTGCATGTAGTCGTCTGCGAACATTACCCATTGTTCATTTGACAGCGATTCACCTTCAGGCAACCGAAGCGAATTGTGCCACACTGCTTTTTCTACTTCTGGGCGAAGCTTTTTAGTGGTATTGAATTCTGCAATTAGATCTCCTGCAAAGCTTCCCATCATATTGCCACCGATCACGGAGGGAACTTGTTTATGATGAGATGCTTGTTTTAATGCATAGACAACAACACCAACGAAGCTTTTACCACGTCTGATTTTCTGCATTCCCTTCATCGGGGTTGCTCCATATGTCAGCGCTTAGAAGGTTCTGGCGAAGCTCTGCTAATTGCCGCTTAACAGCGAACAATTCTGTATAGGTAAGCTTGCTGTCTTCACTTTTGCTATCGATATGCAGAGCAATACGGTTCAACTTCTGGTTAATTTCCCCCAAGGTCTTCCAGGCACTTAGGTTGATTGGAGGCACAATAGTAGGGAGCTTCTGTAACGAAGCCATACGTAACCATTCACCTTTTGCGTAATTACCTCTTAGAGTGTTCAGCTTGCTCAATTCTGCGTTATTAAGCCGGACACTGACACAATGGGTTCTAAGTGTTTCTGGTATTAGATCAGTAAGAATTGAGGATTGTTTAATTACGGGGGCGATACTTTTGGCAATGTGAGGTATTGGTAATTGTTTTTCCATATGAACTCCTTTTCATATCTGGAATTGAACATTCAGTCACATCATTATTACTATTTCATTTATTTGTCAAGAAGGTCTTGTTAATATCGCTAGTGACTTGATTTTAAATAATAAGCGAATGTACTATTAGAGAGCATCAAAAATGTTTGGTGCTATACAAGTTGAGGGGCACGCAAAATGAAACATGGCATTAGAACTCTTGGTTTTATTGATTGGGATATTTTCCTGGCTGAGAGGAATAAAGATGTTACATTTACACTGGATTTTCATATTGATGCGGGGTTTAGTTTTGCTAATGCAGTTGCACATAGGAAAATTCACAAGGAAAAAGCTAAGTCAGTGGCAATGGATGATTCTTTAAGAATTCCAACAGTAATTTTTAATTTTCAAGAGAAAATAAAAGTTGAACATTTAAAAATAAGCTCCATAAGTATTAAAAATGTTGATTATCAGTTTTCAGATATTACTGAAAAATACATTATTACAGTTATTTTTTCAGATGAAGAAATAGATTATGAAAAATTCCAAAAAGATTTGAATTTCAGGTATGACGAGAATGACAGCTTAGACAAAAATGTTGTAAATCAAATCTATTTTACAAGTCACTTTAAAGAAAGAGCAGAGAAAATCAAAGATGAGATAGTATCTTTTATAGAGCTATCAGGCCATTTTGCAAAGTATTCACATTCATCATTAAACTTATACTTAAATGAAGAAGGCTTGTATTTCAGAATATTGCAATCAGGTGGAGGGATCAAAACGGCTGGGCATAATCCTATACACCCATTGCTGTTGCGTAGAGATAGGTTAATATCCTTAAAAGATACATATGATAAAATTCCTGTCCAATACAAAAAATATTATCAGAAAGGCATCCATTATCAATTTTTAGGCTTCTTTGATGAAAGTTTTTTGTGTTTCTATAAGCTTATTGAGAACTTATTTTATTGCGAAGATTTTCTTATGTTGTTCCATCAAAACAATGACAAATTCGAGGAGCTTAAAGGAATTCAGAAATCGCGTAAGAAGCCAGGAAATCAGAAGAAAATGATTTCATTTATTTGTGAATGGATCATTGAAGCTGACTGCTCAAGTATACAAGAGCAAAATAAACTTTTTGAATTATTTGAAGATCTTATTACCATAAGAAATGAAATTGCTCATGGTAGTGATCAAAATGAAAAGAGCAATATCGCCATAAGGCAACTTATAACATTATCTAATGTAATGCTCAATCATGTGATTTTTAGACTTTAAATTTATATTGTCAATTAAATGAGCAAGTTGCGTATCCACTTATGATAGGATTATCTAACTGGAACACGTCTTTTTATCTTGATGTTTCCTTTTCAATCATAGAGCAGAAAAGCAAGGCAACTCAGAGAAGCGGAGCTTCTTTGAGTTAGCCCTTGCTTAATCTACTGGCTTAATTTGCTATGTCGTAGCGCTTAAACGCAGCCATTCATTTGTATCTAAGCCAATACGGGATAATTGTTCTGCTAATTTATTGGCAATTGCTTGAGCTACCGTCGTTTTGAGTTCCCCATGCCATATAAGATGGCTTTCTTTACTACCTTTCTTATATTTTATTTTGTATTTATCACGATCAACTACAGCTTTGATCGTATTGCTTTCGTTGTCAGGGCTAAATGTGAAAATATGTAAGTCTTTACTTCCTGGTTTAATATTGAATTTCAAGAAACCATTTTTAGCATCTCTGATTACATGAGTGAATCCGCCAGTGCTATCAACTTTATCAATTTTTAAGAAAATAAAATTTCTATCCTCATGAATGCGGACTGTATCACATAAAGGTTGCATGCAAATAAAATAACCATTTCCTTTTTGCACTATAGTGCCCTGTTTTATAGTTGGAGCATGGCCCTCGAGCTTTAAGGATATAATATCTCTTCTCTTACACTCAATTGAGCTTAAATGTTCATGTGGGAAGTGATCTGTTCCAGTTAAATTGATCTGTATTTTGGATTTTTTAAATTTATTAACTGTAGTGCAAATGACTGGTGGCTCTGATAGTATTGTGGCTAAGTCTGGTTCAGTCGATGCTTCCAATAATCTTTTCATTCTGTCTGGTGTTATTCTGACTTCATTTCTATCAACTTTAATACAAATCATGTTGTCTGGTTCAAACCTTCCTGTTTGGTCAGCCCATTGCTTAAGTTTCTCTAATCCGAGATGGTTTTTTATTTTTTGACTTATTTGCAAAGTTGATTTGAATTCTTCCGATATTATTTCCGTTGCATAGTCGAAAGCTACTTCATGCGCTTTTTCTCTAACCTCTGGTGAAGATAAAAGCCCCAATACGTGTGATAGGTATGCTGGATCTAAATTTTTGTTGAATGTATGTAAAATATGATGTGTCTTATCACGTAGTTCACCTATTGCAGATAAAGTTGCGTTAGATAGAAGCCCAATAGTTAACATGGTGAATAAATCAATCACAGTGTTTTTTAGTTGAGAAATGGTTTCTTCTTTTCTAATTACAGTTATTTGGCAAAATTCAAGATCGGGATTTTTAAAGGTAATATTTCTTGATTCTAATTTAGCTTTTATGCCTGGACCGCTAAGAACATGTAAGTGATCTTTAATGCTTCTCGCTATAGTGTTTACATTTGGTTCTGCTGTGTAAATAACAATGAGTCGTAAACGACCATGTTGTTCTTTATCATTATTTATTATTTTCTCTATACTTGCCTTGGCGAGTGTCCCTGGTTCACTGTTGAAATCATGATCCATACTCCAGTCTAATATAGTTATATCTGCACGTCTGGAGCTTTCCATTATTTTAGTAGATGCAACATCTATTGTTGCAAAACGCTCGGCATCGGGTATGAAACCGCAACAGTTAATACCATGTTCAGCAAATGCAAGTGACAGGCTTTGGTAATCAAGTTGGTGGGATTCTTCTATTATATGTAGATTTTCGTGTGTAACTTGGGAAGTGGCATTATATATACCTAACCCTGTATCATTTTCTGGAGCGTCAAAACCATCTAAATCACCCTCCGTGTCAGCAAGATTCTGTGTGCGAGGGTTACTTCTTGATTTTCCTAAAAATAACCCATCATCAACGGCAATTACGCTGTTTAAAAAATTCTTTACGATGTCTTTAGATGATTCAAAAAATGGACCAGTTTGCACAATATTACTCCGTTTCTGTCTCTTGTTCTTTTGTTGGTTCGATCCTAAATACAGCCCCGGTATCTGGCTGATAAGGCTCTAAAATAATATCAAAATTCTCTCTCGTTAATGTTTGCTGGGCAATATATAGGCCCATGCCTTGGCCGCCGATACGTCGACTAAAACCAAACTCAAAAACATTATGCTGATCTATCGTAGGAATTCCTGGACCTGAGTCCTTGATCAAAAAACCTTTTTTGGTTGCATCAAGAGTGATAATTTTTTCTCCAGTGCTTCGTGCTACCCAGTGAATGGCATTATCAACTATATTGATAAAGACAGGGTATAGAGTAGATGTGAAGGTCACGACACTTTGATTATAAAATCTGGAAGTGAATTTTATTATTATATTTTCTTTTTCTAATCTCTCTTCAAATACAGATGTAATAAACTCACTAATAGCTTTTCCTGTAATCAAGGTGCGTCTTCGACCCATACGTCTGGTTAAAGGCATAAGTGTTTTTAAATAAGCATCTAAGTGTTCAAAGCCAATGCGTACTCTTTCATAGATCGTCTTGAATCGCTCACTACGAGCAGCAAATGGTTGCATCTCATTGAGACTTCGTCGCATAGATAAAATGTTGTTGTTGAACTCATGCCCCAGAACACCTAATGCCATTCCCAGCTGGGCTAATTGTAAGTTTTGCTCATTTTGTTCTTTCAGATGCTCATATTCTGTTTCAAATATCGATATTAACTCAGTTGAGGAGGTCGCATTTTGCTCACTACCTTCTTTCGCAGATAATAAACGCTCAGTTATAAGGTTTATACTTTGGATGACTTCTTTCGATGAGTTATCTATACGATTTTCCAAGTCATTTTTTAACTGAAAAAGTTGTTCTGTAGTGATTCCTTGAAAGCTGGTTGAGTGAAATTCTTTGAACGCATCAGTTGTCTGTAATTTTGCTTGCTCTCTGCTCTTGTTCAATAATTGCCGTGATTGATGCTGTAACTCATCTAATACTTTCTGCGCCTTATTGTATGCTTCGTTCAGTTGTTTGCGTTGATTCTCTTCCTGAAGGATAAGAGAATCATTAAAACGGCGACGCAGTCCTGTTCGATCCCCATAATGATCTTCATACTCTACTAATTTATGGCTTATTTTTAGTTTCAACTGCTCTATTTTATTAAGCAATTCTGAGCTTTTTACTTGATATGAATCCCATTGTTCTGCCAATTCTTTATTAAGACCAATTCCGGAGGGTTTAGAAATGTCAATGTTCTTAATAATCCTGCCGAATTCGTTAATTCTAATCTGTTCGATACTAAAAACGAGGTCATCAATTGCTTGCTTTTTAGGATCGAAATTGGTTAGGGCAGTATCTGCTTTATCTGCAATGCTTTGGATAGATTTATCCCAATCTCCATTGTCAAATTTTTTAAAGAAACTTGCTATAACTTCAGAAAATTTCTTTCTCTTTGCATTTTTATATCCATCTCGTTTTTTTAATAGTTCATTCTCTCGTTGCTGACGGGCTCTTTTTTCAATGAAAGTTGAGGACTGATCCCCTTTATCATTAAAATAATCACTTGCTATCTGAATGAAGAAATTTTCTAAAATGGCTTTTAGCTGTTTATAGGCTTTATTTTCAATGAAACCTTCACGCCCGGCTTTTTCTTTTAAATCTGAATTATTATTTTTTGTAAGTTCTATTGCACCAAACATACGGCGATAGGAGAAGAAATAGTCACTTGCACTTTTAGAACGACGCTGCTCTATCCTTAGAAAATCCACGTCAGAATCACCATATGGTAATATACGTATTCCATCTCGGTATATATATAATCCGCCTATTCTATCCGTTTTATCTCTCAACTCTTTCCAAACATCCGGTGGAACTTTAGAGTCTTTTTGCACGCCCTGAACATAAGCAAGATTAAGTTCAAATGGCCCACAAAGAACCTCTTTGTTAGCACCATCTGGCCAAGAAACGACAATTTCTCTTTCTTCTCCATAGACTTTTAGGAAGCCGGAAAATTGACCGAATTCATTAAATGTTCCTTGAAAATGATGGTCAGCTATGGCGAATTCACTTGTTGTGAAAAAAACAGATTCACTAATCCGGTCGATGCATTCACCTGATAAAGTGTGATCACGAAAGCGAGCAACAATTGGTGGGTGTGCATTTTCATACATTGTATTGGTAAAGCCAAGAAGCGATTTTTCTAACCGGGATGCTTGGTCTGTTCGTCTGGCCGCAGCAAAACTTTCAATATCATCAGCCAATATTTCTTCGACTGGGGCTATAATAAAATGCGTCCCGCCGTGATTACCGTTTAAAGATAAATGCTCTCGTTTTAAGTTAAGGCTTTGATCTAAATCATTGAGCGCTGAATCCCAATATTCTGGGTCGTAATCAAATTTACAAACTTGCTCAACAAGAAGATCTATCTTTTTTTGCGATATTTTACCAGCAAGGCTTTTTATATTATCCAGTATATCGCTTAAAAGCGTTTCAATATGTTTTTTACATAAAACTTCATCTTTACCAAGTTCTATAATCGGTATGTTTATATCTTCAAGATTTAGTTTGGGTAGAGAGAATAAAGTCCAATTTACAAATGCTATAACGATGTTTCCATATGTTGCATTTTTGCGTGACTTTGTTATGACCAATACTTGTGGACCAATTGACGCAATAGCCAATCGACCAATCCCTTTTTCCCCCATAATAGGACGTGAAGTTTTGGCCAAATCGACATCTGGCATTCCAATGCTGTCTTCATCGGTCAGTTTGCTATCAGTCCCAATAGTGAGCCAACGTTCTTCAAATTCCTCTTTTGTCATCCCTAAACCGTCATCACGAAGGATAAGCAGATTTTTTTTTCTGATGTAGTCTACTTCAACATTGTCTGCATAAGCATCATGAGCATTTTTAAAAAGCTCACTTAAAGCCGTAGGGATGCCGGCAATTTGTTGTCTGCCAAGCATATCAAGCGCTCTGGCTTTCGTTTTTATCTGTGCCATCAGTCGAGTTGGGTCAGCGCAACTAACCCCTCCTAATTTATTCGTAATATTGTTTCCATATAGCCTCCGCAAAGCATTGTGCCAGCAATACAGGGACAGCATTTCCAATTTGCTTGGATTTGGAAACTCGGTTTCCAATGAATTGGAAGTTTTTTGGAAACGTTTGTAGCAACGCAGCCTCGCGGAACGTAATGGCTCGATGCTGTGTTATGTCTGGATGCCCAAACCGTCCATTAGAAATACTCGTACATTTAGTAGTTAGAGTTTTGCATGGAGCATCCCAACTCATTCTTCCATATACATCTGTATGCCCGTCATAAGTTTTATGGCATTTAAGCCACAAATCCTCGGGCCAGTTACGACGGTCTCCTCCTTCTGGAGTGTGTTTCAACCGTTCAATATTTTTTTGGGTAATCACTGCCGCTGCATGTAAGGGATCACGAGGATCAGTTTCACCTGCTTGGAGAGGTGGAAGTTGACTAATATAGTCTCTGACAGTTGCAAAAGGGTGTTCCTTGTCTCCGTGAGTATGGTTAGGGAACACTGGTTTACCTTTTAACCGAGCTAGAACTACCAATCGTTTACGCTGCTGTGGAACACCGTAGAACTCACTTGATATTGCTCGATATTCATACTGGTAATCAAAGCGTTCAATGAAGTGTAAAAAATCGGCAAACGGGCCATTTTCTGATAGTTTAACACTTTGCATTCCTGGAACATTTTCGATGAAAATGTATGCAGGACGAAATGCACGGATAAACCTTTTTGTCTCACTTAACAATGATCTGCGTTTGTCACCGCTGTGACGATTTTTGTTTTGTGAAGAGAAGGGCTGACATGGAGCACAGGCACAAAAAATAAGATCGGAATCCTTCCAGCTTGGCACCTTTTCCGCGATATGTTTTGCTTTGATATTGAGGATATCATCTTGGATAAATGCAGTGTTGGGGAAGTTAGTTTTGTAACTTTCAGCCGCGCTTTTGTCCAAGTCGATTCCGAGGGCTACATCAAAGCCCGCCAGCTCAAAACCTTTACTGGCCCCACCACAACCGCAGAAAAAATCAATGACCTTCATTAATGAGTTTATCCCTTAAAAATCATGCTGTTAATTGCTACCTATATCTTTTGTAAGTTAACATCTTCAAACGACATGACGCATCAACCCTATGTATACACCATCATACCTCAAGGATACAGTGGATGGGAATCGGAGCGAGTTGAGTCCTTGGTATGCTTGGTTTCATTAACTATCAATTCGAGTCACAGGAAAGTTGCAGCTTTGCTTCTTCATATTCAGATTGTTGGGCTGATATCGCTCTTCCGTGGTGTTTAATTTTAACTGAATGATTCATATTTTATATGGGTGTAATCATTTTTTTATTTTAAAAATAACTTTTAGATATTGCCTTTTACTATTTTATCGTACGTTTTCTTTTGCCGTTATCATTTATTTCATTAAATTTATTTGACATAATTTAAATAATGTATTAAATCTTGTGTATCGCTGAATGTGTGTTCATTTAAATTTTCATTATTGAATGGTAATCATGAAGGGATAATATCTTGCACTTTGTGCAGTAGCAGTAATGTATCCTGCACTCTGTGCAGTTAAGTAGTAACAATAATGTATCCTGCACTCTGTGCAGTTAAGTTTTACAGAACTAAGCATAGAAGGCATTTTAGAATGTCTTTTATACTTTCTATCTTCTTATTGCATTATAATTGATTGGATTATAATGCAGAGTTTTATTTTCTCTCCCACCCACCTATTCTCAGCCTTTTATGTTGGAGCCTGCATATGAATGACCAACTAACCATTCTATCTACATTCTGAACGTAATGGATAAAAGGATTGTTATCAACAGATGAATCTATTGCTTATTCACTCTCAAAGTGTAGCTCATCAGTAGACTGACGTTAATGGTTTTCATTTAAATTATTTATAAATCAGTGTTTTATGTTATGTTTTTAGATACTGCTGCATCATTGGGGTGTGGGAATCGAGTTTATCAGTATTATTCATGTGATTATGTTTCTATTCCATTGAATTTAAAGTTAATTATGATTTTTATTATTATCGTTAGATATCACATAATTTTACGGTTAATACAGGAGTCCAGCGAGTTATTACGATACAACAGCCGTGATAAAGGTCATTTGGTTGTTACCGTTCATCAAGTTTTTTTCCAGCCGATATACTAGCCCAGCGGCCCGCAAACTGACATAGGTAAAAATTGGAAGTTTCCCGCAAACTGTGTTTGCAATGATGTGGATGAAGTTGCAAGAACGGGGAAAAAAATAACGGCAGTTGAACGAGCGTCAAAAACCCAAGGCGGCGGTGCTGACAGTTGACGGGGGAGTAAACTTAATTAACAGATGATTTGATGGCCGGTCTCTCTTTACTGCGGGTTTATCAATGAGGTTTTAACGGTAATACCGCAAAGATAACGTCTGGTCACCCCCTGGAAGCCATGGCAAAAAAGTGCTGAAGCCAGCGCATCGAAAGCGGATGGTGCAGGAAGCAGCCAGATGTTGCAATATCAGTGTTCGTTTTACCTGTCAGTTAGTTACCGCCCGCGAAAGTCGCTATTGTTACCAGGCTAGGCTGAGTGAAGAAAATAAAGTCATTGCTGACTGGCTACTCCGTGCCAGAAGCGGATATTATTAACTGAGTATTGTGTTTAACCCCGAGAGCAGGTCACGCCAGCCTCTGATAGACCCCTACAAACTCAAGCCACACGGTGCTCAGGTTCTGTAACCGGGTACAGCCTCAAAAATTACAGGTATAATCCCACAAATTATTCAACTGGTTTAAAACGAAGATGACAAAACTCACCTTACAAGAACAGATGCTAAAAGCTGGATTAGTGACCAGCAAAAAAATGGCCAAAGTCCAAAGAACGGCTAAAAAATCCCGAGTTCAGACTCGTGAGGCAAGAGAGGCGGTGGAAGAAAATAAAAAAACACAATTCGAGCGTGATAAACAGTTAAGCGAACAGCAAAAACAAGCTACTTTATCTAAAGAATATAAAGCTCAGGTGAAGCAGCTCATTGAAATGAACAGAATCAACCTTTCAAAAGGCGATATTGGTTTTAACTTCACAGATAATAATTTAATTAAAAAAATAGTTGTGGATAAGCTTACTCAAGCTCAGCTAATTAGTGGTCGTCTCGCCATTGCTCGTTTGGTGGTTGATAACAGTGGCGAGAGTGAATACGCTATTATCCCCGCGAGCGTAGCCGATAAAATTGCGCAGCGAGATGCGAACAGTATTGTATTAAATAGTGCGCTTAGTCAGGAAGAGCAAGACGGAGAAGATCCGTATGCCGATTTTAAAGTGCCCGATGATTTGATGTGGTAATTAACGTATTGCAGATGCTATGTATGAAAAGCCCCTCAGGGCGTCTTCACAGCGGCATTGCTATAGATACTTTCGCTTTCAGAACGGGCAAGTATTACGGGCTTTGATCCACTCTTCGCTAATGGGATGAACAAAATGCAACTCACTGGCGTGCAGCATCAACCGCGGCGTCCGTTCGGTGCCTGGCAGTAGGTGACCGCCATACAGATCGCAGCCCCAAATAGGGTGACCCAACTGCTGGCAGTGAATGCGTAGTTGATGGGTGCGCCCGGTCTTTGGGGTTAGCTGTACCCGCGTCAATGGTAGTCGCGTCCCGTCTTCCAGCGCATGATAAAAACGCTCAACGACCTGATAGCAGGAGCGAGCGGGCTTGCCGTGGATTGCGCAAATCGACATCAGCGGGAACAGCGCCGGGTCTTTGGCAATCGCTGCGTCTATCACCCCTTCGTTGTCGTCCAGATGCCCGCAAAGCAGTGCGCTGTACACTTTGGTCACTGTGCGCTGGCTGAACTGTTGGCACAGGGCGGCATTTATCGTCTTATTGCGGGCAATCACCATCAGCCCGGAAGTCCCGAAATCAAGACGGTGGACCAGGGTGCAGCCGGGGAATATTTGTACCAGCCGATGATGCACCGAATCGAGATTTTGCGGATTTTTCCCCGAGAGGCTGAGCAGCCCAGCGGGTTTATTGATAAGCACCAGGTGATCATCCTGATAGAGAGTCTCTATCTTGTCATGGCACGGCGGGGCAATAAAGGTATCGATAATCGTAGGCATCAGGTTACCCGGATGGGGAGTGGGAGCAGATGATAACGAATTTCCAGCCGACTGACGAATCAGTGTAAGCATAACGGTTTTAGTTCCACGCATTTTTCCCGCAAACTATGTTTGCAATGATGTGGGTGATTTGATGGCCGGTCTCTCTAGTGACTGCGGGCTTATCAATGAGGTTTTAATACAGCAAAGATAACGTCTGGCAGAAGCCCCCAAATTCGGGGCTTAATTTTCGTAGGAAACAGCATTTACTCTTCAAGATACCGGCTACCAATATCATCTAATGCATCGGCAAGCATGAGTATGTTGTTGCATTGCTTATTTTTTTCAGCAGGCTTATTGAGTTTTGACTTGCAAAATTTGCTCATCTTTCCAACCCAATATGCTTTAAGTATCGATGAGTCCACCAGTTTTATACATGCAATATGTTCCTTCACCGAATAACTGCGAATACAGGCAGCTTCCGATACTTTCGCTATTGCAGGTACTGGCACATCTATCGAATGAGAAATAGACAGCGCTGGAGTTGAAATAAGTAGGATTGTCGGGAGTAATCTCATGTTAATACCTCGCATAAAGTCCGTGAGACAGTAAACTTACCCATATCAAGCTAAAAACAAAACTAAAAATACTTAGTTACCAAGCTGCCATGTAAGAGAGATGAACCAACTAAGGCATAGATGCAATACGGCAATTACTATTAGATCAAACAAAAACGAAAAGACCTGAGTCCGGTAGCGTACAGAACTCAGGCCCTTTCCATGCACCTTAATTAGTTGGTATCCAACTTTTTAGGGGCAGTTCAATTGTGACAGAACCCCTTATTATGATCCCGTTCCTAACATAAGGGTTAACCCTATAGGATATGTGCCAAAGCTATCTCTAAGGTTGACTATATTAAGAGTTACATTTGTCTGTGTAACACCATTAGCATTACATAGCGCTTCAGTACTGAAATTATCATTATGAAGAACAATCCTGTTAGTTATACCGGTGTTCATTATGTGGTTAGGTAAAGCAGAGAATGTTATCGTTGAAGAATTTGTTGTAAGCGCATTACCAGCAAACATAGTCATAGTAATATTCCCTGTCGTCTCGTTGCCATAGTTGTCGTATATTATCGTCGAGTCCAAGAGGACAATTTTTCGTTGAAAAATACCACTAGGTATCTGGAAACATTCACCAATCGGTTGTGTGATTGCCACGACAGGTGGCTCCTGTGCTTGGTTCCAGGCCCCTGGCGTTATTGTTACCGTCTCGGTGAGCCCCGCAATTTCTGTACCTGATGACTGTACCGAAATATTCGCAACGCCAACTTTAGTACCATCAATATTCGCCGTATAACCAGCATCTGAATGACTCATATTCGTTATCTGACTGTCCACCAGATCAGTCGTAAACGTGATACCTAGAGCGGGAATACTATTATTGTGTGCATCTCGGGCTAGAAACGTAATAAGAGCACCAGTGCGATCATCAGCATTAATACTGTCGGTGCTCACAGTTAATACCGAGTTCATTATATCTATCACACCAGGAGATAAGGTCACGGTGACCGGGGGGATGTTAAATGGACTGCGGCCTACATTGACGGTGATGGTAGCCGCACCGGAGACAGTACCGGCGGTCAGAGAGGCGGTATAGACGCCGTTGCCACTCTCAGTGGGGGTTCCCACGCTGCCCAGCGAGGTATCAAAGGTTACAGTCTGACCGGTGACCGGGTTATTGTTGCCATCCCTCAGGGTGAGAGTGAGCTCCGAGGTGTCACTGCCATTGGCCTCGATATTGAGTGGGGCTGCCAACAGAGTAGAGTGGGCGGTGCTCAGGTCGCCGCTGTCGCCGTTGAGAATGACGGTGGCCGGGGTGATGTTAAATGGACTGCCGTCTACATTGGCAGTAATGGTGGCGGTACCGGCGACAGTACCGGCGGTCAGGGTAGCGAAATATATATTACCGTTATCCCCCTCCGCTCCCACGGTGCCGAGCGTGGAGTCAAAGGTTACGTTCTGGCCGGTGACCGGGTTATTGTTGCTGTCCCTCAGGTATAACATTATCTGCGAGGTATCGCTGCCATTGGCCTCGATAACGGGCGGGTTTGCCATAATAAAGGAATTGGTGTGGCTTAGGTCCAAGCTCAGGATGACGGTGACCGGGGTGACGTTAAATGGACTGCCGCCTACATTGGCAGT
>NZ_CQAZ01000018.1 GCF_001152565.1 Yersinia pekkanenii | reverse complement strand
AGATCTGTCTAAAATTTGGATTGGGTATCAAAAGCGCTGTCGTTTCACTCAATTGTAAACCATATACTGCCATAGTTGATGAAATCAACGGACGAACCGCACTATTTTGTCTCTGACTTAAGAGCAATCAATGGATCCAACTTCCTAACCATCAAGCGCCGACGGTAAAACCGAGCATCATGCCGGTATCTTCATGTTCCAGCAGGTGGCAATGAGCCATATACGGCATACTGGCCGGTGCGAGATGATTAAAGCGCACTAATATTTCACTGCGCGCGCCTTCCACCCGCACGGTATCTTTCCAACCACGGCGGTGCTCTGCCGGTGGTCGGCCGTTTTCAGTCAAAATACGGAACTGCGTGCCGTGGACATGGAAAGGATGCAACATCATGTCGCCCTCACCGGAAATGGTCCACTTCTCGTACTGGCCCTGTTTCGCGTCAAACGCCGGTTCGGTCATCGAAAACGCTTTGCCGTTAATCATATTGGCATGGCTGAAATCAAAGGCTGGGGTCGCTTTCATCACACTATGATCCATGCCTTTCATCTTGCCGTGGCCCATACCGGCCATATTGCCATTACCACCACTCATGGCACCGTGATCCATACTCATGCCAGCCATGGCTTGCATGCCATAACGGCTCATCAATGCCTGCATTCCCAGCATATCCAGCTTAGGATCCATCATCAGTTGCAACCAACGCTCTTGTAACCCCGTGGCATCGGCCAACGTTGGCACCACTACCAGAGAGTCCGGCAACACTTTACTGCCCGCCGCCAGTGATGGCTGAATACGTAATACCGGCAGCGGTTTATCAAACGGAGCCAATGTCATACCCATTTGTTTCACGGGTAAGGTGACCAGATCAAGCGCCTTGCCATCCGAGGTATCCACCAGCACCTCGAAACGTTCCCCCATCAGTATGGGCAATTCCCGCACGGCAACAGGTTCGGCCAATAACCCACCATCACTGGCAATAACATACATCGGGCGGCCATCGCTGAGTGCTAAATTGAGTGAGCGAGCATTACAGCCATTAAGCAACCGGAACCGCACCCAACCACGCGGGGTAATTTGCTGCGGATAATGTGCGCCATTGGTGAACATCCGATCACCAAACCAGCCAACGGCGGCAGTCATTACATCCAATTGATAGTCAATCTGGCCATCTTTGCCCAGTAATTTATCCTGCAAAATAACCGGGATGTCATCTACGCCCCACTGTTTTGGCAGTGGTAGTTTTTCACTGTCGCTATCCTCGATCAGCACCAAACCGCCCAACCCCATCGCGACCTGATGGCCGGTTTTACCGTGGGTATGGGGATGGAACCAGCATGTGGCAGCAGGTTGATCGACGGTAAATGTGACCTGACGTTTTGCAGCTGGCTGAATCAACGCCTGTGGGCCGCCATCGACTTCGCCGGGGATTTCCAAACCGTGCCAATGTACGGTGGTGGCTTCCGCCAGGGAATTGGTTACATCAATAGTTACCGGTTTACCACGTTGCAAACGAATGGCTGGCCCAAGCAGATTGCCATTATAGCCCCAGGTTTGGGTCGCCGCAGAAGGCTGCCACGCCACAGTGCCGGTCTGAATATTCAGATTAATATGACCGCTGGCATCCGGTTCGAGCAGTGGTGGGATAGGTAAAGGTAAAAAATCTGCGGCCAAGGCCGCACGGCTCCATAAAGGCAGTGAAGTGGCGGCTCCAAGAGCGGCCGTTAGCTTGATGAAATCACGGCGATGCATGGTCGTCTCCATTCAGGATGGTGGGTGAGTGCCAGCTCGGCACAAAACAGTAGCATAGCTGAGCTTAAACCCTCCCCTTACGGGAGGGTCAAGAAATAATCATTCAGTCTGTGAATCAATCTCCACATATTCCCCAGTCACTGGCGTTACAGATAGAAGAGTATAATAAAATTTACTCTGGGCCATCACAGTGTGATAACGTCTGCTAACAATGAATAAGCCTGTTTCCGCCATGAAAAGAACAACGTTAGTTATGCTGCTGCTTACTCTGTGCGGATTCTCATCTGCCAGTTCTGCATTAAGTGAATCTGAAGCTGAAGATCTTGCTGATCTTACTGCCGTTTTTATCTATCTGAAAAATGATTGCGGCTATAACGAATTACCTAATAACGAAATCAAACGGGCAATCGTCTATTTTGCTCAACAGAATCGTTGGGATCTGCGCAATTACAATAGCTTCAATATGAAAGCATTGGGTGAAGAGAGCTATCGCGATCTGCGTGGCATTGCCATTCCAGTTCCGATCAAATGTAAATCTCTGGCGCGTGACTCTTTAAGTTTATTGGCATACGCTAACTAACGATCCAGCCTTTACCCCTTCTGCCTGAAATTCTGCCGTGCAAGCTCAGGCAGAGTTGGCTATGATGTTTCCCCCCATTTTTCATGGCTGTTACTGCGAAGGAGAAGCCCCGAACATGTCACAGAAAGAACTATGGTATGAAACATTACATGCCAACTTCGGCCAGTACTTTTCAGTAGAAAAGCTACTGTACCGCGAGAAAACCGAGCATCAGGATCTGATCATTTTTGAAAACCCGGTGCTGGGCCGCGTAATGGCATTGGATGGCGTGGTACAGACCACCGAGCGTGATGAGTTCATCTATCACGAAATGATGACCCATGTTCCTTTGCTGGCCCATGGTCAGGCGAAGAAGGTGCTGATCATTGGTGGTGGTGACGGCGCGATGCTACGTGAAGTCAGCCGCCATAAAAATATAGAACAGATTACCATGGTGGAAATTGACGCCGGCGTGGTGCAGTTCTGCCGTCAGTATCTGCCTAAGCACAGTAATGGGGCCTATGACGATCCTCGTTTCAAATTAGTTATCGATGATGGTGTCAATTTCGTTAATCAAACCACAGAAAAATTCGATGTCATCATCTCTGACTGTACCGACCCTATCGGCCCTGGTAAAAGCCTGTTTACCTCTGCGTTCTATGAAGGGTGCGCCCGTAGCCTAAACGAAGGCGGCATTTTTGTGGCGCAAAACGGCGTCTGCTTCCTGCAACAAGATGAAGCCGTCGACAGCCATAATAAGCTTAGCCACTATTTCAGCGATGCCAGCTTTTATCAGGCCGCCATTCCGACCTATTACGGCGGCATTATGACCTTTGCTTGGGCGACGCAGAACCCATCGCTGCGTCAATTGGACCTGTCCACGCTGCAACACCGTTTTGCCGCAGCGGGCCTGACCTGTCGCTATTACAACCCAGCCATTCATATCGGCAGCTTTGCCTTGCCGCAGTATCTGCTGGATGCCTTAACGGCCAAATGTTGATAATCCGTAAGGAGGTGAACTAAATTGTCCAAGCTTAAGTTGCATGGCTTCAACAACCTAACTAAGAGCCTGAGTTTTTGTATTTACGATATTTGTTATGCCAAGACCGCAGACGACCGCGATGGCTATATCGCCTACATTGACGACCAGTACAACGCCAATCGCCTGACCGAGATTTTGACCGAGACTTGCTCGATCATTGGTGCAAATATTCTAAATATCGCGCGTCAGGATTACGATCCTCAGGGTGCCAGTGTGACCATTTTGGTCAGCGAAGAACCTGTCGACCCGCGCGATGTTGATACCTCCGAGCACCCAGGCCCCCTGCCGAGTACGGTGGTTGCCCATTTGGACAAGAGCCATATCTGCGTCCATACCTATCCGGAAAGCCACCCTGAAGCGGGGTTATGTACTTTCCGTGCCGATATCGAAGTCTCTACCTGTGGCGTAATTTCACCGCTAAAAGCACTGAATTACCTTATCCATCAATTGGAATCTGACATCGTCACCATGGATTACCGGGTGCGCGGCTTTACCCGTGATATCAATGGGGTAAAACATTTTATCGATCATAAAATCAACTCGATTCAGAATTTTATGTCTGATGATATGAAGTCGCTGTATCACATGATGGATGTGAATGTTTATCAGGAAAACATCTTCCATACTAAGATGATGCTGAAAGATTTCGATTTGAAGCACTATCTGTTTAACGCCAAGCCAGAAGAGCTGAGTACAGCAGAACGAGAACGTATTACCCGCCTGTTATACAAAGAAATGCAGGAAATCTACTATGGCCGTAACCTGCCAGAAATGTGACCTAGTGTGGGTAATATTAGGCTTAAAATCCCGGTTTTTTACCGGGGTTTTTGATTAAGGTCGTTGGATGAGTAAGGGGTATATCAGCCTTTACATCGGCTAAGGGCTAATCGCAATGCGGCACCGATTTCTGCGGGTGAGCTATTGACGGATAGAATCACCTTATCACTCTCACCTCGCCCCGTTCCACTCCAAGCCTCCAGTTTCTCATGGCGGGTAGGTAAGATCGTAATAACGCCATTGATACAGTGAATAGAACAGTTTTTCATACCCTTAAATAAGGCCCGTTTGGTTTTATAGCCATATTTCTGCATTAGCATCGCTATCCAGGCGGCATATTGCTCTTGGCCTTTTTCAAGATCAAAAAAATCAGCTGATTCCTCAAGCGATAATGTCCGGCTGTTGGATAATGCAATAAGGACAGTTTCACCAATACTTTTATCATCAGCATCTGGTGGTAATAGATGGGGAGGAAAAAGTGGATCTCTCCTCATCAACCCAAGTCCAGAGTCTGTATTAATATTCAAAAACTTATTGTTGCAAAAACAACTAGCACAATAATCTTGCCCTTGGTTAAATTTCATTATTTCACCTGTGTTACTGCGACTTTTACGCCGTGATTTTTTCCATACTCGATTGCCCGATTTATCTCCGTCCATTGTGCTTTGGTTGTATTAATGGGTACGGCCAATTGGACTTCTCTACTAGTAATCATCGCTGAATTCAGCCTCCGACCAGAAAGCTCATATGTTTTAAAACTCGCTACCACATCTATATTCCCTTTCAGTGAACTGTAGATTTGCCTTGGGTTCGCCACTCTGGCGGCAGTGGTGGTATCCAGAGTTTTTACGCTGATGGCGGTTCGGCTAATAGGATTATAGTAATCAAATGTTTTAAAATTCTTGGGTAATCGTGTATCTGCCAGAAGCTGTGTTCCCACATAATTTTCCCACGGCATACCTTGCTGATTAATACCTTGCCCCCATTTAATGCCGGTTATCCACCAGCGTCTCGGCGGCGTTCATCTCAGCATCCATCAGCTTTTGTTGATGGTGGCTGAGGTAGTTATAACGGAATGCCATTTCAGCGGCATTAGCACCACTGTATGCCCCTTGCGCTTTTCCCTGCGTTTATAAACAAATCAAACAGGTAATCTAAAAATAAATACTTTATTGAAAGTAGAAATCCCGGTTTAAACCGGGAGCTATTTTTAAGGCAGTTGAGCAAGTAAGGCGTTCACTTCCCTGATATACATGCCAGAACATTTAATATCAGCCTTTACAGCGACTAAGGGCTAAGCGCAATGCGGCACCGATTTCTGCGGGTGTACTATTCACTGAGATAACAACATCATCCGATTCCTTTATCCCTCTACCACCCCACGCCTCCAGTTTTTCATGGCGCGTGGGTGAGATCGTAATAACGCCATTGATACAGTGAATAGAACAGTTTTTCATGTCCTTAAATAATGCTCGTTTGGTTTTATAGCCATATTTCTGCATTAGCATCGCTATCCAGGCGGCATATTGCTCTTGGCCTTTTTCAAGATCAAAAAAATCAGCGGACTCTTCAAGTGATAATGTCCGGCTATTTGATAACGCCAGTAGCACTGCTTCACCAATAGTTTGATCATCTGCATCTGGTGGTAGTTGATGGGGAGGAAAAAGTGGATCTCTGCCTACCATGCCAAGCCCAGAGTATGTATCAACACTGAAAAATTCATTGTTGCAATAGCAACTAGCACAATAATCTTGTTTTTGGTTAAATTTCATTATTTCACCTGCGTTACTATTACGTTCACACCTTGACTTTTCCCATACTCAATTACCCGATTTATCTCCGCCCACTGTGTTTTGGTTGTATTAATGGGTAAGGCCAATTGGACTTCTCTACTAGTAATCATCGCTGAATTCAGCCTCCGACCAGAAAGCTCATATGTTTTAAAACTCGCTACCACATCTATATTCCCTTTCAGTGAACTGTAGATTTGCCTTGGGTTCGCCACTCTGGCGGCGGTAGTGGTATCTAAGGTTTTTACGCTGATGGCGGTTCGGGAGATGCGGTTATAGTAGTCAAAGGTTTTAAAGTTTACCGGTAACCGTGAATTTTGCGGCAGTTGTGTTCCCACGTAATTTTCCCACGGCATACCTTGCTGATTAATACCTTGCCCCCATTTAATGCCAGTTGCTGATTGGTTTACAGTCGCAACGCTTGGCACCCTAAACTTCTCAATCTGCTTACTGGCAAGGCGCGCACCGCCTTTCATTACCCCGCCTGCACCCGCTGCATAACCACCGAACTCAAACAGCAGTTTACCCCCTTCAACCCCTGAATTATAGGCACTAAGGTTACCGGCTTTCTGATAGTGTTCCTCCATTCGGTCAATTCGTGATAGCCAGTCTCGCTTAATACTTTGTCCCACCTGACCCAACACATCATCGCTGTTAACCAGCTCTTTCAGTGCCATAAAGATTTGCTTAGGCTCTTTCAGAACACCCAGTAATTCAACTGCGCTATCGTATAGTCCCTCCGGCACACCGGCGACAATACCGGCGGCAAAAGCGCCCTCTTGTGTGGTACTGGTCAGCCCCCAACGAATAAAAACGTTGCCTTTATCCACCAGCGTCTCGGCGGCGTTCATCTCAGCATCCATCAGCTTTTGTTGATGGTGGCTGAGGTAGTTATAACGGAATGCCATTTCAGCGGCATTAGCACCGCTGTAAGCCCCTTCCGCTTTTCCGGTAAATACCGCACCGGTCACGCCACCCAAGAACCGGACGAACTGGGCCTGACGTTCAGATTTTTCCTGCCACTGCTGCGGGCCGATAAAGTTATCCCCCATCACCACACCGGCAAGCTCGGCAGCCAGTGCGCCCGCAGCAGCGCCTTTAGCATTGCCACCGCCGATTTCAGCCGCAACGCCAGCCACCAGTGCATGGCTGAGCGCTTTGCCCTGCACTCCCAATACACTGCCGTTATTGCCAATTAAATGCGCCCCTTCGGCATGTAACTGACCGCCAATATTGGCAAATAATGCCGTGGTCAGATTCTCTTTAAAACTACCGCCGTTAATGCCGGTATTCAGACTGGAACTGATCATCGACTGACCGGCGACCCGCTGGGCCACCTTGCTCCAGTCACCGTTACTCAGCCGTGGTAATTTGGCGGCACTGGCACCGTCAGCGGCTTTATCCCACCCCATCGCAGCATCAAACCCAGATAAAGCCCCGCCTACTGC
This sequence comes from Yersinia pekkanenii, assembly GCF_001152565.1. Lineage (GTDB taxonomy): Bacteria > Pseudomonadota > Gammaproteobacteria > Enterobacterales > Enterobacteriaceae > Yersinia > Yersinia pekkanenii. The sequence continues at coordinate 94,442 of NZ_CQAZ01000018.1, read as the reverse complement.
CATTGAAGTGACCAATGACTTTACCGACTCTTTACTGCCCAGCTCTTTGAAGGTTTTGGATATATCTCCCTGATTATTCATCAAAGATACCGCCGCCTGCGATGCCAGCGTAGACATTCCGGCAGATACCGCACCGCCTGCTACCCCGCCACCGGCAGCAGCATTCGTGGTTGCCACCAACCCCGATCCCGCAGTGGCGGTGGCCACCGCAATAGCTATCACTACCGCCACCACTGGGTTCAATTGCTCATCGCTATGATCCCAGCGGCTATAGGCATCCATCACTTTTTGCCATTGCACATCATCGCGCAGATTCAGATCGTTAAGCCATTCGTTACCCGGCGTATTGCCCAGCACAGTAATAGCATTGCGTAATGACTCGCTATTTTTTACTTTTATATTGGCACTGATGCCCTGTGCAGCAGCAACAGTTAATTCGCCGCCAGTTTGGATGGTTGGCAGCGCCCACTTCTCTTTCAGATACCCCTTGTCGCTATGTTTGATGTAGAACCCTTTCGCTAGCGTGGTTTTTTGCGCGAAAGAGCTGTTTTTGACCGCTGCGAATATCACTTTGCCGTGGGTACTGGTCAGTTTGGCATTCTGGCCTGCGGCAATTTTGCTGGCCTGATAGGTGCTGTCATCGCGGCTTAGCAGGTTAATGTCACCCTCGGCGGTGAATTCCGTGACTTTATTGGTGGCAGTATGCTGGACATTATGGTGGTGTTTCTTCCTCCCCCACCACTTGCGGGTATCCCAACGTTGTTCCGCGTGGCTGGTTTCTTCCATCGCCTGGGCGAATAAATAACCGCCTTCGGCGGCTACATCCATCACTTTTTTAGCGACCAACTGGGTGGCCTGAAACAGAATGCTGCCGTTTGAAATCAGTGTGAGGATGCCGCCACTTTTAAGTTGAGTCGGTTGCTGGAGCTTGTTATAGCTGAAATTTTCACCCCCGCCCTGATGCTGTTCATTCAGTAGCGATTCAAAGCGCATATTGCCGCCGGAGGTTAGTGTCATATTGCCGCCGGAGGAGAGTTCCGCGCCATAGGTAAGCAGTTGATCGCTTGCCACCACATTAAGCGCTTTCCCCGCCTGCAAACGCGTGACCACATGCTGATCCTGCCGCGGGCCTTCGTCCGTATAGAGTCGTGCCGCCAGTTGGGTATTTCGGCCTGCCAATAAGGCGATATTATCGCCAGCAGCCATATTCGTGGCACCGGCCAGAATATCGCGGCCGCTATTGATTAATAGATTTCCTTTAGCATTTATCTGAGTACTCAGTTCAGGGGTGCGTGAGGCAGGGAAGAATACATAGTAATCATCCTCTGGATGGAAAAAGTCCTCTTTTAGTGGCCCATCAGGCTTAGATAAGATATCACGCGATGTCAGATCAATATCGTGGGCGGCATGTAAGTTAATATCCTGCCTCGCGTCCAATGCAATACCCCGTAATGTCAGATTATTACCGGCATTAAAGGTTATATCTTGGTGACTTTTTATCTTCCCTGGCAAATAAAATAATTTATTAAGATACTGTATATTCTCTTCTCGCGTAAGAAATCTAGCGCTATTAACAGCATATAGCAGTTTTTCACTGTTTATGATGTTAATATCTTTATTTGCCGACATCGTAATATTATTGGCCGGATGCAGTAAAGTATCTGTCAGGTTAATATTTTTACCGGCAATCGCGCTAAAATCCCCATCGGCATCTATCTGATTAATTATTTTATCTCGATCAGGTTGAAGATAATAATTGTGGGAGTCATCCTGCCAGAATTGAATATCACCCTGACGGCTCAGCAACATAATATCCTGACCGGTAATTTCACCGAGCAGCGAGTTAATATCATTTAGCGCAGTAAGGGATATATCCCTGCCACGCAGGGCACTGTTATTTAAATAAATTGTATCATCTGCAATCAACGTAATGTCACCGCTGGCTTGTATCAGATCATTATTGGTGATGGTCTTAGCGTGCAGCACGATATTATTTCCCAGTACCGCGGGCAAGGTCTTTTCTTTTAGTAGGACGCTATCCCCCCACTTGCGTGGGGTTTCCGGCAATAGCGTTTGTAAATGAATGCTGTTATTAAAATCAAGCACCACATTGCCACCCGCAACGATGATACCAAGGTGGTTTTCAGCTTCAGTCCAATAGGTATACCAATCGGTTTGCATGGCATGATTTCGAGGACGCATGCCACCCTGCACCTCATAATCAACAAAGTCATCCTTTATCCAATTACTTGAACTGCTATTTAAAAAATCATTTCCGGTGAGAAAAATATCTTTCTCAGCCCCAATGCCACTAATTTTATTATTGAATTGGCTGGCGTTAATATACAGATTACCCCCGGTGTATATTTTTGCTATAGGGGTTTCACCCGCTATCTGATACAGACTTCTCTCGGTGTTAACTTTATATAAATGCCAGTGTGCACGCTCATGAATAACCCTAAAGTCGGCTATGTCAAACCATGTTTCAGGGAAGCCATCGGCGTATATTTCTTGTGTGAGTTCGGCTGTTTTTTTATGATATTTATAATTTTTATCATAGGCATAAATATTAATAAGGCTAGAGTTTGGTGCTAACTCTAACCATTCGGTGTTGAATTTAAGCCGAGTATTATCCAGTTTATCGGTACGGATAATTAAATCACCACGTCGAGTTTTAATGATGCCAGATTTATTTTCTACCTGTGTATTTTTATTCCCTGCGGCATCTTTTTGTATCCACATCTGATTATGAGCAGAAAGCTCTGCCTGTTGGCCTAAATTAACCAGGTGATCACTGAAGAGGCGCATATCGCGTCCGGCACTCACTTGCCCAGCATTGTAAAGCGCCTTATTAACCAGCGTGATATCCTGGCCGCTGTTCACTTTACTGCCGGGGAACACATATATTTGGGGTGCACTAATATTGAGATCTTTTTTCGCTGTAATATTGCCAGAGATGGCATTATCCGCATCCTTCAACTTACCTACCGACAGATAACCGGCAGTATCGATCCTGATATCACCCTGATGACTGACGATATTTTTAAGTTTGGTACCCACTTCTTTTTCTGTTGATACCAGCCGAATACGGTTGGCATACATCCCACCCAATGCACTGGAGTCTACCGCCAGTGCCAGTGCGGCTCCTACCGCTGGCAAAGGTTGAATATGGCCATTCTGATAATCGACCTGATTGGGCCCCAGTATGATATCAAGCTGATTGGCGCGGATTTCACCATCAAGCTTCAGCGTGCGGCTAATCAATGCAGCATCATTCTGATCAAGGGCATTAAAGCCTTTATTACCTACACTGATGGCTCCGCCCACCACATTTAGCTTGTCCAGTTCACCCCGCGAGTTCAACAGCGGAGTGCCGGTAGTCAAGGCGATAGCGCCCATATTGCTAAAGCGGCAACCATTACAGTTCAAACCATTGGGATTGGCGACAATAACATTGGCTTTGCCACCAAAAACTTCCAGCATACCGCCCATTGATGAGGGCTGACCACCGGTGACCTCATTGATAATCAGTTGTGCACTGTTGCCGGTTAAATGCGGGTTGGCGGCCAAATGCCTCGCCAGCGCTGAGTTCCCCGCCGTGGTGGCGTTATTCAGTACCGCCCCCGCAGAAGTGACATTAAAATCACGATAGTGATTATGAGACACTCCGGCGGCATTTGGGGCAGCAATATCAACCACCGGAATTTGACCGCGAGTTTGGACTTTAGTCCGCGCGTTATCAGGCTGAATACCGGCGGCAATGGCCGGATGAAGGGGTTGTACGGCGGTAAGATAAATCAGGAGCCAACTGGCTATACGCATCCGGGGATTATTGGGTTCTGCCATAACATCACCATCCTGGTGTGAGCGCTAAGTGAGTGGCAGAAGCATGGCCTCTGCCAATTATCTTTGATTCCTTTTATCAAGGTCGCAAATCAGCAACAGCTCAGAGTTTAACCAATTCGGTGGGGGATTATTATCGTAGTTTGGCTGATTTTATTTCCTAACCAATGGGTTATTAGGTTAAAAATTCTTATCCACTCACCAAAAAGTGTCGGTCAGCATTAACTAAAACATCTCAGTGTTAATAATAAAATTCGCCAATAATTGATCTTCAGCTATTCCCATCGCCCTGACTGGCAATGTATAAGAAGATCCTATTTTGTCCGTCTGACATTGCGCAAGGAAGATGCACCGCTAATGAACCGCCTCCCCACGCTGTATGGTATTGTCGCGATTTTACTTTGGAGTATGAGTGTCGCCCTAACCCGTGGGCTGGCTGAAACCTTGGGGCCATTTGGGGCCGGAGCGGCGATTTACACTGTCAGCGGGATTTTGGTGTGGGTGGTGGCAGGCAAGCCGACCGTACGCGGGCAACATCCGGCTTATCTGTATGGCTGTGGTGCATTATTCGTGGTGTATATGGTGGCATTTGCTTTGGCCATCGGCATGGCTAATGATCGTCAGCAAACACTTGAGATTGGCCTAATCAATTACCTCTGGCCAAGTTTGACTCTGCTGTTAGCCGTTCCGTTAGTTAAATTACGCGCCCGATGGTGGTTATGGCCGGGGGCGGCACTTGCCCTGTTCGGCGTTATCTGGGTAGTGAGCGGCGGGGATGGACTGGATATCAAGGTGCTCAGCACCAATGTCAGTAGTAACCCGCTGGCATACAGCCTGGCATTGATCGCCGCCTTTACCTGGGCGGGCTATTCCAATCTGGTGCGAATATACAGCCGAGGGCCGGGGGCGTTACCGCTGTTTTTGCTTGCCTGCGCCCTGTGTTTATGGCTGATGTTCTTTGCATTAACTCCCGGTAAGTTGCATTTTACCCCACGCGCCACCTTTGAGTTGTTACTGATGGGCGCCAATACCGCGCTGGCTTATCTGTGCTGGGATATTGCCATGAAAAAAGGCAACGCCACGCTGGTCGCTGCCCTTTCTTACTTCACACCATTATTATCGATACTGATTGCCAGTTTGTGGCTCAATACTCTGCCGTCGGCCGCTTTCTGGCCCGGGGTTGCAATGGTGGTTGCCGGTTCATTACTCTGCTGGTCTGCCAGCCGCACCGCTATTTAGTAATGATGAAAGCGCGATAGCCTTTCAATACCAAAAGAAAGTCTTCCAGGCCGCACAGGCAGAGGCTTTCTTCATCATAGTAATTCATGCCTTCTTCCATCTCATCGCCTTCAATATCTAATTGATTGGCGCGCACCATCACTTCTTCGCCATCCAGCCATAGGGTGTACTCATGGCCGTCCAATTGCCACTGACGCTCACTGCCTTTGACTTCGGCTGCCGCGGCTTCAATTAGATCCAGTTTCGCCAAATCGCCTTTAATTTCTTCATTGAGCCAATGGCCGATCACTTCATGCCCCATGGAGAATCTGACCAGCACTTGCCCGGTTAAGTCACGCATGAATTCATAGTCCATAGCACGCCCTCTGATGCTCTTATAATTATTGTAACTGTATTTAGCGGCCTCACTTGGTGCAAGCTGGCAAATAGCAGCAAAATTTCAATACGACACGGTTTTTAAAATAGAAACGGGGGGGGGGGGGGGGGGGGGGGGGGGGGGGGGGGGGGGNCCCGTAGTGCTGAAATATAACGGGTTATACGGCGGTTTGGAAGATCACACCGTCAGCTTTCTCAGTATATTGGCTCAACTGATCGAAATTCAGGTAACGATAAGTATCATCTGCGGTTTTATCAACCTGAGCCATGTAAGTCTGATATTCATCAGGAGTCGGCAAACGCCCAAGCAGAGATGCAATCGCTGCCAGCTCAGCCGATGCCAGATACACATTCGCCCCGGTGCCCAAACGGTTCGGGAAGTTACGGGTGGAAGTAGAAACCACCGTTGCCCCATCCGCTACCCGCGCCTGATTCCCCATACACAATGAGCAACCTGGGATCTCAATACGGGCGCCACTCTTGCCAAAGACGCTGTAATAGCCTTCTTCAGTTAGCTGAGCGGCGTCCATTTTGGTCGGTGGAGCAACCCACAAGCGTGTTGGTAGTTGGCCTTTGTGTTGATCCAGTAGCTTACCGGCAGCACGGAAGTGGCCAATATTGGTCATACAAGAACCGATAAAGACTTCATCAATTTTGCTGTTCGCCACATCAGACAACAGACGAGCATCATCCGGATCGTTTGGCGCACACAGAATAGGCTGGGTGATGTCAGACATATCGATTTCGATGACTGCGGCGTATTCCGCATCCGCATCGCCTTCCAGCAGATTCGGGTTCGCCAACCAGCTTTCCATACCATTAACACGGCGTTCCAGCGTACGGCGATCACCGTAACCTTCAGCAATCATCCATTTGAGCAGCACAATGTTAGATTGCAGGTATTCGGTAATCGGCGCTTTATCCAGTTTGATGGTACAACCGGCAGCAGAACGTTCAGCAGAAGCATCGGCCAGTTCGAACGCTTGTTCTACTTTCAGCTCTGGCAAGCCTTCGATTTCCAGAATACGGCCAGAGAAGATGTTCTTCTTGCCTTGCTTCTCAACCGTTAGCAGACCTTCCTGAATCGCGTAATAAGGAATAGCATGTACCAGATCACGCAAAGTGATCCCCGGCTGCATTTTGCCTTTAAAGCGCACTAACACGGATTCAGGCATGTCCAGAGGCATTACGCCCGTGGCCGCCGCAAATGCCACCAGACCAGAACCCGCCGGGAAGGAAATCCCGATTGGGAAACGAGTATGGGAGTCACCACCGGTACCGACCGTATCCGGCAGCAGCATGCGGTTCAACCACGAGTGAATGATACCATCGCCCGGACGCAGCGAGACGCCGCCACGGTTCATGATAAAATCAGGCAAAGTGTGATGAGTGGTCACGTCAACCGGCTTAGGATAAGCCGCAGTGTGGCAAAATGACTGCATCACCAAATCAGCCGAGAAGCCCAGGCAAGCCAGGTCTTTCAGCTCATCACGGGTCATTGGGCCAGTGGTATCCTGTGAACCGACCGAGGTCATTTTAGGTTCGCAGTACTCCCCCGGACGCACACCGGTAACGCCGCAGGCACGGCCAACCATTTTCTGTGCCAGTGAGAAGCCTTTGTTACTCTTGGCAACCGGCTTCGCCACACGGAATACATCGCTAACCGACAGACCCAGTGAATCGCGGGCTTTGGTGGTCAGGCCACGGCCAACGATCAATGGGATACGGCCACCGGCACGGACTTCATCCAGTAACACCTCGGTTTTCAGCTCGAAAGTAGCCAGTATCTCACCGGTATCATGACGGCGAACTTCACCCAAATACGGGAAGATATCAATGACATCGCCCATATTCAGGTTGGCAACATCCACTTCAATTGGCAGTGCGCCAGCATCTTCCATGGTGTTAAAGAAGATAGGCGCAATTTTGCTGCCCAGCACCACACCGCCTGCGCGTTTGTTCGGCACGTTAGGGATGTCGTCGCCCATAAACCACAGTACCGAGTTAGTGGCAGATTTACGGGAAGAACCGGTACCGACTACGTCACCGACGTAAGCCAGTGGGAAACCAATGGTCTTCAGCTCTTCGATCTGTTTGATCGGGCCAACACTACCCGGTTGGTCCGGGTGAATACCTTCGCGGGCATTCTTTAACATCGCCAAAGCATGCAATGGAATATCCGGGCGTGACCATGCATCAGGCGCAGGAGACAAGTCATCGGTGTTGGTTTCACCGGTCACTTTAAAGACAGTTACAGTGATTTTCTCTGCCAATGCCGGGCGGGAGAGATACCATTCGGCATCAGCCCAGGATTGCATCACCTTCTTGGCATGGGGGTTGCCCGCTTTAGCTTTTTCTTCCACATCGTAGAAGTTATCAAACATCAGCAAGGTATGAGATAACGCTTTGCCCGCAATCGGGGCCAACTTTTCATTATCTAACGCATCAATCAGCGGATGAATGTTATAGCCACCCTGCATGGTACCAAGCAGTTCAATCGCTTTCTCGGCGTTAATCAGGGGAGAGTGGGCTTCGCCCTTGGCAATTGCAGCCAGAAAACCGGCTTTAACGTAGGCTGCTTCATCAACACCGGGTGGTACACGGTTAATCAGCAGGTCTAACAGGAATTCTTCTTCGCCCGCAGGCGGATTTTTTAATGATTCAACCAGCGCGGCCATTTGTGATGCATCTAATGGCTTGGGGACGATACCCTCAGCAGCACGCTCGGCTACGTGCTTACGGTATTGTTCTAGCACGACTCTCTCCTCGCTTTAATTATCATATATTTTGCCAGGCTATCTGTGACCACCAGCCATCATCATGATGCAGTAGGTGTAAAGGTAAGATGCCCAGTTTCGCCCAGCCAGCATAGCAGTATTTGAACTCAGAGTTAATTCGTTCACATAAAAGCAACATTAAATTTTTGCTGAATCGTTAAGCGTAGTGTAATCATCTGACGTATTGATAGCGGCTCTCAGTTAGCCCCTTGCGATAGGGAAATATCCATAAAAACGGCCCCCCNNNCCGTTTCATTATCTTGCTGCGTCAGCGAAAACTTATTTCTTTTTCGCTTTCGGGTTAGGCAAGTCGGTAATGCTACCTTCGTAGATTTCCGCAGCCAGACCAACAGATTCATGCAGCGTCGGGTGAGCATGGATAGTCAGTGCGATATCTTCAGCATCACAACCCATCTCGATTGCCAGACCGATTTCACCTAACAGTTCGCCACCGTTAGTCCCAACAATGGCACCACCAATGATGCGGTGAGTTTCTTTGTCGAAAATCAGTTTGGTCATACCGTCGGCGCAATCAGAAGCGATAGCACGGCCCGATGCCGCCCACGGGAAGGTGGAGGTTTCGTAGCTGATGCCTTTTTCTTTCGCTTCTTTCTCAGTCAGACCCACCCATGCGACTTCGGGTTCAGTGTACGCAATAGATGGAATAACTTTCGGATCGAAGTAATGTTTCAAGCCAGAGATAACTTCAGCAGCAACATGGCCTTCGTGAACACCTTTATGTGCCAGCATTGGCTGACCCACGATGTCACCGATAGCAAAGATATGCGGCACGTTGGTACGCAGTTGTTTATCTACGTGGATAAAGCCACGCTCGTCAACTTCTACGCCAGCCTGACCGGCATCCAGCAATTTACCGTTAGGTACGCGGCCGATAGCCACCAGAACCGCATCATAGCGTTGTGGTTCTGCTGGGGCTTTTTTGCCTTCCATCGTGACATAGATGCCGTCTTCTTTGGCTTCCACCGCCGTCACTTTGGTTTCCAGCATCAGATTGAACTGCTTGCTGATACGTTTGGTAAAGACTTTTATCACGTCTTTATCAGCAGCCGGAATGACCTGGTCAGCCATTTCGACCACATCAATCTTCGAGCCTAGCGCATGGTAAACAGTCCCCATTTCCAGACCGATGATGCCACCGCCCATAACCAGCAGACGCTCTGGGACAGTTTTCAGTGCCAGTGCGTCAGTTGAGTCCCAAACACGTGGGTCTTCATGAGGAATGAATGGCAGTTGGATTGGGCGAGAGCCAGCCGCGATAATCGCGTTATCGAAGGTAATAGTCGTTGGGCCATTTTCGCCGTCAACCACTAAGGTGTTCGCACCGGTAAACTTACCAAGGCCGGTCACCACTTTGACTTTACGGCCTTTAGCCATACCAGCCAAGCCACCGGTCAACTGATTGATCACTTTGTCTTTCCAGACACGGACTTTATCAATATCAGTTTTAGGCTCACCAAAAACGATACCATGTTCGGCCAGCGCCTTGGCTTCTTCGATCACTTTGGCAACGTGCAGCAATGCCTTGGAAGGGATACAACCGACATTCAGGCAAACACCGCCCAGAGTGGCATAACGCTCAACCAGAATGGTTTCTAAACCTAAATCCGCGCAACGAAAAGCAGCAGAGTACCCTGCTGGGCCTGCCCCAAGTACCACGACCTGAGTTTTAATTTCAGTACTCATCATGACCTCTTAATTGTTTGTCCGGCGAAATACCCTTCATCTGTCAAACCGTAGGCGCGTTAGCTGCTCTCACTAACCCGAATCACTTACTGGTGTAAGCTCATCGGAGTTATCTCGTTTGCCGCCTTCCTACAACTTGAAATCTATTGGGTATCTTAGGCTAATTAATTTCATAACGCCTTGATCCACCGTGACGCTTGCACCGCGTGCAGTTTACAGAATTGTTAATAATCTGAAAAGCCGCATCGCGTGACGAGTGTCTCAACAACCTTGTCGACTTATGTAACAAGCCGACAAAGCCGGTTCATAGCTGTCTTTTGTCTGTCTGTAATAGTAACAAGGCCGGCGCGAAGCCGGCCTTGACGATTACATCACCAGACGGCGAATGTCGGCCAGCATGTTGTTGATGATGGTGATAAAGCGCGCACCATCAGCACCGTCAATCACACGGTGGTCGAAGGAGAGCGACATCGGCATCATCAGACACGGCTGGAACTCTTTACCGTTCCAGACTGGCTCTATCGCAGACTTGGAGACACCCAGGATAGCCACTTCCGGCGCGTTAACAATCGGCGCGAAGTGAGTTGTCCCGATACCGCCCAAGCTGGAGATGGTGAAGCAACCGCCCTGCATTTCGCCAGCGGTCAGCTTGCCATCACGCGCTTTCTTGGATATAGCCATCAGTTCACGGGACAGTTCAGTGATGCTTTTCTTGTTCACATCCTTGAATACCGGCACGACCAGACCATTTGGCGTATCTACCGCGACACCGATGTTGATGTACTTTTTCAGCGTCAGCTTCTGACCATCTTCGGACAGTGAGCTGTTGAAACGTGGCATCTGCTCGAGAGCAGCTGCAACAGCTTTCATGATGAACACCACTGGGGTGAACTTCACGTCCAGCTTACGCTTGGCAGCTTCGTCGTTCTGCAGCTTACGGAACGCTTCCAGATCGGTGATATCGGTTTTGTCGAAGTGAGTTACATGGGGGATCATCACCCAGTTACGGCTCAGGTTCGCACCAGAGATTTTCTGGATACGACCCAATTCCACTTCTTCTATTTCGCCGAACTTGCTGAAATCAACTTTCGGCCAAGGCAGCATGCCAGGCAGACCGCCGCCAGCAGCAGGGGCAGTTTCAGCACGTTTGACCGCGTCTTTCACATAAACCTGCACGTCTTCGCGCAAGATACGGCCTTTACGACCGGTACCTTTCACTTTTGCCAGATTAACGCCAAATTCACGGGCCAGACGACGGATAACCGGCGTGGCATGTACATAAGCGTCATTCTCAGCAAACTCGCTTTTGCTTTCAGCTTTAGCGGCCGGAGCTGGGGCGGCTTTAGCCGGTGCAGCAGCAGGAGCCGCTGGCTGGGCCGGAGCGGCCGCAGAGGCGGCACCTTCCACTTCGAATACCATGATCAGAGAACCGGTTTTAACTTTGTCGCCAGTGCTGATTTTGATCTCTTTAACCGTACCCGCGAATGGCGCAGGGACTTCCATTGAGGCTTTATCGCCTTCAACGGTGATCAGTGATTGTTCAGCGGCCACTTTATCGCCCACTTTTACCATCACCTCAGTCACTTCAACTTCATCGTCACCGATATCTGGCACTTCGACATTTTTAGCCGCAGTTGCTGCTGGAGCTGACTCAGTAGCCGCTGCCGGAGCAGGGGCTGCGGGTGTTTCTTCCGTTTTTGCCGGTGCCGCAGTGGCTCCGGTGGCTTCAAAGATCATCATCAGTTTGCCAGTAGCGACAGTGTCGCCAACCGCAATTTTGATTTCTTTAACTACACCCGCCTGCGGTGATGGGACTTCCATAGAGGCTTTATCACCTTCAACGGTGATCAGTGATTGTTCCGCTTCAACGGTATCACCCACTTTCACCATAATTTCGGTGACTTCAACTTCATCCGCACCGATGTCCGGTACATTGATTTCGATAGACGCTGTATTAATAGACATAGCTTCTTTACCTCTTATGCCAGACGCGGGTTAACTTTATCGGCGTCGATACCAAACTTGGTAATTGCTTGTGCAACTACGCTGGCGTCGATGTCACCGCGTTTAGCCAATTCACCCAGAGCTGCAACCACAACGTAAGAAGAATCAACTTCGAAGTGGTGACGCAAGTTCTCACGGCTGTCAGAACGGCCGAAACCATCTGTACCCAGAACGCGGAACTCGCTGGCAGGAATAAAGTTACGAATTTGTTCAGCAAACAGCTTCATGTAATCAGTTGAAGCAACTGCTGGCGCGTCGTTCATGACCTGAGCCACATAAGGAACTCGCGGAGTTTCTGTTGGGTGCAGCATGTTCCAACGCTCACAATCCTGACCATCACGGGCCAGTTCAGTGAAGGACGTTACGCTGTACACGTCAGAGCCTACGCCGTAGTCGTTAGCCAGGATCTGAGCCGCTTCGCGCACGTGACGCAAGATGGCACCTGAGCTCATCAACTGCACTTTGCCTTTGCTACCTGCAACAGTTTCCAGTTTGTAGATACCTTTACGGATACCTTCCTCTGCGCCCTGTGGCATTGCTGGCATATGGTAGTTTTCGTTCAGTGTGGTCAGGTAGTAATAAACGTTTTCCTGCGCTTCGCCGTACATACGCTCCAGACCGTCATGCATGATGACAGCAACTTCATAAGCATAGGCTGGATCGTAAGAGATGCAGTTCGGGATAGTCAGTGACTGAATGTGGCTATGGCCATCTTCATGTTGCAGACCTTCACCGTTCAGCGTGGTACGACCTGAAGTACCGCCGATCAGGAAGCCACGCGCCTGTTGGTCACCCGCCGCCCAGCACAGATCGCCAATACGTTGGAAACCGAACATCGAGTAGTAGATGTAGAACGGGATCATTGGCAGATCATTGGTGCTGTATGACGTTGCCGCAGCCAGCCATGAAGACGCCGCACCCAGTTCGTTGATCCCTTCTTGCAGGATCTGACCTTTTTCATCTTCTTTGTAGTAAGCAACCTGTTCACGGTCTTGCGGGGTGTACTGCTGACCATTCGGGCTGTAAATACCAATCTGACGGAACAGACCTTCCATACCGAAGGTACGAGCTTCATCGGCGATGATTGGAACAATCCTGTCTTTGATAGATTTGTTCTTCAGCATCACGTTCAGCACACGCACGAAGGCGATGGTGGTAGAGATCTCTTTATTCTGCTCTTCCAACAAGGCGCTGAAATCTGACAATGCAGGGATTTCCAGTTTCTCGGTGAACTTAGGCATACGGGTTGGCAGATAGCCTTCCAGCGCCTGACGACGTTGGTGCAGATATTGGTACTCTTCGGAATCTTTATCGAAGGTGATGTAAGGCAGTTTTTCGATATCAGCATCAGCCACTGGTACATTGAAACGATCGCGGAAGTGGTGAACCCCTTCCATGTTCATTTTCTTCACCTGGTGGGCGATGTTTTTACCTTCTGCGGTTTCACCCATGCCGTAACCTTTAATGGTGTGGGCTAGGATAACAGTAGGTTTGCCGGTAGTTTCTTGTGCTTTTTTCAGTGCTGCAAAGACTTTCTTCGGATCATGACCGCCACGGTTCAGAGACCAGATCTCGTCGTCGCTCATGTCTTTCACTAATGCAGCAGTTTCTGGGAAACGGCCAAAGAAGTGTTCGCGCACATAAGCGCCGTCTTTGGATTTGAAGGTCTGGTAGTCACCATCCAGTGTTTCGTTCATCAGTTGGATCAGTTTACCGCTGGTATCTTTACGCAGCAGCTCATCCCAACGACTCCCCCAAATCACTTTCAGTACTTGCCAGCCAGCACCACTGAAGATACCTTCCAGCTCATTAATGATTTTTCCGTTACCGGTAACCGGGCCATCAAGGCGCTGCAAGTTACAGTTGATAACGAAGACCAGGTTATCCAGTTTTTCACGGGTGGCGATAGTGATCGCACCTTTGGATTCCGGCTCATCCATCTCGCCGTCACCCAGGAAGGCATACACGGTCTGTGCTGAAGTATCTTTCAGACCACGGTGAGACAGGTATTTTAGGAACTTGGCCTGATAGATTGCACTGATTGGGCCAAGGCCCATAGAGACAGTCGGGAACTGCCAGAACTCAGGCATCAGTTTCGGATGCGGGTAAGAAGAGAGACCCTTACCGTGAACTTCCTGACGGAAGTTGTTCATCTGGTCTTCAGTCAGGCGGCCTTCAAGGAAGGCACGTGCGTAAACGCCTGGAGAGATGTGCCCCTGGAAGTAAACCAGATCGCCGCCATCTTTTTGGTTACGAGCACGGAAGAAGTGGTTGAAGCAAACCTCGTAGAAGGTAGCGGAAGACTGGAAGGATGCCATATGGCCGCCTAAATCCAGATCTTTCTTCGACGCACGCAACACGGTCATCACGGCATTCCAACGGATAGCAGAGCGAATACGACGCTCCAGTTCCAGGTTGCCAGGGTAAGCCGGTTCATCTTCTACTGGGATAGTGTTGATGTAATCACGGCTGGCTGAACCAGCTGCAACACTCACACCACCTTTACGGGCTTCGCCCAAGACCTGATCAATCAGATACTGAGCACGCTCAACACCCTCTTCACGGATGACCGATTCGATTGCCTGTAGCCAGTCGCGGGTTTCGATCGGATCCACGTCATTATTTAAACGTTCTGACATGGTGGTATTCCTTATCTATTTCTAATGGTTTATTTGGAGCCTATCTTCCTGTGCCTTAACCTCAGGCTAAAGCACGTGCCCTGGTGAAAACACCGGAAGATAGGCCCATCAGTTTAGTTGCCGCTAATGATTCTCAAATGAGAATTTATACCCACAGAAATTGGAGTTACAGGTAGGCAGCAAGAGAACGAATCCCGATGAGCTTACTAAGGTAAGTGATTCGGGTGAGTTCACGCAGCTAACAACCCTGCAGCTTCAAGTACAAAGGGTACAAAACGAATTATTAAGGCTTTGCAGAGGCGCAACCTGAATGATTCGTTTCTAGTCCTTGCGCTGTTGGAGCCGACGCAAAGATCGCTCACGGCGACTGTGCTCCCGACTGAGATCCAACAGGATTTCCTCAATAAACGCCAAGTGACGGTGTGAGGCTTCGCGGGCTTTCTCTGGCTCGCGTGCCACAATCGCCTCAAAAATCCCGGCGCGGTGACTGCTCACCGTTGCCAGCATTTCGCGACGCGAGTAAAGCAATTCAAAGTTTTGTCTCACGTTTTGTTCCAGCATCGGCCCCATGCAGCGCAGTAAATGCAGTAAAACCACATTATGCGCGGCCTCGGTGACAGCAACTTGATACTGCATAACGGCATCCGCCTCAGCATCTAAATCGCCGTTGTCCTGTGCTTGCTGGATAACAGTATGACATTCACGGATACGTTGCAGATCTTCATCAGTGCCACGCAATGCTGCATAATAGGCGGCAACACCTTCGAGGGCATGACGAGTTTCTAATAGATCGAATTGTGATTCTGGATGGTCGGCCAGCAGTTCAGCTAGCGGATCGCTAAAGCTTTGCCACAGATTGGTTTGCACGAAGGTACCACCACCCTGACGACGCAGCAGCAGTCCCTTAGCCTCTAAGCGCTGAATGGCTTCTCGCAGAGAAGGCCGGGAAACATCAAATTGCTTCGCCAACTCGCGCTCAGGCAGTAATTTCTCCCCCGGACGCAGCGTCCCTTCCAAGATCAGGTATTCGAGCTGCTGCTCAATGACATCTGATAATTTGGGCTGACGTATTTTGTTGTAGGCCATATTTTTTTATTATAAGTCGTGTTGTAAGTCGCGCTGTTAGCCATATTGAGTGAATCGTCTCTGCGAGTAGCTCGGAGTCAATTGGTAATACCAATTTCAAAAACGTGACGATAAAGTAACAAAGTATTCACTAGCTGTCCATACGGACCTTGACCAAAATCATGAAACCCAGCACATTTTAACAACTTCACTGATAAAGTAATGCAAGGTGATAACTTCGCGATGGTAATACCATTACCTTACATAAACGGGTTTTAACTTTTATGAAACGGATAATTAGGCAAGCTGAAGCGTTATAGTCACTTTATTTGTGAATTTAAATTCTAATTTTATGATTTTAAATTCAATATTAGACAAGAAAAATCTGTATATCCTCTTCCCCTACTTGAACACTGGTATGACCATTATGGAAATAGGCCACTGGTGATTTTTTGTGCAAAAAAGACGCGTTCCTGCTTTTCCTCAAAACAACAGCTTGATCACGCATCAACATTTTTCTTGCCATTTTGGCTAAAACTTCGCTGTTTAAAATAAAAAGCAGATGCAATAATTCTCGCCTACCACTATTCTCTTTTAAACGGTAGCCAAATAAGTAAATTCCATATAAAGCAACCGTAAACAAAATAATACAAACAATGTAATCAAAACCTTACGCATGGCAAAAGGCACTAATTTATACCCACGAGTGTAGCCAGCTTGCAAGATGACGGGTTTGCCAGCGAGAAGTCACAATGACAGAGGATGAAACGATGAGTGTTCAACAGGAAGGCGCAGAGCTAAAACGGGGGCTTAAAAACCGCCACATTCAGCTTATTGCCTTAGGTGGCGCAATTGGTACCGGATTATTTCTTGGTATCGCGCAAACCATTCAAATGGCGGGGCCTTCAGTTTTACTGGGGTATGCGATCGGCGGTTTTATCGCATTTTTGATTATGCGCCAGTTAGGGGAAATGGTCGTTGAGGAGCCGGTAGCCGGTTCGTTCAGCCACTTTGCTTACAAATATTGGGGTAACTTTGCCGGTTTTGCTTCCGGTTGGAACTACTGGGTGCTGTATGTGTTAGTGGCAATGGCCGAACTGACCGCTGTCGGTATCTATATACAATATTGGTGGCCAGAGATCCCAACATGGGTATCTGCCGCTGTTTTCTTCTTGGCTATCAACGTTATCAACCTGGCGAATGTCAAAGTCTATGGTGAGATGGAGTTCTGGTTTGCCATCATTAAAGTGGTCGCCATTATCGCCATGATTCTGTTTGGTGGATGGTTATTACTGAGCGGCCAAGGTGGCCCGGAAGCAACAGTCACCAACCTGTGGGCGCAAGGTGGCTTCTTCCCGAATGGCATCATGGGCCTGGTGATGGCAATGGCAGTAATAATGTTTTCCTTCGGTGGCCTTGAATTAGTCGGTATCACCGCAGCAGAAGCCGAAAATCCGGCCAAAAGTATCCCGAAAGCTACCAATCAGGTTATCTACCGTATCCTGCTGTTCTATATTGGTTCTCTGGCTATTTTGTTGTCACTTTACCCATGGGGAAAAGTGGTCGAAGGTGGCAGCCCGTTCGTGCTGATCTTCCATGCATTGAACAGTAATGTGGTCGCAACAGTATTGAACATCGTGGTACTGACGGCAGCATTATCGGTCTACAACAGCTGTGTTTACTGTAACAGTCGCATGTTGTTTGGCCTGGCTAAACAAGGCAACGGCCCGAAAATGCTGTTAAAAGTAGATGGTCGCGGCGTACCCGTTATTGCTATTGCTGTCTCGGCGTTTGCCACCGCTTTCTGTGTACTGATTAACTATCTAATTCCGGGCCGCGCTTTTGAATTACTGATGGCATTAGTGGTATCCGCATTAGTGATCAACTGGGCGATGATCAGCCTCGCGCACCTTAAATTCCGTGCGGCTAAAAACCGTCAGGGTGTAATCCCACAATTCAAAGCATTCTGGTATCCGTTCAGCAACTATTTATGCTTACTGTTCCTGAGTGGCATACTGGTCATCATGTACCTGACACCTGGCATCCAGATATCAGTACTGTTGATTCCAGCGTGGGTATTGCTGCTGGCTATCAGTTATATCCTGAAAAATCGGAGCCAACGGGCAAAATTCTGATAGCAGAAGTCTCCTTTTTTCCTTAGGAATCTGACGACATTATACCTAACGGGTCAGCCACAGCGCTGGCCCGTCTATTTAATGGTTTAACCAAAACCTCAGGTGGCTAAATGCGGGTTACTTGTTTGCATTCAATTGAGATAGCACTGGCCGGAACCGGACTCCCAAACCAGTGCGATAAATCAAGGCACTATACAAGTGCGCCATAAATTGTCAGTAAGGCCACCACCACAATCATCGTCAGTGTTACTTTTCGTGCCAGCAAGACAGCCGACCTAGGTGTCTGTACGGGGTCTAAATGTGGTTCACGAGCTAAAGAATACTGTGCCAACTTAGTCAGCACTTGATATTGCTGGGAACGGAAGTCACCCAACGAAGCAAGCCATGCTGGCAATGCTCTTTCACCATGCCCCAATAATGCATAAGCTACCCCCACCAACCGCACAGGTATCCAATCCAGCCAATGCAATATATGATCAATACCAGATTGAGAACGCTGTAGAGGCGTGTGATGACGTGCCAGCCAAGTTTGGTACCCCCGTAACATGGCGTAACCCGCCAACGCTACCGGGCCATAATTAGCACACATAACGAACCAGAATATTGGTGCTAAGTAATAGCGGAAGTTTATCCACAATAAGGCATTTTGCAGAGATTGCAGTCGCGTTTTTTCGCCGCTATCCATTGGTAAACCATGGAGTAGTGCTAACTCTTCGGCCATCTTATCAGTAGCATGGACATCATTTTGGCGCGCAGCTTTTAAGTAAGCTCGATAATGTTTACGGATCCCTCCAGCGCCGATGCACAGCAGGCAAATCAGTATCCAAATCAGCAATAGGGGGAAACCAAATAAGATATTTTGTACTAACCGCAAAATTAGCCATACCAAGGCCATCCACACCACAGTGAGCAAAATAGTTTGTACCAACGAAAAACGGTGTAAGCGCGCAAATATCACTTCCAGACGATGATCTAACTGCCAATGTTCGCCCAGTTTAAACAAGCGCTCCCATGCTAGCACCAGCAACAGCGTAAACAGTGTCATTAGCTCTTATTCTCCCTTTGCACTTAACCAGCCCCTGAAGCAGGGCATATGCCTCCCGGCATGCATAAACGGCAATATCATACGAGGCAATAAGCAGATGAGCGCTCGACAATAAACCGCTGTGAATACTGAATTACACCTTCATCACGATGGCAATAACTTCGCCAAACTCTGCTGATACAACGCCCAGTCAAAAGCGGGACCGGGGTCAGTTTTACGTTCTGGCGCAATATCACTGTGGCCCGTCACTCGATCTGCGGTTATTGGATAATAGGCAAATAACAGTGCACTTATCTCAGTTAGGCTGCGATATTGTGCGGGCATAAACGGTAACACATCTGTCCCTTCCAACTCGATCCCAATAGAGAAATCGTTACACCGTTCACGCCCAGAAAAAGTTGATACCCCAGCGTGCCAGGCGCGCTTATCGAACGGAACATATTGAATAAGGTCACCATCCCGGCGAATCAGACAATGGGCAGAGACACGTAAATGAACAATATCAGAAAAATAGGGATGATCATCAGCATTAAGTGTGCCGGTAAATAGTTGATCGATATACGGACCACCGAATTCACCAGGGGGCAAGCTGATATTATGAATCACCAATAGAGAAGGTGCTTCACCTTCTGGCCGCTGATCAAAATGGGGGGAAACCACCCGTTTAGCCCCTAAAATCCAGCCATTTTCTAACTGCATTATTTACCTAAGCCCCCTCTAATAGTACACATCTACCGGCTCTTTTATGGCACTTCGTCCAGCAACAGAGTAGCATGTTTGGACAACTATCTATCCGCCATTTCGGAGTTTTCTATGCCGACCCGTAGCTATAATGCAGACAGCCGCCGTGCCGAGCTATTGGAACGAATTCAACGTGATATCCCTTTGACTGTAGCTCAGGCTTTGAGTGAGGATCTTGGTGGTGAAGTCAATGCAGACCGCGACCTCACCGCACAATTGCTCCCTGCTGACAAACTGGCAAATGCCACTATTATTACTCGCGAACCCGGTATTTTTTGTGGTCAACGCTGGTTGAACCAAGTGTTCATCCAACTTGGTGCCCAAGTATCAGTTGAGTGGTTAGTGAACGATGGAGACAAGCTGGCAGCAAATCAAGAGCTTTGCCATCTGACCGGCCCTGCTCGCATTCTGTTGACCGGTGAGCGCACCGCACTTAACTTCCTGCAAACTTTATCAGGCGTCGCGACCGAAGTGAGTCACTATGTGGCGATGATCTCCGAATTGCATACACAATTACTCGATACTCGTAAAACCTTACCAGGGCTACGTACCGCTTTGAAATATGCTGTACTTTGTGGTGGTGGTAATAATCACCGGCTCGGTTTGTCTGATGCTTTTCTTATCAAGGAAAATCATATTATTGCTGCCGGTTCGATAAAAGAAGCCGTTACCAAAGCACTTTGTATACGTTCCGATGTCCCTGTTGAAGTTGAAGTTGAATCCCTTGATGAGCTGCAACAAGCATTGGACGCTAGCGCAGATATCATTATGTTGGATAACTTTTCTATTCCAATGATGCGCGATGCAGTAAAAATGCGCGACGAACAAGCTAAAACACAAAACAGTGTGCAACTGGAAGTATCGGGTAACGTCACACTTGAAACCCTGCGCAGTTATGCAGAAACCGGTATTGATTTTATTTCTGTCGGTGCGCTAACCAAGCATGTCACAGCGTTAGACCTCTCGATGCGTTTCCAATAAGCCTACCAAATTATCTTCGGCGGATCGTGCCCAAGTTCTGGCCATAATTCAGTTTTGCGAGCACCGCCGAAGTTATCTGTTCCTCCCCTGTAACAACCAAAATAACCGACAGTACATCTCGCAAATCAATGTAACCCCCCTGTTGTTATCAATTTAAATACTGCACCCTGACCTCGTTTTTTAATACACAAGGAGAGTGCTACATGACTAATCAAAAGGGTTTTACATTAATAGAATTGATGGTTTCGATCGCCATCATTGCAGTTCTCAGTGGTATTGGTATTCCGTCCTATCAGCGTTACGTCCAAAAAGCGGCACTCACCGATATGTTACAAGCCATCGTTCCCTACAAAATGGCAGTAGAACTTTGCGCGCTAGAACATGCCAAGTTTGATGGCTGTAATGCGGGCACTAACGGGATACCTGCGGGGCAATCATCACGTTATGTCAGTGCAACGACTATTGTTAAAGGTGTGATTACGTTTACAGGTCAACACACGCTTGCCGATCTGACTTTAGCGATGACACCAACAATCAGTAGCAGTGGAAATATCGTCTGGGCAAGAACATGTACCACCGTAGATAACAGCATTGCTGATAGCTGTAAGACCGTGTTCCGTTTCAATGATAAGGCTTAATTAAATGACCGAATTCATGGCATCCCCACGCGAGATAATAAATGATGAATTACACACACTCTGTCGCCGCCATAGAGCAATAGCTTTAAAACTCGATGGCAAGAGCCTGTCTATAGCCACATCCAACCCAGTGGATGACGAATTACTCACTGCACTGCGTTTTACCTGTGGCCGCAAAATCACAGTGGAATACTGGCCGGAAGCTAAGATTGAGCAATCATTGAATCAGGCGTTATCGGCAAATCAACACCTAAACCGAGGAGTAAAATCCACAGAAAATAACCAAGGCATACGTCAACAAGAAAGGGCGCGGCAAGGCGGAGCGTCGTTAACCCTGGCACAACAGGATTTGGATGAGACTTTGCTTGATAAAGAAAGCGATATACCTGTGATTCAATTTATAACGCAAACACTCAGACTGGCTATTCAGAAACGGGCATCCGATATCCATTTTGAACCTTATCAGCACCATTATCGTATTCGATTAAGAATCGACGGTGTATTACACGAATCCCACCCACCCACAAAGGAATTAGCCGGCCGTATCAGCAGTTGCTTGAAAGTTATGTCCAAATTAAATATCGCTGAAAAGCGGTTACCACAAGATGGTCAGTTAACCCTACTGCTAAATAACACTCGCTATTCAATGAGAATAGCGACCCTTCCAGTGCAATACGGTGAAAAGGTCGTATTACGAATACTGAATATTCAACAACAACCTACCCTGGAAAATCTGGGGCTGACAACAATTGCTCACCAACAGCTAACACGGGCATTATCGGCCCCACAAGGGTTGGTTCTGGTCACTGGGCCGACTGGCAGTGGTAAAACTGTGACCCTTTATTGCAGTTTGGATCAACTTAATCAGCCGCAAAGAAACATTTGTAGTGTTGAAGACCCTATTGAGATCCAGGTTGATGGCATAAATCAGACTCAAACCAACAGTAAAATTGGGCTGGATTTCTCTTGTGTATTACGCGCGATGCTACGTCAGGATCCTGATGTAATTATGCTCGGTGAGATCCGCGATAATGAAACAGCCGAAATAGCAGTTAAGGCAGCACTGACAGGGCATCTGGTACTTTCAACGTTGCATACTAACTCGACCGCTGAAACACTGATACGTCTGACACAAATGGGGATAGAACGTCACTTAATTGCATCCAGCCTGAGGTTAGTTATCGCCCAGCGGCTGGTACGCAGGCTCTGCCCCCACTGCCGGCAGGCATCTCCAACCCTTTTTCAGGCTCCGGCTAAGGTACGGGCGAGCCCATTACAACATTATCTGGCCGCAGGATGTGAACACTGCTGTGCAGGTTATTATGGTCGAACGGGCATTTACGAAATGTTAAGTGTCACTCCGCAGATTCAACAAGCTTTACTCAATAATGTCAGCCCTTCAAAACTGACTCAGATTGCACAGCAACAAGAACAAGTAACATTACTTTCTGCTGGTTTGGCATTGGTCGAAAGCGGTGTGACTACACTCAATGAAATTAATCGTGTTGTGGGATCGCTGGCTGAAGCTGGGGCAATATCTTGAGCTATCAGCGTTTATTTTACTGGAAAGCCATTAATACTGCTGGGCAATTACAAACAGGCACGCTACTGGCAACAGAGAGAGAGATTGTCTATGAACATATGTTCCGTCAGGGATTACAACCATTAGGCGTTAAATGCGGTAAACGGTTATCAATTGGCTATTGGCGAGGAGAGCGCTTGGTTGCCGTGACTCGCCAGTTAGCTACGTTGTTACAAGCCGGTTTACCTTTAGTCAACAGCTTGCAACTGCTAGCAAAAGAGATGGATGCCATACCTTGGCGGTGCTTATTACAGGAAATCAGCCAACAGGTTTCACAGGGGCAGTCATTATCCGAAGCGATGGCACGTTATCCACACACGTTCCCCCGCTTATATCCCCCGGTCATTGCCATCGGGGAGCAGACCGGTAACCTTGAACAGTGCTGTATTCGGTTGGTACAGCAACAGGAACGGCAGCAAAAACTACAAAAGAAAGTGGTCAAGGCACTAAAATACCCGGTATTTGTCTGTATTATCGCACTGGCTGTCAGTATTGTTATGCTGGTCATGGTGCTGCCTGAATTTGCACAAATTTATCAATCATTTGATACACCATTACCAGTGCTGACTGCCACGCTTCTTTTGATGTCGGCATTTCTCATTACTTATGGGCCGTACATCGCCGTATTGTTAACATTACTCTATATTGGATATTGGTATACACGGCGGCATCAGGTACCTGTGCAACAATGGGAGCAAAGGCTTTTATTACGCCTCCCATTCATCTCTACATTGGTTCGTGGAAGCTGTCTTAGCCAAATTTTTCAAACCTTAGCTATTACTCAACATGCGGGATTACCGCTGACTGCCGGATTAGATGCTGCACTTCTGTCTATCAATAACTACGCCTATCAGCAAGCGTTGAGGGAGATTCAAAAGCAAATCTACCAAGGTATCCCTCTGTATACGGCTCTTGCCCAGCACTCTTTATTCCCCCCTCTCTGCCCACAATTGGTTCGTGTGGGTGAGGAGTCAGGTGCATTGGATGTGCTGTTAGAAAAACTGGCCAGTTGGCATCAGCAGCAAACACAGGATTTAGCCGATAACCTTACTCAAATGTTAGAACCACTTTTGATGCTGATTATTGGCGGTATCGTTGGAACACTGGTGATCGCAATGTATTTACCGATATTTCAGTTAGGGGATGTTATCGGGTAAATGATGTTATTCGAGGAGGTCATAGGGTGGGTAACTAAAAGAGTATTATTGAGAAAGGGCGTTAAGTGACACCCTTTCTCATATCAATAAGTAGATTTCATGTACTCACTGAATGTTATTTCCGAGAACAAACCATCATCGGAAACTTTGTATTAATTGCTGCCGAACACGCGGTTCTCTTGCTCCGCAACACGGATAAAAGTAGTGCGTTTAGTCAGTTCTTTTAAATGCGAAGCACCCACATAGGTACAAGCTGAGCGCAGGCCGCCCATGATATCGCGCACGGTGTTATCAACTGAACCACGTAATGGCAATTTAACCGTTTTTCCTTCCGCCGCACGATATTCAGCAACACCACCAACATGGCGTTTCATTGCAGATTCAGAGCTCATACCGTAGAACAGCATGAATTTCTCGCCATTCTCTTCAACAATACGGCCTTCACACTCTTCATGCCCTGCCAACATACCGCCCAACATAACAAAATCAGCACCACCACCGAACGCTTTAGCAACATCACCTGGTACCGAACAACCGCCATCACTGACAATCTGCCCACCCAAGCCATGTGCTGCATCAGCACACTCGATAACAGCCGATAGCTGCGGATAACCAACACCGGTCTTCACACGTGTAGTACAAACTGAACCTGGCCCAATCCCGACTTTAACAATGTCCGCACCAGAGAGAATAAGTTCTTCCACCATCTCACCAGTCACCACATTACCAGCACAAATCACTTTATCCGGACAAGCTTCACGCGCTCGTTGTAGGAAGGAGACAAAATGCTCTGAGTAGCCGTTAGCCACATCGATACAGATGAATTTCAAGGCTGGAGATAACGCCAAAATTTGTTTCATTTTGTCGAAATCAGCAGAGGAAGTCCCAGTTGAGACCATAACATGACGCAATACGGATTCAGGAACACGCTTCACAAACTCGCCCCACTGTTCAACAGTGTAGTGTTTATGAACTGCGGTCAGAACATCGAACGATGCCAGAACTTCTGCCATGCGGAAAGTGCCAACAGTATCCATATTAGCAGCGATGATAGGCACGCCGGACCAATTGCAACCTGAATGCTTGAAGGTAAACTGGCGTTCCAGGCTTACTTCAGAGCGACTTTTCAGCGTTGAGCGTTTAGGGCGGATCAATACATCTTTGAAGCCTAATTTCAAACCTTCTTCAATACGCATGGCTTAATATTTCCTGGTTATTGGCGATAGATCGCAAAAAGTGATCGGGCGTAAATCACGCCATCCCAGTGAAGCTATCATACGCATGAATAATTCTACGACAAGACTGCGAATCCACCTTTATTTACGCTACAATCCCACAAATTACCTGAAAAATACCGATGACTCCTTTTATCACTGTTTTCACTTCGCTTATTTTTCCATACAGCTCAAACAGAATGCATACCTTACTATGCCTTCCCTCCTGCTTTCAGATACAATTCTGACCACTCACTAACAGTATGCAAGGCTAGGCAATGACCTATATTGTGGCTCTCACCGGCGGTATTGGCAGCGGCAAAAGTACCGTAGCAAATGCGTTCGCCAATTTTGGTGTGCCCATTATTGATGCTGATATTATCGCCCGTCAGGTGGTTGAACCGGGGATGCCAGCATTAGCCACTATTACTTCCCGTTATGGTGAAATCATTTTGCAAGCCAATGGCGCATTGAACCGTGCCGCATTACGCGAGAAAATTTTCAGTGAGCCACAGGAAAAAGCATGGTTAAATTCACTGTTGCATCCCCTTATTCAACAGGAAGCTCAGCGCCAACTCGCAGGCATTGATGAACCATATGTTCTTTGGGTTGTCCCTCTACTGGTTGAAAATGGTTTACATCACAAAGCCAATCGTGTGTTAGTAGTAGATGTAGCACCTGAAATACAACTCGCTCGGACGATGGCGAGAGATGGAATTACCCGCCAACAGGCAGAACATATTTTAGCTTCACAGGTTTCCCGGCAACAGCGGTTGGCTTATGCAGATGATATTATTGACAATAGCGGCGATCCATTAATTATCGCCTCGCAAGTTGCTTCATTACACCAGCAGTATTTAAAATTGGCAGCTGCGGCCCAACAGGATCTACACCAATGAGTGACCTTACCTCAACAATACTTTTCGAACATCCGCTTAATGAAAAAATGCGTACCTGGCTGAGAATGGAGTTTTTATTACAACAATTAGAAAGCCAACGTTCGTTAGATAACATTGCCAGTGCATTAACGTTTTTCCGTACTGCATCCGATTTAATTGATGTCCTTGAGCGCGGTGAAGTACGTACTGATTTACTTAAAGAGCTTGAGCGCCAACAACAAAAGTTACAGCAATGGGCTGATATGCCTGGCGTTGATATGTCACTGGTGGATTCACTACGTAACCAGCTAAAAAACCGAGCATCAGTCTTGATGTCTGCGCCACGCATCGGACAATCATTAAAAGAAGACCGTTTAATCAGTGTTGTTCGCCAACGCCTGAGTATCCCCGGCGGTTGCTGCAGCTTTGATTTACCCACTTTACACACTTGGTTGCATCAGCCACAAGAACAGCGAAACCAGCATATCGATAAGTTGCTCGCCGGTCTGGCACCACTCAATCAGTCATTAACCATCATTTTAAATTTAATTCGCCAGTCGGGTCCGCTACGCGCGCAAATTAGCTTGAATGGTTTTTTTCAAGATAATGCCGAAGGCGCTGATCTACTCAGATTGCGTTTGCCATTAGACGCACAACTATACCCACAGATCTCTGGTCACAAGACACGTTATGCCATTCGCTTCTTACCGCTCGACAGCGAAAATGGTACCGTGCCTGCCCGTTTATCGTTTGAATTAGCCTGCTGCTGAGTTTGCTATCAGTCGTTTGGCATTGGATAGATTTTAGGAGAAAACATGGAAAACGAAGAAATAGAGGTCAACTGCCCGACCTGCAGAAAAGTCGTTATCTGGGGTGAACAAAGCCCTTATCGCCCATTCTGCTGCAAGCGTTGCCAACTTATTGACTTAGGTGAGTGGGCAGATGAAGAGAAACGTATTTCCAGCAGTGGTGAGTTATCTGACAGTGATGAATGGAGCGAGGAAGACCCTCTCCAACATTAATAATCTCAGTCTGACCAAATGGAGCAAACGCCATTTTGCTCCATTTTAGTTATATTAACGGCCCGGCAACACTATGCAGTCAGTAATTCGATGATTGCGGCATTAGCAGGCGGAAACTCTTCGGCCAACAATTCTGATTGCTTAACCCAGCGCATAGGTTGCCCTTCGCGGCCAAAAGGTTCACCGTCCCATGCTTCAACCATATAGAAATATAATGTCACGATACGATCAGTAAAAGTATGCTCCAACACATTGAGCAAAAACGCTTTTCGTACCACAATGCCGGTTTCCTCTAGCAACTCACGCTTTAAGGCAGCTTCTGGTGTTTCACCCTGCTCAATCTTGCCCCCAGGAAACTCCCAAAACCCCGCCATATGGGAATCAATTGCACGTTGGGTAATAAAAATCTCCTGCTGAGGGTTGCGGATAATCCCTACTGCGATGTGTAAATGTTTCAATTCTCTTTCTCCTGATCAGAGCATAAACGCTGGCTTATGGGGTCTTTTACTTACCGGTTCTAAAAAAGAACGACAAAAAATAGTCAAAATAAAGGGCGGTTTTTAAGCCGCCCTCATTGTCAGTATGGCTAATGACCTAAAGTATTACTGTAGGCTACCATGACACTGTTTGTATTTTTTGCCTGACCCGCATGGGCACGGATCATTACGACCCACTTTACGCTCAAGGCTGGTAGCAACATTGACTTCTTCCTTTGACATCAATGCACTGTTGTCAGACTGATGGCTCAGTTGCTGCTGTTTCGCCAAACGTTCAGCTTCTTCACGGCGTTGTACTTCCAACGCTTCTACCTCTTCTGGCATCCGAACTTGTACTTTGCTCAGCACACTAATCACTTCATATTTCAGTGATTCCAACATTGCCGCGAACATGGCGAAAGATTCACGCTTATATTCCTGTTTAGGATCTTTTTGCGCATAACCACGTAAATGAATCCCCTGACGCAGGTAATCCATCGCAGCCAAATGCTCCTTCCACAACGAATCCAAGGTTTGTAGCATCACGCCTTTTTCGAAGTTACGCATCATATCGATGCCAACAACTTCTTCTTTGCGGTGATAAACCTCAATCGCGCGCTGAAGAATGCGTTCTCGTAATGTTTCTTCGTGCAATTGTGGCTCGTCTTCCAGCCATTGTGCAATTGGCATATCTAAATCGAAATCATTTTTCAGACGCTGTTCAAGACCTTCAACATCCCACATTTCCTCCAGTGACTGGGTTGGAATGTAGCTGTCGATAACTGTTTTGAATACATCTTCACGGATGCTATTAATGGTTTCGCTGACATCAGATACGTCCAACAGTTCGTTGCGCTGGCTGTAAATGGCACGACGCTGATCACTGGCGACATCATCATATTCAAGCAGTTGCTTACGAATATCGAAGTTACGGCTTTCAACTTTACGCTGTGCGTTAGCAATAGCCTTGGTTACCCATGGATGTTCAATAGCTTCACCCGGTTTCATACCCAGTTTACGCATCATGCCAGACACACGGTCAGAGGCAAAAATACGCATCAGAGCATCTTCCATTGATAAGTAGAAGCGTGAAGAACCGGCATCACCCTGACGACCCGCACGACCACGTAACTGGTTATCGATACGGCGTGACTCATGACGCTCGGTGCCAATAATGTGCAAGCCACCTGATGTCAGTACCGCATCATGGCGAATCTGCCATGCCGCTTTAATAGCCGCAATTTGCTCTTCAGTCGGATCTTCCAGCAAGGCAATCTCGCTCTGCCAACTGCCACCCAACACGATATCAGTACCACGACCCGCCATATTGGTTGCGATAGTGACCGCACCCGGTTGACCCGCCTGAGAAACGATCTCAGCTTCCATTGCGTGGAATTTGGCGTTCAGAACCTTGTGTTCAATGCCCGCTTTGGTCAATTCAGCAGATACTACTTCAGATTTTTCAATCGAGATGGTCCCGACCAATACCGGCTGCCCATTCGCAGTACGCTCACGGATATCTTCGATAATTGCGCCGATTTTCTCCTGTTCGGTCATATAGACCAAATCTGCCAGATCTTTACGGATCATAGGACGGTTAGTCGGTACAACGATGGTATCGAGTTTGTAAATCGAGCTGAATTCAAACGCTTCAGTGTCTGCGGTACCGGTCATACCGGCCAGTTTTTCATACAGACGGAAGTAGTTCTGGAAGGTAATTGAAGCCAGCGTCTGGTTTTCGTTCTGGATTTCCACGCCTTCTTTGGCTTCAACTGCCTGATGTAAACCATCAGACCAGCGACGCCCTTGCATAGTACGGCCAGTGTGCTCATCGACGATGATCACTTCACCGTCTTTCACAATGTAGTCAACATCACGGGCAAACAGTACGTGAGCGCGCAGAGCGGCGGTTACGTGGTGCATCAACATAATGTTGGCCGGAGAGTACAGGGACTCGCCTTCCTCCATAATGCCCGCTTCTACCAGCATTTCCTCGATCTTGATCAAGCCGCGCTCGGTCAAATGCACCTGACGTGATTTTTCATCCACCGAGAAGTGGCCTTCACCCTGAAAACTATCCGAGTCTTCTTTTTCCTGACGAACCAGTTTTGGGATCAGTTTGTTAACCCGAATATACATCTCGGAGCTATCTTCAGCTGGGCCAGAGATAATCAGCGGGGTACGAGCTTCATCGATCAGGATGGAGTCGACCTCATCCACCAGCGCATAGTGCAGTTTACGCTGTACGCGCTCTTCAGGACTGAACGCCATATTATCGCGCAGGTAGTCAAAACCGAATTCGTTGTTAGTACCGTAAGTAATATCAGCAGCATAGGCCGCACGCTTAGCGGGGGCGGTCATATTCGGCAGGTTGATACCCACACTCAGGCCCAAAAATTCAAACAATGGACGGTTATTTTCGGCGTCACGTTGAGCCAAATAGTCGTTGACGGTAACAACATGAACACCGCGACCACTTAACGCATTGAGGTAAGCAGGTAGGGTTGCAGTCAGCGTTTTACCTTCACCGGTACGCATCTCAGCAATACAACGCTCATTCAGTACCATACCGCCAAGCAGCTGTACGTCGAAGTGACGCATGCCAAATACACGTTTACTCGATTCACGAACGATAGCAAAAGCTTCAGGGATCAGATTTTCCAGCACTTCACCTTTTGCCAAACGCTCACGGAACTCATCCGTTTTGGCACGTAATTCGGCGTCTGTCAGTTTTTCAATTTCTGGCTCCATGCGGTTGATCAGATCAACCACTTTGCGCATACGGCGCAGCGTGCGATCGTTACGGCTGCCAAAAACTTTGGTTAATAATTTAATTAGCATAATTCTTTATATCTCTTACAAGACCACCAAACCGGTAGCCAAAGGTTGTATAAAATTGGCGTAAACCAAAAGAGTTATTAACTTAAATTGGCAGGCCCGGCACGAATACCTTGCACTTGTGCAAGCCAAAGACCCGGTTTATATAATGAAAGAACAGGCCGTTTAACCTGCTCGGTATAACGAATAATGGTAGGAGGTTTAAACTCGTGAGTCAGTAGCGCATTCAGCGTGTCCAGCGTGTCCAACAACGCAAGTTGCTGAATTTTTGATGGTTCTACCTGTTCGACTTCGGCTATTTCCTGCACCCGCGCATAAGCTGCCTGGGGTGCCAGAGCAAAAGAAAGATGACGAATAACCGTGCGCAGTGCATGCTGTTGCCAGTAGTCTACGCTGAATGAAGGCCGGCGATGCATATCATGCAGCAATGCCAAACTGTTAAAGTTTGTCGCACCGAGATTCTGACGGCTTTGGCTTGACGATGTATTCGGTATTGCAGCTTGGTCTGGAGCGCCAGACAGATTTGATGGCACGCCAAGACTTGCCGCGACCATCCCCAATAGGAGATGCGGCCAGAAATAACGTCTGCCAAATTGTCGCCAACGATTTAGAATACCGATCACGAGTTTAAAATCCGCCGGAGCCTTGTCAATGCGTGAAAACCGCCCACAATTATTAGATGTTCTGTTCGATGATGCAATTGCAGCAGAAAACGGGCCGCTACATAACGTACAACAACGCGCTACAGCACTGCTAAAACTTAATCGTGCGGTAAAAGGATTACTCCCTTCACAATTGCAGCCGTGGTGCCGTGTTGCCAACTATCGACAGAGTGTTTTAGTGCTAGAGACCGCGAACGCGAGCTGGTTAATGCGCCTACGTTATGAACAACCCGCGTTGCTCTCAGCACTACGAGCGCAAATTCTACCATCATTGTCTTCAATCGACATCAGGATTAATCCATCGTTAATGGCCAAGGGGCAAAACATTACGCAAGATGTGGCAAAATCATCGCAAGATCCTGCGAAATCAGCACCAGTGCGTCATTTAAGTTTGGAAAGTGCTAAGGAATTAAGAGGATTAGCAAGCCGCAGCCCTGAGAAATTGAGGATAATATTGGAACGATTGGCTGCGCTGGCCGGAGAGAGTGCCAACGCAACCAAAAGTGATGATAATAAATAAATTTAGTACGCTAATACTGTAGACGGTGCTTTGAATGCCAGTGGCATTTCGGCTTCGTCTTGGAATGTCACAAATTCCCAAGCTTCTTGCTTAGCTAAAACAGCCTGCAACAGCTTGTTATTCAAGGCATGACCCGATTTGAACGCAGTAAATGCGCCAATAATATTGTGGCCGCACATAAACAGGTCACCAATTGCGTCCAGCATTTTGTGACGAACAAACTCATCTTCAAAGCGCAGGCCATCTTCGTTAAGCACACGGTAATCATCTACCACGATGGCACAATCGAAACTACCGCCCAAACACAAACCACGGGACTGTAAATATTCGATATCACGCATGAAACCAAAAGTACGCGCACGACTGATTTGACGGACGAATGAATCGGCCGAGAAATCCAGACGGTAACGCTGAGTACTGGAGTCAATCGCCGGGTGATTAAAATCAATGGTAAAATCTAAACGGAATCCATTGAATGGAGACAATTCAGCCCATTTATCACCGTCTTCAACCCGCACCGTCTCTTTCAGACGCAGGAATTTCTTCGCAGAGTTTAACTCTTCGATACCCGCATCCAGCAACAAGTACACGAACGGACTGGCACTACCGTCCATAATCGGCACTTCGGGAGCGTTAACTTCAATAATAATGTTATCAATCCCTAACCCTGCTAAAGCAGCGTTGAGATGCTCAACAGTAGAAATACGTACGTCATGCTCATTGACCAGGCAAGTACAAAGCATGGTATCACGCACGGATTTTGCATCTGCCGGAAAATCAACCGGTGGATTCAAGTCAGTGCGACGATAGATGACCCCGGTATTAGCCGACGCGGGTCGCATTGTCAGCGTGACTTTCTTACCGGTGTGCAAACCGACGCCAGTCGCCTGAACAATACGTTTTAAAGTCCTTTGTTTGATCATCGTTTTATCTCGCAATGTTATCCATCCTACCGACCAAGCTTATAACAAGATCGGCGGGACAGTTTAGCACAAAGAGCGGAGATGCCAATACTTTCGGAAATTAGTCGGCTTGCTTACGCAAAAACGCCGGAATATCCAAATAATCGGGCTCTTTATTCGTTTGAGCAGTTGGATCATTGACCACTTTAGCCGCAGGCTTAACTTCCTGAGGTAAAGGTGACATACCATGCTGCTGGTAACGATGGTCCATTACAGGCTGAGTCTGCTTGTTGGTAACCAGCGTAATTTCAGGACGTTTGTCCATGCCGATACCGGTCGCAACAACAGTGACGCGCAGTTCATCGTTCATTTCCGGGTCTAACGATGTACCGATAACCACGGTAGCATTGTCGGACGCGAATGCACGGATAGTATTACCCACAGTTTCGAATTCATCTAAACGCAAATCGAAACCAGCAGTGATGTTGACCAACACGCCACGGGCACCAGACAGATCGATATCTTCCAACAACGGGCTGGAAATCGCCATTTCTGCTGCTTCTTCCGCACGATCTTCACCACAAGCTACACCGGAGCCCATCATGGCATAACCCATTTCAGACATCACAGTGCGCACGTCAGCAAAGTCGACGTTCATCAGGCCTGGGCGGGTAATCAGTTCGGCGATCCCCTGAACAGCACCTTTTAATACGTCGTTAGCTGCACCGAATGCATCCAGTAAAGAGATGCCACGACCCAGAACCTTCAACAATTTGTCGTTCGGGATAGTGATCAGTGAGTCCACATGCTTGGACAACTCAGCAATACCCTGCTCAGCGAATGCCATGCGTTTCTTGCCTTCGAAATTGAAAGGCTTGGTAACCACGGCGACTGTCAGAATACCCAGTTCTTTCGCCACTTCGGCGACAACAGGAGCAGCACCGGTACCGGTACCACCGCCCATGCCTGCGGCGATGAAGACCATGTCCGCGCCTTCAAGGGCTGCACGCAGAGCTTCACGGTCTTCTTCAGCTGAATTGCGGCCCACTTCTGGGTTCGCGCCAGCACCCAAACCTTTGGTAATACCGCTACCAATCTGGATGGTTTGGCCAACAGCCGTCTTACGTAGCGCCTGAGCGTCTGTATTAACGGCGAAGAATTCAACACCTTCGATGCGCTCGCGCACCATGTGTTCGACGGCATTACCACCGCCACCACCGACGCCGATGACTTTAATCACCGCGTCATTGGTTAGTTCCATAGGTTCAAACATAGTTTCTCTCCGTTTTGTGCCTGTCGCTTCGAGATCAAAAAATATGTTCAGCATGATCTCTTTGTTGAAACATTAAAACTCTTTTCTCAGCCAGCTATTGATACGTTTAAACCAATTGCCCACTGAGGCACGTTTTTCTACTTCTGACTCACCACTGAGATGAGATTCTTTACCATAGTGCAACAACCCAACAGCAGTGGAGTAATAAGGTTCCTGTGCATAATCCGTCAACCCGGTGATATTGAGCGGTTGACCAATGCGAACCTGCGCATGAAATACCCGTTGCGCGCATTCAGCCAATCCATCAATTTGTGCCGCTCCGCCTGTCAGTACGATACCGGCTGCCAGATGATGCTTCACGCCTTGCTGACGTAATTGCTCCTGCAATTGCAAAATCTCGTCATTAACCAAATTCAGCAGTTCGGTGTAGCGTGGTTCTATAACCTCAGCGAGCGTCTGTCTTTGCAGACTACGAGGAGGGCGTCCGCCAACACTTGGCACTTCTACACTTTCGTCCTTGCTGACTATCGACCCGAGCGCACAGCCGTGCCGAACTTTAATCGCTTCCGCATCTGTAGGCGGTGTACCGAAGGCATAAGCTATATCGCTGGTGACCACGTTCCCGGCGTAGGGAATAACTTTGGTGTGCCGTAACGCGCCACCGGTATAAACCGCCATATCCATGGTGCCACCGCCGATGTCGACCACACAGACACCCAGCTCACGTTCATCTTCGGTCAATACTGCATAACTTGCTGCCAAACCGGCGAAAATCAATTGGTCCACTTTCAAGCCACAACGTTCCACCGCTTTAACAATATTCTTCGCCATATCGTTATGGCAGGTAATCAGGTGCACTTTGGCTTGCATCCGCACACCAGACAGACCAACAGGATTTTTGATGCCTTCCTGGTAGTCGATGGCATATTCCTGCGGGATAACATGCAGAATACGATGTTCATCACGCACACGTACCGACTTCGCGGTATGCACTACGTTTTCTACATCTTCCTGAGTTACTTCTTCTTCTGAAATAGGAACCATCCCTATTTCATTCTGACAACTGATATGTTTACCCGATAGTGCCAGATAAACAGATGAAATTTGGCAATCCGCCATTAACTCGGCCTGATCGATAGCGCGCTGTACGCATTTCACTACCGATTCAAGATCGTTAACCCCCCCCTTATCCATGCCACGGGATGGGCAACTGCCTACACCAATAATATTGACCATGCCATCGGGCAGAACTTCCCCTACCAATGCGGAGACCTTTGCCGTTCCGATCTCAAGACCTACTACCAGTTTTCTGTCCGTCGACTTGATCATTGTTGTTTTGCCTGTGCCTGATTCTGTTGCGGATTACTGTTCTGCTGGCCATTTGTTGACTCTGACTGGCCGATAAATACCGGAGCCCAGCCTATTGCAGCCCCTGTTTCATATCGCAAATCAACATAACTGACTCGTTTATCTGGCTGCTGTTGCAACATCGGATATAACTCGATGAAACGTTGCAAACGCCCCATCCGGTCATCCCGTCCCAGCTCCAGCCGAACATCATTATCTAAGGCCAACTGCCAAGAATGTCTGGCGCTCATTGCCACCATTTTTAGCTGATACTTATTGGCCGCTAACACTTTGTTTATCGCCCGATAACCTTCCAGAACATCCTGCTCACTGCCTTCCGGGCCATACAGTAGGGGCAGTGTCTGTTTACCCATTCGCTCAGAGGGCACACTGAATGACCGCCCCTGCTCATCAACCATATGCAAATCATTCCAGCGAGCATAAGGCACATATTCCACCAGATGGATTTTCAGCTCATCCGGCCACTGTTTACGTACGCTGGCCTGCTGAATCCAGGGTAACCGTTCAATCTGCTGCTGGATGATGTTCACATCCTGCGTCATAAAAGTACCCGGTGCGCCCAATGACAGAATAGCCTGGCGAATATCATCATTGGTGGTGTAATGGCGTTCACCGGTTACCACCAATTTCGACAGTGGTAAGCGGCTAGCGTCTTTCATCCACCCCACAACCACCCACCCACCCCACAGTATTGTTCCGAGAACCATCAGCAGGAATATCAGCCCCGCCAATTGGCCTCCGTTACTGCGACGGGCAGCGCTGTTCTCAGCCGCACGTTCACGCGCATTCAGGGCAGCTTGCGACATATCAGTCAGCCAACGCCAAAATTTTCGCCACCAACTGGGAGAAACTCAACCCAGACTGGCGCGCGGCCATTGGCACCAAACTGTGGCTGGTCATC
Source organism: Yersinia pekkanenii (assembly GCF_001152565.1). Taxonomy (GTDB): domain Bacteria; phylum Pseudomonadota; class Gammaproteobacteria; order Enterobacterales; family Enterobacteriaceae; genus Yersinia; species Yersinia pekkanenii. The sequence goes on along the minus strand of NZ_CQAZ01000018.1, from coordinate 58,463 downwards.
CCCGGAGAAGTATTCACTTCAAGCAGGTAGAAACAGCCGTCACTGTCTTGCATGACATCAACTCGGCCCCAACCGCTACAGCCCAGCGCCTGATAAGCCTGTAAGGCTAACGCTGCCAATTGTTGCTCTAACTCAGCACGTAGGCCACTTGGGCAGAAATACTGTGTTTTATCAGACAGATACTTGGCTTCATAATCATAGAATACACCGGGTGCCTGGATCCTGATGGACGGTAAAACATCATCACCGAGAATTGCTACCGTGAATTCCGGCCCGCTCAACCATTTTTCAATCAGCACATCAGTGTCGTGGCGGAAAGCTTCAACCAAGGCACGCTGTAATTGATCCGCGTGATCAACCTTACTCATCCCCACGCTGGAACCTTCGTGGCTTGGCTTAACAATTAATGGCAGACCAAGCGAGCCGACACATGCCGCCAATTCCTCTGACGAAAGTGTTTCAAACTGTTGACGGTTCAGTGCCACATAAGGCGATATCGGCAGACCGGACGCCTGCCACACCAGCTTGGTGCGCAGCTTATCCATGGTCAGGGCTGAGGCCATCACGCCGCTGCCGGTATAAGGTAGTTGCAGGAATTCCAATACCCCTTGCAACGTACCGTCTTCACCACCACGCCCATGTAACGCGATAAAGACCTTATCAAAACCCTGTTCTTTAAGCTGAGTGACTGGGAAGTCCCTGGTATCCACCCCATGGGCATCGATACCGGCGTCTCTCAGACCGGCTAAAACGGCCTGGCCTGATAGCAATGACACTTCACGTTCAGCGGAGGTACCACCCAGCAGTACCGCGACTTTCTCAGCCATGATGTTCACCATCTTTTATCTGTGGTTGCAATTTAAGCTCAGCCAATTTACGTGCAATTTTACCAATGTTGCCAGCGCCCTGAACCAGAATCAGGTCATCGCCATTCAGCATTTGCGCCAACACCTCAGGTACGGTCTCACTGTCTGAAACCAAAATCGGGTCCAACTTGCCACGGTTACGGATGGTACGGCACAACGAGCGACTATCAGCACCTGGGATCGGCGGTTCACCGGCGGCATACACATCTAACATCAGTAACACATCAACCTGCGATAACACATTGGCAAAATCGTCATACAGATCGCGGGTACGGGTATAACGGTGCGGCTGGAAAACCATCACGATGCGCTTATCCGGCCAACCGGCACGCGCCGCTTTAACCGTGGCATCCACCTCTGTCGGGTGATGACCATAGTCATCAACCAGCATCACACTGCCTTCTTTCCCATTGACCGTGGCCAGCGGGAAGTTGCCGAGGAAATCAAAACGGCGCCCCGTTCCCTGGAACCCCGACAGCGCGCGCAGGATATCATCGTCTTCAATGCCTTCTTCGGTCGCTACAGCAACCGCCGCCGCCGCGTTCAGTGCGTTATGACGCCCCGGTGCATTCAGGATTACCGTCATCAACGGCTTATCCAGGCGTTTGAGCGTGAAGTGCCCCTGCGGACCTTCCTGGCGATAGCTGGCAATCTGCACATCAGCGTCATCACTGAAGCCGTAAGTGGTGATATGACGGCCAACACGCGGTAATAACTCACGCACCACCGGATCATCGATACACATCACCGCACGGCCATAGAATGGCAAGTTGTGCAAAAAGTTAATAAATGTCTGTTTTAAGTTCTCAAAGTCGCCCTGATAGGTATCCATATGGTCGGCTTCGATATTGGTGACAATCGCCACCATCGGTTGCAAATGCAAAAATGAGGCATCGCTTTCATCGGCTTCCGCAATCAGGTACCGGCTGGAACCCAAGCGAGCATGGGTTCCAGCCGCTTTCACCAATCCACCGTTAACAAAGGTTGGGTCCAGACCTGCTTCGGCATAAATACTGGAAACCATCGCTGTCGTGGTGGTTTTGCCGTGCGTGCCAGCAACCGCAATCCCATGGCGAAAGCGCATCAATTCAGCCAGCATCTCAGCGCGGCGGATCACCGGAATACGCGCCTCGCGAGCGGCAACAATCTCTGGATTATCCGCAGAGATTGCGGTTGAAACCACCACCACACTGGCATCCAGTACGTTTTCCGGACGGTGATGGAAATAAATCTGTGCGCCCAATGAAGCCAAATGCTGGGTTACCGGGTTGGGCGCTAAATCTGAACCACTAATCTGATAACCTTCGTTTGCCAACACTTCAGCGATACCACCCATGCCAGCACCACCAATGCCAACAAAGTGAATGTGCCGGACGCGGCGCATCTCGGGCACGATAGTTCGTAGTTTCGCCAGTTGTTGTGTATTCACGTTTCTCATCACTTTTTTGTCTGTTGCCTATTCACAGCTCGCATTAACCTAACTACTCACTGTTCATGATCTGTATTTATTTCACTTACTGGCGGCGACCACTTCGGCGGCCACACGCTCAGTGGCATCCGGGACAGCCACGGTTCTTGCCCGTTCAGCCATAGTCAATAATGTTGCGCGATCCCATTGCGCCAACAAGCCGCTAACCGTTTGCGCTGTAAATTGCGGTTGTTCGATAATTTTCGCTGCACCCGCTTTTTCCAACGGTAATGCATTCCAATATTGTTGCCGGTCTTTATGCTGGAATGGCACAAAAATCGCCGGTAACCCTGCGGCAGCCACTTCGCTTACCGTCAGCGCGCCTGAGCGACAAATCACCACATCAGCCCAGGCATAAGCGGCAGCCATATCGTCGATAAACTCGACAACCTGATGCTTATCACCCTGCCCGGCTTGCTGGTAGGCCTGTAACACCTCCGACAAAGCGCCTTTACCCACCTGATGCCAAACGGTTATCTGCTCACCCAGCGTCGCGGCAACCCGCGGCAGGGTTTGATTCAGCACCCGCGCACCTTGGCTACCACCAATAACTAACACGCGAATCGGCCCTTCACGGCCACTCAAACGTTCAGCCGGTAATGGCAGTGCCAGTACATCGGTACGAACCGGATTACCGACAACATCTGCATTGGGGAATGCGCCGGGGAATGCCTGTAAAACCTTTTTCGCGATCCTGGCCAACCAACGGTTGGTCAACCCCGCAATGCCGTTTTGCTCATGCAATACCACCGGAATGCCACACAGCCAGGCAGCCAAACCACCGGGGCCAGAGACATAACCGCCCATTCCCAGCACCACGTCCGGCTGGTAATCACGCATAATTTTCTTAGCCTGACGCACCGCGCGGTAAATTCGCAGCGGTGCGGTAAGCTGGGCCATCAGCCCCTTGCCGCGCAAACCAGAAATCTGGATGAAATCAATTTCAATGCCATGTTGGGGTACCAATGACGCTTCCATTCGGTCTGCGGTGCCTAACCAACGCACCTGCCAGCCTTGCGCCATCAGATGATGTGCTACGGCCAAGCCTGGGAAGACATGCCCCCCGGTCCCGCCGGCCATCACCATTAAACGCTTGGTCTTGCCACTCATCGGGCACTCCTTACAAACGCCTGGGCTTTGGCCAAACGTGTTTCAAAATCAATACGTAACAACAGCACTATCGCGGTTGACATAATAATCAGGCTCGAACCACCGTAACTTATCAGCGGTAAAGTCAAACCTTTGGTCGGCAACATTCCGGCAGCAGCCCCAACGTTAACCAGTGCCTGAAAGCTAAACCAGATGCCGATCGAACAGGCCAAAAAGCCAGAAAATCGCTGATCTATCTCTAAGGCACGACGCCCGATGGACATAGCACGAAAAGCGACGAAGAATACCATTAACAGTGCCAGAACCACACCGAAATACCCCAGTTCCTCGCCTAAAATCGAGAAAATGAAGTCAGTATGTGCTTCCGGTAAATACTCCAGTTTTTGCACTGAATTCCCTAAGCCCTGCCCCCAGAATTCGCCACGACCAAAAGCCATTAACGACTGGGTTAACTGGTAACCACTGCCGAACGGATCAGCCCACGGGTTCCAGAACGATGTCACGCGGCGCATACGGTAAGGTTCGGCAACAATCAGCAGACAAACCGCAAAGATACCCGAGCCGATGATAGCCAGGAACTGCCACATCTTCGCACCGGCCAAAAATAGCATTGCCAGCGTGGTGACAAACAGCACTACCACGGTACCTAAATCGGGCTGCGCTAGTAGTAATACCGCCAGAATAACCATGACACCCATCGGTTTACAGAAGCCCCAGAAGTTACTACGAACCTCTTCAACCTTGCGCACCAGATAGCTGGCCAGATAACAAAACAATGATAACTTGGATAACTCTGCTGGCTGAATACGTAGCGGCCCCAGTGAAATCCAGCGCGATGCCCCGTTTACCGAGCTACCCACAACCAATACCACTAATAGCATCGCTATGGAAATCAGCAACATAACATTACTGTAGCGTTGCCAAACTGCCATCGGGATACGCAGGGTCACCAGCGACATACCAAATGCCAGCGCCAGATACAACGCATCACGCTTGGCAAACAGGAATGGGTCACTGGCCAGACGCTGACCAATCGGCATTGAGGCTGATGTCACCATCACAAACCCAATAATCGCCAAACCGAATGTCAGCCACAGCAAGGTTCTGTCGTAGAGCACCATGCTGGTGGTGTCGCTCTCCCGCGATCCCATCACAAAATGCTTTGTGGTATTAAACAGCCCCAGCCCCGGCATGCGCATCAGCCCAGTTCCTCTGCCAAACGAGCAAACTCATCACCACGTTGCTCGAAACTGCGGAATTGGTCCAAACTGGCACAGGCAGGTGACAACAACACCATATCGCCCGGTTCCAGCTTGTTCGCCAACAGAATCATGGCCTGTTCCATCGTCTCGGTAAGCTGAGAGACATCAGGACGCAGTTCAGCCAACTGCGCACCGTCGCGGCCAAAACAATAAATCCGGATACGGTCGCGGTGCAAAAAGCGCGTCAGCCCAGAGAAATCGGCAGACTTGCCATCACCACCCAACAACAAATGTAAGGTGCCATCAACCTGTAAACCCTTTAACGCCGCTTCGGTGCTGCCCACGTTGGTGGCTTTAGAATCATTAATCCAGCGCACGCCATTGTGCTCAAATACCAATTGGAAGCGATGTGGTAAGCCGGTAAAGGTGGTCAATGCTTTCAGGCTAGACGTGCGCGGAACACCGACGGCATCCGCCAGCGCCAGTGCGGCCAGTGCATTGGTGTAGTTATGCCGCCCGGTCAATTTCATTTCACGGGTATTTAACACTTTCTCACCACCAGCCCGCAGCCAGATTTCGCCCTGCTGCTTATTCAGATGGTAATCACCGACATCCACCCCAAAGCTGATACAGCGGCTATCAGCACCACGCACCGGCATGGTGAGTGCGTCATCGGCATTCACAACACAAACTTTAGCATTTTCATACACTCGCAGCTTAGCTGCGCGATATTGCTGCAAACCGAACGGGTAACGATCGGTATGATCTTCCGTTACGTTCAGCAGGGTGGCAGCACTGGCGCGCAGGCTGGAGGTGGTTTCCAGTTGGAAGCTGGACAACTCTAATACCACTAATTGGCTTTCTTGTTTCAACAGCGTAAGAGCCGGAACGCCAATGTTGCCACCGACGCCAACCTGCCAGCCAGCCGCTTTCGCCATCTCACCCACCAGAGTGGTTACGGTACTTTTACCGTTAGAACCGGTAATCGCCACCACCGGCGCTAAGTTTTCACGGCAGAACAGCTCAATATCACCGACAATCTCGACACCCGCTTCAGCGGCTTCACTCAACGCCGGATGTGCCAGTGCAATACCGGGGCTGGCGACAATCAAATCAGCATCCAACAGCCACTGTTGATTCAGCTCACCCACATGGCAATCGACATTTTCAGGTAATTTATCCAAGCCCGATGGATTGATACGGGTATCCATAACCCGCGGCGTTACACCGCGCGCCATAAAGAAATCAACACAGGAAAGGCCGGTTAGCCCCAGCCCGATAATGACTACTTTTTTACCCTGATAATCAATCATAATTACCGCACCTTCAGCGTCGCCAGGCCAATCAGCACCAGCATCAGCGAAATAATCCAGAAGCGCACGATCACCCGTGGCTCTGGCCAACCTTTAAGTTCGTAGTGATGATGAATCGGGGCCATGCGGAAAATGCGCTGCCCACGTAATTTAAAGGAGCCAACCTGCAAGATTACCGACAGCGTTTCAACCACGAACACCCCGCCCATAATCACTAATAAGAATTCCTGCCGCAGTAATACCGCGATGGTGCCCAGTGCGCCGCCTAATGCTAACGAACCGACATCACCCATAAAGACCTGTGCCGGATAGGTGTTAAACCAGAGGAAACCCAGCCCGGCACCGACAATTGCGGTACAGACAATCACCAGTTCACCGGCATGGCGCAGATAAGGAATATGCAGGTATGCAGCAAAGTTCACGTTACCGGTCGCCCAGGCCACCAATGCAAAGCCACCTGCGACAAAAACAGTAGGCATAATAGCCAAGCCATCCAGCCCGTCAGTCAGATTGACCGCGTTACTGGTGCCGACAATCACGAAGTAAGCCAGCAGGATATAGAGCAGACCAAGCTGTGGCATGATGTCTTTAAAGAATGGCACCACCAGCTCGGTGGCCGGCGTGTCTTTACCAATACTGTACATAGTGAATGCTGCCGCCAGCGCAATCACCGACTGCCAGAAATATTTCCAGCGAGCAATCAAACCTTTGGTATCTTTACGCACCACTTTGCGGTAGTCGTCAATAAAACCGACGATGCCATAACCGATAAGAATGAACAGTACACACCAGACATACGGGTTAGACGGATAAGCCCACATCAGAACCGAAATGGTGATGGAGAATAGAATCATCAGGCCACCCATGGTTGGGGTGCCGCGCTTGCTAAAATGTGACTCTGGTCCGTCGTTACGCACTACCTGACCAATCTGCAATTTCTGCAAATAGGCAATCAGATGCGGCCCCATCCACAAAGAAATAAACAATGCCGTCAACAGACTGACAATGGCGCGGAACGTCAAATAGGAAAAGACGTTAAAGCCCGAGTAAAATTTTACTAAGTATTCAGCCAACCAAACTAACATGATGCTTTCTCCTGTAACGCACGCACGACATTTTCCATAGCGGCGCTACGTGAACCTTTAATTAAAACGGTGATAACCGGATGTTCGCTCAGCAGTTCGTTTACACGGGCCGTCAATGCGCTCTTATCCTGAAAATGTTCGCCGTTGCCACTCGCATCACTCAGCGCCTGGCTTAATGTGCCCACGCTCAGCACTTTGTCGACCCCCGCCTGTTTAGCGGCCTCACCGACCTGGCGATGACAATCAACCGCGGTGTCACCCAATTCCCCCATATCACCGACCACCATCACGCGGTAGCCAGGCATTTCAGCCAGCACTTGAGCGGCAGCGGTCATAGAACCGACGTTGGCGTTATAGGAATCATCCAGCAGCAATTTACCTACGGCTAATTGAATCGGGAATAAACGGCCCGGTACGGCTTGTAATTGTGCCAACCCTTGACGAACGGCGGATAAATCAGCCCCAACCGACATGGCTAATGCCGCAGCGGCTAACGCATTGGCAATGTTATGTCGCCCCGGCAGTGGCAATTTGATAGCCACCGTGCCAAATGGCGAATGCAGGGTGAAATGTGTCGACTGCGGCGTAATATGTACATCGCTGGCATAGAAATCGATATCTTCTGCCGCATAAGGCGAAAAACGCCAGACCCGTTTGTTATGCAGAGTTTCCTGCCAGTGTGGCCAATCATTGCTGTCAGCATTGATAATGGCGGTGCCATTCGCGGGCAGACCGGCGAAAATCTCGCCTTTGGCTTGCGCGACGCCAGCCAGTGAACCAAAGCCTTCCAGATGAGCAGCGGCCAAATTGTTAACCAGAGCACTTTCCGGGCGGCTTAAATCAGTGGTGTAGGCAATTTCACCGATATGATTGGCACCCAACTCGATGACCGCAAAATCATGCTCAGGCGTTAAGCGCAGTAAGGTCAGCGGTACACCGATATCATTATTGAAGTTACCGGCGGTATACAGCACCTTGCCGCATTGGCGCAAAATGGCGGCAACCATTTCTTTTACCGAGGTTTTACCCGATGAACCGGTTAACGCCACTACCCGAGCGGGGACTTGCTGACGGACCCAGGCAGCAAACTGCCCCAACGCCAGTCGGGTGTCTTTGACCACTAATTGCGCCCCCCCCACCAGTAAGCGTTTACTTACCAGTAAAGCTACGGCACCAGCGGCAACAGCATCTTCTGCAAAGTCATGCCCATCAAAACGTTCGCCTTTCAGTGCCACAAATAAGCACCCCGAAGTGACCTTACGGGTATCGATGGTCACTTCGGTTATTTCGACGTTATCGCCGCCTTTATCACTGGCAATAAGTTCAGCGTTAAGCAGCGTGGACAAAAAATGCAGTGAGATCTTAATCATGCCACCCCCCCCAACAAACGTGCGACGGTGACACGGTCTGAATAATCCAGGCGACGATTACCCACTAATTGGTAATCCTCATGGCCTTTACCGGCAATCAGGACTACATCGTCTTGTTTGGCTTGCATGATGGCACTGGTCACCGCTTCAGCACGACCATGAATAACCAGCGCATGCCCGGCATCCAGAAAACCGCTGAGGATATCAGCGACAATCGCCTGCGGCTCTTCACTGCGCGGGTTATCATCAGTAACGACGACACGGTCAGCCAGTTGTTCCGCGATACCGCCCATGAGTGGGCGCTTACCTTTGTCACGATCACCACCGCAACCAAACACACACCACAGCTTGCCTTTGCAGTGTAAACGGGCCGCCGCCAACGCTTTTTCCAGCGCATCCGGCGTGTGGGCATAATCCACCACTACCGTCGGTTTGCCCGGCGTGTTAAATACTTCCATCCGCCCACAAACGGGTTGCAGATGAGGTGCGACTGCTAATAATTGCGCTAACGGATAGCCCAGCGAGAGCAGCGTTGACAGTGCTACTAATAGGTTACTGACATTGAAAGCCCCCATCAGGCGGCTTTCTAACTGACCTTTGCCCCAGCTTGAATCAAAAACGATGCTGGCACCGTTATCGTGATACTGAACCGTGCTGGCAGATAACCACGGGCCATTCCATCCCGCAGGAACCTTGCCTTCCATACTGACGGCAACCGCTTGCGGCAACTGGCTTAACCAGCGGCGGCCGACTTCATCATCAGCATTAATAATTTTATGTTCGGATTGATGGGTAGAGAACAACAGCCATTTTGCCGCTTCGTAATTGGCCATATTACCGTGATAATCCAGATGATCGCGGCTTAAGTTAGTGAACACGGTGGCGGCAAACGGCAATGCGGCAACACGGTTTTGAATCAGACCATGAGAAGAAACTTCCATCGCCGCAAAGGTCGCGCCCTGGTCAACCAGATTGCGCAATAAATGTTGGATATCAACCGCTGAACCGGTGGTGTTTTCCGTCGGGATGACTTGCCCTAACAGGCCATTGCCAACCGTCCCCATCACCGCACTGGTTTCGCCCAGTGCCTGGCTCCATTGCGCCAATAACTGGGTGGTGGTGGTTTTGCCGTTGGTCCCCGTAACGCCAACCAAACGTAATGCAGCTCCGGGCTGGTGATAGAATTGCCCCGCCAACTGGGATAAGTGCTGATTCAAATTACGCAGATAAATAACAGGAACACCGTGCATCTCAGACACACTGGCATCCGGTGCCACGCCATCGGCTTCAGCCACCACCGCCGCCACACCTTGTGCAATGGCTTGCGGGATATAGCGACGCCCGTCCGCCTGGTGGCCGACAATGGCGACAAACAAATCCCCGGCAGCAGCAATGCGGCTGTCTAATGTCATTTCCCGTAGCGCACGCGCCGGGAGGTCTAGCCCCCAAGGAGCGAGTAAGTCGCGCAAGTTACGATCTGCCACCTGAACCCTCTTTTTTATTAATCACTAATTCGCTTTTATCACCGGTGGGTAACGCATCTGGCTCAATGTTCATGGTGCGCAACACGCCGCCCATGATGGCACCGAACACCGGTGCAGAAACCGCACCACCGTAATATTTCCCTGCCTGCGGGTCATTGATGACCACAACCAGAGCAAATCGAGGATTACTCGCGGGCGCAACGCCGGCGGTGTAAGCGAGGTATCGGTCCATATATTTGCCGTCCGGGCCGACTTTCTTGGCGGTACCGGTTTTAATCGCAATACGGTAGCCTTTGATGGCGGCTTTAGTGCCCCCGCCGCCAGGTAGTGCCACACTTTCCATCATATGAACCACGGTGCGTACCAGCGGTTCAGGGAAGATACGTTCACCCGCCACTGGCGGATCAACTTTGGTTATCGACAGTGGGCGATAAATCCCCATGCTGCCGATGGTTGCATAGACTCGCGCTAGTTGTAACGGTGTTACCATTAGCCCGTAGCCGAAAGAGAAGGTGGCCCTCTCTATGTCAGACCACCGTTGTTTTTTTGGATATAAGCCACTGCTTTCTCCGACCAACCCCAAATTGGTCGCTTTCCCAAACCCAAACCGTGAGTAAGTATCTACTAACGCTGAGGATGGCATCGCTAACGCCAGTTTAGAAACACCGACGTTACTCGACTTCTGCAAGATCCCGGTTACGGACAGCTCTGCGTAACGGGCCACATCTTTAATCTGGTGACCGTTAACAAAGTACGGCAAGGTGTTCAGCACGCTATTTTCTTTCACTACGCCATGCTGCAATGCCGTCATCACTACCATTGGCTTTACTGTCGAGCCGGGTTCAAAAATATCGGTTATTGCCCGGTTACGCATGGCATCTTTCGGCGTTCCGGTCAGGTTATTCGGGTTATAAGACGGGCTATTCGCCATCGCTAATACTTCGCCGGTAGTCACATCCACCAGCACTGCCGTACCGGACTCTGCTTTGTTGAATGCCACTGCATTGCTCAGCTCGCGATACACCAACGCCTGTAACCGCTCATCAACACTCAACACCAGGTTATGTGCCGCCTGGCTATCAACCGAGGAGATATCCTCAATGACACGACCAAAGCGGTCTTTACGTACCGTTCGCTCTCCGGGTTGCCCGGTGAGCCAGCGATCAAAACTTTTTTCTACGCCTTCAATACCTTGGCTATCAATGTTGGTCACACCGATAATGTGCGCCATCACCTGACCTGCCGGATAATAGCGGCGGGATTCCTGACGCAAATAGATGCCGGGTAATTTCAGCTTATGAATATAGTCGCCAATGGCGGGATTAACTTGGCGAGCCAGATAGACGAAGCGCCCTTTCGGGTTAGCATTAATACGGGCAGCTAATTGATCCAGCGGGATTTCCAGCGCATCAGATAGCGCTTTCCAGCGTGTATCCAGCGTAATGCCTCCGCGTTCGATCAGCGCTTTCGGATCGACCCACACCGCATTGACCGGGACACTGACTGCCAGAGGGCGGCCTGAGCGATCACTGATCATGCCACGGGCGGTAGGAACCTCCTGTACCCGCAATGAGCGCATATCACCTTCGCGCACCAGCTTGTCGGGGTTAATCACTTGCAAGTAGGCAGTACGCAACATCAACCCGACTAATGCCAACAAAATACAACCGCATAGCAACGCAAAACGCCAGCTTATAAAGCTGGCTTGTTCTTCCTGCCGTTTTAACTTCCCGGGGCGTACTGCTTTCATGCGTTACCTTGGCAACGTAGAGTCATGGTGGCGACTACTTCCTTTTATTTTTTGGAAAACTTATGGTTTAACCACAATATTTTCTTGTGATGGATCAACATGTTGCATTTTAAGCTTATCAATCGCGATACGTTCAACACGGCTGTGATCACCCAATGCATTCTCTTCCAGAATCAGATTGCGCCACTCAATATCCAGCGCATCCCGCTCCAGCACCAGTTGCTCACGTTCAGCGGTCAGTAAGCGTGTACGGTGGGCGGTGGTCACAACCAAAACAGCAGACACTAACACCGCGATCAGTAGAATTAACGGGATCTTCGCATTGCGGATTAAATCACCGCCGATGACCCCAACTAAACCGTGGCGTTCGTGGCCTATCACTCTTTGATCCTTTCAGCAAAACGTAATACCGAGCTACGTGCTCGTGGGTTTTCGGCCACTTCTGCATCCGGAGGCATCATCTTGCCGACGGATTTCAATGTGCGCCCACCCATGCTGCGTAACTGTGCTTCAGTCAATGGCAACCCCGCTGGAACCTGTGGCCCACGGCTGTGATGACGAATAAAATTTTTCACAATACGGTCTTCAAGCGAGTGGAAGCTAATGACTGATAAGCGGCCTTCAGGTGCCAGAACTTCAAGCGCCCCATCCAGTGCACGCTCAATCTCTTCGAGTTCACTGTTGATATAGATACGGATAGCCTGGAAACTGCGAGTCGCCGGATGCTTGTGTTTATCGCGGAATGGGCTGGCGTTGGCAATCAAATCAGCCAGCTCTTTAGTGCGAGTCATTGGCTGAGTGAGGTTACGCTCGACTATCGCCTTCGCCAGACGCTTGGCAAAACGTTCTTCACCAAAGGTTTTTAGCACCCAGGCGATATCGTCAGCACTGGCTTTCATCAACCACTCCGCCGCTGATAACCCACGGGTTGGGTCCATCCGCATATCTAACGGCCCGTCACGCATGAAAGAAAAACCGCGTTCAGCGTCATCCAGTTGCGGGGATGAAACCCCTAGATCCAGTAATACGCCGTTAATGCGACCGACCAAATCCAATTCCCTCACATAATGAGCCAAATCAGAAAAAGGACCGTGGACGATAGAGAAACGGGGATCGGTAATAGATTTCGCCGCTTCAATCGCCTGTGGATCGCGATCAATGGCTATCAAACGCCCCTCTGGCCCAAGTTGGGACAGAATCAGACGCGAATGGCCACCACGGCCAAAAGTTCCGTCAATATAGATGCCGTTATCACGGATGTTCAGGCCATTAACCGCCTCATCCAGCAATACGCTTGTGTGCTTGTAGTTGTTATCTACAGTTTTGTTGTTATCTACCATGCTTATAGCGATAAGTCCTGTAGCCGCTCAGACAAAGGTTCCTGAGTAGACTGTTCTGCGTCGATGTCATCCTTGACTTGTTGATACCAGGTCTGTTCATCCCACAGCTCAAATTTATTGAACTGCCCAACCAGCATCACTTCTTTGTTTAGCCCGGCATGCTGACGCAAGGTTCCTGCAATCAGTAAGCGCCCGGCACCGTCCATCTGACATTCACTGGCATGCCCTAACAACAAACGCTGAACTCGACGTTCGGCCGGATTCATGCTCGACAGACGAGATAATTTTTGTTCAATGATTTCCCATTCAGGGAGTGGATAAAGCAACAGACATGGTTGGTGAAGGTCTATGGTACAGACCATCTGGCCCTGCGATTCCTCGTTCAGTAAATCCCGATAACGGATAGGTACGGCAAGCCGCCCTTTACTGTCGAGGTTAACCATCGTTGCACCACGAAACATGACTGAGTTACCCCTTCATGACCCAATTCGCCACTTTACCCCACAAATCCCCACATTAAAGAGTTTACGGATGGTATGAAAACCTTGTCAAGCCAGAGCTGATGCGCTTTGACAATATTTATGGGCCGTTTTTGAGATATATCTCGTAGAAGGGGCGACTTTAGTGGTTGGAATAGAAATTAACGTCATGATAAACGGGCTATTTTTCCGCCAGTAATTCCGGCTACTTAGATAAATAATAAATTGTCGATTAATTGTCTCATTATTTCCTTCTGCAAGGAATGTCTCACTTTCAGTATAAAAATTGTACGGTCTGAAATTAAACAGTCTGAGCACAAAACCCGCAGCCGCTGGCGTCTTCTAAGGAAAAACAGCGGTAAACCTACGGCAACACAATAATACCCTTGATAACAACAAGTGTTACTGACGGGATATTTTACTTCAATTATCTGGCAGAGATTAATCTATTTTTAAATAAATTATTGGCGCATATTTTAGGGCATCACTGAAATATGAATGTCTTCATACAGATAAATCTTAAATTAGGAAAATGTCTTATATTAGTTTTTACTTATCGATGATTTGAAATTTGGCTTAGATTGCATAAGTGCTCCCCCCGCTGTTAGTGAAAAATCACAACCCTCTGTTTTTAAAAACAAAACACACGTCATACCATTTTATAAACCACCAAAAGTCTTATTCCTCACCGGATAAAGTATAAAAATCAGACAAATGTTAAAAATAAAAACTTTACGCTATTTATATTGCCACAGATAGCAATGTAAACTATAAAAAAGGCAAATTACCAATATAATAACCTGATATTAAAATAATTATCGATATATAAACCTTGCATTTATTTCATTAATTGGTGTTTTGGCAGATTTTTACCCCAAGCAGGAGTGAACGACAATGTTTTCAACTGGGTCCCGTCTGCGTAGTGCCGCAGCCGATACTTTTGCGCTCGTGGTGTATTGCTTCGTCATCGGCATGATAATTGAGATCGTGATTTCTGGAATGACATTCCAGCAGTCACTCTCTTCCAGATTGGTTTCGATACCGGTCAATGTTCTTATTGCCTGGCCCTATGGTGTGTATCGGGATGCATTCATCCGCTTTGCGCGTCACCATGCCGGTGAGCATTTTTGGGCGAGGAGTCTGGCCGACTTATTGGCCTATGTCAGTTTTCAATCACCGGTTTATGCCATGATTTTGTGGTCGGTTGGAGCTGATTTAGAACAAATCACCACTGCGGTTGCCAGTAATGCATTGGTTTCAATGGCGATGGGTGTGGCCTATGGCTACTTTTTGGAATATTGCCGCCGGTTGTTCCGCGTGGCAGGCTATGTCTAATAAACGAGGATTTATCCAAAAAAAACAATCAGGCCGCATTAAGCGCCCTCAGACTGTCGACAAAGTCAAATGAAGGGGAAACGCGCCGTTGGGGTCGTAGCCGCGTAAGCGACCGGAGCGCCCCTAGGTGCGGTCAACCCTTCACTCACTTTCTTTGCCATTAACCTCAGGCCGCACTAAGCGCCCTGATCCGTTATGAACAACGTGTTACTGGTTACTTGCGGCTTAAACTGCCACGGCGGAATAAGTTACGGCGGATCCGTGTCAGCCCCGGTTTCGGCTTATGAGGCTCATCCAGACTAGCCAATACCAACTCCAGCACGCGCTCGGCAACATCGCGGTGGCGCTGCGCGACCGCCAGCACCGGGCACTCAAGGAAATCCAACAGCTCGTTATCGCCAAAAGTGGCAATCGTCAGATTGCTGGGTAGACGGCCACTTTGTTTTAAAGTGACATCCATAACGCCCTGTAAGAGCTGGAATGAGGTAGTAAACAACGCCTGTGGCATTGGATGGGTCTTCAGCCACTGCGCAAACAGCACGCCAGCAGCGTTGCGCTCGTAGCTATCAGCATACAGGTAATCGACTTCACGTGGATCATCGTTCCACGCCTCACGGAATCCCGCCTCTCGCAGGAAGCTGACTGACAGCTCCGGTAACGCGCCCAGATACAACACCGACTCTGCCGGGAAAGAACGCAGTTCTTGCGCCAACATCTGTGCATCTTCTTGATCCGCACCCACCACGCTGATGAAGTGCTCGCGATCAAGCGCCCGATCCAGTGCAATTATTGGCAACGGATCATTTGCCCAGCGCTGATAAAAAGGGTGCTCTGGTGGTAAAGCGGTTGAAACAATGATGGCATCAACCTGGCGCTGTAACAGGTGTTCGATACAACGCATTTCATTATCTGGCTGGTCTTCAGAACAGGCGATCAGCAACTGATAACCGCGCTGACGGGCCTGACGCTCCAGATAATTTGCAATACGGGTATAGCTGGTATTCTCCAGATCTGGGATCACCAAACCAATGGAGCGGGTTCTGCCCGCGCGCAATCCTGCCGCAACAGCATTTGGGTGATAGTTATGTTCCCTGACAACCGCCATAACTTTGTCTACTGTTTTATCGCTGACCCGGTACTGTTTCGCTTTGCCATTAATGACATAACTGGCCGTGGTGCGCGAAACGCCCGCAAGACGCGCGATTTCATCCAGTTTCACATTAACCCCTTATAAACCCAGTAAAGTGATAAAAGGCAGGATTGTCTGCCAAACCCCAGAGCCTTATCAGTCTTACCTATAGACCTGAGGGTTATAGGCTAGATCTGGATACGTATAGACATAATTTAACTATGGATATAGCCCATGGTAGATCTAACCGCAGAACTCACTATTGAGCAACCGCTTTAACCGCCATATAACTGCATCTAGGTTAAAAAATAAGAAAAAAAAAGCTCAGCACATGAGCTGAGCCTGATTATTAGAGATTAGTCAGTATTAATCACGGTCATTAACGCATGATCTTGTCGCCACGAGACACACCGACAATACCGGAGCGGGCCACTTCAACTATTTCTGCCACTTCTCGTACCGCATTGAGGAATGCATCCAGCTTATCGCTGGTACCAGCAAGCTGGACGGTATAGAGCGTGGCGGTCACATCAACAATCTGCCCACGGAAGATTTCAGCACAACGCTTAACTTCTTCACGCCCGTAGCCGCTGGCCTGCAACTTCACCAGCATGATTTCGCGCTCCACATGTGAGCCAGAAACCAATTCGCTAACCCGCAGTACATCGACCAACTTATGCAGTTGTTTTTCAATCTGTTCCAGAACTTTGGCATCACCCACTGTTTGGATGGTCATTCTGGAAAGTGTCGGGTCATCGGTCGGTGCAACGGTCAAACTCTCGATGTTATAACCGCGCTGAGAAAACAGGCCCACCACTCTTGAGAGGGCACCTGATTCGTTTTCCAGCAGAACTGATAAAATCCGGCGGCGCATAATTATGTCCTCTCCGTTTTGCTAAGCCACATTTCGTCCATGCCACCACCGCGGATCTGCATCGGGTAAACATGCTCCGTTTCATCAACCGTCACATCCACAAAGACCAAACGTTGGGTCTCGGATAATTGTGTCAGGGCATCAGCCAGTTTGCTTTCCAACTCATCCGGAGTGCGAATGGAAACACCAATGTGACCATAGGCTTCAGCCAATTTGACGAAGTCAGGCAGCGAATCCATATAAGACTGTGAGTGGCGGCCGGAATAGATCATATCCTGCCACTGCTTCACCATGCCGAGGTAACGGTTGTTTAGATTCAGCACCAGCACCGGCAAGTTATATTGCAGTGCGGTAGATAATTCCTGAATATTCATCTGGATACTACCATCGCCAGTGACGCAAACTACCGTCTCGTCGGGTAACGCCAGCTTAACGCCAAGTGCGGCCGGTAAACCAAAGCCCATCGTCCCCAGACCACCTGAGTTAATCCAACGGCGTGGTTTATCAAACGGATAGTAAAGTGCGGCGAACATCTGGTGTTGACCGACATCAGAGGTGACATAAGCATCACCTTTAGTCAGGCGATGTAAGGTTTCGATCACCGCCTGCGGCTTGATTTTACCGCTGTCTTTGTTGTAGCTCAGACAATGACGGGCACGCCACTGCTCAATGGATTGCCACCAGTCACGCAAGCTATCACAATCCTGTGCGCAATCTATCTGAGGCAACAGCCCCAGCATCTGTACCAAGACTTGTTTGGCATCACCGACAATTGGAATGTCTGCATTGACGGTTTTAGAAATTGAAGTTGGGTCAATATCAATGTGCACCACAGTGGCATCCGGGCAATATTTTGCCAGATTATTGGTAGTACGGTCATCGAAGCGCACGCCAACGGCAAAAATCAGATCGGTATTGTGCATGGCCATATTGGCCTCAAACGTGCCGTGCATCCCCAACATACCGACACTTTGGCGATGGGTCCCAGGGAAGCTCCCCAACCCCATCAAAGAACTGGTCACCGGTAAGTTCAGTTTTTCAGCCAAAACCAGTAACTCTTCGTGACAGGCAGCATTAATCGCCCCGCCCCCAACATACATGATGGGTCTTTTAGCCGCCAGAATGGTTTGCAGCGCACGTTTGATCTGCCCGCGATGGCCTTGTACTGTTGGATTATAAGAGCGCAAGCTAACCTGATCAGGGTAGGCATAAGGCATTTTGACCGCAGGGCCAACGATATCTTTTGGCAGGTCGACCACTACCGGCCCAGGGCGACCAGTAGAGGCCAAATAGAACGCCTTTTTCAACACAGTTGGAATATCTTCCGTGCGTTTCACCAGAAAACTGTGTTTCACCACTGGGCGGGAGATCCCCACCATGTCACATTCCTGGAAAGCATCGTAACCAATCAACGAGCTAGGCACCTGACCAGAAAGTACCACCATTGGCACTGAATCCATATATGCCGTGGCAATACCAGTAATCGCATTGGTCGCACCTGGGCCAGAAGTGACCAGTACGACGCCGACCTCACCCGTTGCACGTGCATAACCATCGGCCATGTGAACCGCACCTTGTTCATGGCGCACCAGCACGTGATCGATACCGCCGACCGTATGCAGGGCATCGTAGATATCAAGTACGGCCCCGCCGGGATAACCGAATACATGCTTCACGCCCTGATCGATTAACGATCGGACCACCATCTCGGCTCCTGACAACATTTCCATGGGTTTTGCCTCCAGGCTTAGTTTGCTCATTGGATAACGGGAAGCTATTTCCACCGGATCCGGTAGGAAAGGCACAACGCCCCATATTCCTATTCTTTGCTTGTTATTATTTGGATGTTTATTAACGTAACTAACTTATTAACATAACGTCAGAATTTCTGGCAGGCAAACAACAATTCTCTCAACTAAAGGCAATTCTGTCGGTCACACCCTGTATTTACCCTCACCACAAAAACAAAACACTGCCTGATGATTGGTAGACTTGTTTTTAACGTCGCATTAACCGTCGATCATAGCACTAAATCAGGCTGATAAATTTTATCCATCGAATACGGTAAAATGATGAATGCTACATAGAAAGAGGTAGATAATTCAGGGGGGCGTTCAAAAATACAGCAGCGGCAGGTATTATCATCAGATGCATACCCGCCGTAGCCGTTAAAATGTTGATGGGTTAATCACGATACATAGAGTCAATTTCATTCTGATAACGCTGGAGAATGATTTTACGGCGCAATTTCATGGTTGGCGTTAGTTCACCGGTTTCCATGGTGAATGCCTGTGGTAACAACGTAAAGCGCTTAACCTGTTCGAATATCGCCAACTCTTTTTGCATCTCTTTCAGTCTTTGTTCGAACAAACTAACAATATGGCTATGGCGTAATAGCTCTAACCTATCGTGATATTTCAGGTTTATCGAGCGGGCATACTCTTCCAGTGATTCAAAACACGGCACAATCAGTGCCGAAACGAATTTGCGGGTATCAGCAATAATCGCGACCTGCTCGATAAAACGATCCTGACCGAGTGTGCCTTCGATCATTTGCGGCGCGATGTACTTCCCGCCGGAGGTTTTCATCAGATCTTTCAGCCGCTCGGTGATAAACAAATTCCCCTGAGCATCCAATTTCCCAGCATCACCCGTTTTTAACCAGCCATCTTCGGTGAACGACTCTGCCGTCTCTTGTGGCTTATTAAAATAGCCGCGCATCACAATCGGGCCACGTACCTGAATTTCATTCTCTGCGCCCAAACGCACATCAATCTCCGGCAACGGCTTACCGATAGAGCCGAAACGGAAATCTTGCTCTTCCCAACATGAAACGGTGGCACAGGTTTCGGTCATGCCATAGCCGTACTTAATATTGATACCGATGGCCTGGAAAAACAGGATGATATTGTCATCTAACCGAGCACCGGCGGCCGGTAAAAAGCGCACTCGCCCGCCTAATACCCCACGCAATTTACTCAATATCAAGCGATCTGCCAGCTTATACATCTGCCCGGATAACAACGACAATGTTTGCCCACCTTGCAGGCTTTGGAATTTACGTTCCCCGCAGCCGACAGCCCAACGGAACAACATCCGGCGATGCCATTTTGCCAGCGCGACTTTGTCATTGATGGCACTGAACACTTTCTCGTAAAACCGAGGGACAGCACACATCACCGTCGGCTTTACTGCCAGCATCGCTGGTCGTACCCAATCAGTATTGCTGATATACACATTTTGGGCGCCAGTATGCATCACATAGAAGCTCCAGGCCCGCTCAAACACATGGGATAACGGCAGGAAACTAAGAGAGACATCCTCTGCTGTCAGGGTTAAACGCTGATCGTGTAAATAAAGCTGGGCGGCCATATTACGGTAATCCAGCATCACACCTTTCGGTTCACCGGTGGTTCCCGAGGTATAAATCAGTGTGAATAAATCATTTAAGTCGCAGCTATCTATACGTGCAGTGAGTAGATGTTGCTGTACCGCATCAGGCTGCTGCTCAAAATCAGCTAAGTGTTGGGCATATTCACAACCGCGTAAATCAACGGTGGGGTCTAACACAATAATCTGAGCAAGTTGCGGGCACAGTGGCTTTAGCGTTGCGGCTACATCAAATTGCGTTTGTCCGCCGACAAATAAAATGCGCACATCGGCATCATTGAGCACATAGGCTGCTTGAGTCGTCGTATTGGTGGCATACAAGGGAATACTCACGCCCCGCAATTGCAAAATAGCCAAATCCGCCAACGACCAGGCCATGCTGTTATTAGCAAAAATTCCAACTCGCTCTTGGATTGCAACCCCAAGAGATAACAATGCAACGGAAATACCGGTGACATGAGTACCGATCTGTTGCCAGCTTAACTGCTTTTCGCCTTCTGGCGACCATTCACGGAAAGCTATCTGGTCAGGACGGCCGCTGATTTGTTGGTGCAGACGACGCACAAGGTGGTATTGCTCTAATATGTGGCTCATAACATCATCGCTCGCTGATAAATCATTCATTAAAGTGTACTGCAATGTGTTACTCATTAATATTCAGCTTACATGTGTTTACTTTTTCGCGCGCAGTCTACCTGCTCTTCAGGCTATCGCAAATAAAATTCAGCGTAGAAGTGTGAGCTGAAACTGACTTTGATGAAAAATACAGCAGTTAAAGCGATAACTCGGGGAACGAAATGAAGCCATCGTATTTTACTGGCTGGGGTAACCATTAAGAAAAAAACGATGTTGAACTCAGTAACACCCCATGCCTGCTACTGAGAATAATATGACTTCAGCAGCAGGGCTTAACAAAAATGATTACGAAGGAATACTAAGATGCCCGAGTAATTCTTTCATCCACTGATGGCCTTTATCCCTATCAGTAGACTCATGCCAAGTGAGATAACATGGCCGACTTGTCTCTTTCCAAGGTAAAGAAATAAGTTTCAGATTAAGGGCTTCACTGTATGTTTGAACCAACCAGCGAGGAGCAATAGCCACAAAGCAAGTTTGAGATACTATATTAAGCACACTATTCATATCTGTACTTTCATAAACAATAGTTTGAGCACTGACCTCGGACTTATAATAATACTCACTAAAAGAACCTACTTTATCTAATGATACTACTGCATGTGATTCAGAAAGCAGTTGCTCTTGTGTAATAGTATTCTCAATACGAGGATGATCTTTAGAAATCGCCAGTACTGACTCATCGTCAGATAAGGACAAATAATGAAAGTCAGGGCGTTCAAATTTAGTATAACCTATCACAAACTCGGTCTCTTGATACCGTAACTGATGTTCAATATTATGATTCAAATGAGATTTGATAATGAGCTGAACATTGGGTGCTAATTGTTTAACGCATTGTAGTATTCGTGCCGTTAATCTAATATCTAAAGGGCTACAAATAGATAAATTAAATACCCGCCCACTGTTCTTGGCTTCAAAACCCGCACCAGGCAACTCATTTTTAACTAATTGTAGAGCTTGCCTAACCGGACCAAACAGCTGACGAGCTCTGGCAGTAGGCTGAATACCACGGCCATAACGGACAAAAAGCTCATCATTAAACATCACTTTTAAGCGAGCGACTGCGTTACTCACCGCTGGCTGGGACATACCCAACGACTGGGCTGCGCGCGTGACATTATGCATTTGCATCACTGCGTCAAAAACGGTTAATAAATTGAGGTCGACACTTCTTAAGTGAACATCACTACATTCTTTTTTAGTTGCTGGATTGTCGGTTACTAAGTTGTGTTCAGACATACTTTACTCCACTAAGCTTTATGCAGATGGCATGATTAATAACAGGAAATATTGATATTTATCGATATCTCAAAATACTTTTATTCACTTATTATTAACGATTCCAATGTTCTCATCATTACCGTTATTGGGAAAAATGAGTATCATCCTTGTATAATTGTATGTTTACCTCCAAGTTTTAGTCAAAAGCGCCCATAGATAAGTATGTGAATGAGACAATCACATAAAATATCTTATGTAAGCTAACAAACTAATTCATATTGGAAATGCCAATTCATTTAATCATAAATACTAATAATAAGGTTAACGAGGTGATCACATCACAATATGGGATGGTTGACAACTATGCCATTAATAAATAATAAATTCATTATTTGAAACTTATTAATCCTTACTAATTACCACTGACATATTAAATAATTAATTTAATCTCACTCAATTTAAGTATGAATTTACGTCCCAGTCATAACACTTAAAGTAAATAAATAATAGCATTTATTAAAATGATGAGTATTTGTATTCATCAAATATATTCCAGAATGATAATAAGGTTTATTGTGAATTTATCACAATTGATAACTTATAGATTAATCTTACCTATACCCCCTCGTTCCCACGAAATCCAAATATAACATTTCATAACGGTTCCATCCTCACCAAACGGGGGATTCATGTCTTAAAATTTCGCAAAAGCATAATAATCCATATTATTAGCGCCACACCAAACAAAACAAAATCATATGCATTTATTTTTAGATTTAAAATCTTTTAAATTTAATTTTTAGGCGTTTTATGTTGCCACAAGCAATTCATGGCGTGCGTAACCAGCTGAAGTCGCCATTTTAAACAAATGTTGACATCCCCATAGAATTCACGTATCAATTTAGGCAACGCAATATTTTAACCCATGAGAAACTGAAAAATTATGTTCTACTCAACCCGTCTACTAGGCCTACTACTCAACGCATCTCATTTGCGCGGTATGTTGGTGGACGGAAATCAGAACTGATTCAGTCATCAAGATAAACAAGCCCGCGCAAATGCGCGGGTTTTTTTTTACCCGCTAAGCGCAAATGTAAACACGACAAGGAACAACCCATGAGCCAACAAGTCATTATTTTCGATACCACATTGCGTGACGGTGAACAAGCATTGCAAGCCAGCCTGAGTGTTAAAGAGAAACTGCAAATCGCGCTGGCACTGGAAAGAATGGGCGTCGATATCATGGAAGTCGGTTTCCCGGTTTCCTCCCCTGGCGATTTTGAGTCAGTACGCACTATTGCTCAGCAAGTGAAAAATAGTCGGGTTTGTGCTTTAGCACGCTGTGTAGACAAGGATATTGATGTCGCGGCTGAGGCATTACGTATTGCTGAAGCTTTCCGTATTCATGTGTTTTTGGCAACGTCCACCTTACATATCGAATCCAAATTAAAGCGCTCATTTGATGACGTGTTAGCAATGGCTGTTCACTCGGTGAAGCGCGCTCGTAACTATACCGATGATGTGGAATTCTCTTGTGAAGATGCGGGCCGTACCCCAATTGATAACTTGTGCCGTATTGTAGAGGCCGCAATTAATGCCGGTGCCACTACCATTAATATCCCTGATACTGTCGGCTACACTACGCCTTATCAATTCGGTGGAATCATTACCGACTTGTATGAGCGCGTGCCTAATATTGATAAAGCCATTATTTCTGTACATTGCCATGACGATTTGGGTATGTCGGTCGCTAACTCGATCACCGCCGTGCAAGCCGGTGCCCGTCAGGTCGAAGGCACGATTAATGGTTTAGGGGAGCGCGCCGGTAACTGTTCACTGGAAGAAGTGATCATGGCTATCAAAGTGCGTGAAAAGATGTTAGGTGTGCATACCAATATTAATCATCAAGAAATTTACCGTACCAGCCAATTGGTCAGTAAGTTATGTAATATGCCAATACCTGCCAATAAAGCTATTGTCGGCAGTAATGCTTTCGCCCACTCATCCGGTATCCATCAGGATGGTGTGCTGAAAAATCGCGAAAACTACGAAATCATGACCCCAGAATCTATCGGTCTGAAAAGCGTGCAATTGAATCTGACTTCACGCTCTGGTCGTGCGGCAGTAAAACACCGTATGGAAGAGATGGGTTATCAGGATAAAGATTACAATTTAGACTCCTTATACGACGCATTCCTGACGCTGGCGGATAAAAAAGGCCAGGTCTTTGATTACGATTTGGAAGCTTTAGCCTTTATTAATAAGCAGCAGGAAGAACCTGAACATTACCGTTTGGACTATTTCAGCGTTCAATCGGGTTCCAGTGTGATGGCGACGGCATCCGTGAAATTGGCATGTGGCGAAGAAATTAAATCAGAAGCCGCCACCGGTAATGGCCCGGTTGACGCCGTGTATCAAGCCATCAATCGCATTACCGGTTACCCCATTGAACTGGTGAAATATCAACTGTCTGCCAATGGTCAGGGTAAAGACGCCTTGGGGCAAGTAGATATTGTGGTTGACCATAAAGGCCGCCGTTTCCATGGCGTAGGTTTGGCAACTGATATTGTCGAGTCATCAGCCAAGGCGTTGGTTCACGTATTAAATAACATCTGGCGCGCTCATCAGGTAACCATCGAGAAGCAGCGCCTGCAACAAAATAATCAGGAAATGGTGTGAACATGACTAAGACTTATCATATTGCCGTTTTGCCCGGAGACGGTATTGGCCCTGAAGTAATGGCTCAGGCAAATAAAGTATTGGATGCGGTGCGTCAGCGTTTCGATATTAAGATTTCAACCAGCGTTTATGATGTGGGTGGTGCCGCCATCGACCGCCACGGCAGCCCATTACCGGCAGCGACAGTCAACGGATGTGGGCAAGCTGATGCCATCTTATTTGGCTCAGTGGGCGGTCCGAAATGGGAACATTTGCCACCGGCTGAACAGCCAGAACGCGGTGCGTTGTTACCCTTGCGTAAGCACTTCAAATTATTCAGTAACTTGCGCCCAGCGCGCTTGTATCAAGGGTTAGAGGACTTCTGCCCATTACGCAGTGATATTGCCGCCAAAGGCTTCGATATCCTGTGTGTGCGTGAATTAACCGGCGGTATCTACTTCGGTCAACCCAAAGGCCGTGAAGGCCAAGGCCAGCACGAACGTGCGTTTGATACCGAAGTTTATCATCGCTTTGAAATTGAACGTATTGCCCGCATTGCTTTTGAATCGGCCCGTAAACGCCGTGGAAAAGTCACATCTATTGATAAAGCAAACGTGTTGCAAAGTTCTATTCTGTGGCGTGAAGTGGTAACCGCCATTGCGGCCGATTACCCGGATGTCGCGTTGTCCCATATGTATATCGATAACGCCACCATGCAGTTGATCAAAGACCCTTCCCAGTTTGATGTATTGCTGTGCTCCAACTTGTTTGGCGATATTTTGTCAGACGAATGCGCCATGATTACCGGCTCAATGGGCATGTTGCCGTCTGCCAGCCTGAACGAACAAGGTTTTGGTTTGTATGAACCCGCAGGCGGTTCCGCACCGGATATTGCAGGCAAAAACATTGCCAACCCCATCGCACAAATTCTGTCTTTGGCCCTGTTATTGCGTTTCAGTTTGGGTAAAGATGGCGCGGCAGATGCTATCGAAAACGCCATCAATCAGGCATTAGAACAAGGCTATCGCACGGCTGATTTGGCGGGTAATGGCAAAGCAATCGGCACGAATGAAATGGGCGATATCATCGCTAAATTCGTGGCAGAGGGGGTTTAAAATGGGCAAGACGTTATATCAAAAATTGTACGATGCGCACATCGTTTACGAAGCGCCGAATGAAACCCCATTATTGTACATTGACCGCCATCTGGTTCATGAAGTGACCTCTCCGCAGGCTTTTGATGGTTTACGAGCCATGGGCCGTCCAGTGCGTCAACCGGGCAAAACCTTTGCCACCATGGACCACAATGTTTCAACCCAGACTAAAGATATCAATGCCAGCGGTGAGATGGCGCGTATTCAGATGCAAGAGTTGATCAAAAACTGTGCTGAATTCGGTGTGTCATTATATGACTTGAACCACCCATTCCAAGGCATCGTGCATGTGATTGGCCCTGAACAAGGCATGACCTTGCCGGGTATGACTATCGTTTGTGGTGATTCACATACTGCGACTCATGGCGCATTTGGCGCATTGGCATTTGGTATCGGCACCTCAGAAGTTGAACACGTACTGGCAACCCAGACCCTGAAACAGGGCCGTGCTAAAACCATGAGAATTGAAGTGAATGGGGATGTCGGCGCGGGGATTACCGCTAAAGACATCGTGCTGGCAATTATCGGTAAAACCGGTAGCGCTGGCGGCACCGGTCATGTGGTGGAGTTCTGTGGCAGTGCAATTGCAGCGCTGAGCATGGAAGGCCGGATGACATTGTGCAATATGGCGATTGAAATGGGCGCGAAAGCCGGTTTAGTCGCACCGGACGACACCACCTTCGCCTACCTGAAAGGCCGTCAGTTCGCCCCGACCGGCGAGCACTGGGAACAAGGTGTAACTTACTGGCGCACATTGAAATCGGATGCCGATGCCAAGTTCGATACCACGGTCACTCTGGATGCCGCAGATATCGCGCCACAGGTCACCTGGGGCACCAATCCGGGTCAGGTGATTGCGGTTAATGACATTATTCCTGCTCCAGAATCATTCAGTGATCCGGTTGAGCGCGCCTCGGCAGAAAAAGCCTTGGCGTATATGGATTTGCGCCCTGGCATTAAATTAACTGATGTCGCCATTGATAAAGTCTTTATCGGTTCCTGCACCAACTCACGCATTGAAGATTTACGCGCTGCCGCCGCGATTGCACTGGGTCGCAAAGTGGCCAGTGGCGTACAGGCTATCGTGGTACCTGGCTCCGGCCCGGTGAAAGCACAGGCAGAAGCCGAGGGTTTGGATAAGATCTTTATCGAGGCCGGTTTTGAGTGGCGCTTGCCAGGTTGTTCTATGTGTTTGGCGATGAACAACGACCGTCTGGAACCCGGAGAGCGTTGTGCCTCCACCAGCAACCGTAACTTTGAAGGCCGTCAGGGCCGTGGTGGTCGCACGCATTTAGTTAGCCCGGCAATGGCCGCTGCCGCCGCTGTCAGTGGTCATTTTGCTGATGTTCGCGACTTATCCGCCGCCACCCACTAACCGGAGACACCACTATGGCTAAATTTACTCAACACATTGGTTTGGTTGCTCCGTTGGATGCGGCGAACGTCGATACTGACGCGATTATCCCAAAACAGTTTTTACAAAAAGTGACTCGCACTGGCTTTGGTCAACACCTGTTTAACGACTGGCGTTTTCTGGACGATGCAGGCAAAGAGCCAAATCCTGAATTTGTGCTGAACCAACCCCGTTATCAGGGAGCGACCATTTTGCTGGCCCGTGAGAATTTTGGTTGCGGTTCATCACGTGAGCATGCGCCCTGGGCACTGACTGATTTCGGTTTTAACGTGGTTATCGCCCCCAGCTTTGCCGATATCTTTTACGGTAACGCGTTTAATAATCAGTTATTACCGGTGACATTAAACGAAGCTGATATCGATACGTTATTCCAGTTAGTTAACGATAATGAAGGTATTAAGTTTGTTGTCGATTTGGCAGAACAAACGGTTAATGCCGGTGGTAACGTTTATTCTTTCGAAATCGATAATTTCCGTCGCCATTGCATGATTAACGGTTTAGACAGTATTGGTCTGACGTTACAACATGAAAGTAATATTTCAGCCTACGAAAAACAACAGCCAGCATTTTTACGTTAATTATAGCTAAGCGCCCTGCGGGGCGCTAAGCCTCCCGCACCCGCGAGCAAATAATCAGCGCCAGAGTCGCTAACCCCATCGCCACAACATATACCGAATTATGCCCCCAGGTTTCGGTCAATACCCCTTGCAGTACTCCGGCCAGAATAACACCGGTGGAGATGCTATTGGTAAACAGGGTAGTGGCCGCTCCTGCTCTACCCGGCATGAGATCCTGAAAATAGAGCATGCCGATACCAGCGACAATACCGATAAATATGGCATTGAAAATCTGTAACAGCATCAGCGCAGTTTTGAATTTAAACAGCACCAAACCGGTATAAAACAGCACCCCCGCCAGTACCGCAAACAACATGATTTTGCGCTTACCAAAATACCTAACCAAGTAACCCGCCAGCAACATAATAGGGATTTCCAGCCCAGCGGCAGTCCCCATCAATAACCCCGCCAACCGTTCAGGCAACCCTAAATTGGCCGTGATATACAGCGGCATATCAATGATATACATGGTATTACACGTCCACATCAACATTGAGGCGATAAACAGCAGCCGCACATTTTTATCAGCGAACAAGCTGCCCTGCGCCATTACCGGCGCATCCGCATCCACCACCGGCTCCGCTCGCGGTACCGATGGCAGAATAAACCACACCACCAGTGCGCTCAGCACAAAAATACCGGCGGCAATACTGAACATCAGGGTAAAGCCGTAATTCAACGCTAACATAAAGGATAGCGGAGGCCCGATAACCCAAGCCAATGAGAGCTGCGCACGCATAATGGAGCTAAACATCACCACTTCACGCGCCGAGTTATCGGCATATTCACGCGCTAATGCGAAAATTTGCGGCATGGCCGTGTTGGCAACCGACGCTAACAGAACACCGGCGGTAATCAATGTCAGATAGTCACGATTAAAAGCAAATAATAGGCAGTTCCCCACCGCCATCAGGTAACAGACCATAATGAGCTTACGGCGATCGCCACGTGAGTCTGAGCGTTTGGCCAACACAAAACTGACGGTGATCCCGGCAATAGCATTGACGGTATAAAACAAACCAACCCACAGCGGGCGCACTTTAACCTCAGTGCTTAAGAACAGACTTAAGGTCGGAGCCTGCAAAGCGCCAGCAATACCAGAGAGAAAAGCCACCACAAAGAAAGCGAGAAAAACCGGATTGATACGACGCGAAAAGGTTAATGCAGATTTCATTCCAGGCTCCAACGCCAGAAATAACAATTAAACGCTATGCTACAGAAGCGTGTAGATTTATATAGAGATAAATATAAAAGCAGCATAAATTTCACATCCAACTAATTGATGCAGCTAATCGTGTTTCGACCTCAAGGACGCAGAATAAAAAAAGCCAGCAGACGACTAATCTACTGGCTGGTGAAAGTCACCATTACTCAGAAATTTTGGGTACTCGGTAAAACAAGACTACATTACAAGGTATGCTCAGTACGGGCGATAATATCGTCCTGTGCATCCGGCGACAGCGCAGTGAAGAATGCCGAGTAACCGGCCACTCTGACCACTAAATCACGGTAACGATCAGGATGCCGCTTGGCTTTCAGCATTGTCTCGCGCGAGACAATGTTGTACTGCACATGCCAGCCCAGATATTCTTCAAAGAAGGTGCGCAGCAGCAGCATCAACTTTTCACGATCACGCGGGTTATCCAACGTCGATGGGTTCAGTTTCTGATTAAGTAACACGCCGCCCAGAATAGAGGCCGTGGGTAATTTCGACAGCGAGCTAAACACCGCAGTTGGCCCCAAATGGTCCGTACCGGAGGCCGGGCTTGCCCCTTCCGCCAGCGGGCTGTGAGCCTTACGACCATCCGGTGTTGCCATGGTCGCCGCACCAAATGGCACATTAGCCGAAATGGAGGATGTCCCGGCATAATAGGTGCCGCCGATAGGCCCGCGACCAAAACGGGTATTATGATATTGTTTCAGTTCATCAATGTAGGTCTGATAAGCCCGTACCAGCAGTTGGTCAACATCATCAACGTCATTGCCGTATTTCGGGGCTGAATTAATCAAATGCTGGCGGAGTTGCTCACCGCTTAAGCCAATAAAGTCATTGGTCAGTGCCGTTGCCAGTTGCTGTTGGCTAATAAGCTGTTGCTCAAACACCAACTTGCGCACCGCCGCCAGGCTGTTACCCAAATTGGCAATCCCGACTTGCAAACCAGAAACCCAGTCATAACGCGCACCACCTTGTTTGATGCTTTTACCGCGCTCAATGCAATCATCCACCAGCGCCGAGCAAACGATATCGTGGGCATTCTCTTCCAGCACGGTATCTACCACACACTCAATTTCGATGGATTTACGGGTGTAGTAACGGATCTGCTGATCCCATTGCGCCATCACTTGTGAGAAATCGACAAAATTACCCTTCGACAGCCCTTGCTCTTGCGGCAAGAATACCTGACCGGAAGTTGCATCACGCCCTTGATCCAGCGCTGCCAGCATCACTCGGGCAAAGTTAATAAAACTCATGCCAGTACAACGATAACCCCACTTGCCACCGACCGCCGTTTCAATACAGCCAATCGCCGCATAATCGTAGGCGTCCTGTGGCTCTACACCCAGTTTGATAAATTCAGGAATAACAATTTCATCATTGTTAAATGCTGGCATACCAAAACCGCAGCGGATCACCTGCACGCAAGCATCGAGGAAATCATCACTGATACCAGCATGGTAGCGAACACTGAGGTTCGGTTGTGTTGAACGTAACCGCCCACATGATTCCAGCACCACATAAGAGAGTGGGTTAACGGCATCGATAGCGTTACCCTGCACCAGTTTTTGCCCGCCAATAGTGACGTTTTGATAGAGCGGGCTACCCGCAGAGGCTTTAGAGTGAGATCCGGAGCGGATCTTGTTCACTTCCAGTAATTTCAGCCAGCAGCTATGCAGCATTTCAATGGCTTTTTCGCGGCTAAGGGTGTTTTCCAGCTCGACATCGCGACGATACCAAGGGTACAGATATTGATCGAGGCGACCAAAAGAGACCGAATGACCATTAGACTCAATTTGCAGCATCAACTGGATGAAATAGCACAACTGCAAGGCTTGCCAGAAGGTCTGCGGTGGCTGATGAGCAATCAGCTCACAGTTTTCGGCGATAGTTTGCAACTCGATACGCCGCCATACACGGGTTTCCTCATCCGCCATTTGCCGTGCAACTGCGGCATAACGCTTAATGTGCTCGCTCAGCGCGACCAATGAAATATCAATCGCTTTCAAGAACTGCTCTTTATGCAAATCACTCCAGTCAGTCAGTTGCAGGCGTTCACGACGACTGGCAACTTTACTGCGCAGGCCATCCAACCCTTTTTCCAGCAATAACGGGAAATTAACGGCCAGATGCGCATCACCGGAGGTCATATTACCTTCGGCTTTTATAATGCCGGTCGCCAGCAACGCTTTTTGCTCATCGGTAAACATGCCATAGCAGCGATCTTGCACTGTCTGGCCGCGCCACCACGGGCAAATACGGTGCAATACCGCTTTATCGGCCTCACTGACTGAGAAACCGGCACCGGGGCGATCGGCTAATTCATCAATCTCATTTGAGATCCAACCGACGGTGTATTCAGGGAAAATCGGCGCAGCCCGCAGTTGACTGGCCTGATTACCGATAATCAGCTCATCATTTTTAATCCAGACCGTACGTTGTTGTAGGTGATGAGCCAGCGCCAACGCACGCCTTACCGGTAGCGGTTTATCCTGATGCTGCTGATAAGCCTCGGTATAATGCAATGCCCGCTCGGTGCATACCGGTGGTTTTTCAATGTGAATAAGCGCGTTTTTATGCTGTTTTGTTCGTTCGCTTAAAGTTACCAAATCGAGAGTAGTCATTGCGTCATCCTCTTAACATTGCGGTAAGGCCCTTGTCGCGGGCATAACTTTCCGCAAAGGCCAACAGGGAAGGAGAGTCCAAAGGGGTACTTGCCGCCCGATACTTTTCACCCAGCAGCGAATATTTGTTGATGCCCAGCGTGTGGTAAGGCAAAAAATGAATCTCTTTCACCCCAATCTCGTCAGCAGCAAAATCGACGATCCCTTGCACCGAGTGGCGATCAGCATTGAAACCCGGGATCAGTGGCACCCGCACGGTGATATGGGTCCCTGCCGCAGCCAGACGGCGGAAGTTATCCATCACCCGTTTGGCCGAACCGCCGGTCCACTGGCGAAAACGGCACTCATCGGTGTGTTTCAGATCTGCCAGCATCAAATCCAGCCACGGCAAAGAAGGGGCGATATAACGCCATGGCGTGTGCAAACAAGATTCAACGGCGGTATGGATGCCAAGTTGATGGCAGCGCTGCAATAATTCAGCAGCCACATCAGGTTGCATAAAAGGTTCGCCGCCGGATAACGTCACCCCGCCGCCACTGCGCCGATAAAACGGCAAGTCTCGCAACAGCGTCGCCATGGTGGCCTCGATATCAATCGGGTTGCCGCACACCGTCAACGCCCCACTAGGGCAGCGAACGGTCAGTGCCTGAATATCGTTTTCTGCCAACATTTGGCGCTGAATAACAATTTGATCATCAATACGTTGGATGGCTTGCGGGCAAGTTTGATGGCACAAATCACAACCAGATAAACAGAGACGTGGGTCAAATAGCACCTCCGGCTGGCGCGAACGACTTTCCGGGTTTTGGCACCAGCGGCAACTGAGCGAACAGCCTTTGAGGAACACCACGCTACGAATGCCGGGGCCATCATGAGTGGAATAGCGTTGTAAGTTGAAAATCATCTTATTCCCCTTTTTGGCTGTGATTGCACCGGCATCGCCGCAATAATCCGCTTTCATTGGCAACCAGTATCGGCGTAATATAGGGAAAGAAAAATTGATGAGATTTGCCGTGGAGTTCCTCTTTTATGTCTGCCTCACGTCTGCAACAACAGTTTATTCGCCTCTGGCAACGTTTTAACGGCCTGCCAACCGAAACCACTTTGCAAGAGCTGGCAGATGTACTCAGTTGTTCACGCCGCCATGTACGGTCCTTACTGGGCAGCATGCAGCAAGAGGGCTGGCTGAGCTGGCAGGCTGAGGCGGGTCGCGGTAAACGCTCACAACTGACCTTCCTCTATTCCGGGCTGGCACTGCAACAACAGCGGGCTGAAGAGTTGCTGGAACAGGACCATATTGATCAGTTGGTGCAATTGGTTGGCGATAAAAAAGCGGTGCGACAAATGCTGCTATCCCAACTGGGGCGCTGCTTTCGTCAAGGGAAACACATTCTGCGCGTCCTCTATTACCGCCCGTTACAGAACCTGTTACCCGGCACGGCCCTGCGTCGCTCCGAAACCCATATGGTTCGGCAGATTTTTAATGGCCTGACGCGGATAAATGAGGAAAACGGGGAACTGGAGCCGGACTTATCTCATCACTGGCAAGCTATCAGCCCGTTGCATTGGCGTTTTTATTTACGCCCCGCGATTCATTTTCACCATGGCCGTGAACTGGAAATGAGTGATATCACCACCAGCCTGACTCGGTTGATCCCTCAACCGCTGTTTTCGCATATCACGGCAGTGCGTTCGCCAACCCCTTATGTGATTGATATCCATCTCAGCAGTCCAGATAACTGGCTACCCTGGTTATTGGGCTGCGTGCATGCCATGATTTTGCCGCAAGAGTGGGAAAACCAACCCGACTTCCACCGCCATCCCATTGGCACCGGCCCTTATTCCGTGATCCGCAATCATCGCAGCCAGTTGAAAATTCAGGCGTTCGACAACTATTTTGGTTTCCGGGCACTTATTGATGAGGTCAATATCTGGGTGCTACCGGAGCTGTCCGAGGAGTTGGTTTATTCCGGTGTGCAATTGCAGGCTGACGATACCAGTAAAAATGAACTGGAAAGTCGGCTGGAGGAAGGCTGCTATTTTTTGCTGTTTGACCAGCGATCCCCTCAGACCAGTAACCCAGAGATCCGCCGCTGGTTATGTGAACTGATAACGCCGGTGGCGCTGCTGAGCCATGCTGATCCTTTCTATCAACGCTATTGGTCACCGGCTTACGGCATGTTGCCGCGCTGGCATCACAACCGGTTGAGCACACTCCCGCCCAAGCCGGAAGGCCTAACCGAACTGACGCTTACCTTTTACAGCGAACACTCCGAGTTTGATGCCATTAGCCAGACGCTGAGC
This sequence comes from Yersinia pekkanenii, assembly GCF_001152565.1. Classification (GTDB taxonomy): domain Bacteria; phylum Pseudomonadota; class Gammaproteobacteria; order Enterobacterales; family Enterobacteriaceae; genus Yersinia; species Yersinia pekkanenii. The sequence continues at coordinate 24,421 of NZ_CQAZ01000018.1, read as the reverse complement.
ACCTTGCTGGCAGCACACGGCGTCACACTCGTGATTCAGGTATTGGATTATGCCCGTTGGTATCAGGGCGATGCACAAAGTGATATCTGGCTTGGCAGCGCAAACTTCTATCTGCCGCTGGAGTTTTCACTGTTTGCGACGCTATATGAACTGCCACTGCTGCAATATTGTTCGGATGAAAAACTGCATCAGGATGCAAAGCTATGGCGAAATAATGCCCTACCCATGGCGGAATGGAGCCAGCGCTTGGTCAGCCAGAATCAATTTCACCCACTGTTCCATCACTGGCTAGAATTGTATGGGCAGCACAGTATGCGCGGGGTGCGGATGAATACGCTCGGCTGGTTTGACTTCAAATCAGCCTGGTTTACGCCGCCAGAGGGTTAAACCCACTTTCACCCGCCCAAATTAAACTCTACAATAGCGCAGTCTCAACGGGGTGCCAGATTGCAATAAAACTGCAATTTAGCTGAGAGTAAACCCGTCGAACCTGATCCGGTTAACACCGGCGGAGGGATTTGAGAAAAATAACGCCGCATTATCATAATATCGATGTTATTTACCGCCTCAGATACCTTTGCCACCTTTATCTTTAAGGAGTGCAAAGTGTTCAAACGCATTATTCCCTGCTTGTTTTTGCTGTCTGCGGCCGCTGTTGCTGCCGATAAACCGACGCTAACAGTTTATACCTATGATTCCTTTGCTGCCGACTGGGGGCCGGGGCCGGCGATTAAAAAAGCCTTTGAAGCCGAATGCGATTGCCAGCTTAAATTTGTGGCGCTGGAAGACGGCGTTTCTCTGCTCAATCGCCTGCGGATGGAAGGGAAAAATAGTCAGGCCGATGTGATTTTAGGCCTGGATAACAATCTGGTACAGGCGGCTGAGCAAACTGGGTTATTTGCCCCAAGCCAGGTGGATACCCACCATTTAACCTTACCGGAAAAGTGGCAAAATAAGATCTTTGTCCCTTACGATTATGGCTACTTTGCCTTTGTGTATAACAAAGACAAACTGAAAAACCCGCCGAAAAGCCTGCAAGAGCTGGTGAGTAGTAAAGAACCGTGGAAGATAATTTATCAAGACCCGCGCACCAGTACACCGGGCCTTGGCTTAATGCTGTGGATGCAAAAAGTGTACGGTGATAAAGCGCCGCAAGCATGGCAGCAATTGGCAAAGAAAACCGTCACTGTCACCAAGGGTTGGAGCGAAGCTTATGGCCTGTTCCTCAAAGGTGAAGGGGATATGGTGCTGAGCTACACCACCTCTCCGGCTTACCATCTGATTGAAGAGAAGAAAAGTAACTATGCCGCCGCCGATTTCAGCGAAGGCCACTATCTGCAAGTGGAGGTCGCCGGTCAAGTCGCTTCCAGCAAACAACCGGAACTGGCGCAGCGCTTTATGCAGTTTATCGTGACACCGGCGTTTCAGGAAAATATCCCGACCGGCAACTGGATGTATCCAGTGATCAAAATGGATTTACCCGCCGGATTTGAGACCCTAACCGTGCCACAAAAAGCCTTGCAGTTTGATGCTAAAGACGTGGCTGATAACCGTGGCAAATGGATTCAGGCATGGCAATCCGCCGTCAGCCGTTAATCGCTCCGTGGTTGTGGCCGGGGCTACTGGCAGCCTTGCTGATCGTCGGTGTCGCCATACTGGCGTTCAGCGCTCTCTGGCGTCACGCGCCCGCCGCAGACTGGCAAAGCATCTGGCATGACAGCTATCTGTGGCATGTGATTCGCTTTACCTTCTGGCAGGCATTTTTATCCGCTTTGCTGTCGGTGACGCCTGCTATTTTCCTGGCCCGCGCTTTGTATCGCCGCCGCTTTCCCGGCCGCCAACTGATGCTGCGTTTATGTGCCATGACACTAGTGCTGCCGGTGTTAGTCGCACTGTTTGGTATCTTGACAGTTTATGGTCGGCAAGGCTGGCTAGCGGCACTGTTCGGCTGGTTGGGGGAGGATTACCGCTTCTCGCCTTATGGTTTACAAGGCATTTTGCTGGCCCATATTTTCTTTAATATGCCGCTGGCGACCCGCTTGCTATTGCAGTCACTGGGAAGCATCGCCGTTGAACAACGCCAGTTAGCGGCACAACTGGGGATGAACGGCTGGCAGCATTTCCGCTGGGTCGAGTGGCCCTATCTGCGTCGCCAAATCCTGCCCACCGCCGCACTGATTTTCATGCTGTGCTTCGCCAGTTTTGCCACCGTGTTGTCACTCGGGGGCGGGCCACAAGCCACTACCATCGAACTGGCCATTTATCAGGCGCTAAGCTATGACTATGATTTGTCACGCGCAGCATTACTGGCACTGATTCAACTGAGCTGTTGCCTTGGTTTAGTGATATTCAGCCAACGGCTAAACACGGTATTGGCGGTAGGCAATACCCATGGGCAAACCTGGCGCAGCCAGCAGGATAGCTACTGGTCGCGCATCAGCGATACGCTGTTAATCGGTGCCGCCTTGCTGTTAATGGTGCCGCCGTTACTGGCGGTCGTGATTGATGGCAGTAATCAAACAATACTGACCGTATTGCAACAACCCGCGCTATGGCAAGCCTTCTTTACCTCATTGACCATTGCCATCGGGGCCGGATTGCTGTGTGTGATCTTAACCATGATGTTACTGTGGAGCAGCCGTGAGCTGAAGCTCCGCCAGCGGGTGGCTTACGGGCAGGTATTGGAAGTCAGTGGCATGGTGATCCTGGCCATGCCGGGTATTGTATTGGCGACCGGTTTTTTCTTATTGCTAAACGATACTCTGGGCTTACCGCAATCCCCTTATGCGCTGGTGATCCTGACCAATGCACTGATGGCGGTACCCTATGCATTGAAAGTATTGGATAACCCGATGCGGGATCTGGCCGAGCGCTATACGTCACTATGTTTATCGCTGGATATCCGTGGCTGGCACCGTTTGCGCCATATTGAGTTAAGCGCCCTTAAACGCCCACTGGCTCAGGCATTGGCCTTTGCCAGTGTGCTTTCCATCGGGGATTTTGGTGTGGTGGCACTATTTGGTAATGAACACTTTCGCACTTTGCCATTTTATCTTTATCAGCAGATAGGTTCTTATCGCAGCAACGATGGCGCAGTGACCGCCTTGCTGCTGCTGCTGCTCTGTTTTCTGCTATTTACTCTTATTGAACGACTGCCGAGCCGCCATGCTAAACCTTGAGAAAATCACCTATTTATATGACCACTTACCGATGCGTTTTGATTTACGTATTCAACCTGGTGAGCGGGTGGCGATCCTTGGCCCAAGCGGTGCGGGCAAAAGTACCCTACTAAGCCTGATTGCTGGTTTTTTAGCGCCAGCCAGTGGCCGCATGCTCCTGAATAATCAGGACCACACCACGACACCGCCTGCTCAAAGGCCGGTATCGATGCTGTTTCAGGAGAATAATTTGTTCTCGCACTTGAGTGTCGAACAGAACATCGGGCTAGGTCTACATCCGGGGCTGAAACTCAGTGATAAGCAAAAGCTGTCGCTACAACAGATTGCCCAACAAGTCGGATTAGCAGAGTGTTTGAGGAGGTTGCCTGCGCAACTTTCTGGCGGCCAGCGCCAGCGGGCAGCCCTGGCGCGCTGTTTGGTCCGTAGTCAGCCGATCCTGTTACTGGATGAGCCTTTTTCCGCGCTGGACCCGGCACTGCGTAACGAAATGCTGCAATTAGTCGATCAAGTGTGCTCCAGCCGCCAACTGACGTTGTTGATGGTATCGCACAATCTGGATGATGCCGCCCGCATTGCCGATCGTACTTTGTTGGTGGTCGATGGCCGTATTTACTACGACGGCCCAGTACAAGCACTGGTCAACGGCACCGCCCCAGAAGCCAGTGTGCTGGGTATCACTGTCTCGTAAATTATCCGGCTAGCACTTTCCACAACAGATGACGATAAAGCGGCATTATCGGCTGCATATGTAGCCAGACAAAGCTCGCTATTGCCACCACAATGGACAACACCGTTACCCAGCGCAAGCGGGTAAGCGGTAGCCACTGACTCAGTTTGTCCGGGCTGCGCTTGCCAAAACGCCACCAGCGCCATGATAGCCACAATGCCAACCAAATCAGAACGACCACCACAAACAACAACCACTTAAACATAAAGCTGTTGGCACTCTGCGGGATATCAATCGCCACGCCAGCCAATATGCCGGGGAATAAATAGACTGGCGGCCAGGTCAGGCAACCAATGACATTCGGCAACGCAAATTTTACCGGCGGCAGATTTAGCATCCCCGCGACCATAGGAACAATAGGCCGCGCCGGGCCGATAAAGCGCCCTAGTAGTACCGTTGCCATGCTGTGGTTATGCAGCGCATGTTCGGTTTTCTTTAGCATCGATTTATGTTTTTTCAGAAAAGACCAGCGATGCAGCGGCTCTTTAAAGCGGCGGCCAATAAAGTACGAGATCCAATCCCCCAGCAAGCAGCCGACGGTGGCTGCGGCCCAGGCCGTATAGAATCCCACTTCGCCACTGCCGATCAATGCGCCCACACTGGTCATCATTACCGTGCCGGGCAGTAACATCCCTACCAATGCTAAAGATTCGAGAAAAGTGACTAACATGACGACAAATAGCGTGAAAGCCAGCGATTGCGTCAGTAAATGTAATAAATAGGATTCCATAAGTTTGTCCGTTGGTTAACACCCAAAGCTAAGGCGCGGGGGATTGTCCGGTGCGCCACAAAATGAGTCAATCAACGATTTGTATGAATTAAGGGTAAGCAACCATTGAATAGACAATTACTGTATAAATACCCATACTAAGGAAACTTAATATCCAAGCGTGATTCATTCATTTCCTTATTAAAGGTTAGCATTGTGGGGCAAACCCGTCAGGGCTTCCTGCTAACCCGCCACTGGCGGGACACGCAGGCAGGCACCGAAGTAGAATTCTGGTTAGCCACCGACGAAGGGCCGCAGCAGGTCAGGCTGCCACCTCAGCCATCAGTGGCATTTATCCCGGCCGAACAACGGCAACGGGCTGAAACCGTGCTGCATAATGAACGCCGCTGGCAATTACGCCCCTTGGCGCTGACTGACTTCCATCAACGCCCGGTTCTGGGCTTGTATTGTACCCAACATCGCCAGTTAATCCGCCTGGAAAAACTGCTCAGAGAAAGTGGCGTAAATGTTTACGAAGGTGACATTCGCCCGCCAGAACGTTTTCTGATGGAACGGTTCATTACCGCGCCGGTCTGGTTCAGCGGTGAAAATAATGGCAACGGCCCGCTGCTCAATACACAAATGAAACCGGCTGATGATTATCGTCCGGTACTGAAGCTGCTGTCACTGGATATCGAAACCAGTGAACACGGCGAGCTTTATTGTATTGGTCTGGAAGGATGTGGCCAGCGTCAGGTCTACATGCTGGGGCCGCCCAATGGCCCGGTTGCCGATGAAACCGCGCTGGATTTCAAGCTGGAATATGTCGCCAGCCGCCCATTGTTGCTGGAAAAACTGAATCAGTGGCTGGAGCGACACAATCCTGATGCCATCATCGGCTGGAATCTGGTGCAATTCGATTTACGCGTCCTGCAAAAGCATGCTGACCGTTATCAAATCCCGCTGCGCTTTGGCCGTGGTGGCAACCTATTGGAATGGCGTGAACACGGCTTTAAGCAAGGGCATTTTTTTGCCTCGGCAGCCGGGCGATTAATTATCGATGGCATCGAAGCGCTGAAATCCGCCACCTGGAACTTCCCGTCATTTAGTCTGGAATTTGTCTCACAGAGCTTGCTTGGTGAGGGTAAATCCAGCAATAGTCCTTATCAACGCATGGATGAAATCAATCAACGTTTCGCCAATGATAAACCGGCACTGGCCCGATATAACTTAAAAGATTGTGAGTTGGTAACACGGATTTTTGCCAAAACCGAGTTGCTCAGTTTTTTACTTGAGCGCTCAACCGTTACCGGACTGGCAGCCGATCGCAGTGGCGGTTCGGTCGCCGCGTTTACCCATCTTTATCTGCCGCGTATGCACCGGATTGGCTATGTTGCACCCAACTTAGGTGAGTTACCGGAAGAGCATAGCCCCGGCGGCTTTGTGATGGATTCTCAGCCCGGCTTGTATGATTCGGTACTGGTACTTGACTATAAAAGCCTGTATCCCTCGATTATCCGCACTTTTTTAATTGATCCCGTCGGGTTAGTCGCAGGTATGCAGCACCCTGATGAACTGCATTCGGTCCCAGGTTTTCGCGGTGCCTGGTTCGCGCGCGAGAAGCATTGCCTGCCAGCCATCGTCAACCAAATCTGGCAGGGGCGGGAAGCCGCCAAGCGTCAGCAAAACAAGCCGTTATCGCAAGCACTGAAAATCATTATGAATGCCTTTTATGGCGTACTGGGCTCCAGTGGCTGCCGATTTTTTGATCCAAGGCTGGCATCTTCAATTACCCTGCGTGGCCATGACATCATGCGACAAACCCGCGAATTGATTGAGGCACAGGGCTATCAGGTCATTTATGGCGATACCGACTCAACCTTTGTCTGGCTGAAAAGTGCCCATAGCGAAGAACAGGCATCACGTATTGGTCACGAATTGGTACGGCAGGTGAATCAATGGTGGCAAAACCATATCCGACAAACCTTTGACCTGCCCTGTGCGCTGGAATTGGAATTTGAAACTCACTATCGGCGCTTTTTGATGCCAACCATCCGGGGCGCGGAGCAAGGCAGTAAAAAACGCTATGCCGGACTGATTTCAACGCCGACGGGTGATCAGATGATCTACAAAGGGCTGGAAACCGTTCGCACCGACTGGACCCCCTTAGCCCAGCAATTCCAGCGGGAGCTGTATCTGCGTATTTTCCAGCAGCAGCCCTACCAGGATTATGTGCGGGATTACGTGGCCCGAACCCTCAATGGCGAGCTGGATGAACAACTGATTTACCGCAAGCGCCTACGCCGACGGCTGGATGATTATCAGCGTAATGTGCCGCCACATGCCAGAGCAGCACGTCTGGCGGATGAGTTTAACCGCAAGCTTGGCCGCCCGCTGCAATATCAAAATGGCGGCTGGATAAGCTATGTTATAACCACCGCTGGCCCAGAGCCATTAGAAACCCGACAATCCCCTATCGATTACGATCACTACCTGACACGCCAGTTACAACCGGTTGCAGACGCTATACTTCCTTTTATACATGATGACTTCACCGCCCTGATAACCGGGCAAATGGGGTTATTTTAATCGTAATATACCTGTTTACAGGTGACGCCGCGCTCGCCTTCCATTACCATAGCGCCCTTGCCAAAATTCGCATCAATCGCACTGACAAGCACTTTTCTACCCATAACTGTCCCACAAAAAAATCGAGCCGATAATTTATGCCTTTTACACTTGGTCAACGCTGGATCAGCGACACAGAAAGCGAACTTGGATTAGGTACTGTCGTTGCCATTGACGTACGCATGGTCACCTTACTGTTTCCCGCAACCGGTGAAAACCGCCTTTACGCTAGAAATGACTCGCCAATCACCCGGGTAATGTTCAATCCGGGCGATACCATCACTCACCACGAAGGCTGGCAGCTGACCGTGGACGAAGTGACTCATGAGGATGGGCTGATTACCTATATCGGTACCCGTTTGGATACTGAGGAAAGCGGCGTCTCAATGCGTGAAGTTTTGCTCGATAGCAAACTGACGTTTAGCAAACCGCAGGATCGGTTATTTGCCGGTCAGATCGATCGTATGGATCGTTTTGCCCTGCGTTTTCGTGCCCGTAAGTATCAAAGTGAGCAATTCCGCCTGCCATGGAGCGGTCTACGCGGCATCCGTGCCAGCCTGATCCCACATCAATTACATATCGCTTATGAAGTGGGCCAGCGCCATGCTCCAAGGGTATTACTGGCCGATGAAGTGGGCCTGGGTAAAACTATCGAAGCCGGGATGATAATCAATCAACAGCTATTGGCGGGTCGCGCTGAACGGGTGCTGATTGTGGTACCGGAAAGCCTGCAACATCAGTGGTTAGTCGAAATGTTACGCCGCTTCAATCTGCGTTTCTCGCTGTTTGATGACAGCCGTTATTCCGAAGCCCTGCTTGACAGCACTAACCCGTTTGAAACCGAACAAATGGTTATCTGCTCACTGGATTTTGTGCGCCGTAATAAACAACGCCTGGAACAACTGGCTGATGCATCCTGGGATCTGCTGGTGGTGGATGAGGCACATCATCTGGCCTGGAGCGAAGAGGCACCCAGCCGCGAATATCAAGTCATTGAACAATTGGCTGAACATATTCCCGGCGTGTTGCTGTTGACAGCAACTCCTGAACAATTAGGCCAACAGAGTCACTTTGCTCGCTTGCGCTTGCTGGATCCCGATCGCTTCCATGATTACAAAGAGTTCGTTAATGAGCAGCAAAAATATCGCCCAATTGCCGATGCAGTGACCCTGCTGTTGGGTGGCGAGCGCTTGACTGACGATAAGCTGAATTTGTTAGGTGAACTGATTGCTGAGCAAGATATCGAACCACTGCTAAAAGCAGCCAACAGCCAAAGTGAAGACAGCGAAGCCGCCCGTCATGAACTGGTCACCATGCTAATGGACCGGCATGGTACCAGCCGGATCTTGTTCCGTAACACCCGTAATGGGGTGAAAGGTTTCCCGCACCGCGTTCTGCATCAGATCAAGCTGCCGTTACCGACCCAATATCAGACCGCGATTAAAGTGTCAGGCATCATGGGCGCGAAGAAAACGCTGGAAGCCCGTGCCAAAGACATGCTTTATCCCGAACAAATCTATCAGGAATTTGAAGGCGAGAATGCCACCTGGTGGAACTTTGATCCCCGGGTTGAATGGCTACTTAACTATCTGATTGCTAACCGTAATGAGAAAGTACTGGTTATTTGCGCCCAGGCTGCCACCGCGCTGCAACTTGAACAAGTATTACGTGAGCGCGAAGCTATCCGTTCCGCAGTGTTCCATGAAGGGCTATCACTGATTGAACGTGACCGTGCGGCGGCCTATTTTGCCTCTGAAGAAGATGGCGCACAGGTGTTGCTGTGTTCTGAAATCGGCTCCGAAGGGCGTAACTTTCAGTTTGCCTGCCAATTGGTGATGTTTGACCTGCCCTTTAACCCAGACTTGCTAGAACAACGTATAGGTCGCCTGGACAGGATTGGTCAGAACCGTGAAATCCAGATCATGGTGCCTTATCTGGAAAATACTGCGCAGGCCATATTAGTCCGTTGGTATCACGAAGGTTTGGATGCTTTTGAGCATACCTGCCCGACCGGTCGCACCATTTATGACAGCGGCTATCAAGAGTTGATTGGTTATCTGGCAACGCCGAGTGAGCAAGCAGGGCTGGATGAATTTATTCATACTTGCCGCCAACAGCATGAGGAACTGAAACTCCAACTGGAACAGGGCCGTGACCGTCTACTGGAAATGCATTCCAACGGTGGCGAGCATGGGCAAGAACTGGCACAGACCATTGCCGATCAAGATAATGATGTCAATTTGGTCAGTTTCGCCCTGAATCTGTTCGATATTGTTGGAATCAATCAAGAAGATCGCAGTGATAACTTGATAGTGCTAACCCCCTCTGACCATATGCTGGTACCGGACTTCCCAGGGTTGCCGCAAGATGGTTGTACCGTGACGTTTGATCGTGAGCAGGCTCTATCACGGGAAGATGCCCAGTTTGTCAGTTGGGAACATCCGATCATCCGTAATGGTTTGGATTTGATCTTGTCCGGTGATACCGGTAGCTGTGCTGTTTCATTATTGAAAAACAAAGCGTTACCAGTAGGCACACTGTTGGCTGAATTGGTTTATGTAGTCGAAGCACAAGCGCCAAAACACCTGCAATTGACCCGTTTCTTACCACCGACCCCAGTGCGGATGCTGATGGACAAGAACGGCACTAATCTGGCCGCACAGGTTGAATTTGAAAGCTTCAACCGCCAACTGAATGCAATAAATCGCCATACCTCTAGCAAGTTGGTCAACGCCGTGCAGCAAGAAGTTCATGCCATGTTGCAGCAGGCCGAGGCACTGGTTAAAGAGCAGGCACAGTTGTTGATTGAAGCGGCGAAGCATGAAGCTGATGATAAGCTAAGCACTGAACTGGCACGTTTGGAAGCCCTGAAAGCGGTTAACCCAAATATTCGTGATGACGAAATAGAAGCACTGGAACATAACCGTAAAATGGTACTGGAAAACCTAAATCAGGCAAGCTGGCGTTTAGATGCTATCCGGCTGGTTGTGGTCACACACCAGTAATATCTTGAGGTAAACTGGGACACTGTGCCCAGTTTTACCTCAAACGAACGATTTACCTGTTTGTTCCCGAAGTGATAATGGAACCCTATCCCCCCCACGCGACCCCTGGCTGCATATCCGCTATTAACACCATAATAGGGTTGATAATTAAAGGCTTTATTTGATAAAGACATAAGACCTTAATTTTGGCCTATATTTAATTAACCATCTGATTTTAAATCTTTATTAATTCTAATCTAGGCGACCGGAGTCGTATTCCATTTACACTATACCACCCTGAACAATAACTTATGATTATCACCGCTGTAATGCTTAGATACCATCGACATCAATTCTAACCGGCCTCTAAGAATGGTTTAAAACACACATCTAATAATAAAATATTAAATATAATTCAATGCAGGAAGATTCCTACGTCAAGTTCTCTTGCATTCCGATATATAAAATATGTTAAATAATATTTAATAGCCCATAAAATTTGTAACTTAAATTAACTCATGGTGTCACAAATGTATCTCTTGTAATCTATTCCAGAAAAATTGGATGTTGCAATAAATTGCTGTAACAGCAATGCAGTAAGTGTTTGTTTTATTAGTAAATAAGTGATCAGATTAATCATATTACCTCTTGAGTATTAAGTTGTTAATACCGACGAGCCTTAATATGACTACTTTTATCTCTTGCCAATACGTATTCACTCGCAGACGTCAGTCACAACAACAATTTCACCATTTTATGGCGGACCTTCCGTATTTTATATATCGGAGTAATGCCACTTAATTCATAAATAAAAATACAAATAAACGTATTTTATTATTAATCATTGATTTATAGAGTATAAGTAAGTATGAACCTGCATCGCATATCATCGCTACATCAAACCAAACCGTTAAATAAAACCCGAATTTCAAAATCAGTAATCTGGGCAAATATTGTAATCCAAGCCATATTTCCTTTGAGTATTGCTTTTACTCCTGCGGTAATGGCGGCTGAAACCGCTGTAGTCTCAGATGAGAAGCAGCGCTCGGCCTCACAGGCTGAGCAGTCTACTGCCAATGCAGCAACACGTTTGGCATCAATATTGGCAGAGGGTGACTCAACCAAACAAGCTAGCTCCATTGCGCGCGGCACCGCCGCCAGTGCCGGTAATGAAGCATTGCAACAGTGGTTTAATCAATTTGGTAGTGCAAAAGTACAACTTAATCTAGATGAAAAATTGAGCCTTAAAGGTAGCCAACTAGATGTGTTGCTGCCACTAACCGATAGCCCAGAGTTGCTCACCTTTACTCAGTTGGGTACTCGCTATATTGATGACCGCGTGACATTGAATTTTGGTTTGGGCCAGCGCCATTTCTTTGCACAGCAAATGCTGGGCTACAACCTGTTTGTTGATCATGATGCAAGCTATAGCCATACCCGTATTGGTGCCGGTGCTGAATATGGTAGTGATTTTATTAATCTGGCCGCTAACGGTTACGTTGGTGTCAGTGGTTGGAAAAATTCGCCAGATCTTGATAAGTATGATGAAAAAGTCGCAAACGGCTTTGATTTACGCAGTGAAGCTTATTTGCCAACCTTGCCACAATTGGGGGGGAAGCTGATATATGAACAATATTTTGGTGATGAAGTCGGCTTGTTTGGTGTGGATAACCGTCAGAAAAACCCTATTGCGGTCACTATGGGGGTGAATTATACCCCAATTCCTTTATTTACTGTTGGTGTCGACCATAAGATGGGGCGCGCAGGAATAAATGACACCCGGGTTAATCTTGGTGTTAACTACGCATTTGGTACTCCTCTGGCGCATCAACTCGATTCTGATGCCGTCGCCATTAAACGTAGCTTAATTGGTAGCCGTTATAATCTGGTCGATCGTAATAATCAGATTGTTATGCAATACCGTCAGCAGAATTTGGTTACCCTAGAGTTACCAGTACGTGTTAATGGTGCGGCAAGACAAACTATGCCATTAGTGGCAAATGCCACAGCACAACAAGGTATTGATCGTATTGAATGGCAAGCCAGTGCCTTAACGCTAGCGGGTGGAAAAATGACCGGCAGCGGCAATAATTGGCAGATAACATTACCAAGCTATCTGTCTGGTGGTGAGGGTAATAACACTTATCGTATTAGTGCTATCGCTTACGACACCCTTGGTAATGCTTCTCCCGTTGCTTACAGCGATATCGTGGTAGATAACCATGGTGTGAATACTGAAACCTCAGGCTTGGTTGCTACGCCAGAAATTCTGCCGGCAAATGCGAGTGCAAGCAGTGTTATTGAATTCAATATTAAGGATAATGCTCACCAACCCATCACCGGGATTGCCAATGAACTGACGTTTTCTCTCGAACTGGTAGAATTACCTGAAGAACTGGCTAAGGCTAAAGCACGCTCAGTTCCATTAAAGAGTGTGTCTCATACTCTAACGGAGATTACTGAATCTGCTCCGGGTCTCTATCAGGCAACGCTCACATCCGGAAGTAAGCCACAACTGATTAATATTACAACCCAAATTAATGGGGTGCCATTAGCCGATGTGCGAACCAAGGTGACTTTGATTGCTGATGAAAGTACTGCAACGTTGCAAACGAGCAGCCTGCAAATCATCACCAATGGTAGCCTGGCAGATGATACTGCTGCTAACCAGATATACGCCGTGGTGGTTGATGCTTATGGCAATAAATTGTCTGGTGTTCCAGTCAATTTCACTGTTGGTAATAATGCCAAAATTACAAAAACCACCTTGAGCGACAAACAAGGGGTAGCAACAGCAACAATCACCAGTGCCAAAGCGGATACATATACGGTCACGGCCGAACTTAATGGGGTAACACAACAGATCGATGTTAACTTTATCCCAGATGCTGGTACTGCAACGCTGGATGGCAGTGATGAGTATAAATTGCAGTGGGTCACTAATGGTCAGGTAGCCGATGGTGTAAGCGCCAATAAAGTTCAACTGACGGTAATCGATAAATTTGGTAACACCGTACCTAATGTGAATGTAGCTTTTACCACAGATAGCGGGGCGATAATTAGTGAAGTCACCCCAACAGATGCTAATGGTGTTGCAACAGCAAAAATCATCAGTAGTCAGGCTAAAAGCTATACGGTGAAAGCAACTCTCAACGACAAGGAACAAACCGTAGAAATTAACTTTATTGCAGATACTGCCACGGCAGAAATTACGGCTAATAACTTTACGGTAGAAGTGGATGGTCAAGTCGCAGGAAGCGGAACTAACCAAGTACAAGCCCTTGTTGTGGACAAAAAGGGAAATCCTGTTGCTAATATGACCGTGACGTTTACCGCCACTAACGGCGTGACAGTAAAGACAGCTTCAGCCAAAACAGATGATAACGGTAAAGTAACCACCGACCTCTCTATGACCAATGTTGGTGGTACTGTCAGCACGGTGACGGCAGCAATGAGTAACTCAGCGAACGTGACGAGTACACAAGATAAACCGGTAACTTTCTATCCAGATTTCACTAAAGCCACATTGAATACGCCAGCGAATACGTATAGTGGCTTTAATATTAATAGTGGTTTCCCGACCACCGGATTTAAAAATACTCATTTCCAATTATCGCCACATGGTATTACCGACGCTAACAGTGACTATGATTGGGTAAGTAGTAATCCTAACGTAAGTGTCAGTAACACGGGTGCCATTACACTCCAGGATAATCCGGGTGGGAAAGTGACCATTACGGCAACCTGGAAACAAGACAGTAGCAAAGTATTCACTTATGACTTTACGCTAAATTATTGGATAAGCCTCATTGACTCAGCTGAACTGAGCTGGGCGCAGGCTAATACATCATGTATCAACGCAGGAATGAGATTGCCGACCAATAGCGAAGTATCGGCTGGTCAAGATGTTCGTGGCGTAGGTTCGTTATTCGGTGAATGGGGTAACTTAAGTGCCTACCCAAGTTTCCCCACGTTCCCAACCAATCAGATCATTTGGACGTCAATAGATACTAATGATTTCCATATCGATACTGGCCTTACTCACTCGGCCTCTAATACAACTCTTTCTTACATGTGTGTAAAATAAAATAGTGGTTCCCCCATCCTAATCCTGAACGGGGTTAGGATGGTTCTCGCGCATTGAAGTGAACCCCAAGAGTTGGCGGGAATCAACATATGAAAGGGCGCACGAGGTTAAGCCTAGGGCAAATTCATAGGCTGAGCACAGCTCACGAAGAAGTATCCCCGCCAATATGTTAGCACCACGTTGAATTACTGCCATCACAATGTCGATTACCTCTTTTCTTGTGATATCCTTCGTTATCTTTTCAGCGATGTTATCGACAACATCTTTAGTCAGAATACGGCGCACAGCTTCTTATCCCGCTTTCTTTCCTGTTCAGGGAATAATTTTACCCTCTTTCCCATGACGGTCTTCAATACGCTGGGTCAGGTAAAATTCAACCTAATCGCTGACAGTAAAGACCGCTTGTTGCATAGCCATTTCGACTTAATGCTTTTGTTGTTTTTCCGCTTTGATTTCAGTTGCAGGGCCGTGCCCTTCATTCTTAACTTGCTTTAGGTCTTGGAGTTTAGCTCTCGCTTGTGCAAGGGTGATGTCGGGAAAGTGCCCTATCTTAATTTGGGTGAGCTTGTGAGTTAGAGGGTGGGTATAACCATAGAAGAGGGTTTTGAGACAACAAGATACGTTAAATTAAAAACACATAAAATCAAACGAATACACAATAAAACTTTATTAATAACAGGTAGAAATAGATGGATTTGATAGTTTTGTATCAGGATGAGCACATCATGGTAGTCAATAAACCGAGTGGGTTGCTTTCCGTACCCGGCCGTGCACCTGAGAATAAAGACAGTGTGATGACCCGTGTTCAGGCTGATTTCCCAGCGGCAGAATCCGTACATCGGCTGGATATGGCGACCAGTGGTGTGATTGTGGTTGCGTTGACCAAAGCGGCTGAACGTGAGCTTAAGCGTCAATTTCGTGAACGCGAACCGAAAAAGTCTTATATCGCACGCGTATGGGGGCATCTGGCACAAGATGAAGGTCTGATTGATCTGCCTCTAATCTGCGACTGGCCGAACCGGCCAAAACAGAAAGTCTGCTATGAAACCGGTAAGTCTGCACAAACCGAGTATCAGGTACTTTCACGCGATGCTGATGGCAGTACTCGAGTGAAGTTATCCCCGATCACCGGCCGTTCACATCAATTACGGGTTCATATGCTGGCAATGGGTCATCCGATCCTTGGCGATGGCTTCTATGCCCATCCAGAGGCCAAAGCGATGGCATCCCGGTTGCAGTTACATGCACAGGAGCTATGTATTACTCATCCGGAGTTTGGGACAGCGATGCATTTTAAATGTGAGGTCAGTTTTTAATAGTTATTAATCGATATGAGACTTGACAGATTTTTTCACGCCTAAATTAGGATGGAGTCTCATTAAATATAAAAAATTCTGAGAATTAATATAAACTTTTAAAACCACAAATAAACGTCAAAACAACAGACCAAGTAATAATATCACTTCAATTACAGGTAAATGAAGGAATGTTATTATGCCGAATGTAGTGTCTTGTAGTGACAAATCTGACGACTCAATGACCAATGAAGGAAATAAGATAAGAAGTCATATCCATAGATTTGATCAAAATAGTGTAAAAGCATTATCAGGATATTCAGTCAGCATGAATACCAACACACAAAATTGGCATGCTAAAAGTAACACCCAGCAAGCAGAAAGAAAAAGAGAGATTTCCAACGCCTTAGAATTGAAGAATATCATCATCCAGCCCAAAAATGGATCCCATGAAACCGATAATGATATAACTTTTTATTTACCTAAAGAGAAAGGGAATTATCGCTCTGAAATATCTAATTTTAGACCGATCAGAATAGATACCAAATCAACATACTCATTTGACTTTAAGCCCACATCCCTGCCTAAGGATCTTATTCTATTTCAGGTAAGAGAACTGCATGGTAGCATGAAGACATTGGGTGGCGACCGCCCTCCCTTCTCGTTGCACATAAAACAAGATGGTATGTTAGTGGTAACAATAAATACCGTTAATCAACATTCAGTCACTGCTGAATATAATGGTAAGACTTATCAGAATGAGAATATAGCGCTAAATAAAATTGAATTAGGCCAATATCATCATGTCACTATCGAAATGGTAATGCATAGAGATCACCCATCGATTAAAATCTCTGTTGATAATGAAATGATATATGAACGTAATACTCACTTTGGTGCTGCAGATTCGATGACCTTTTATAGCAAGCTTGGCGCTTATGTTCCACAACAGAAGAATAAACACGGGGATAATGACTCTGAAATCAGTTTTGATAATATTAAAGAACTACATTACCAATATTCATCTTCACTCATAACGGAAGGAGAAAATAGTTGCCTGACAGCCTCAGAAAGTAATAATTCATTATCTGAGGCTATTGCGACTTTCAAAACTGATCAACATGATCGGGTAAATGTAGAGTTACCCAGTATTGGCAAACTCTTAGTTATACTTGAAACAGCAACAATCATTGCTTCTCCGATATTTTAATATCGTGTTTAGTTTTTAAAAAAGATGAAAGATGCCTGTCGGCAGGCATCTTTTATATTAAATCACGAAGGTTTACTTAAATCCCTTCTCACGCTTAATCAAATCATAAGCGGCTTGAATCTCTTGGGCTTTCTGTTTTGCCATCTCCATCATTTCTGGCGGCAAACCTTTTGCCACCAATTTATCCGGATGATGCTCCCCCATTAGCTTACGATAAGCACGCTTGATGGACACACTGTCATCAGTACTGTTAATCCCCAAGACCTTGCAGGCATCCTCTAATGTCGGGCCATTAGACGCTTGCTGGTAGCCACCCTGAGAGTACCCACCTTGCTGGCCCTGCCAACCGCCGTGCCCACCAAACTGACGCCCCCCTTCAATCATACTCAGGAATTGATCAAACTGACCGCGGGAAATCCCCAGTTCTTCAGCAATGACATACAACACCTGCCGCTCGTTAGGATGCAACGAACCATCGGCAAATGCCGCCTGTAACTGAATTTCCAGAAACATCCTAATTAAATCAAAACGACCAAAACAAACGCCGCGCAGCTCCTGCAATCTTTCACGCAACGGGAACCCGCTCTCTTTCCCCTCGCGGAACGCTTGCTGTGCCGCTATTCGGGCCTCACCGTGCAATTGCATTCTATCCATCAATTGACTGGCAAGTTGAATATCAACCTCCGTAACCCGCCCTTTAGCCTTGGTTAAATGCCCCATAACCTGAAAAGTGGCTCGGAAAAAAATTAATTGTCGTGTTTGTTGATCGGCAAAAAAGCCGCGGCGCTTCGTGCTTCGCACCCTGTCCACCATATGGCCGACAAGCAACCCCAGTACCGCACCCAAGAAACCGGCACCGGACATTAAGCCCAATACCAGACCGAGCAGTTTTCCCCAATACTGCATATACTCCTCAATTCATTATGCCGTCAGTCAAAATTTGCATTATCATACTCGGCATTGAGCCCAGCGCCTAACAACGAGACGCGTAAACGGCCGGATTTAACACTAGCGCAACTGTGATGAGTAATATAGTCTCAGACCGTTTGCCGGCATGATGCCCCCCGATGACGGAACACCAAAACCGCGTATGAAAAAAAGATTCCCAACACTGCTGGCCACATTGGTATGGACGGCACTATATAGCCAGCAATCGCTGGCTGGTCTCGCTGAGCAATGTATGCTTGGTGTGCCGACCTATGACCAACCATTGGTCACCGGTGATCCCAATCAGCTACCGGTCCGTATCAATGCGGATAAAACCGAAGCCAATTACCCGGATAATGCCCTGTTCACGGGTAATGTCATTGTCCAGCAAGGTAACCGCACCCTAACGGCTAATCAGGTTGAGCTGACACAGACCGGTGAAGCTATCCCGGTGCGTACGGTGACGGCCACTGGTGACGTTAATTATGACGATCCACAAATCAAGCTGAAAGGCCCGAAAGGCTGGTCAAACCTGAATACCAAAGACACTGATATGGATAAAGGCAAATATCAGATGGTCGGTCGTCAGGGGCGTGGTGATGCAGATTTGATGAAATTACGGGGTGAGAACCGCTATACCATTTTAGAAAACGGGACCTTTACCTCCTGTCTACCGGGTGATAATAGCTGGAGTGTCGTGGGTTCAGAAGTTATCCATGACCGTGAAGAGCAAGTGGCAGAGATCTGGAATGCCCGCTTTAAGATTGGCAACGTGCCGGTGTTCTATAGCCCTTATATGCAATTACCGATCGGTGATAAACGCCGTTCAGGCTTCCTGATCCCCAATGCTAAATTCACCAGTAATAACGGCATCGAATTTATGTTGCCGTACTACTGGAATATTGCGCCAAACTTTGATGCCACCATTACACCTCACTATATGGAAAGACGTGGCTTGCAGTGGCAAAATGAGTTCCGCTACCTGCTCGCTCCTGGCTCCGGTACTATGGCGTTAGATTGGCTACCGAGTGATCGCTTATACCATGGCACCGATGGCGCGGATAAAGACACCACCCGCTGGTTGTACTACTGGAACCATTCCGGTGTGATGAATAAAGTCTGGCGTTTCAACGTCAACTATACCCGTGTTAGTGACCCCGATTACTTTACCGATTTAACATCGCAATATGGTTCAACCACTGATGGCTATGCGACACAGATATTCAGTGTCGGCTATGCTGATCAAAACTGGAATGCCACTTTGGCCTCCAAGCAATTCCAGGTGTTTACTGACGTCGGTAATAGTAATGCTTACCGTGCCCAGCCACAGCTAGACATGAACTACTATAAAAACGACGTTGGCCCGTTTGATCTGCATGTCTATGGTCAGGCGGCCAAATTCACCAGCGTCAATCCAGAGAACCCAGAAGCCAGCCGTTTCCATATCGAGCCGTCAATTAACCTGCCATTGGCCAACAACTGGGGCAGCCTGAATACCGAAGCTAAATTGCTGGCCACCCATTACCAGCAAGATATCCCCACTGGGTTTGCCAATAACTATAAAAGCCAGAATGGCCAGAACGCGATAGTTCCTGACCTGAAAGACTCAGTCAATAGAGTGATGCCGCAATTTAAAGTTGATGGCAAAGTGGTATTTGACCGACCAATGGATTGGAGCGAAGGCTACACCCAAACACTGGAACCACGCGCGCAGTACCTCTATGTTCCGTACCGGAATCAGGATGATATCTATATTTACGACACCACGTTGATGCAGTCAGATTACTCTGGTCTGTTCCGTGATCGCACCTACAGTGGCCTAGACCGCATAGCCTCTGCGAATCAGGTATCCACCGGTTTGACCTCACGCATATATGATGATGCGCTGGTTGAACGTTTTAATGTTTCTGTGGGTCAAATCTATTACTTCAGCCGTTCGCGCACCGGTAATCGCGAAACTATTGATAACAGTGATGAGACTGGTAGCCTTGTTTGGGCTGGCGATACATTCTGGCGGATCAGCGATCAAGTGGGGCTAAAAGGCGGCGCGCAGTATGATACCCGGCTGGGGAGTTTGACCCTCGGTAATGCGCTAATGGAGTATAGGAAAGACTCAGAGCGTATGATCCAATTGAATTATCGCTATGCCAGCCCGGAATATATTCAGGCGGCCGTGTCCAATGTGAAAAGTCCTGGTTATCAACAAGGTATCTCTCAGATTGGTACTACCGCCAGTTGGCCGATTGCCGATCGTTGGGCGTTGGTCGGCTCTTATTACTACGATACCAAAGCCAATCAGCCTGCCAGCCAGTTAGTAGGCTTACAATACAACACCTGCTGTTGGGCGATAAACTTGGGTTATGAGCGTAAGATTACGGGCTGGAATTCACAAAGTAAAACCAGTAAGTATGACAACAAGATTGGCTTTAACATCGAATTACGTGGTTTGAGCAGCGACCACAGCCTGGGTACTGCACAAATGCTGCGCTCGGGTATTCTGCCTTATCAAAGCGCATTCTGATACTGTGTAACACACTGAATACAGTGAACTTTAACCCGCAATAGCGGATTACATAAATGGAAAAGGTATGAAGAACTGGAGAACGCTTATTCTCGGATTGGTTGTCTGTGCCAATACCGCGTTCGCAGCACCACAAGAAGTTGATAAAGTTGCCGCCGTGGTCGATAACGGCGTAGTGCTGCAAAGTGATGTCGATGGCCTGTTACAATCAGTGAAACTGAATGCACAGCAGTCCGGGCAACAAGTTCCTGATGATGCAACGTTGCGCCATCAGATTCTTGAACGCCTGATCATGGATAATATCCAGTTGCAGATGGCTAAAAAAATGGGCATTACTGTCAGTGACGAAGCGCTGGATAAAGCTATTGCTGATATTGCCGCGCAAAACCACATGACATCAGCTCAGATGCGCAGCCGTTTGGCCGCTGATGGCCTCAATTACGACACTTACCGCGAGCAAATCCGCAAGGAAATGCTGACGTCTGAAGTGCGTAATAATGAAGTGCGCCGCCGGATAACCATCCTGCCACAGGAAGTTGAATCTCTGGCCAAACAAATTGGTAGCCAAACCAGCGGTGATACTGAGCTGAACCTCAGCCATATCCTGATCCCCTTACCGGAAAACCCATCTCAGCAGCAAGTTGATCAGGCTGAAGATTTGGCTAAAAAGTTAGTCTCCGACATTAAAGGTGGTGCTGATTTTGGTAAATTGGCTATCGCCAACTCCGCTGACTCTCAGGCGCTGAAAGGCGGCCAAATGGGTTGGGGTAAATTGCAGGAGCTGCCTTCTCTGTTTGCTGAGAGTTTGCAATCTGCCAACAAAGGTGATGTTGTTGGCCCCATCCGTTCTGGTGTCGGCTTCCACATTCTGAAAGTGAATGATATCCGTGGTGCGGATAAAACCGTTTCGGTTACTGAAGTTCACGCACGCCACATCTTGCTGAAACCTTCACCGGTAATGACCGACGATCAGGCTCGTGTCAAATTAACGGCCGCAGCAGCAGATATTAAGAGTGGTAAATCCAGCTTCGCTACGATTGCCAAAGAGATCTCTCAGGACCCAGGTTCTGCGATGCAAGGAGGTGACCTGGGTTGGGCATCACCAGACATCTATGACCCAGCGTTCCGTGATGCCTTGATGAAACTGCAAAAAGGTGAAATCAGCGCACCGGTTCATTCTTCTTTCGGCTGGCATTTAATTCAGGTTGTTGATACCCGTCAGGTAGACAAAACTGATGCAGCGCAGAAAGATCGGGCGTACCGTATGCTCTTTAGCCGTAAGTTTGCTGAAGAAGCTCAAACTTGGATGCAAGAGCAGCGTGCTGCTGCTTATGTAAAAATTCTTGATGGTAGTAATGCACAACCACAATAATCGTATTGTCATTACCCCCGGCGAACCTGCCGGGGTTGGCCCCGATTTAGTCGTTGCCCTGGCTCAACAGGATTGGCCGGTTGAGTTAGTGGTGTGCGCTGATCCAGTGTTGTTATTTGCACGAGCCGCTCAGCTTAGCTTGCCCCTAAAATTGCGCGAGTATCAGCCAGATCAGCCTGCAATAGCACAACAAGCCGGCTCACTCACCATTTTACCGGTTAAAACCGCCGTTGAAGTGACACCAGGCAAGCTTGATGTCAAAAACAGCCACTATGTAGTGGAAACATTGGACAAGGCTTGTGATGGCGCGATAAGCGGCGAATTTGCAGCCTTGGTTACCGGCCCGGTACAGAAAAGCATTATCAATGATGCCGGTATCCCTTTTATCGGGCACACCGAATTCTTTGCCGATCGTAGTCACTGCTCGCGGGTAGTGATGATGCTGGCAACTGAAGAGCTGCGTGTCGCTCTGGCGACCACGCATCTGCCTTTGTTGGCGGTACCGGGAGCCATCACTCAGGCTAGCTTGCATGAAGTGATCACTATTCTTGATAATGATCTGAAAACCAAATTTGGCATTAGCCAGCCGCAAATCTATGTCTGTGGGCTTAATCCCCATGCCGGTGAAGGTGGCCATATGGGCCATGAAGAAATCGATACCATCATTCCTGCGTTGGATGCACTGCGCCAGCAAGGGATAAATCTTATCGGCCCACTCCCCGCAGACACACTATTTCAGCCCAAATATCTGCAACATGCAGATGCGGTTCTGGCGATGTACCATGATCAAGGGCTGCCAGTGCTGAAATATCAAGGGTTTGGTCGGGCAGTAAATATCACTCTCGGTTTGCCTTTTATCCGCACTTCTGTGGATCACGGCACCGCTTTAGAACTCGCCGCAACCGGTTCTGCAGATGTCGGCAGTTTCATTACGGCATTAAACTTAGCCATTAAAATGATAAATAACAGCAATGAATAATAGAGTCCACCAAGGGCATTTTGCCCGCAAACGTTTTGGACAAAACTTTTTAAACGATCAGTTTGTCATCGACAGTATTGTCTCCGCCATTCACCCTGTCCCCGGTGAAGCGGTGGTTGAGATTGGCCCCGGTTTAGGCGCATTAACCGAACCGGTAGCCGCGCGTATGGATCACATGACAGTGATCGAGCTGGATCGCGATCTGGCCGCTCGTCTGGCCAACCATCCTCAACTAAAAGACAAATTGACCATCCATCAACAAGATGCGATGAAAGTCAATTTTTCTGAATTAGCGGAGCTTGCAGGCCAGCCATTACGGGTGTTTGGTAACTTGCCTTACAACATTTCCACCCCGCTGATGTTCCATCTTTTCAGCTATAATACGGCTATCCGTGACATGCATTTCATGTTGCAAAAAGAGGTGGTTAACCGCCTGGTGGCGGGGCCTAACAGTAAAGCGTATGGCCGCCTGACGGTAATGGCGCAATATTATTGCAACGTTATCCCGGTACTAGAAGTACCGCCAACTGCGTTTACCCCAGCGCCGAAAGTTGATTCCGCCGTGGTACGTCTTATTCCACATGTGAATATGCCAAATCCGGTGGGTGATGTTCGTATGCTTACCCGCATTACTACGCAAGCATTCAACCAGCGCAGAAAAACGGTCCGTAACAGCTTAGGTGATCTATTCACATCAGATCAGTTAATAGAATTAGGTATTGACCCGATACTGCGGGCAGAGAATATTTCTGTCGCGCAATACTGTAAGCTGGCTAACTGGCTTTCAGCTCAATCAACACCGCAAGAATAAGCAGGAGCACATAATGATTGAACAGCCCCGAGTTTGTGTACAGGTGCAAAGTATCTATGTGGAAACTCAGTCGATACCCGATGAAGAGCGTTTTGTCTTCGCCTATACCGTGACGATTCGCAATTTGGGCCGTTCAAATGTGCAACTGATTGGTCGCTATTGGTTAATCACTAATAGTAATGGCCGACAGACTGAAGTTCAGGGCGAAGGGGTTATCGGCGAACAGCCGCTGATCCTGCCAGGTAATGAGTTTCAATATACCAGCGGCGCCGTTCTGGAAACTCCGCTGGGCACTATGGAAGGGCATTATGAGATGGTTGATCACCTTGGTCAGGCCTTCCGTACTGCAATTCCGGTGTTCCGCTTAGCGATCCCAGCATTGATCCATTAACCTGACCTCAACTATGTCTACTTATCTTATTGGCGATGTTCATGGCTGTCTTGATGAATTGCTTGCGCTGTTAGCGCAGGTGGATTTTTGTCCACAGCAAGATACTTTGTGGCTAACCGGTGATTTAGTGGCCCGTGGCCCGGCTTCACTGGATGTTTTACGTTATGTCCGCTCGTTAGGGTCAGCGCTTCGTATGGTGCTAGGCAACCATGACCTACATTTACTGGCGGTGTATGCGGGTATTAGCCGCAATAAACCCAAAGATCGTATCACTCCGCTACTGGAGGCACCTGATGCAGACTCGCTGATCAATTGGCTCCGTCGCCAACCGGTTTTACAGGTTGATAACGAGCTAAAATTGATCATGGCTCATGCAGGGATCACGCCTCAATGGGATATCGAAACCGCCCAAATGTGCGCGCGTGAAGTGGAGGCGGTATTAAGCAGTGACAGTTACCCGCTATTCCTTGATGCAATGTACGGTGATATGCCTAACAACTGGTCGGCAGAACTCTCAGGGCTGGCTCGCTTGCGTTTTAGCACCAATGCACTGACCCGCATGCGCTTTTGCTTCCCCAATGGGCAGTTGGATATGATCTGT
>NZ_CQAZ01000017.1 GCF_001152565.1 Yersinia pekkanenii | reverse complement strand
TGACAGGATCATCGGTACGTTCATTGAGCGTGAGCATTACCTGGTGTGAGGCTAATAACCCCATTGAATACAAGACCGATTTCCCCACAGATTGAAAGGCTTCAGCACTTCCAGTGAATAAATATGCGATAATAATAAATATATTTATCTTTCTCATTGGTATCCTCTATCCTGTTAATTTTTATAAATTTTGAGTTTATGTCGCATTAATACGTCGTTAGATAACATGCTATTTGTAAGTTTAGCCAGGTGAAGTGTAATGATGGATTGAATAAATCAAAAGTGACAAAAAGATAATATTAATGATATTTCACATTAATAAAAAATAATAAAATGTCACTAACTGGATTTAAAAAGTAAGCCCCACGGGGCATGGCTAATAATCTATGGTCATTTCCATTTTTGCAACCATGATATTGGGGTCTGTTACAATAATAGAAAGACTCGTAGCTCAGGCAGAAATAACCTGAGCCAACATTGACTTATTAGCCGCTGTTTTACCCACCTCGGTTTAGAGGGAAATAGCCAGTAGAAAGGCCATCACAATAATCAGCGCGACGAACGCCAGTGACGGTTTTTGTAACAAGGATTGCAATGATTGCGGCAATGCGGCAATCAGCGGGTTAATCAATGGCTGAAGGGGTTTTTGATCTTCGGCTGAACGCTGAACCGCGTTAGCCCGGTCTAATCTGGCGGTAAACAGGACATTGATAATGTCATTCAACTGCGCCTGTGTCAGTGGCGTAGTGGGACTGGCCTGAAAGCGATTATGACTGTAATCAATTAATAACTGTTGTTCCTGCGCATCGGCGGGCTGCTTCAGTGCGGTTTGCAGGTTAACTAAGGTCGGCGCAGTTTGCTGGCTGAGGGCCACTTTGGTCTGTAAAAACTGGCTGAGGATCTGGAAATGACGTGCTGGTAGCGGGTCATTACTTCTCACCCCCACCATATCAAACAGCGCTTGCCAGATTTTGGCTGGATGCTCGCCGGTTGTTGCACTCAGTTTCGCTACCAATGATTGAATATTCTGATGCTCCGCAGGCAGTAATGGCCGGTCAGTTATCGTTGTGAGTTGTGGTTGTGGAATATTCAGGGTGCCGGATTGCAATAACACCAACACTTGTTGTAACTCCGAATGGCTCAACTGGCTTAATACCGTATGACCAAATTGCTGGCGGATAAAATCACTGACCGCCTGTCGGTTATTGCCCAAGGGCAACAGCTCAGTCAGTTGTTGGCGCAACTGATGATTGGCGTGATTCTCTTGTACCTGCGACAGGCGGGTTTGCAGCAATTGCTCTGCTGGCTGGAAATGGCGGGCCAGTAAATCACCGGTGCTGCTAAGGGATAAATCATGACGCAGGGCGGCCCATATCTCGGCTGATTTAATCGGGCTGAGGGCCATGATCCGCACAATCAGCTTTTCCAGCGCCGTGCGTTGCACCGGAGTGAGTGCTTTATCGTCCACTTGGCCCTGATGGGGCATCTTGGTCGGCGCAACATTGCGATCACTGGCAATGGGGACACCTGGGCCGTTCAAAGGTTGCATATAACCCGTCCTTCGCTGTGGGGCGATACTGTGGAAGATCCATAGGTAGCCCGGAGGTAGACGCAGGCTACGGCTATAATACCTGTAAATGTGGATGACCCATACCGTCAGATTATATTTTTTTGGTTAAATGTCTTTGTAATTAAATGTCACTTTGACTGATTGTTTAGGTTCAAAGATTGATAATCTTGATTATGCCGCTAAGATGGGCGCTCAACCTTGAATGGGATTGATTTAACCATTCCAGAGATAACTAACACGGGTCATGGTTAAGCACTGCTAATGATTAAATACGGATAATGTTGAAACGACAACGCGCTGCCAAGTGGTTCCTCTGTCTGGCTTGCCTGGTCATACTGGTTTGTATGACACAACGCATCGCCAGCTTGCACGCGTTAGAAAAAAATCTTCTCCTGACATCATCACTGGTTGCTGTCGATTCAAATGAAGCCCCGACACCTTGTGAGCTAAGTGCTAAATCCCTGTTGGCGTCACCGCCCGTTCTGTTCGAATTGGCTATTTTCTCTCTGGGCCTATTACTTCTGCTGTTGGTACCAGTTATACCTGCCCGCATGAGATTCCCACCGCCCAGAGTCATATCACCCAGTGGTTTGAGGGTGCATCTACGATTATGTATTTTCCGGGAATAAAACCAGCAACCTTTTATGTTGCTGTGATTAATCTATTTTTGGAGAAAGATAATGTTCAATTTAAGCAAGGCAGCCTGGTTCTGTCTGCTGCTATGGATGCCGGCCCTTTGGGCGGCAGATAGCGGCTGGCTGGTCAGTCCGCAAAATGACCATGCCAAGGTTCGGATCCGTGCCGAACCTGCTGCTGGTGAAACTCGCATGTTACTTAGCGTTCAGCTTGAAAAAGGCTGGAAAACCTATTGGCGCTCGCCGGGGGAAGGGGGCATTGCGCCCACTATCGCGTGGAACTCGCCCCTTGACGCGGTGAAATGGTACTGGCCGGTGCCGCAACGCTTTGATGTATCGGGGATTTCTACTCAGGGGTATCATGAGCAAGTGGTGCTGCCGATAGTGATTTCCGCTAAGACATCCAAGACACTGAGTGGGACACTCACCCTGTCTACCTGTAGCAATGTCTGTATTTTGACTGACTACCCCTTTAGCGTTGATCTTTCCGCCCCCGTAAGTGCCGAAAACCAGCAGCAATTCGAACACGATTTTGCGCAGGCGATGGGGCAGATACCGATTGCCAATGCGCTGACCCAACAGATCCAGGCCGGTTTTAGTCAAGGTGAAGTGCAAATCCTCGCCCAGCGTGATGAAGGTTGGCAACAGCCAGAGCTGTTCTTCGATACGCTGGAAGATGTGGATCTCGGTAAGCCGATAGTGACAGTGCAGGGCAATCAGCTATTGGTACAGGTTCCGGCGACCGATGGCTGGGGCGAGGGGACGGGGGATCTGCGTGGTAAGCCGCTGACCATGGTGATTACCGATGCCGGTTTAGCGCAACAGGTTACTGTGACTATCGGGCCAGCACTCAGTTTACCGACGTCACCCACCCCCTTCTGGTCATGGATACTGATGGCGTTGGCAGGGGGGCTTATCCTTAACCTGATGCCTTGTGTGTTGCCGGTATTGGCGATGAAACTGGGGTCAATTCTTCAAACGGAACATCAAACCCGCCGTCAGGTTCGTTGGCAGTTTCTGGCCTCTTCTGCCGGGATAATTACCTCATTTTGGTTGCTGGCATTGCTGATGACCGCCTTGCGTTTAGGTAACCATGCCCTTGGTTGGGGGATTCAGTTCCAAAACCCATGGTTTATTGGGTTTATGGTGCTGGTCACCGCGCTCTTTACCGCCAACTTGTTCGGCCTGTTCGAGATTCGACTCTCTTCGTCGTTAAATACCCGCATTGCTGCGCCTCGCCTTGAGACGTCCGGTAGGCGGGGTATGGCTGGCCATTTTGGGCAGGGCGCACTAGCCACCTTACTGGCAACCCCTTGCTCCGCTCCTTTTCTGGGGACCGCAGTGGCTTTTGCCTTGGCCGCTCCCCTACCTGCGTTATGGGGCATATTTACCGCCCTCGGGGTCGGTATGAGCCTGCCGTGGTTGGCGGTTGCCACATGGCCCAAATTGGCACTGTGTCTGCCGCGCCCCGGTCGCTGGATGAATCATCTGCGAATAGGTATGGGCGTGCTGATGCTGGCGTCCAGTATGTGGTTACTGAGCTTGATGGTCAGTCATATTGGTCTGCAAATGGTCGTGATGATGGCCGGAGTTCTGTTGCTGGCGCTGTTACTGGCCATTGGCTGGCGTTATGGTGTGTGCGTTGCGGCAATTGTCAGTCTACTTTGCGTATTGGTTGTTGGTGGCTTGTTGGCAGGTAAATCGCTGCTGGCAGGTTCGCTGACCGCTGATGTGTGGCGTAAACCCCTGCATGACAATATCCAGTGGCAGCCATTAACGGAATCCGCCATTAAGAAAGCCTTGGTCGAGCATAAAAGGGTGTTTGTTGATGTTACTGCTGATTGGTGTGTGACCTGCAAAGTCAACAAGATACACGTGTTAATGCGTGATGATGTACAGCAGGCCCTGCAAGCACCCGATGTGGTGGCGTTGCGCGGTGACTGGACGCGTCCTTCCGCTGAAATTACCGAATTCTTACGTGAGCGCGGCAGTGTCGCAATCCCGTTCAATCAGATTTATGGGCCACAGCAGCCACAGGGCGTTGTACTTTCTCCCTTGCTGGATCGTGATGTTTTATTAAAAGTGTTGGCCGATGCTAAAGGAAATAAAGAATGAAAATTTTAATGGTTTTGTTATTCGCGCTGATCTCCACGCCACTGTGGGCGGCGGCGGCTCCCTTCACCCCAGAGCAGGAAGTCCGTATTAAAGAGCTGATCGGTGAAACCCTGATAGCTAACCCAGATATTTTAGAACAATCGGTTAATGCCTGGCAGCAGCAAGCCAATGATGCGCAGGGGCAGCAACTGGGTCAGTTTATCGCAGCCAATAAGCAAGCTCTGTATCAGGACCCCGGTAGCCCACGGTTCGGTGCGGTAACCCCTGTTCTGACCTTGGTTTCATTCACCGATTACAACTGCCCGTTCTGCAAAACATTTGATCCGTTGCTGGAAAAGATAGTGAAGGAATACCCGCAGGTTGCGGTGGTAATAAAACCGTTGCCGTTTAAAGGTGAAAGCTCGGTGACCAGCGCCCGACTGGCATTGACTTTGTGGCAACAACATCCGGATCAGTTCCTGGCATTTCATCAGCGTTTGATGACGAAAAAGGGGAGCCACGATGCCGACAGTATTGCTGCGGCCCAGAAAAAAACCGGCGTCACGCCAGTGGAACCGAGCGATCAAAGCCTGAATGTGTTGCGTACTAATCTGAAACTGGCCGATCAGTTGGGTATTCAGGGCACGCCTGCCACCTTGATTGGTGATCAAATGATACCGGGCGCGATTTCCTACCAGCAACTGGAGGAGATAGTGAAACAGCAACTGGCGCAGGCGGGTAAATGAGCCGCATAAAGCGTTGGGGCAAAGAACTGGTTGTTTTATTGCTGCTGGTGGCGGTGGTCTCACTGGGAATGGATTGGTTGCGTAGCCCACAGGCACCGGTTGATTGGCCGGATACCCCATTGCAAACTTTGGCGGGGAAGACGGTTTCCTTGCAGGAAATGAGCCAGGGCAAGCCGTTGCTTGTCTATTTCTGGGCGACATGGTGTGGGGTGTGCAAATTTACCAGCCCCAGCGTCAATCAGTTGGTAGAAGAGGGCGAGAATGTGCTGACAGTGGCGCTGCGTTCAGGGGATGCTCCGCAGGTTGAGCGTTGGCTGAACAAAAAAGGCTACCAACTGCCAGTGATTAACGACCCGCAAGGCCAGTTATCCGCCCAGTGGCAAATTAATGTCACGCCGACGGTGGTGATCCTCTATCAAGGAAAAATGGTGCAACACACCAGCGGATGGACCAGCTATTGGGGCATGAAACTGCGCCTGTGGCTGGCATCATTCTGATATAACACGGTTTATAGTAAAGTCCATGGTGCATTTTTTATGTGTCAGCGCGGAATAAAAGAGGAGTCCTGCGGTAGCGGCGTAGGTAGAATGTATGCCGCTACCTTATTTTTACTGTGCCGTCGCTTTTCGTAACGGTATGCGTAGCCGTTGAGCCAAGACCACTCCAGCCAGCGTAATGCCACCACCAATCAGATGATAACTATGTAACTGTTCATGGAGGAATGTCACAGCAATAATCGCAGTAAACACCGGCGTCAGGTTCATAAATATCGATGCCGTGTTAGCACCCAACTTCATTACGCCGTGGATCCACAAGTATGGCGCAATAATAGAAGCCGGAATACCGGCAAATAATACCAATGGGATATTCTGCGCGGTTAACTGGACATCCTGAGCTAACAGAAAATTAGGCAGTAATAACACCACACCAAAGGCGATTTGCATATAAAGGGATTGCCAGTTAGGTAACTGAATCGCCCAGCGTTTGGTCAATACACCATATAAGGCATAGGACGCCGATGCGCCGAACATCATCAGTTCACCTTTACCGATACCTTGTTGCAATAGTTGTACCGGGTTACCCGCACTGACCAGCCACACTAACCCGCCTAATGACAGCACGCTGCCCAGTGCAATCCCGACCGTGGGTGCTACCCGTAGCACGACAATACTGATAAGAACGGTTAGCAATGGAATTAACGAGCTAAGAATCCCCATAAACAAGGCGCTGACACTGTGGGCGGCGTAATAAGCCAGGCTTTGGTACAGCACCATGCCAAGCAGACCCAATATCATCAACTTCCACCAATAGACGCGTATCGCCTGCCAGTTACGGATAACACCCAGCAGTAAAAATGGCGTTAATGTCAGTAATGCCAGCAACCAGCGATAAAAAGAAATAGCGGCCGGATCAATAGCGGTGGCGGATATCTTGCTGACAACGGCATTGATCGACCAAATAATCACCGCAAATAAAGGAAATAACACATTCATGCTAATAATTCTCATCTAAATACTTATGTGATGTAGTCTACAGTTGTCTGATTTATTCTATATACTGATAATCAGACAATAATTGCTGTGATTAGGACAATCTCGGCGGAAAGCCTCATTTTCATCGGAGATGACTCGCTATGGCAGAACCCTCTTTTCCCGTGGTTGTCACTACTGTGCCGCAGAGTTTGTCTTTTCGCTGTGAGGCATTCAATGCCAATACTGAATTCCTGCCACATAGCCACCCTTACGGGCAGTTGATCTGTGTAACGTCAGGGGTGGTGGCAATGAGTATCGTTGGGCAACGCTTTCTGGCACCGCCTGAGTTCAGTGTCTGGATACCCGCCGGAATTGAGCATTCCAGTCATAACCGCAAGCCGATGCAATTTCGTGCCATTGATATCGCCCTGGAGCTTTGTGATGAGTTACCTGACACTGCTTGTCTGATGAATGTCAGCCCTATTTTTAATGCCATTGTGGAAGATTGTTTTGCCCGTGGTTTATTGATACCGGAAAGCGATCAAGATATGCGATTAGCCCTGGTACTGATTGATCAACTCAAGGTGTCACCGGTACAGCGCACTTATCTACCCACCTCGCAGGATAAACTGCTCTCGCCTATTCTGGCAGCGTTAGAACGCTGCCCATCGGATAATACATCGCTGTCACTGTGGGCCAAACGGGTCTATACCACCGAACGGACTTTATCGCGCCGTTGCCAGCAGGAGTTGGGGATGTCATTTAGCGAATGGCGGCAGCGGTTGCGTTTTTTACATGCTATCTCATTGTTAGAACAGGGTAAAACGGTACAAAATGTGGCGTTGGATGTGGGGTACAGTTCAGCATCAGCCTTTATTGCCATGTTCCAACACATTTCAGGGACGACACCGGAGCGTTTCCGGCGCAACAATCCCCGTCATCCTTGAAGCCGCAGGGGTGTTGGCTACGCTCACGCACCCGAATCACTGACTTGAGTCAGCTCATCGGGATTTATTCGCTTGCCGCCTACCTGCAGCTCCAATGATTTTGGGGACACCTGTCATCCTTCATCCTTGAAGCCGCAGGGGTGTTTCCCGGCTCTTTGGGTATATACTAAGTCCCCTGTTTTTCATCCATAGGCAGCAAGCTGTCGGAGAACAAAGTGAAAATTCTGGTTGATGAGAATATGCCCTATGCGGAAGCATTATTCCGGCGTTTAGGCAATGTACAGGCCGTGCCGGGGCGGCCAATCCCCCATAATGCACTGGCTGACGCAGACGCGCTGATGGTGCGCTCGGTAACCAAAGTAAATGAAGCATTGCTGCAAGGTACCTCGATTAGCTTTGTTGGTACGGCAACTGCCGGTACCGACCATGTTGACGACCACTGGTTGAAGCAGCAAGGTATTGGTTTCTCCGCTGCCCCCGGTTGTAATGCGATCGCCGTGGTTGAGTATGTCTTTTCTGCTTTGATGCTGCTGGCCGAGCGTGACGGCTTCCAGTTAGGTGATAAAACCGTTGGCATCGTCGGGGTCGGTAATGTGGGTGCGCGGCTGAATGCCCGTCTGCAAGCACTGGGCATTCGCACATTATTATGCGATCCACCGCGTGCCGATCGTGGTGATAACGACACTTTCTGGCCACTGGAGAAACTGGTGCGCGAGGCGGATGTCCTGACCTTCCATACTCCGCTGAATAAAACCGGAGCCTACCAAAGCCTGCACATGGCTAATGATGAATTACTGGCGGCGCTGCCCGAGGGGCGTATTCTGATTAATGCTTGCCGTGGCGCGGTAGTGGATAACGCGGCATTGCTTCGTGCGCTGGAGAAAGGTAAAAAGCTCAGTGTGGTTTTGGATGTATGGGAACCTGAACCGGAGCTGTCTTTACCTCTGTTGAGCCGAGTCGATATCGGGACTCCGCATATCGCCGGATATACGCTCGAAGGTAAAGCACGTGGTACCACTCAAGTCTTTGAAGCCTTCACTCAGCACTTGGGCCAGCCGCAGTCGGTAGAATTAGCCTCTTTACTGCCAGTACCGGAATTCAGCCACTTGCGGCTGAATGGCGAACTGGATGAAGGCAAATTAAAACGATTGATG
Source organism: Yersinia pekkanenii (assembly GCF_001152565.1). Taxonomy (GTDB): domain Bacteria; phylum Pseudomonadota; class Gammaproteobacteria; order Enterobacterales; family Enterobacteriaceae; genus Yersinia; species Yersinia pekkanenii. The sequence goes on along the minus strand of NZ_CQAZ01000017.1, from coordinate 95,174 downwards.
CACTTAGTGTATGATGTGCGCCGCGATGATGCGCCGCTGCGCCGTGTTGCGGGCCTGCCGGGTGAGTTTGACCGCCTGCGTAAGCACTATCAGGAACGGCGTGAATGGTCGTCACTTTGTGTGCAATGTGACGATGCAGCAAGTGCCGAGTTGTTGCAGAAATTAGGGTTTGGCACTCAATTGCTATAACTCCATGATATTAATCATCAGGCGGTGTTTTATCGCCTTTTTATCTTTGTATGAATCATAGTGGAGAAAACCAACATGTCTGACGGCTGGAATATTGCTCTGTTAGGAGCAACGGGCGCAGTAGGTGACGCTTTACTGGAACTGTTAAATGAGCGCCAGTTCCCGGTTGGTGAATTGTATCCGCTGGCCAGCGAACGCGGTGCCGGTGCGACGGTACGTTTTAACGGTAAAAGTTTGCTGGTTGAAAATGCCGCTGAATTTGACTGGTCCCAAGTGCAATTAGCTTTCTTCGTCGCCGGCCGTGAAGCCTCGGAGCAATACGCAGAAGAAGCGGCTAACTCGGGGTGTATAGTGATTGATAGCAGTGGCTTTTTCGCAATGGAAATGGATGTGCCGCTGGTGGTGCCAAGTGTGAATCCTCAAGTGCTGGCAGAGTATCGCAATCGCAATATTGTCGCGGTCGCCGATAGCCTGACCAGCCAGTTGTTAACCGCGATTAAACCGCTGACTGAACAGGCCGGTTTATCCCGTCTGCATGTCACCGCGCTGATTTCCGCCTCTGCCCACGGCAAAGCGGCTGTGGATGATCTCGCTGGTCAAAGTGCCAAACTACTGAATGGTATTCCGGCCGAACCGAGCATTTTCGCCAAGCAACTGGCATTTAACGTCTTGCCACTGCTGGCTGATGAAGAGGGCAGTGTGCGTGAAGAACGTCGCCTGGTTGATCAGGTGCGCAAAGTATTACAAGACGAAGGTCTGCCTATCTCAGTGACTTGCATTCAGTCGCCGGTATTTTATGGTCAGGCACAAATCGTTCATCTGGAAGCCTTGCGTCCAATCTCCGCTGAAGAAGCGCGTGGTGAACTGGAAAATTGTGAAGATATTCAATTGTCTGAAGAAGATGATTATCCGACTCAGGTCAGTGATGCCTCTGGCAGTGAAGTTCTGAGCATTGGTTGTATCCGCAACGACTATGGTATTCCCGAAGTGTTGCAGTTCTGGTCTGTAGCCGACAATATTCGCTTTGGCGGCGCATTAATGGCCATTGAAACGGCGGAGCGCCTGTTGCAGGAGCAACTTTACTGATGTCCGAATTTGAGTTGGCTCAGCAAGATAAACCGGCAGTAGTGACAACTGCCGGGAGCAAAATTGCGCTGGGTATTGAATATAACGGCAGCCATTATTTTGGCTGGCAACGACAGTCGGACGTCATCAGCGTGCAGACTTGCCTGGAGGCAGCGCTGTCGAACGTTGCCAATGAGCCTATCAGCGTACTCTGTGCCGGGCGGACTGACGCGGGCGTGCACGCCACAGGGCAGGTGGTGCATTTTGTCACCACGGCGGAGCGCAAAGCTGCCGCCTGGACGATGGGTGTCAACAGCCATTTGCCTTCAGATATTGCCGTGCGCTGGATAAAAACGGTTGATGATGATTTTCACGCCCGTTTCAGCGCTACGGCCCGCCGCTATCGCTATATTATTTTTAACCATCGCTATCGTCCTGCGGTATTGGCGCAAGGGGTGACCCATTGTTATCTACCGCTGGATGCCGAAAAAATGGAACAGGCCGCGCAATGTTTACTCGGCGAGCACGATTTTACCTCGTTCCGTGCAGTACAATGCCAATCCCGTAGCCCGTGGCGAAATGTAAAACATGTCAAAGTGACCCGACATGGTGCGTATATTGTGGTAGATATCAAGGCTAACGCTTTTGTTCATCATATGGTGCGTAATATTGTCGGTAGCCTGATAGAGATTGGCTGTGGCAATCAAGATGTCACTTGGATGGCAAAGTTGCTGGCACTGAAAGACCGAGCACGTGCAGCGGCAACCGCAAAAGCAGAAGGGTTATATTTAGTCTCCGTCGACTATCCTGAACACTTTGATTTACCCAAAGTGCCGATGGGGCCACTTTTTTTGGCGGATGACTGATTGCTCTAAATTGATGGGGGATGGGTCGCCTTGGGTTAAGGGATCGCTAAGGGAGTTCAGCTAATCTCACTCAATTAAAGATTAGGCATGTTTAACACTCGAGAGTATTTATGGAATTTATACGTTTCGTTATTGATTTTATTTTGCATATTGATGTTCATCTGGCTGAGTTGGTGGCGCAATATGGAATTTGGGTTTATGGCATTTTATTCCTGATTTTATTCTGCGAAACAGGTTTGGTGGTAACACCGTTCCTGCCAGGGGATTCTTTGCTGTTCGTGGCCGGCGCACTGGCATCATTGCCATCGAATGATCTTAATGTGCACATCATGGTTGCCCTGATGATTAGCGCCGCCATTCTGGGGGATGCCATTAACTACACTATTGGTCGAGTGTTCGGTGAAAAGCTATTCAGTAATCCGGATTCTAAAATTTTCCGCCGCAGTTATTTGGACAAAACGCATCAGTTCTACGAAAAACATGGCGGTAAAGCGATTGTTTTGGCACGATTTGTGCCAATAATCCGTACTTTTGCGCCATTCGTCGCCGGAATGGGTAAAATGTCTTACCGGCACTTTGCGGCTTATAACGTGATTGGGGCATTGGTATGGGTATTGTTATTCACCTATGCTGGTTACTTGTTTGGTAACGTGCCAATTGTGCAGAACAATCTGAAATTGCTGATTGTCGCCATTATTGTGCTGTCAATCTTACCGGGTGTATTCGAAATTTGGCGGCATCGGCGCGCGCAATCACGGCAGAAAAATCAGTAAAAATGTTACCTAAGCCGAGGGTTCGACCAGTTTTTTATCTACACTGTCGAGCCAATATGGTTTAATGAGTGACATTTATGGTCTGTTCCTGCAGGCAACCCAGGCTCCAGTGCCTTAGTCACGCTGTACTGGCGTGTATCTCAGGCATTTTTTGTTGGGTCGTTTTCAGGAAGATGGTTAAAGCATGAATAGCGGACTGGCAACGGCCAGGTTCAAACAGAAAGGTCATCGATGAGCTGGATTGAACGAATTCTTAACAAAAGCAATATCACACAAACCCGTAAAGCGAGTATTCCTGAAGGGGTGTGGACGAAATGCGACAGTTGCGGTCAGGTACTTTATCGTGCCGAGTTAGAGCGCAATCTGGAAGTTTGTCCTAAGTGTGATCACCATATGCGTATGTCAGCCCGTGCACGGTTACATATGCTACTGGATGCAGGCAGTGAAGTTGAATTGGGTAGCGAACTGGAACCGAAGGATATTCTGAAGTTCAGGGATTCCAAAAAGTATAAAGATCGTATTTCTGCCGCACAAAAAGATACTGGCGAAAAAGATGCTTTGGTTGCCATGAAAGGAACCTTGCAGGGCATGCCTATTACTGCTGTTGCATTTGAATTTGCCTTTATGGGCGGTTCTATGGCGTCAGTGGTTGGTGCTCGCTTTGTTCGTGCAGTTGAACAGGCGCTGGAAGACAATTGCCCGTTGGTGTGTTTCTCCTCCAGTGGCGGTGCCCGTATGCAGGAAGCATTGATGTCGCTGATGCAGATGGCTAAAACCAGTGCTGCTTTGGCTAAAATGCAAGAGCGCGGTTTACCGTATATTTCTGTGCTGACGGACCCTACCATGGGGGGCGTTTCCGCCAGTTTGGCCATGTTGGGTGATATTAATATTGCTGAGCCAAAAGCCTTGATCGGTTTTGCCGGCCCACGGGTTATTGAACAAACCGTTCGAGAAAAGTTGCCGCCGGGTTTCCAGCGCAGTGAGTTCTTGATTGAAAAAGGCGCGATCGACATGATCGTCCGCCGCCCGATCCTGCGTCAGACCATTGCCAGCATCTTGTCTAAATTAACTCATCAACCGCAACCCATTGTGGTTGATGGTAAAGTCGATGCTGCTGCGACGGATAGTCAGGCAGAAGCCTGATTATCCCAACGGGCACTACCCTGATAAGGTGGTGCCCGGTTATTCCTGCGGTTTCTAGTACAAAGGATATAAAGGCCAGTGGTGGGACTCATGGACAATCATCAAATTCCCCAAGCCACGTCGCCTTTGGCTGCGTGGCTTGACTATCTAGAGCGTTTGCATTCTCAGCCAATCGAGTTGGGTCTGGAACGTGTTAAACAGGTTGCTGAACGACTGGATCTGCTTAAACCTGCCCCAAAAGTGTTTACCGTTGCCGGAACCAATGGCAAAGGAACCACCTGTTGCACCCTGGAATCAATTTTACTTGCGGCGGGTCTGCGGGTCGGGGTTTACAGCTCACCTCACCTTTTGCGTTACACCGAGCGAGTCCGTATTCAGGGGCAAGAACTGCCTGAGGCGGAACATAGCCACTCTTTCGCCCAAATTGAAGCCGGGCGCGGTGGTATCTCACTGACTTACTTCGAGTTCGGGACTTTATCGGCGCTGCAATTATTTAAGCAGGCTAAGCTTGATGTGGTGATCCTGGAGGTTGGGTTGGGCGGGCGATTGGATGCGACCAATATTGTTGATTCTGACGTCGCAGCCATTACCAGTATTGCGATAGATCACACTGACTGGCTGGGGTTTGACCGTGAAAGCATTGGGCGCGAAAAAGCCGGCGTATTCCGTAAGGCTAAACCTGCGGTAGTGGGTGAACCGGATATGCCGCAGTCCATTGCCGAGGTGGCAGCAAAACTTGATGCGCAACTGTATCAGCGCGATATTGCGTGGTATTTCAGTCAGCAGGAACCATTTGATCAACAAAAAAGCAGCTGGGACTGGCAATGTGGTGACCATCAGTGGGCTAATCTGCCATTACCGAATGTGCCACTGGCTAATGCTGCTACCGCATTGGCGGTATTGCATTATTCCGGTTTGCCAGTGAGCGAAGAGGCTATTCGCCAGGGCTTGCAGGCAGCCAGTTTGCCGGGGCGTTTTCAAATAGTCAGTGAACAACCATTGCTGATTTTGGATGTCGCCCACAACCCGCACGCGGCTCGTTATCTTACCGACAGGCTGGCCCGATTGCCGAAACAGGGTAAAGTCCGGGCGGTGGTCGGGATGTTATCAGATAAAGATATTGGTGGTACGTTGGCGTGTTTATCCGAACAGGTTGATGAATGGTACTGCGCGCCGCTGGAAGGGCCGCGTGGAGCCACTGCGGCGCAATTAGCTGAACATCTGACGCTATCTCGCCAGTTTAGCGATGTAGAAGCTGCCTGGCGTCAGGCTATGCGGGATGCCGAACCACAGGATGTGGTCATTGTCTGTGGCTCTTTCCATACTGTTGCTCATGTGATGGCAGCATTGAATCTGTGACAGCGTCGAATTTATCAAGGCTTTGAATTGGGGAGTGCGAGTGGCAAGTAAGTTCCAGAACCGTTTAGTCGGGACCATAATTCTGGTGGCATTGGGCGTGATTGTGCTGCCGGGGCTACTGGATGGTAAAAAGAAGCATTATGAGGATGAATTTGCAGCTATCCCACTGGTGCCAAAACCAGGCGATAGTCAGGAGATTGATGCAGTTCCTCCAATCGGTCAGCCTCTGCCTATAGCACCACCGGAAGGCGCGGCACAAGCCGTGGAAATCCCCAAAGACGATTCTGTCTCTCAGGCTGCTAATGATGCCGGTAACCTTCGGTCGGAACCGACTATCGTGGCACCGCCACCAATACAAAATAAGCCGGTTGAAGCGAAACCGGTTGAGAAAAAACCGGTCGAAGCTAAACCGATCCCGGTAGAGAAAAAACCGCAGGAAGTGAAAGCCAAACCTGAGGTTAAACCTGAGGTTCAGCCACAGAAACCGGCAATAATAGAAGAAAAAGCCCCGGTGGGGCAGGCTTATGTTGTCCAACTGGGGGCGCTAAAAAATACCGCTAAAGTGAATGAAATAGTTGCGATGCTGCGCCTGTCAGGTCATCGGGCATTTACGGTGCCTGCAACGCCGGTTCAGGGCCAGTTAACCAGGGTGTTTGTCGGGCCGGATGCGTCAAAGCAAAAACTACAAGCCGTGTTGCCGGAGCTTAATTCATTAAGCGGCCTAGAAGGGCGGATTATACCCTATAATACGGCGCGTTAAAGTTTAAGACCAAAAGTTAAGAGGTCAGGGCGTACGGGGTTTTTGAGCTAAGTTTGTGCGGCGATTGTTGTTTTTAAAATTGCCGCACTTTAATTTGTTACGGGTAAGAATTCCCCTACGCAAACGTTTTCTTTTTCTGTTAGAATTCGCCGCGAACAAGATGCAGCGGCGATTTCGTTATTGGAACCGTCATGGTCTGGATTGATTACGTCATTATAGGGATTATCGGATTTTCTGCATTGGTCAGCTTAATCCGAGGTTTTGTCCGTGAAGCATTGTCACTTGTAACATGGGGATGTGCGTTTTTTGTTGCCAGTCATTTTTACACTTACCTTGCGGTCTATTTCACCCGTTTTGAGGATGAAGTGGTTCGCAACGGGATTGCTATCGGCATTTTGTTCATCGCGACATTGATCGTCGGGGCTATTGTGAACTATGTGATTGGTTCGCTGGTTGAACGTACGGGGTTATCAGGAACTGACAGGGTGCTGGGGGTCTGTTTTGGCGCGCTGCGAGGTGTTCTGATTGTCTCTGCCATGTTGTTCTTTCTGGATACGTTTACCGGTTTCTCACAGAGTGCTGACTGGAAACAGTCACAATTAATCCCGCAGTTCAGTTATATCATCAGGTGGTTCTTTGACTACCTACAGAGCACGTCGAGTTTCTTACCGAATCAATTACCGGTTCGGAGCGGCTTATGAGGAAAAGACAACATGTGCGGTATTGTCGGTATCGCCGGTTTTTCACCGGTAAACCAGTCGATTTATGATGCGCTGATGGTGCTTCAGCACCGAGGCCAGGATGCCGCGGGCATCGTTACCATTGATGCCCACAATGGGTTCCGGCTGCGTAAAGCAAACGGCTTGGTGAAGGATGTATTTGAAACCCGGCATATGCTGCGCTTGCAGGGGAATATGGGAATTGGCCATGTTCGTTACCCGACAGCAGGCAGTTCCAGTGCTTCCGAGGCCCAGCCTTTCTACGTTAACTCACCGTTTGGCATCACCCTGGCCCATAATGGTAATCTGACTAACGCTCACGAACTGAGAAAGAAATTATTCGAAGTTTCTCGCCGTCATGTGAACACCACTTCTGACTCGGAAATTCTGCTGAATATTTTTGCCAGTGAATTGGATCGTTTCCAGCATTATCCGTTGGAATCTGACAACGTTTTTGCCGCTGTTGCCGCCACGCATAAGTTGATCCGTGGCGCATATGCTTGTGTTGCAATGATTATTGGCCATGGTATGGTCGCTTTCCGTGATCCTAACGGCATCCGCCCGCTGGTGATTGGTAAACGCACCTTGGCTGATGGTCGTAATGAGTACATGGTCGCTTCTGAAAGTGTGGCATTGGATACCCTTGGCTTCGAATTCCTGCGCGATGTTGCGCCGGGCGAAGCGGTGTATATCACCGAAAAAGGTCAGTTGTTCACCCGGCAGTGTGCTGAAAATCCGAAATATAACCCGTGCTTGTTTGAGTATGTTTATTTTGCCCGCCCGGACTCCTTTATGGATAAAATTTCTGTTTACAGTGCACGTGTGCGCATGGGGCAGAAGTTGGGGGCAAAAATTGCCAAACAGTGGGAAGATCTGGATATTGATGTGGTCATTCCTATCCCGGAAACCTCCTGCGATATCGCATTGGAAATTGCTCGTATTCTGGATAAACCGTACCGTCAGGGTTTTGTGAAAAACCGCTATGTGGGCCGTACCTTTATCATGCCGGGTCAGCAGGAACGCCGTAAGTCAGTACGCCGTAAACTGAATGCCAATCGTGCAGAGTTCCGCGATAAGAATGTTTTATTAGTAGATGATTCTATCGTTCGTGGCACCACGTCGGAACAGATCGTCGAGATGGCGCGTGAGGCTGGGGCGAAGAAAGTATATTTCGCCTCTGCAGCCCCTGAAATCCGTTTCCCGAATGTGTATGGTATCGATATGCCAAGTGTCAATGAGTTGATTGCCCATGGCCGTGAAGTGGATGAGATCCGCCAGTTGATTGGTGCTGATGCGCTCATTTTCCAGGATCTTACTGATCTTATCGAGGCTGTACGCGAAGATAACCCGGATATCACGCAGTTTGAGTGTTCGGTCTTTAACGGCGTTTACGTCACTAAAGATGTGGATCAGGGCTATCTGGAATATCTTGAGTTGTTACGTAACGATGATGCGCAGGCATTACGTAGCCATAACGAAGCGGAGAATCTGGAGATGCATAACGAAGGGTAATACCCGTCATCTTTCAAGTTACAGATGTGTTGGCCGCACTCAATAACCCGAATCACTTACTTATGTAAGCTCATCGGGATTATTTCGTTTGCCGTCTACCCTGCATTTTGAAATTTATGGGGTATATTGAGTGATCGACAGAATGTGAATCAAAAAGGTGCAACCAGCGTTCCGGCGCGTTGCACCTTTTTTGTTATCTATCCGTCATCTTGAAATCTATCGGGTATAAGATATGGGAGCATAATTTGCTAATCAGTGCCCGATGCGGCAAAGTCTCGCCATATTCCTTTATGTTATGCTGACTCCAACAAGCATAACTTTAGTGTGAGGCAGTGTTCCATGAAACGACTTATTATCGGCATCAGTGGTGCCAGCGGAGCCATTTATGGTGTACGGCTGTTACAGGTGCTGCAACATGTCGAGGGGGTGGAAACCCATCTGATTATCAGCAACGCTGCCCGCCAGACGTTATCGCTAGAAACTGAGTTCAATGTTAAAGCTGTGCAGGTGCTGGCTGATGTTGTGCATGATTCTCGTGACATTGCCGCTGGCATCTCATCGGGGTCATTCAAAACTAACGGTATGGTTATTTTACCCTGTTCAATCAAGACGTTATCTGGAATTGTCCATAGCTACACCGATGGTTTGCTGACCCGTGCTGCTGATGTGATATTAAAAGAACGCCGTCCATTGGTGCTGTGTGTCCGCGAAACCCCACTACATTTAGGCCATTTACGGCTAATGGTACAAGCTGCTGAGTTGGGGGCGGTTATTATGCCGCCGCTACCTGCGTTTTATCATCGCCCGCAAACTATCCAGGATATTATTGATCAGACCGTGAATCGGGTTATCGATCAGTTTGATATCGAGCTACCTGAAGATCTGTTCAGTCGTTGGCAAGGTGATAATTAACATTTCTCTCTTAATTGATGCATTTGTGCAACATCGCACTGAAATGGGGCGGGTTATGCACCACAATGATCCTGTTTCAGAGCCTATGCTGTGGCATGAATTTCGTATCTAGTTTCTATTTATGACTTGATGCCTCACGTTTATCGGTTTTATTGGTTATCGTGCAAAGGAATAGTCTGGGGGAGTTACCTTGCCCACCAAATAATTACTGGCACGATTACTGCAAATTGATTTATGAACGCTCAAGGAAGTACAGAAATCTAACGCGCTTTGTGGCATCGAAAATCAATTTGGGGGTTATGTATGAATAAGCTGGTTAAAGTTCTTCCTCTGGTATTAGCATTGGCTGCTGTCAGCAGTGCTTTCGCCGCTATCCCGAAAGAGGTCAAGATTGGTACTGATCCAACTTATGAGCCTTTTGAATCTAAAAATGCGAGTGGGGAACTGGTCGGTTTTGATATAGATATAGCAAAAGAGTTATGCAACCGTATTGATACCAAATGTACTTTTGTTGAAAGTGACTTTGATGCATTGATTCCGTCGCTGAAAGCCAAAAAAATCGACGCCATTATCTCCTCACTCTCTATCACTGAAAAACGCCAGAAAGAGATTGCCTTCACCGATAAACTTTACGCGGCCAATGCCCGTTTAATCGCCACCAAAGGCAGCACAATTGAGCCGACATTAGTGGCTTTGAAAGGTAAACGCGTTGGGGTGTTACAGGGATCGACTCAGGAAGCATACGCCAATGCTGAGTGGCAGCCAAAAGGCATCGATGTTGTCGCCTATCAAAATCAGGATTTGATCTACTCTGACCTGGCCTCTGGTCGTATCGACGCGGCTTTCCAGGATGAAGTGGCTGGCAGTGAAGGTTTCCTGAAACAAGAAGTCGGTAAAGGTTATGCATTTGCCGGGCCGTCAGTAAAAAATGATCAATTCTTTGGTGTAGGTACCGGTATGGGCTTACGTAAAGATGACGTAGAACTGAAAGCGGCGCTGGATATTGCCTTTGCAGAAATGCGCAAAGATGGCACCTACGACAAACTCGCGAAAAAATACTTCGATTTTGATGTCTACGGCGGTTAATCACCTTGCCGTGATGGCCTCTGCCAAGGGGGCAGGGGCCACGATAGGGTCATTAAGCAAAAGCAATTAACCAGACTCCTTACTCAGTAAAACAGGATAACCCAGATGCTGGATGGATATTCGAAACTGATATTTGAAGGTGCGCTGGTGACACTGGAATTAGCACTGTGCTCGGTGCTGCTATCGGTGATTATCGGCTTGGTGGGTGCCGGTGGAAAGTTATCATCAAACAGGTTGTTATCGGGCTTGTTTGAGTGCTATACCACGTTGATCCGCGGAGTGCCTGATTTAGTTTTAATGCTGCTTATCTTCTACGGTTTGCAGATAATCCTTAATAGCATTACTGAATCGCTCGGTTTTGCACAAATCAATATTGACCCTCTCTCCGCCGGGATTATTACCCTTGGTTTTATCTATGGTGCTTATTTCACTGAAACCTTCCGTGGTGCTTATATGGCGGTTCCGGCGGGCCAGATTGAAGCGGCTACTGCATTTGGTTTCACCCCTGGTCAGATTTTCCGCCGGATCCTGTTTCCGGCGATGATGCGCTACGCGCTGCCGGGTATTGGTAATAACTGGCAAGTGATTCTAAAGGCGACAGCATTGGTCTCTATCTTGGGATTAAATGATGTGGTTAAGGCAACACAATTGGCTGGAAAGGGCACTTATCAACCGTTCTTCTTTGCTTTAGTCGCTGGCGCGGTTTATCTGATTTTCACTACGTTATCGAATGGTATATTGCTGTGGTTGGAGCGGCGCTATTCCCATGGAGTAAAGAGGGCTGAGCTATGATTGATATCCTGCATCAATACTGGCAAGCCCTGCTCTGGAGTGATGGCTATCGCTTCACTGGGATGGCGGTTACCTTATGGTTATTAATCTCCTCGGTAGTTATTGGGGGGCTGCTGGCCATTCCTTTAGCTGTAGCGCGGGTGGCTGAGCGGCGCTGGATCCGCTTGCCGGTATGGATTTTCACTTATATTTTCCGTGGCACGCCGCTGTACGTGCAATTACTGATATTTTATTCTGGAATGTACAGTTTGGAGATTGTCCGAGGCAATGACCTGCTTAATGCCTTTTTCCGCAGTGGATTGAATTGCACTATTTTAGCGCTAACGCTGAATACCTGCGCTTATACCACAGAGATTTTTGCCGGAGCCATTCGTTCGGTGCCGCATGGTGAAATCGAAGCCGCCAGAGCTTATGGTTTTTCACGTTTTAAATTGTATCGCTGCATTATTTTACCTTCTGCACTGCGTATTGCCTTACCGGCATACAGTAATGAGGTCATCTTAATGCTGCATTCCACCGCATTGGCGTTTACTGCCACCGTGCCAGATATACTGAAAATAGCGCGTGATATTAACGCGGCAACTTACCAGCCATTTTATGCTTTTGGTATTGCTGCGGTGCTTTATCTGATTATCTCCTTTACGCTAATTAGCCTGTTTCGCCAGGCAGAGAACCGTTGGCTGGCTCATATAAAACCTCAGGCATCGCATTAAGTATGGAGAACCTTATGACTGACACATTAAAAACCATGACTGACACATTAGAAACTAAAAGAGCTGAAACCAAACTGTCTGTGACGGAATTGCATAAGCATTATGGTGAGCATGAGGTATTAAAAGGTGTTTCACTTTCAGCCAAAGCAGGGGATGTTATCTCTATTATTGGTTCTTCTGGCTCGGGGAAAAGCACCTTTTTACGTTGTATCAATTTTCTGGAAAAACCGAGTGAAGGTTCGATTAGCGTCAATAATCAAGATATCCGGTTGGTACGGGATAAAGACGGGCAACTAAAAGTCTTCGATAAAAAACAGCTGCAATTACTGCGAACTCGGCTGACGATGGTTTTCCAACATTTCAATTTGTGGAGCCATATGACGGTGCTGGAAAACGTGATGGAAGCCCCGGTGCAAGTTTTGGGGCTGAGCAAGTCGGTAGCCAAAGAGCGTGCCATTCGCTATCTGGATAAAGTCGGGATTGATGAGCGCGCACGGGCTAAATATCCGGTCCATCTATCCGGTGGTCAGCAGCAGCGTGTTTCTATTGCACGGGCGCTGGCGATGGAACCTGATGTCTTGCTGTTTGATGAGCCTACCTCTGCACTGGACCCGGAACTGGTCGGTGAAGTATTGCGTATTATGCAAAAACTGGCAGAAGAGGGGAAAACCATGGTGGTGGTGACTCACGAAATGGAGTTCGCACGCCATGTTTCCAGCCATGTTATTTTCCTGCACAAAGGCGTTATCGAAGAGGAAGGCCCGCCAGCTGAGCTTTTTGGTAATCCTAAGAGCACCCGCTTACAGCAGTTCCTTTCTGGTGCATTGAAGTAATAGCGCTGCGGGAGAATCGAAATAACTCTCTCGCAGCGATTCTGTTATGCCACGGACTTGTTCAACACATTACGCAGTGCTTCTTCCAGTTCGAAATAACGAAAGCCAAAGCCTGCCTCTTCCAATCGTTGAGGTACTGCTCGTTGCCCGCCTAATACCAATGCGGCCGACTCGCCCAGTAATAACCGAATGGCTGCCGCAGGGGTCCTAATTACCGCTGGGCGATCCAACACGTCGGCCAGCGTGGCAATAAACTGCTCGTTATGCACCGGATAAGGGGAGACCATATTGAATGGGCCGCTCAAGCCATCGGTGGTCAGTAAATAATAGATACCATGTACCATATCATCGAGATGTATCCACGGCAGATATTGACGGCCATCACTGATAGGGCCGCCCAACCCAAGGCGCAATAGCGGCACCATTTTGGCTAACGCACCGCCGTGGGGCGCTAATACGATGCCGGTACGTAACAGGCAAACTCGGGTATGACTACTTTCAGCGGCGCGAGCCAGGCTTTCCCAACGCTCACATAACTGATGAGTAAATTCATCGTGTGGAGCCTCTTCTTCGGTCACCAATGCCTGCCCTTGGTCGCCATAAAAGCCTACCGCAGATCCTGAAATAAACACCGCCGGTGGTTCACTACTGGCTTTTATCAAGGTGGCCAGTTTTTCGGTTATCTGCCAGCGACTTTGGCACAGAATTTCTTTTTGTTGTGAAGTCCAGCGTTTTTCAGCAATGGGTTCGCCAGCCAGGTTGATCACCGCATCAAAATCATTAAGATCATGTTTATCATCCAGCGTCGACCAACAGGTGACTTGCGCGCCGAGCACGTTATTTGCCCGTTTTAGGTCGCGGGTGAGAGCCGTGACTTGATGGGCTTGCGATAAAAGGAAGGCAGTTAGACTGCGGCCGATCAGTCCGGTAGCTCCGGTTATTAAGATGCGCATCGCCAATCTCCGTTTATCCCCTTCTTTTTGAGGCCACAGGGGTTAGCTGCGTTCACTTACCCAAATCACTTACTTAAGTAAGCTCATCGGGATGCGTTTATTTGATGCCTACCTGCAATTCCAAGTACTTTGGGGATAGCGGCAGTCTGGTTTCCCTTTCAGCATAGGTGATTCTGCGTTTTTCTCCCACGACATTGAGCACATCTTTAGATTAATTTTTTAATCTGAAGGGGGAATTCTGCTCGCAATCTGGTTTCAGAAAATAAAAAAAATAATAACTAAATAAATTCACTGATCTGTCCGATTAATATTGCATTGAACGCTCAAGCAATACCATTTTGGTGGCGGCTGGCAAGCCGTCTATAGATTTACTGTTTCTGAGCGGCAATAACGGCTATAAGCTAATCCTACTTATTGTTAAAACATTGTTCGCTTTTAAGACACTGATTTAGTGAAACTCTGCTAGAGTAAGCAGACTCATCTGTATGGAAGAGAGGTCCATCAGATTCTTACACCTTGTAAAGTTGGATGTTTTATAAATAAATGTTGGGTGTTTTATAAAAACTAGCGGTGGCTTATAAATCCTCCGGCTGAGGTTGGGTTGTGACCTCATCGTTGTCCATACACTTTTTCAGGTGCGCATGAAGCTAAATATCGAAGTTAATTGTTCTTATGTATGTGAACCCATATATAAGCAAGACGGTAGCTTACTGGCAGTAGAGTTGCTAAGCCGATTTTCAGCTAAGTCGGTCGATTTGCCTATTGATGTCGAACAGTTTATTAAAAGAATGGATGTCGACGGAAAGACTGATTTATTTCATGATCAATTACGTGCTGCAAAAGCCTATAGCGATTGGTTTATCACTAACAATGTTCTGCTTTCGATTAATATTGATTTTGATTTGGCAAACATAATTGTTACTAATGATTTAACCCGTCTGATGTTGGATGATATGTCCTTTGTCCGGTTGGAAATTATGGAGACCTTTTCCAATTTATCCGATGGGATGAATAACCCATTGCTACGTGAGTTGGCTGAACGCTATCCGTTGTGGTTGGATGATTTAGGCAGCGGCGGTTCTACTTTAAATGCGGTTACCGCCAATATTTTTGAATATGTGAAAATCGATAAGCATTTCTTCTGGCAACACAATAAGCATACCTTTCCGATATTGATCAATAATATTAAGAAATATTGCCTTGGTGTCATTGTGGTTGGTGTCGAAAATCAGGATGAGTCAGAGCAACTTAAGGGCAGTAATATTGATGCAATGCAGGGGTATTTATTCAATCCTCTGACATTGGATGAACTGGTATCTCAACCCTCGTTATAATACTTCGCTTCCATCTTAGCTTGCATCGCGCTGACATTATTTTGCAATGTCGGCGCTGCCTGTTGCGATAAATTTTTCTCATGGTAGATAGGTATTTTTATCAGATTAATCCGACGGAGTGGATGATAGAATGGGGTTTCTTTTAGCCCTGCAATGGCACTTTTCGCCTGATTTATTGAGATTATGGCCCGATAGCAGCAGATTTTTATGCCAAAAACGCGTTTATTTTTGACGCATGGTCACCTTTATCATCCTGCTGCACTTCCTCCGTTGCGTAATGGGGATATCTTGGTTTTGTGATACCATACACACATGAGAATAACTCTCATTTAGTTGATTTTACATGAGGGCAGTCGAATGGTGAATAAATTAGTAAAACCACACATATATCTCAGAGTTTCAAATTCTAAACAACAATACGGCAGTGGTCTCGATGAACAGAGGGATAGGATTGAACAATACATAAAATCTAATCATCATTTGTTCACCGCTGATTATCATGAGTGGGTGGATATCGGATTTTCGGCATACAAAAACAAGAATATTGTTGACGGGAAGTTAGGTGAGCTTGTTGAATTAGTCAACGTTGGTAAGTTGGGGGCTGGTGATCACCTGATTGTGTATTCAATCGACCGGTTATCACGGCGTGCCAGTTGGGACGAAAAAACAATCCAATTGATAGTTAGTGCCGGTATTCGTATCCATGATATTACAACGCCGGTGGTGTTAGACCGTGATGACCCATTTTCAAAAATCATCTTTGAGTTGATCCTCAGTCGTGGTCATAACGAATCAGTGGTAAAAAGCGAGAGGTCAAGGTCTGGTTGGGATGCCAAACACAAGCATATGGTTGAATCTGGTATAACAATGACCAAGCGATTACCCCGTTGGCTTGATTGGGATGCCACAAAAGGGTTGGTTATTAAGCCGAGGGAAGTATCAATAATCAAACGTATATTCAACTCTTATGTCGAGGGTATGAGTGGGCCGTATCTGGCGAAAACACTCAATGCTGAGAAATTGTTAATTAATGATGCTTTATGGCGTCCAAATGCTATTACAAAATTAATCAAAGATGAGCGATTGGTGGGATCTTTTCGTGGGATAAAAACTCAGGTTGTTGTTCCAAACATATTCCCTGTCATAATCGAGAAGGATTTATTCGAGCTTGCGAATAAGAGGTTAAGTGTAAATTCTGCTGGGATAAAAGGGCGTGTGCGAGTCTCGAAAGATGATCGGGAAGTTAGAAATATCATAACTGGGATATGTAGGTGTGGATTATGTGGTGGGCCAGTTTCAACATCTACCAATAGTATTGGTGTGACATACATTAGATGTCGAAACAGAATAAATTTTGAAACTTGTTCAAATGGCGGTATCCGTTTAGATTTCACAGAAAGAGCCTTATTGGGACACATTAAACAAATTGATTTTCAAAAACTAATAAACAATAAACACGATGATATAAGTGAGTTGGATTTATTGAACTCAGAAATGGAATTATTGTTAAGTGATCAAGCCCAATGTATGACTCAGATTGAAGAACGGAAGAAGAATAAGAAAAGTGTGAGTTTACCGTTCGCTGTTGCACTGACCGACCTCAATGATCGGATTGGAGATGTTCAAGGCAAGATTAATCATATCTCAGTTTCCGAACCAATCGAACGTTTTGAAGATTATGATATTGATATGTTGTGTGATGTTACAAATATTCCATTAAGAATGAATATCAGAAAGATGTTAACGCAGGTTATCGAGACTGTTTCATTCGTGAATACGGGCGGGATGGGGATGATTAAAATTAACTATGTATCAAGTGATCTTTATGCTCATTTAATCACATTTGCCAAGAAAACAGGTGAAGTATTATCAGTATTTGCGGGTAATGATAAAATGATTGAATTCAGTGATGGGGCTGATGTTGTTGTCTATGACAAAGAAAAAAAAACGTATACATTGAATGGTGATGTTGTATAACCTAAGCTAAAACAATACCAACTAATTTCACAATAAACGCCTCATATGGGGCGTTTTTTCGTTGTATCTGATAAATAATTATAGAATTGAAAGAGGAGAGGAGAATTTCAATGATTTATTTTTTAGCAATGTTAATAGGTATTGGGGCAGCAATGTTACATATACCTTTGTTGTTCGTATTATATGTTTTCATATTGGTTTGGGTTATCAGTAAATTATCCAAGAAGAAAAATGAAACAGATTTAGATTAGGTGCTATAATTTACGATTGGTTTGCGTATTTCTGAGTTTTGTTATTAGAAAAACAATTCAATTATTTTAGTGTTTCGTGAAACGAAATCAAATAGTGCGGTATAATGATAGTATCTGGAGCATTTCTGCTTCAATTTGATAAATAAAGTAGTAAGAACAAGTGCCACAATAATTGTGGTGTTTTTTGGTATTTTGGAAAAGGATAAAAGTTAACATGGAAAAGAAAAGCAATTTAGTAGGGGCAAAGATTACCGATTCACAATTGAAATATTTGGATGATTTAATTACCGAGAAAGGGTTAAAGACAAGGAGTGCTGCGTTACAGCATTTGTTAACGCAAGCAATCATTCTAAACTTAAAATAATAAAAGCCACATATTAGGTGGCTTTCATAAATATACAAAACACAATACAGAAAATAGGATTTTTTCTGTAATACAAACATAAAGGGATTACTATGAACTACAATACTATTTATAAAAATCTAAAGGTAACATTTTTTGAAAACAGATTTGCGTCAGATAATGCAGAATTAATAATAAAAGCTAAAGAACAAGGCCGCACGGTCGCTCGTACTATCCACACTGAGACAACATGGTGCGATTATGTTTCAATGGTTATGGATAAGAGCAAGTGGATAACATTCACTGCTACAACGCCAGAGCAATATTCAAAAGAAAAAGAACAATTTGATGGTGTTGTATTTGCCGAAATGATCCCCAATACCGCAAGAAGTGCCAAGAATGTGATTGCTCATCACGCCATTGTGTTGGATATCGATGCTGGGATTACGTTGGAAGAAGTAAAATTAGATTTGGAAGATTTCGAATATGTCCTCTATAGTTCTGGTGGCACTGGCATCAAATGCGGAGAACGTTTCCGCGTAGTACTTCCATTACAAAATCCAATTAGTGCTGAAGAGTACAATAATTACGCATTGGGTTTAAAACAACGTTTTCCATACTCTGATGAATCATTCTCAAAGTCATTACAGATTCAATACAGTCCAATGCTTAATACCGTAATTCCAGAGCTATTTATTGCCTATCATGGTCAAGGTAAGTTCTTCAATATTGATGATGATGTAGAATTGATAAGTCAAGAAGATGCCTATATTTCAAATGTTCAATTTACGAATCCAGAATTTACGGATGAATTCACGTCTAAATTGTTGAATGCCTTGGTTGAACATAATGCGGGGCAGTTGGCATATGAAGAACGCCGCATTCTGGCTAACAGAATGGTTTCTGCGGGTATTTCTCACTTTGACATGGTTCAGGTATTGGATCGTACTGGCAGGGCAGGAGCAAGCCATAGCGGAGCAGATATAGCAAACATGGCTAATGCTCAATATGGTCATGTTCTGGGTTTGCGTAAGAATCTACCACAAGATTTTCAATTTGAATTCAAGGTTCAGCCTACAGTCATTCAACATTCACCTAAAGTTGATGTAGTAAACAATTATGATGCTGAATTCTGGTTAGCTGCAGATCAATATTTGGATAGTATAAGTAATCAGATTGATTGGGATCATAAATTAATATTACTTCATGCTGATGTGGGTGTAGGTAAGAATCATTTCTTCAAAGGTATGGACAACCACAAGGTAGTTGCACCGTTAACTTCTATTGTAGTTAACAATACAACACAAGTCGGGTCTAATATTAACAATATTCATGTTGATAGTATCGCAACATGGAATCAAGTATTAGCACTGATGAATCAACCAGCAGTGTGTAAAGACTTAGTATTAGTTATTGATGAATGCCATGGATTAATTTTTGATTACTCCTATAAGAGCAAAACAATAAAACAATTGTATAGAGCTATTGGTATGTTCAAGTCAGTTGTTATGATGAGCGGGACGATTGAACCAAACTACTTCTCAAAATTGAAGTTCGATAAGGTTTATCGTGTTCATAAAAAGCAATTGGCTGTTAAAAGTATCCAGACAATTATATGTGAAGATAAAACTGAGGCATTGCTTCAAGACTTATTGTTAGAACAACATAAATCTATTGTTCTTATCAACAATAAGGAATTGAGCAAGGTAATTATTAGTAGATTAGAATCCATTGGTAAGAAGTGTCTTGAAGTGAATGCTGATGTTAAAAATAGTGCGGCAGTTGTCAATTTCTTTACCACAAAGCAAATGGGTAGTTATGATTTTATCATTGGAACAAATTCAATTATTGAAGGATTATCCATTGAGGGTGAGTTAGAGCAGGCTGTTGTTTACATTTGGGATAGTCTTGATCCAGATCGTATAGAGCAATTTACTAACCGATTCCGCAATGTGACTAGAAGTAAGTCTGTAAAGCTGTACAAGCCTCGTAGTGAGGTTTTACCGGTTCAGATAGAGAATGTTCAGTCTAAAATTGAAGCCGCTCAAAAGGTCGCAGATGGGTTAAATGAGTATGTTAGTTTATTGTCGTTGAATCAGAAATCAAGTTTCCGCAATTCATTCAAAAATGAAATATTTGGTGATTTGGTTATCTGGAATTCTGATTTGGATATTTTTGATGTTAATTACCCATACTTAGATTTTGAATCAGCACAAATTAGAAGCCACAATTCTAATCATTCTTTTGAGGATTTTTCAAATCGTATGATGTGTTATGACTTCACAGTATATTACCCACAATGGCGATTGTCAGATGCTGATGTTCGTCAATCTATCAAGGTTGAAGCAAAAGCAAATAAGGCAAATACAAAACAATCTCATGATGTACTCATGGCTAAATTGGCAGATGATTTCAGTACTGGCAACTTCACAGATGAGCATGACAACCAAGAACAACATGACGAGTATTGGGGCGTTCATGATTCTGTGGCTTCATTGTTGGATGTTGGATTAGCAAAATCAGATGCACCAATTGTCGTCATGAATTACATGAATGATAAAAATTATATTGCTGATGCTTGGACTGATTACAACAATCAAGTGCGATGTAATTCTGTACTGGATCTTATTCGTCAAGAATTGAGCAATTGTGTTGTCAATAATAAGGGCAAGATTTTATTGTTGTCACAAGATGCAGATCGAATTGCTCACTTGGTAGCTCAGAAAGTGTTGTCCGTTTATTATATGGGTGATATTGACCGCATGATTGGAAGTGATCAGTGGGGTTCTGATTTGGTCAAAGTGGTCAAAAAAGATACAAATGAAGTTGAAGTGTCTCACTTGGGTAGTTGTTTCTTATATAAAATGGAAGACCAAGTGAGTCATTTTGAGATAAAACAAAACAGATCAAGAACAATTTTGAGCCGATATATTACTTTGAGTAGTTCAACTCAGATTAGGTTAGATAGCACTCGTCAACGAGCGTTCCAAGTTATCCATGAGAATTTAACAGGATTGGAATTCACACCAATTGATAACGAACAACAACAGAGAGACAAGTTAGCGGCAATCATTGCTTCTAAACGTGATGGTCAATCTATCGTAGTTCGTGATGAGACAATTGTTGTTGATGTCAGTGCTATTAATAACGATTCAATTGTTGAATCAGTCAGTGATAGTAAGCCAACTAACAAGGCAAGAGCATTTATGAAATTGTTATAATAAATTAAGGGCACTCATATTATGGGTGGCCTTTTTCTTTGGTTAAAAATACAAAACCAAACCCTCATAATCCCCAACCCCCGTTTTTACCGAAAATACCAAAAATCCAATATTTTGAGGGTAAATACCCACCTATTTTTTCAGTTTTGAGAATATCCTTTTAAAACAATAGGTTATGAAGATGGGATATGTAGATAAGTTATTGATTTTAAAACAAATTAATTTGAAATACTAAATTGAAACAATAAAATAATCACCAATAACCCCCAATAATTTGCCTGTTCTGATAAAATCCACAATAATAATTTATAATACTTGAAAACCAATCATGCCACCACTTGACCAGCACTACACACCCCCAGCCCTTGCTCGTGCATTGGTGAACAAGATAATAACAATACTCCAACCAACAATTGATTCACAATTCATCGAACCAGCAGAAGGCCATGGAGCATTCACTCAACCGTTACGTGATTTAGGTTATCAACATGTGATCGGTTTTGACATCGATCCCAAAATCCCCCGAACACAAAAACAGGACTTTCTTAAACTTGATAATCCACCACACGGAATTTATATTGGTAATCCACCATATGGTTATAAAGGTGGTAAAGCGGTTCTGTTTTTTAACAAATCTGCTGAAGCAGCGAGTGCAATTTGTTTCATATTGCCTCGTAGTTTTACCAAGCAATCTAATCAACAACAATTAAACCCCTATTTTCACCTCGTGTATTCTCAACCTATTGATCCGGTTTTTTCAGCAACATCCACTCGCACACTGTTTCAGATATGGGTGAAGCGTGATTATCGACGAATCACAATTACGGCAGTCCAACAATCAAAACCAGCGATTTCACGTTGTAGTGCTGAAAAAGCTACCCATTTTTTAATTAGAACGGGCACCAATATTAACTTTGTTCTTGAAAATCCCCACACGCCAAGATCACAGCCAGTCATTATTAATGATTTGCGAGTTCTTGAAAATATTGGTAGATTGAATTCATATAGTAGAAATACAAGTTCTATTATTAAATCAATCACATGCGATGATATAAACAACTTAATGAGATCTCAACCAATGAACAACAAACTACTCAAGATGTTAAACGCTCCTGATTATAATTTTGGATTGTTTATTTCAGATGAAGAATCACGCAAAATTATTTCTACATTAGATGTGAACGATATTAAAGTTCTTGAAAATACCTTACATACTTTTGCTATTGATGTGCAAGATTATCAAGTCAAAAACGCCGAATCATTACGACAAGAAAAATTGGATAAGATAGAATCACTTAAAAAATTGTTGGCTGCCAACAAAGACTTGGGTTTGGAGTTCTCAGATTTAGCGGCACTTATTGGCACTACTTCAGAACCAACGACCAAAACCAAGAAACCAGCGAAACCAGCAGCAGGAAACAACTTCACGGTTGAGTGGTTAGAGACAGATAAGAAGACAAATGAAACAACAACCAAAAAGTTTTCAATTGTTAACTTTAATGTGAAGAACAATAAAATAGCTAACGATCAATTCTTCATTTCTGCTATGAAAAAAATGGACAACAACCTATTCGAATTCATGGCTACTTACTCAACTGATTATCAGCAGTATTGTAACGCAAGCTATAATGGTTCAAGTTTTTATATATCCAATTCACGTTGGAATGCTGAGGCCAATCGCCAGTTTGACAAATGGGTAAGTGAACAACAACCATTACCAGAAGATATTAAAGAACAACGTAGTATGTTTAAAGCAGCAGTGCTAATAAAATAAAACTAATCCACTCTCAATACTGTACACACTGAGAGTGGATTATTTCACAAAATCATATTCTTACTGGTCAACAATCGATATACTAATAACCACAATTTTCAATCACAGTGTTGAAATTGGATATAACACATGGAAATTACAATAAGGAGCAGTTAACGATGGCTAATTCAATTTACGTAACAGTCATAGGGGAAACGCAGGGGATGATTTCTGCGGGATGTTCAACTTTTGATTCTATAGGAAACAAATACCAAGTAGGGCATGAAGATCAGATAGTTGTGTATTCTCTTGAACATGCTATATCAAGAGAGCAGCATGTAAATCATGGGCCAATATCATTCATTAAACCGATAGATAAATCATCGCCTCTTTGGGGGGTTGCTATATCTAATAACGAGTGTATGGATGTAAATTTTGTTTTCTACAGAAACTCACCTTCTGGTGCTAATGAGTTGTTCTACTCAATTAAGTTAACTAAGGCTTACATAAGCAGGGTTAATATTATATATCCACATGCTATTGATCATGCGAGTAATCAACCAGAAGAGATGATTACTTTAAAATATCAAAGTATAACATGGGAGCATCATATAGCAGGAACAACCGGCTATAGCCTATGGGATGAAAGGATCTTTTAATCTAACAAGTGTGACTCACATTAGATTATGTGAGTCACACTTGGTATTACTAAAACCAAGGACAATCTCTAAATTTAACAACAAATAGAAATATCCATGATAGGGCAAATGCCGCGATACTAATGTTTATAATTATCCCTTTAAATTTTGTCATTATACAGTAAATTACAACAGGGATTATTGCTAATAATATCGCTATAGCCATTACACTTCTGTAATCATCTACGACAAAAACTTTAATTACATCACAAATGTTTTTAATTTCATCCCCATCAATGAAAGACTCTGCGTTGAAAGAGCTGGAAATGAGAGATGAAAATATTAAAAACCAAACATATATAACCACGATAATTGAAAGCGGTGTTATTTCTCTCATGTTTATATACCTAATATCTTTTTTATAATATCTCTTCTTTTTATTATTACTCGTCCGTAAGAAGAGTAACTCCTAATTGGATTTCCTTTCTCAGCATTTATTGATGAGATGAAATCTTTTTTATCTCTATCTATCCCTCTATTATATCTTGATGCGGCTATTATTATTTGTTCATCTGTAATATTTAAAGTATCTATTATTCCTGGGTTGTCATGTATTATAAGCTCTTTCAGGTGTTTGGCTACTACACTTATATTGAAATCATCATCTAAAAGACAATTGGCTAACTGTAATTGTTGTGTTGAATTTAATTGATCCGGGTCAATGCCGAGTGTCTCAGCAGCAGCTCTAAGTTGAATTGCCAAACTCCCAACAGATGTGGCATTTGATCTTTTATTTCCACTTCTTTTAAAAAAATCCATAAGTTGAAATGCTTGTAAAACACCATACGCCTTGAATCTCTCAGGAACTCCGGCCACTTCAGCTATAGTAACCCCAGCTAAAAGTAATACTGGGATTCTTTCTTTTTGTGAATATCTTATTATTTTATCTCTATTGTATTGAAGGTATGCTGCCTTATATGCCCATAATCTAGGCTCACCGGTTCCAAATCTTCCATTATTGGGTAGTAGTTTCCATAGGGAAAAATCAACACCATTCCATTTAGGAAAGCTAGATGTTGAGTTTATATCACAAAACTGATTATTCATTATGGTTGGCTCCTTGCCTCTATATCAACATAACTACACAACTTTAATATACATCGAACAAAAAATACAGTGCTGAAAAGAATTATCAAACTGATATGCGAAGATATGCGATATTAGACTACGTTTGACGAAGATATTAGACTTCCTCTAACATCTGCGAACTTCCTCTAACATCTGCGAACGTGCGTGAACTTCCTCGATATTGTCAATGTGAACAAAAATCAACCAATTAAAACGAAAAGCGATAGGTTCTCCTGATAAATCAATAGCTTGCGTAGTTTCAAGCCACCATTGCTTAATGCGTATGAGTCTCATTTAGACATCCCCGAACCGCATCCAAAAAAATCCATAAATAATTGAGAAAACTTATTAGGAAAAACAAAATGATATCTCTTTTACAACTATCGAGAAATTATGGATACGATGAATCCACGGTAAGAAAATGGAAGCAACAGGGAATGCCTCACGGTAAAGACATAGCCGATGAAATCACAATACAGTGGATTGTTGAAAACCAAATTAAACCACTAAGAAATACCGACGTTAAAGAACAAATCGAAATCCAACGTTTATTAAAACTTACTGCCGAAGCACGTCAAGCCGAGATTGATTTAGAAATTAAAATGGGATCACTTATTGAAACTCAGTACTTGGAAAATGAATTAAGTACTTTCTTCAAACGTATTCGCGATCATATACGCACAGTACCAAACAAATCATATCTTGAACTATTCGAACAAGAAAATGCGGCAGGTCTAAAGCGAACGTTACAGCAAACAATAGACAGTTGTTTAAATGAAATAGGAGATTTTAAATTAGGGGGCAAGGATGCCGAACAAGAACAATCAGAAGTTAAAGAAAATACTACAAAGGTCAATAAAGAAAATATTACCACCCAAAAAACTACTACCAAGTGAGTTTGCCGAAAAGTATTTAATATTACCTGATGGTGCAAGTACTGGACAAAAGATAAGGTTATACGCATATCAACGTGAAATGTTAGATATAATAGATAATCCCCAATATCGTAAAATTGTTTATAAGACGAGTTCACAGGTATCAAAAACAACATTATTAAATTCAGCAATATTCTATTGGATGTTTACAGATCCTTCTAATATTGGAGTGGCACAAAGTACTGGTAACGAATTGAAACAATGGAAAGCCGGTAAGATTGATACAACGATTGAAGCAGTACCAGAACTTAAGAATTTAATTACTGATAAGAACGACAAACGTTACGCAAACAACCAAAATCAAATTCAAATGAAAGACGGTACGTTTCTGTATTTCATGTCATTAGGTAGTCCTAATCATTTAAGAGGTAAAACACTTAAACGTGTAGTACTTGATGAAGTATCAGCAATAGACAACTCAGACGAGGGAAATCCTATACGACTTGCCGAGAACCGTATAACAGACTTTGGTAGCGAAGGAAAAATCCTTATAAGTTCAACACCGACATATTCTGGTGATGCCATTGATATTGAATATCAAAACTCTGATCAACGTGAATGGTTTGTTAAATGCCCCCATTGCCAACATGAACATACGCTTCAATGGGGCAATGTTATATTTGATTGGGAACAAGTAGGAAACCGAAAATTACCAAATCCTAAAACGGCAAAATTAACTTGTCCAGAATGTAAAGAACACATAACTGAATCACAACGTATTAAGATTGTCAGTCGTGGAAGATGGATAGCCCAAAGGCCAGAAGTAACAGATACGGCGGGTTTTCATATTAATAGATTATATTCACCAAATAGTACAATCGAAAGTATTACCTATGAGTTCCGCATGGCTTGGCTCGAATACTCGAACCAATCATTTTATAACACTGTATTAGGTTTACATTACTCAGAACTACAAACAGATCTAGATATTATTAAACTTGAAAATCTACGAGATAATTCATTTGACCTTGAAAATATCCCCGATGAAGTGTTAGGAATTGTCATGGGAGTTGACCAGCAATTAGATAGATTAGAATGTCAGGTATTAGGATTCTCAGATAAACAATTATGGGTATTAGGATATCGCATATTCTACAGCCCTAACTGTGAAGTTCGTGGAGCAAAAGCATATACAGAGCTAACACAATTCATAACACAACAATTCAAAACGGTATCAGGTCGTCGTGTAAAAGTACTTAAGGCTTTCGTAGATAGTGGTAATGGGAGGGCCACACAGACAGTGCTGTCATATTGTAATACTTCCCAAATATTAATGGCAATAAAAGGTTCTTCATCTAAAACTGGGGCAATGTTCAAAGAATCAACCAGTGGCGGTAATAAGTGGTGTAACTTAAACGTACACGAAGGGAAGATGTGGGTTCGTAACCTAATTAATAATTCCCTCTCTGATAATCCAGATGACGCCCCATTAAAAATATTATTCAGTCATGATCTACCAGATGATTACTTTGCACAACTGACATCCGAAGCGTTAAAACGTAAGGGTGATGTTTTTGCCTGGGTACTTAAACAAGGGCAAAAACGTAATGAAAGCCTTGATACATTAAATTATGCGTTGATAGCCATGAAGTATTGTTTACAGAAATTGGGTGCTCAACCATTCAAAGAATTACGCACATACGCAGCGAAACAACGAGAAGAAAAGCAAATCCCAATCCCAATATTTGAAGAACAAAATGATAAATACGAGAAGAAATCTAAATCTAAACCAAGACCTAAACCCCGAAGTGGTGGTAACAATTGGTTTGGATAAAATGGAGAACATATATGAAAGAACAAGTTTATATTGGTGAATTATTGTTAGAAGTAATGCCACCTAATTCAATACTGACTATCGCTAATAGTACAAAAACATTAGTAATTATTAAGAATGAAACTAATGAAAGTTCAACAGTCCCAATTGATACGTCAGATTGGATTGCGGGATTATATACATATGTACTTAATAGTGGAGCTATGACAATAACAACAATAAATGTTATTAATCCAATGGCACAAACGGATCGCTTAGTAGAATTACAGAAGCAATTAGATGATATTAATAATCTAATAACTGCCAGAATTAGTGGTGATGTATCTCAATTAACAATAAATAATAAAACGCTGGTGCATGAAGATCTGAATACTTTACTCACATTGAAATCTTCAATTACACAACAAGTTAATAACCTAAAGAAAAAGATAATGAAAAATAGTAATCAAGGTTTTTTTAAATCAATTATTCATTGTCGCACTCGATAAAAAGGAGACACAAGGATGTGGCCTTTTAATAAACAACAACCACAAGCACTACCAACACTACCATCAACACGTCACCACAAAACAAGTAGAAAATATAATAACAATAATAATACGAGTGTTAAGAGAGATTTAGATAATATCCGAAACTTACCGAGCCAGATCTTAGGGCAGTATGGGAATGGTGTTAATAACGTCTCTATCAATGCCGTCCTGCGTCAGAGTTTAACGAGTGTAAGGGATGCTTGCCGTTCATTAGTGATTCAAAATCCATATGCCCGACGCTATGTACAGCTCAGTAGTCAACAGACCGTAGGTGCAGATGGGATCACAGTTCGCCCACAACCTTTGTCACATGATGGAACCGTGAATCAAGTACTGGCAGATCAACTTGATAATTTATTCTACCAGTGGGCCGAGCAGGCTTCCGAATTTTCTTTTGATGGAAGTATGTCGATAGATATCTTCCAGCAAGTAGTCGAACGTACAAGAGCTACTGATGGAGAGTGCTTCATACGCATTCACAAGAATCATAATAAAGTACAGGTAGAATTGATTGATAGTGCTCGTATACCAAGTACAAAGAATGAGCTACTTACTGATGGTTCATATATTAGTAATGGAATCGAGTTTAACGAACACGACCAAGTACTGGCATACCATGTAGCTAAGATTCATCCCTTGAATTACACGATAAGTACAAATGATTGTCAGCGAATTGAAGCAGAAGAAATTATTCATTACTTCATTCCAGAATTTCCAAAGCAACAACGTGGTATTCCCGATCTAATCGCCAGTATAAAAACACTTAATGATTTTAATGCTTATCATGAAGCAGCAATTATCCAGAAGCGACTTGCTTCTTCTGCTATGGCATTTATAACAAGTACTGACAATAATCAGGATGAACTGTTAAATGATTCAAATGAAGATAGAGAGTCGATCGAATATTTTCAAGCTGGCACAATATACGAATTACAATCCGGCCAGCAGATACAAACTGTAAACCCACAGGCGGGTACTGACAAGATTACAGAATTTTCAGATTCAGTTTTAACTACTATCAGTACAGGGTTAGGTATACCAAAAAGTATGCTAACGGGTGATACACAAAATGCGTCATTCAGTGCCGCTAAAATGGCAGATCGTATAAATCGCGATGGTATGAAAACTAAATCTAATCTGATGATCAGTAAAGTACTGAAACCTATTTTTAAACTTTGGCTATCAAACATAATGATAAATAAATTAAAGAATCTTTCTTTTAAAGATTTCGACGAATTATCCAATTGTTCTTTTATTTTACCAAAACAAATCTCGTTAGATCCGAATAAAGATGCTCAATACGAACAAACATTATTGTCGATGGGCGTGAAGAGTAAATCAATGATCATGCGTGATTTGGGATATGAACCGCAACGTGTATTTGAAGAGTTAGAA
Source organism: Yersinia pekkanenii (assembly GCF_001152565.1). Taxonomy (GTDB): domain Bacteria; phylum Pseudomonadota; class Gammaproteobacteria; order Enterobacterales; family Enterobacteriaceae; genus Yersinia; species Yersinia pekkanenii. The sequence goes on along the minus strand of NZ_CQAZ01000017.1, from coordinate 66,220 downwards.
CAGGAACGCGAACAGGAACAATTGATAAATAAAGATATGGAAATTAATAATAATAATGTTCAAGGAAACGAACTAAATGAAAAAATTGAAGATGAAGAAACAAACGAGGGAGATCAACCTATCAATTGATGATATTGATACCTCACAGAATACCGTAATGTTAGCTTTCAGCTCAGAACAACCAGTAACCCGTAATATCAATGGAACTGACTATAACGAAATCCTTTTACATGGGATTGAGAATGTAGATCTAAGCCGCCTAAATAATAAAGCAGCAATGCTATTCAATCACGATTTTGATCAACATATTGGTGTTATTGAAAGTGCTTCAATCGATAACGACAAGATAGGCCGTGCCATTGTTCGCTTCTCATCCGTTGGGTTGGGGTCTGAAAAATATCAAATGGTTCAAGAGAAAACATTAACTAAAGTATCGGTAGGTTATGAAGTTATAGATTATACAATCGATGGTGAGAATCTTTTAGTTAATAAATGGTTCCCGTATGAGATTTCGATGGTTTCAGTTCCGGCCGATGATTATGTAGGTATTGGTCGCGGTCGTTCAGAAGATGAAGATCAATTCAATTTAATGGTCGCGAAATATCGTGAAGAAGTTGAAGAACTAATTCGTGAGCAAGAAGATGAAACAATTGAAGAAGTTGTAGTTGATGAAGAAGAACGAAATGAAGATTCAGAATTTGATTTAATGGTTGCGAAATACCGTGATCAAATTGATGAATTAATTCGCGAACAAGAAGAAACAGAATCAGAAGTTCAGGATGAAGTTCTGGATTCAGAAGAAACAGAAACAGAAGAACAAGAAGAAGAAAGAGTTGAAGAAATTGAAGCTATTTCACGCACTCTTAAAATTTCTAATGTAATTCGCGATAAAGCAATAAAAGAAGGTATGAGCGTTTCAACGTTCAAAAAACGTATTTCAAATAATAATAATAATATTATCAAGGATGATAAAAAAATGACAAATAAGTTCTCTCTAAACGATGCGATTCGTTCAATCATGGATGGTACAAGTAACAATCTAACTCAAGGTAAGAATGGTACGGAAATTCCATTTGAAGCGTTCGAGCGTGCTTTACGTGCTGGTGTTTCAACCACTAACGCAAAAGGTGTAATTTCAAATGAAATTTTGTATGGTTCATTTGTTGACGTACTACGTGCTAATAGTATCTTAGCTAATTTCCCAATTCAAATGTATACCGGTTTAACTTCTGAAATTAGTATTCCGAAATTAACCGCAGATTTTACTAATTCATTTGGGTTTATTTCTGAGGATGGAGCAAGTCCAGAGGTTGATGCTAATTTTGAGTCTATTAAACTCGTTCCAAAAACATTTACTGGGTCAGTCCCGTTAACCAGAACCGTTTTAAAAAGTTGTCCTCAGATTGAGCAAATCGTTGCACAATCAATCGTGGCTGGGTCAGCAGAACGCCTTGAAACATTGATCATGGGAGCTGTAGTAGCCGCGGCTGTAGCGTCTGGAAACGTAACTAACGTGACTGCATATGATTACGCTTCTATTGTTGAAGCACAGGGGAAATTGGGTAATGTAGGCGTCAATTTTGGTACTATCTCAGCAGTGATGAGTCCGTCAACAAAATCTACGTTGCGTAATACTTTGCGTGGTGAAAACACCGCAGCAGTATATCTTTTAGACGATGGCGATCTATGTGGTGTTCCGGCTTTTGATTCAAAAATTCTGGCCGGACAAGGTGACTTTGTAATTCTTGGTGACTTCTCAAATATAGCAATTGGTGAATGGGGTTCATTAGAACTGGACATGGACGATACAACAAATCGTAATAAAGGTTCTGTAATCGCTCGCGTATGGGCTGATATTGATTTCAAACTTACTCGCCCAGAAGCATTCCAAGTTATCCGCATTCAAGCAGCAGGTAAGTAATAATGAGAGCATTCAGCAATAAAGATAAAAAAATCATGCTGTCTGCTTTCGGAGAAGCTCTATTATTAAGTACTGGAGTATCAATTATGGTACTCCACGAACAATTGGAAGTAGTATTTGAAGAAATGGTAAGTACTGAAAGATATTTCACATGTGCTTTGGAAGATATATCCCTGAAATCACAATTTACAATAAACGGCAAGAACTATGTAGTCCGTAGGATAGTTGATGACTTTTCAGGGGTAGTTAATGTTTATTATGAGGCCATACAATGAAACGATTTGATATTAAAAATACAATAGTTCAATTGTTGAAATTGAATGGCCTAATAGTAAGATATCCAACAGCCAGTAGTATACAGGAAGATATTTATACCTTATTCGCTGGTGATATGAGTGAATCATATAATCCAGTAGGTATGGACAACACAAAACGATACGCAGAATTAGATATTGATTTTGTGGTGCTGGCATATGATGAGCAATTGTGTAATACAATACTATCTCAAGTAATTGAGGTTATCATTCAAGATAGTACTTATGTTGTACTTTCCGAATTAGGTATTAAGGTAACTTCCATAACAACCTCTCAAGGTTTTTCAAATTCTGATAGAGATTCAAACGATATAGCATACGCATATGGACAAACAATAAAAATAAATTATATCGAAGGGTAACATATGGATATTTTCACGGGGAGTAATACATATTTGATGTATTGTGATGATCTTACAAACACATCACCAAAGAATACAAACTTCACACAATTAAACAACCTTGCTACCTTTCCATCATTCCAACAAACATCAGAAGTGAAGAGAATAGAAACATATGACTCTGAATATTCAAATGTTCAATTAGGTTCTATGAATCTGGAGCCAATAACAATAACACTAAATTATGTACTCGATAATGTAGTATTAGATCAGTACTACAATAATAATACAGAATTTCAATTGATGCTTTGTATGGAAAATTCGAATGATGTTTTGAATTACATAATTCTAAATGGACAAATAACATCAACACAGATTGATGGTGATAAGGATTCAACAGTGACTAAGACATACACATTTGAACCAACGGACATACAAGCAAGAGGATCAGTGGCAAATACGGAATTATATCGTTCTGATTATGGAGTAGGAAGTAATGGTGTCGAATATCCTCATAATACTACCAGTACTGGAAATGGATTTTTCCTATTAGATAAAAACGCATCTAACAATAGTCTTGGTGTAGATCTAATCGGTACACAAACAATTAATAATGGTAAAACCTCTCAGATGTTAATTACTGATACTGGTACAAATCCAATATTTCGACTTCGTTCAAATAATGGTGATTTAGTTAAAGTTTATACAACAATTGAAAAACCATCCTTATTAGAATTAGGGGCTATTTCAGCACAAGAATTAAATACTGCGATTGATGATACTAAAACATATGTCAGCACTAATTATTATAATAAAACACAAGCTGATATTATAACAAATGAGTTGAAATTGTATTCAGATACTAATTTTAGTACTAAGACAAGCGTAGCTATTGATATAGCAGAATTGAAATTATATTCAGATACAACATTCCCAACAAAGGTAAATGTAGGTGCTGATATAGCAGAATTGAAATTGTATTCAGATAGTACATTCAGTACTAAAGTTGATACTACAACAGATATTGAAACTTTGAAAACTTATACAGATAGTACATTCTCAACCAAGGTAAATGTAAGTACTGATATAGCAGAATTGAAATTGTATTCAGATAGTACATTCTCAACCAAGGTAAATGTAAGTACTGACATAGCAGAATTGAAATTGTATTCAGATAATAGTTTTAGCACCAAAACAGAATTATCAACAAAATTAAATTTATCGGGCGGGACATTAACAGGGCCATTAGTCTCTAAACAATCTGGTGCTATAACCTTCACACCAATGGATAATACTGCGTACAACTGGATTCACTGGACTCAATTTGATGGCACTGCTGGCTGGCGTATGGGTCGATTAGAAAACAACGGGCCATTTTATCTCAGAGATTATAGTCCCAACGGAGTAACAGCACTTAGACTTGAACAGGGGCAATTTATATTAACTTCGAATACAGCGGCTGATACACCGTGGATTAATGCCACGCTACAAAATGGATGGACAGTAACCGCAAATCGAAGATGTGTATATAGAAAGATATTAGGAATGATTTATATTGAAGTCGGTATAGAATCTGGAACCGTGGGAGCTGGAAATGTTTCAACTCCCGCATTTACGTTACCTGTAGGTTATCGACCACAAACTCAGGTAATTGTTCCTATAAGCGGTAACTTACCCGCAATAACGGTTGGCACTGTTCTTCCTAGAGCTTACGTTGCCCTTGATGGGTCAGTCTCAATATTAAATGTTCCGGCGAATTCAGCAATCACATTCTGTCTTTTCATGTCAGTTCAATAAGGTGTATATAATGAAAATAAACATATTAGATAAGAATGGTTTTTACGTAGAAGATCATGTTGAGGGGGAGTTACCAACATACTGGACAAAAGATTTAGTTGGTAACGGTTATTATAAAGCTCAATATCAAGAAGCAAATATAGATGTAGATACAGGCGAATGGACAGGTGGTACATGGGTAGAAACGAGTGGCCCCTCATTAGATGATCTTAACCGAGCAAAACAACAATTTAATGATGATTCAATAATTAAAAAGAACCAAATGATAAATGATGCCAGTACTCGAATATCGATTCTAAATGATAGAATTGAGATTGGCGAAGAAAGACAAGATGAACTATTAGAATGGAAATTGTATCGTATTGCCCTTGATGATATTGATATAAGTATTATCCCCATAGTATGGCCTGTCATTCCAAGTAGATAAATAATAATAATGTGGAGACACGAAGTTTCCAATATAACAAAAAGGATTTTAAATATGTTTGATATTTTTAGTGGTTCTAATATAACCGTAGAATTGGGCGAGGCTGGGTCAGAAGTTAGTACTTCATTCGTGATTGTTCCCGAGGTCGCCGCGTTCCCAAGTACTGGTTCCGAATCAGCAGTAATCAGCGTTAAGACATTCGGCTCCGTATATGATCGTAAATTAGTAGGTACACGTAATCAACCAGATATTACCCTAACAGTTAACTGGCTACCCGATAATGTACAACATTTAGCATTACTTAAAGCAGCCGAAGATCAAAGCCGTGTACAGGTTCGTATTAGTTATTATGAGAATGCGACTAAAACAACTGGATACTTTACAGTACTAAATGGATTTATTTCTAAAGACACAATTACTGGTGATAAAGACAGCGTAGTAACTCGCGAATTTACCCTAAGTGTTGATGGTGCTCCTGTGAAATCTGGATTACTTCCGGTGGTTGAATAATGAATATTCAAAACCTAATGTTAGTTATTGGTACTAAGTTACATCCAATAACATTAACCCCCGAATTCACAGTATATGTAAAACTTCCAACACTTGATACTTTCGCAAAATGTGACAATTCAACTAATACAATATTCAATTGTATTGTAGATGCTAACGGTGAACAATTGTTTGAAAGTACTTCTCAAGTTGAAAAAGTAGATTTGAAATATTTGACCATTATGAACACAGAGATCAACAAAGTTTTTCAGGAATCTATGAATTCAGATGTCCCTAAAACTGAAAAAAAAAATAAGATGTGATCCACAGGTTCAGTACTACCTTTCAGTACTGGCAAGGCGAGGGCATAGTTTCCAAGAAATGGGGGCTATGCCCTTACCTTTATTCAATGCCTTGTATATCTATGAGAATCACATTGCACCATCTGGCCCACGTATTGATCAAATCCGACATGCACAAGTACTGGAAACGCTCTATAAATCATCTGGCAACATGTCTAAAGAGGGTATGCGTTCGATCAGTATTCAGGACTTTGATATGTGTGGTCTAATTTCGGGAAAATCACAACAAGAATTATTAGAAGAACAGAATAAGAAAAAACATGACAACATGATGCGATTGTTCACGGAGGATAAAGATAATGGCAGCAAATAATCAATCGTTGGTATTCTCAATATTCGGCGATACGACACAACTAACTCAGGGCTTGAATAATGCGAACAAATCACTACAAACTTTTGGACAACAAACTGGTGGCGTGGTTGGCGACCTAACCAGTAGGTTTGGTGGATTAGCCGCAAACGCAGGATCCCTAAGTACTGGGTTGATGGGTGTAGCGAGTGTTGGAGCTATGGCGATAACGGCTCTTGGTGGTTTGGCTTTGGCGAGTAATGCTTACGTTCGTGAGTTAAACCAGATTAGTACAACATCAGGTGTTTCTATTGAGATGCTTCAACAATTAGAAAAAGCATTTTACGGTACTGGCCTCAGTATGGAGAAATTCGGGAATATCAACACGCAAGTCATTGATAAACTTGGAGAAGCGTATAGTACTGGCGGCGGTGTGGCAGCAAACTTACAATCGTATGGAATTGAACTTCAACAATATAACAAGTATTTGAACCAGACCGATGGCGGCCTAAAAGCTGTTGTACATACGTACTATGAAATGGCCAGGGCTGGAAAAAACGCATCAGAAATAAAAAACGTCATGGAATCATTGGCTGGTGATAGTTCTATTTTGGTTTCAACGTTGAAACAACACAGTTCAGAACAAGATGCCCTGAATTATATTCAAAGTCAGAATATTACTTTAACGAATGAAAGTGCCGAGAAATATAAAGAATTTGATGCTCAACTTAATACTCTAACTGGTACTACAAAATTATTAATGGCAGAAGGATTAACACCATTGATTGGTGGTATTAACGCACTTGTAGCATCAGTGACAGAACGACCAAAGGAAATGGGTTTCTTTAATGAATTGAATGATCGTATTCGAGAATCAACAGGTTCATTACAAGACATGATTGATATTTGGCAGCAATTACGAAATGCTGGCAACCTTAATTACATGGGTGGTGGTTTTCAAACTGGAGCTATGGATAATGGTACTAAAGATCCAGTTCAAGAATCGATTAATAGTGTTCGTCAAAAAGCGATAGACTTAAAAACTGATTTGGCAAACGCAATCGCAGAAGCTACAGCACCCAAAGGTGGATGGGTAGATCCGAACAAAATTGAATCTGATATGAAAGCCGCAGCAGCCAAGGCAGAAGCAATAGCAAAAGCGATGGCAGCGAAACGTTTACAAGCCGAGAATACTTTAACTCAAACAATGGCACAGATATCAAATAGTGCAGCATCCTTGAAAATAAAACAATTCAATTATCAACAAGATCAAATTGAGAAGAAACTTCGCGAAAGTGCAGCAACATTACAATTATCAGAGCAACAAACTTCCGAATATTTACAACAACAATATCAATCCAGATCATCATCATTCAAATCTATGATTGATTCTATGATCCAAGAAAGTGATCCCAAGAAGTTACAGGAGAATTTGGCGGCTATTGGTGACAAGTTAAATCCAGAACAATTGGGATTAGTTAAAAAAGCACAGGATGAACGTATTGGTCTTAATCAACCGAATGCTGATAATCCTTTTGATAGTCGTAATAATGAAGTTGCCCTAAATCAGTTACAAGCTCAACAGAATGAAGAACTGATAATTAATAACCAATTGTATGCCGCAAAATTACAATCATTAGATGAGTATGAGAAACGTAAGTCTGAAATCCAATTATTTTATGCTCAAAAGACGGTAGCACTTGAAGCAAATAGTCATTCAGCACAGTTAACCATGATATCAACCGCCGCAGGGGATATGGGTATTATCATGGAGGGGGCTTTTGGTAAGTCGTCAGGTATCGCACAGGCGGCCTTCGCGGTTCAGAAGGGTATAGCTGTTGCTAACGCAATTATTAATATTCAAGCTGGAATAAGTAAGGCTATTGCGTTGGGATTTCCTCAGAATTTGCCCGTAATTGCTTCTACAATCGCTCAAGGTGCTTCAATTGTCAGTACTATACAAGGTACTCAGATTGAGGGACAGGCACATAGTGGTATTGATTCAATCCCAACTGATAACAGTACTTGGGTATTAAAAGCTGGGGAACGTGTTGTTCAGCCAGAAGCTAACCGTGACCTCACTTCATTTTTGTCGACTACACAGAATGGTGAAAGCACTGGCGAGATCACAATACAGGCTCCCCTTATTTTACAAGGTGGTGGAGATATCAGTTCACAACGATTCACCGAAATGTGTAAACAACACGCAGATGTTATATTACAAGCAGTTCGTCAATCTCAACAAAGAAACTCATAATACTAAGCCACCTAAGACGTGGCTTTTTTGTTAATAAATAATGGAGAACAATACAACATTAGGAGTCCTCAAAATGTTCTCTAAAAACATTCTTATCAGTGATTTCGTATTATCTGATAATCAACCATTGTACCAAAATCAATCATGGACTGGTCAAACAATATCAAGATCAACAGGTTGCCAGTACTATACGCTTACTTTCAAAATTCAGGCAACCAAACAATTCCGTCAAGAAATTCAAGCATTCCAAGCCCAATATGGCCTAAGTCGTCCCTTTGAACATTCCCTTGGCTGGTATAGCCAATATAACGGGGGGCAACAATCGTTAGTACAGGCATTGGCTATTTCAAATGCAGGTTCATATGTTATTAAAGTACTTGCCAGTACTAAATTAGAAGTAGGAACTATCATACAATTTACCAATCATAAAAAGATATATAAGATTATTAGTAATGATGGTTTGGGTAATCTATCCATATATCCATCTCTAAGAAAAACAGTGCAATTATCTGAAAATATCAAATTTAATAATATCATGGGTACATTCATCTTACAGAACAGTAATGATAAGACTGATTATAATTCGGGAAATATCATAAGTATGAACATATCCGCAATTGAGGATGTAACATCATAATGAACAATTCAATCCTAACTAATCCAGATCTGATCAAGTACTGGAATGTTACTCGTGGTGGTAATAAGACCGTACTAACAGAATCTGATGTATATCAACTCAATGTTGTTGTTAAATGCTTGGATGTTATTCCTAACAGTACTACAGCTCCAATTTACATCACAGATTCATGGACAGACCTAACAGCAAATGGCATCGATTATAAATCTGCTCCCGACTTCATCGATGATTCATTCAGTACGACAACAGAGAAGAATTCAATATCTAACAATGGTACTTCATTTAAGATTTCAAATGTCGAACAACCATATATATCACTACTGTCTCAGGGTTTACTTAACAACGCCAAGGTAAACATTTACCTAACAATCCTTAATCCAGCAAATGGTAATGTTATTTCACATGATCGTATGTTTTCTGGTTATATCAATAACTTTGAAAGTACTTTCAGTAATACTACTGGCTCTGTGAAAAATGAAACAACTCTTAATCTTAATTCTATTTGGAAAAAGTTAGATAGAAGCCAGCCAGTACTATCATCTACCAGCATACATCAAAGTACTCATAAAGGGGATCAATTCTTTGATCTGATAGGAATTATTAATAGTACGCAACAATGGAAGAACTAAGGAAGAACTAATGGATCATGGAAGAATCACACAATACCTATCTCAATTATTAGAACAAGAATTCGAATTTGGCGTCAATGATTGTCATATTATGGCATTCACAGTAGTAGACCTAATATTAGGAAATACAAATTATAGGGATGAATTAGTAGGGAAGTACAAAACAGCCAAGGCAGGATTTAGATTACTTGCCAAGAAAGGAACGTTTAAAAACATTGTTCATCTATGCCAAGAATTATGTGATGAAGTAGATCATCCCATGGAAGGAGATATTCTCGTAGATGTGGATGGGTTTCATTGTTCCATATATTGGATGGGCAAATATTTAGTACTGAATCAAGAAAAAAACAAATATCAAATAACAAAGTATTCCACGGATTGTGAATACAAAATTTATAGAATAAGGAAATCATAATATGGGCTTCATCGCAGTAATTGGAGCAGTAATCGCGGGTATGAGTGCGGCAGCAGCAGTAGCCGCGACAGTCAGTACAATAGCCATGATCGCAATTGGCGTTGGGGTGGCCGCATTGTCATATATTGCCAGTGCCAGCATGATGAAAATCGGTAGTTCTGGAACATCAACCTATTCAAGTACGAGTAGTTCAAATTCTCGCTCCACATCCCCAAGCACTGGAATTCCTATAATTTATGGTGGTGACAAGTTAAATGTCAGTACTGAAGCATTCGTGAAAGTGGGTTCAATAGTAGCATGGCAAAACATCCCAAATGATACGGGGGCAAAGTTATGTACGGTTCATGCCATTTCAATTGGTGAATGTGGCAATAAGATCAATCAAATCTATTTCGATAACGTAGCAGTATTGGCACAACCAATCACCAAAGAGGGTATTGTTGATAGTACTTTACTGTTTGACAAGTTCAGACCATATCTACAATTAGAGGTACGATTCGGTAAATCATCATATTCAGGTTCTATGTCATTGGCAAAACAATATGGTGGTTCTCAATGGACAGATAATTTTAGGGGTGATGGATTAGTACAAATATGTTCAGTTATTACCAAGACAGAAGATAGTATGTTGGGTGGAATATTAACCAATCAAAATTATGCTCTCTCTGTAGAGATGAAAGGTCGTCAAATTACAGATATTTTAACCAGTCAGAAATCAAGTTCATCTAATCCCGTAAATCAAGTGTATGATTACTTAACAAATGAAGAATTTGGATTCGGATTTGATTCACAAAATATTGATATGGCATCATTCCAAAACATTGCTCAATACTGTGTTAATCACGAATTGTATTCGAATGGATCAATTGATTACTCAAAAACGTATAAGGAAAACTTAGAAAGTATTTTACAAACATTTGCGGGTGTTATATATGAAAGTACTGGCAAGATCTACCTTACTGTTGATACGGCAGATGTACCCATTTTCGCATTCGATGAGTCATCTATCATTGGTGAAGTACAAGTCGTCTCTGGTACGAATACCGATTATTACAATACAATGGACGTTACATATACGAATCCAATAGGCGATTACAGTAATGATATAGTACGTTATCCAAGTGACCTATACGCATCAGAACAATTAAAACGTGATGGCGTAATTATCAAGAAAGATTTGAATTATCTTTGGGTTCAGGATAAAACTCAATTATCATTTCTTGCCAATAAAGAAATGCGAAAGTCTCAGTACTTGAATACTACTATAACATTTAATTCGCACGTCGGGTATGACCTTAAAGTTTATGATGTCGTCACAATGACATTTCCAGAAATGGGATACAATAATAAGAAATTCCGAGTATTACAAAAAATAATTCCATTGTCTGTTAAGAAAGTTGGGATCAATCAATTTACCCTTATCGAATACTTTGACGAGATCTACAGTGGTAATGATGTTGGAAATTTCCCACAGGCAGGTTCCAGTACTTTACCTAATTCACAATTTGTTCAACCTCCAACGAACCTAACAGTAGTCAAGAAAGGTAATACGGTTAATGGTGGCACTGTAGTACTTAATTGGGATTTCAGCCCTGATTCACAAGTTCGCGGTTATCATGTTAGATACAAGAAATCGAATTCTACAGTTTGGGTTAAATTGGCAAGTCTCAATCAATATCAAAATAGCTATGAAGTCTATGGGCTTGAACCTGATACCAAGTATGATTTTGGTGTGTGTGGATATAATAATATTGGTGTTGTCTCAGAATTGATAACTGTTATGAATTCTATTCCTCAATTGGCGTTCACCCTACCTATTGTTACTGGCTTGAAACTGGATAATGGAGATATTGATCAGTTCAATACTAACAGTACTGATTTTAGTATCTCATGGGATAACCAGAACTCCGTACAGGTCAATGGAAAACCATTTGTTGAGTACTTCAAGTATTATGAAGTGAAAGTTTATGATGGTAATGGCGTATATCTTAAGTCTTATTATTCTCAAGTATCGAACTTTAATTATACATTTGAAATGAATAAAGGTGATGGGATTGGGCGTAAGAGAACATTTGGTATTATTGTGTGGGGATTCTCAAATAATATCTATAGTCAAGAAGTACAGATAACAGTACAAAATCCACAATCGCCAGCTCTCGCAGGGGCTATTTTCAAATCTGGAATTGATCTGTTCTTTGTAGAATGGATAGAATCAAATGTTCCAGATTATGCGGGTATCGTTGTAATGGTCGCCGTAGATATTGAATTCAGCTCTAGCGTTCAGTATTTCCAATCTAATAATGTTTATTCTGCGAGTTTTAACCTATCTGATGGTTCGTATTTCATCAAGGCAGGACAATATGATAAATTTGGTATCGATGGCGTAGTATATAGTCCCCCAATTGGTTTTAACCAGAATAGTAAAGTACCATATTCTAAACTCAATGATGATGTTGTAGATGGAATTATCAATAGTCCTAAATTGGATGGGGTTATTCAATCTCAGGTCACCGATGAGTTGGGTTCTAAATGGCAATTACAGGTTAGTGCTAATGGGAATATAGCGGGGCTTGTTTTGGCGGCAGACGGAAAGGAGAGTGTTGCTACGTTCGTGGCTGATAGGTTCTCAATAATTGGAACAGACGCGGCATCACAGAGTACTAAGGTCTATCCATTCGTAGTACAGAATGGGAAGGTTTATATGAATTCAGCAGTGATTCAGGACGCCAGTATTGGAACCGCACAAATTAATGATCTTTCTGTCTCGAATGCCAAGATTCAGAATGGTGCTATTGATGCTGCCAAGATTAAAGATGCCAGTATTACAAATGCTAAAATTCAGGACGCATCTATTAGTACTGCCAAGATTCAGGACGCATCTATTAGTAATGCGAAAATTGGTTCGGTTATTCAAAGTACTAACTATGTTGCTAATACGTCTGGCTGGCAATTAAATAAAGCCGGGACCCTTTACGCCATGAATATCGATATCAAAGGTAAAATACAGGCTACGAGTGGTACATTCTCTGGAACACTAAGTGCGACAGATGGTGTTTTCAGCGGTACGATTTATGCTGAGAAAATCCAAGGCGATGTGACAAAAACGTACATTCTTAATTCGAACAGCGGTGTTATGACAATTGCGTCCCAACCATTTGCCCGAATATTAGCAATACCCTGTATTCTTAGTTTTGCGTCATCATCGAGTACATCAGGGAGTACGTCAGCAAGTAGCGTTATCACATTATATATAAACGGTAGTAGTATTTTAAATTGGACAACACAAAGTTCAAACGGATCGGCGGCTCAATTCAACTCTCAAAGTTATTCTCTTAATATTGCTGCGAACAGTGTAACAACAATCGAATATCGCTCCTCTGCTTCATACTCAGGTACGGCAAACGCTGGTGTGTTAACGCCGCTCGTTGTATTGGTCAGTAAGTCATAAATAATAGAGCATAATAATAATAATAATAATATGGAAGTAATAATATGGGTCTTGATTTAGCAACAGTTGCCATAGTGTTCTCAATCCTAAGTGTTCTCTGGACAATTTTCCGAGATAGGAAGATTGACGCAGACGGCCTGAATACGAGAATATCAAATATTGAGAGTGATTATCGAGTACTACAAAGTACTGTCAAAATATTAAATGATGATCAAGAAAAAACGAAGGAAACTTTGAAAAATCTTGAAACGTCGATTAATAGTCTTAATCTAAAAATGGAACGTGTAATCACAATTTTGGAAAAGAAGTAACCAAAAGGTCAGCCAATAGCTGGCCTTTTTTCATTTGGGGATTGTTTTGAATCTATTTGATAAATATTCATAACAACAATCAAATGGGATTATTAAAATGGAACTAAAAGCAAAATTAAAAGAATATGAAGGTACTAAGGCATATCAAACGAAATTCGGTTATTTCAAGAATGATAAATTCTGGGTCTATAAGTGTAGCGAAGGATTCCCCACAATAGGGTATGGACACCTTGTCCTAAGAAATGAGAAAGCATACTATGATGGCATAACAGAGCACCAAGCAGATTTATTATTAGAACAAGATATTGAAATTGCCCGTACTGGTGTTAACTCACTAAAATTGAATTTACCCCCAGAGAGCCGTTGGAATGAATTCCTAATCATGATGATATTTCAACTCGGATTAGCAGGGACAAAACAATTTAAACGTTTCTTGGCAGCATTATCAACCGGGAATTACGCTACCGCAATACTTGAAGTAAAAGATTCAAAATGGTATCGACAGACGCCAAACAGAGTAGAAAGCATGATTACCTATGTAGTAAGGGGTTAATTATGGATAAAACAGAATGGAGAATGTGGGGTAATGAGTTTAGGCTTGAAGAAGTAACAGATCATGCGGCATTTGTTTATATGATTCAGTTCCCCGATAGTGGTCAATATTATATTGGGGTAAAACAAGTATACAAAGGTATTCGCAATATTAAAGATTTTGATGAGAATTCTAAACAATCAAATTGGCGTACTTATACATCCTCATCAAAATCTGTTAATGAATATATTGGTGAAGGACAACCATATCGTAAATCAATATTGTATTGTTATAAAACATTACAGGAAGCCTCATTGTGTGAAACTGCCTTGATAAGTATTTTTGGTACACGTTGGGATTGTTTGAACAAAGCAATAATGGTGAAGAATCGATTGTTGAAGGATAACGGTGAACAATTGTTTATTATTCGTCAACTATTAGAGGACTTATCATAAGGATTAGCATATGCAAAATACATCTGGCTGGCAAGGAATGACGCCAAGACAAGCGGGGGCATTATTAAATCGTAATGCTCCACGTATAACGGCAGATTTTCAAAAAGAATTGTCTCAACGTGTAAGATTAGTATCACAACAAATTCAAAATAAGATTAACAGCACTGCCAAGGGTGGAGTAGTACCGTTCACATCAAAGGCGATATTATTCAATTATAAAAATGTGAACGGTAGAACTGAGAACCAGATTCTTGTAAAGCAATTACAGACGAAGTACTTAAAATGGATGTTAGACGATTCTTACACACAGAAACAAGAATCTAAAATTATTCCATTCAGTACTGCCAAGTTAAACCAACAAGGTAATATTACGGGACTTAAATCTAATCTTGCCAATGGTAAGTTTAAAAAGCAAAAAGATAAACATGGTAGAACTTACATTATAGATACGCGTAAGAAGAAGGGTAAAAGTAAGCAAGATAGATTGGCGAGGATTATTGGTGTCATTCGTCAGAAGAAACGTAAACCATTGTTTGATTTTTATCAAGAGACATTAACACAAGTAAATAATGAACTATCAGATCTGAGAGGGTCATTTAACTATACATTTAGGTAAACAATATATGAACAATTTAGAAGATTGTATAAAACAATTTCCATGTTATCACCACGAAGATTTAAAAGACCAATTATTCAATGGATTTGTACCAGTAAGTACTACATTACCTTATTCAATTTGTTTGGTAATGATCAAAAAAGTTAAGAAAATGCTCGACAAGAATGGTGGTGATATGTTCGTCGTATCATTCAATCTGGATCAAAAACCATTAGTATTAGATGGTGATATTAGTACTTTTAATATTAAGGGTATAGAACAAGAATGCACTGTGATTACCCAATTACCAATCCAGTATAAAGGATATAGGTGCTGGTCAATTGTTTGCCAGTTCACACAAAAGGAGGGGACAACGGATGTTCTCAATCACAGCAATTATTGAATTAATAAAAACAGGTTTTGGATTCTTTCAGAAGAAGGAGCAAAACAAAGATGAATTGAATAGTCAGAATAGTCATGAACAAAACCAGATCACCATGGAAGAAACCCGCAATGGCAAGTCATGGCGTAATTATATGGGTTATGGCTGTGTAATTATAATCATGTGGAACTACATTGCGATTCCAATTCTGGGATTGTTTGGCGTTATTTTACCCATCATCCCACTGGAGCAGATTTTCAGGATCGTGTTCGCCATGCTGGGGAGTATATAGGCCCTAAGGGGGGGTATGGGATGTGACGGGCATTGTGGTGTTAGGTTATGGGTTCACAGTGCGATCTCATACTCACATCTCAAATAATAGTTGTTTGATTGTCTCATAACAATTGTATAAGAGTAGTATCATAGATAGTGATCGCCTCACAATGAGAACTATTATCATGTGTAAATGATTTAACAATACCTTAGTCTATGGTCATACTCATCTGCCCGAAGCTCAGTGGCAAGGTGATATAATTTGTTTTAATCTCGGTTCAGTCAGCATCCCTAAAGGGGGATATCCGGTAAGTTATGGCGTGTTAGATGAGGGCGTTTTACAGGTTCTAACCCTACAAAGTGATGAGCCTGTCGTCCAGTTGGCATTGAAAGACTAATTAACAATTGCGCGCGTATTAATCGCGCCCAGAGAGAAGGTTTCAGAGGATGGTGGAGCAAAATCCAGCAGCAGTCACCGAGTGGGTTGATATTGTTGATGATCAGAATGAGGTTATAGCTCAATCCAGTCGTCAACAAATGAGAGCTCAACGGCTACGCCATCGTGCTACTTATATTGTGGTGCATGATGGAATGGGCAAGATTCTGGTACAACGCCGTACTGAGAACAAAGATTTCTATCCCGGAAAACTGGATGCGACAGCCGGTGGGGTGGTGCAAGGCGGTGAGAACTATCTTGAATCTGCCCGGCGCGAGGCAGAAGAAGAGTTAGGCATTGCAGGGGTGCCTTTTGCCGAACATGGGCTGTTCTACTTTGAAGAAGAGTGTTGCCGCGTCTGGGGTGCTTTGTTCAGTTGTGTTTCTCATGGCCCGTTTGCGTTGCAGGCCGAGGAGATTGACGAAGTATGTTGGATGGTACCGGAGGAGATAACCGCCCGTTGTGACGAGTTCACTCCGGATTCCCTGAAAGCACTGTCATTGTGGTTAACCCGCAACAATGAGCAGAATTACGGCAAAATTACCCCGCGCGAAGATTAATGCCTGCTTAGCCATAAAAAAGCCCCTTCGTCAGGGGCTTTTGTGTTTTTACATTTATCTCACTGATTAGCGAACAATAATACCCAGCAGAATACCCAGCGCACCAAAGTCAGCATCGCTGAAGGTGGTGTTGGCAAAACCGATATCACCTAGCACGGGCAGTAAGAACACGGGTAGGAAGGTAATCAACAAGCCTTGGGCAAATGCGCCCAGAATGGCACCGCGACGCCCACCGGTGGCATTACCAAACACCCCGGCGGCGGCACCGACGAAGAAGTGAGGCACGACACCAGGGATAATCACGGTCATGTTCATCAAATACAGCGCGAACATACCGATAAGGCCCGCTGCAAAACTACTCAGGAAGCCAACCAATACCGCATTTGGCGCGTAAGGGAACACCACCGGGCAGTCCAATGCAGGTTTTGCATTCGGTACCAGTTTATCGGAGATCCCTTTGAATGCCGGTACGATCTCAGCAATAACCATTCGTACACCTTGCAGGATGATGTATACACCCGCCGCAAAAGTAATGGATTGCATCAGCGAGAACATAAACCAGTTTTTGCCACCACTCAGGCTTTTCACCACTTCCGGCCCGGCAAACAGGCAGGTTACGATGAAAATAATACACATGGTGAATGAGATAGCCACTGGTGTATCACGCAGGAACAGCAGGCTTTTCGGTACATTCATATCTTCAGTTGAATGTTCTTTATTGCCGAATTTGCTACCGATAAAACCGGCCAGTACATAAGACAAAGTAGAGAAGTGGCCGATTGCCACATCATCAGAACCGGTGACCTTTTTCATGTAAGGGTGGGCAATGGCTGGGAAGAACACCATCGCAACCCCAACCACCAGCGAACCAATAACAATCAGTGTCACACCGCTGATGCCAGCGGTGGCCAGGATCACGGCGACCATCATTGACATAAATAGGGTGTGATGACCGGTCAGGAAGATAAATTTCCACGGCGTAAAGCGAGCAATCAGAATATTGATAACCATAGCGAAGAACATAATCATCGCCATTTCTTTACCAAAGCTCTTTTGTGCCACTGACACAATCGCTTCGTTATTTGGCACCACGCCCTGAATACCGAAAGCATGCTGGAAGATATTGGCAAAATCACCCAAAGATGAAACTACCAGCCCGGCACCGGCACCTAAAATCACAAAACCCATGATGGTTTTTACGGTGCCTTTAATACATTCAGTCACCGGTTTTTTCTGGGCAATCAGGCCGATTAAAGCGATCAAACCGACCAGAATTGCCGGTTCAGAAAGCACATCACTCATTAAAAAACGAAAGAAATCCATACCAGCCTCCGCTTACAAAGCGCCTAATTCGGTTAATGCTGCAGACAGACGCTCTTTCATGGCTTTCTTATCGATCATGTTATCCAATGCCACTATCCTACCGCCAACCGCTTGAGCCACTAATTGTTCGGCAATATCTTTGGTACCGATGAAAATATCACTCGGTGTCCCTTTTGCTGAGCCCAGGTCGACGTGATCAACTTCTGCACTCACGGCTAATTCTTTCAGAATACTTTTGATGCTGATTTCCATCATCAGGCTGGTGCCTAAACCGTTACCGCAAACCACTGTAATTTTCATTTTCTTTTCCCTTAAAATTATTATCCAAACTGAATACCAAGATTAGTAACGTGCAATAACCGACAAAATATCCTGCTGCGTTTTGGCATTAAGTAAGGTTTGTACATCGTTATCGTTATCGAACAACTGAGCGAGTTGAGAAATAGCCTCGATATGGCTAGTACTGTCTGTCGCGGCTAACACGATGAGCAGTTTTACCGGGTCGTTACCTTCTGCATTGAAAGTGACGCCCTCAGTAATGAGGGTTAATGCCAGAGAGCGTTTATTTACGCCTTCTTCCGGGCGGGCATGTGGCATCGCAATCCCCGGCCCGACCACGTAATAGGGGCCAATAGCCTCATGGGAGCGATAAATTGCCTCGACATAACGGGGTTCAATGGCGCCATTATCAATCAGCGGCTGGCATGAAATTGCAATAGCATCACGCCAGTCTTTTGCCTGGCTGACCACCTGAATGACGTCTGAGGTTAACAGTGTTTTTAACATGATATTGATGACTCCCGATGACTGTTAACCTGAGAGTAGAGCGTTATCGTTGGTATTAATGTGATGAATATCTCAATTGGTAGCGCTACCTGATAGCGCTACCAAAAATTGTGATAGCGCTATCATTTGTTGTGTCAGGGGCTTTGGCTATCTCCGGATAAGCCATATACAATGCAATGTATTGTCGAGGGCTAGCTCGGAATGGCGTGTTTTGTCCAGAAAAGAAATTTTAATCAGGCAGGAATTCAGCATGGAAAAAACGCGTAAGCGCCGTAATACCGGCCGGGTCACTCTACAGGAAGTAGCAAATTACGCCGGAGTAGGGTCGATGACGGCTTCCAGAGCGCTGCGAACGCCGGAGCAGGTTTCCGAAAAATTACGTGAAAAAATAGAGCAAGCGGTTGAAATACTTGGGTATATTCCTAATCGTACCGCAGGAGCATTGGCATCAGGGCACAGTGATACCATCGCCGTTTTAATTCCGTCATTGACGGACAAAGCCAGTTCCCGGTTTATGCAAGCACTACAACAGATTCTGAATAAAAATGAGTTCCAGCTATTGCTCGGTTGCCATGAATATAATCAGCGTAAAGAGGCTGAAATATTGATGACCTTGCTGCAAAGTAATCCGGCGGCAGTGGTGATATTCGGTTCACAACTGGCAGATAAAACCTATCAACTGCTTGAAAGAGCTAACGTTCCGACGGTCAATGTGATCGGTTCCTCTTTTAAAGGGGCTAAAATAACCCTTGAAGCGGCTTTTTTTGAGTCGGCCTATGAATTAAGCCGCCATTTGCTGGCGCGTGGCTATCGCAATATTGGGTTTATCGGCGCTCATATGGACAACCGTTTACAACGCCAGCAACTGAACGGCTGGCATAAGGCGATGCTGGAGCATTACAAGAATGCGGATCAATCGGTCACTACGCCTGAAACGGCCAGTTTACAGTTTGGCCGTTATGCTCTGACTGAAATACTTCAGCGCCAACCGGAGCTGGATGCGGTGATATGCAGCCATGAAGATATCGCTCTCGGTGTGCTATTTGAGTGCCAGCGGCGGTTATTGAAAATCCCCGGTGGGATTGCAGTTGCTTGCCTGGATGGCTCAGACAGTTGTGATCAAACTCACCCGACGCTGACTTCAATGCGTATTGATTACAAAAAGATGGGTAAAGAAGCCGGTAAGATGTTGATTGATCTGCTTGATAACGATGAAGGCGGGGAGGCGGATGAACCGGTTAGCCAAAGTTTTAGCTATAAGTTTGAACCCCGGCAAAGTACTTGAATATAGAGCCAAATAGCAAAGGAAAGCCGCCCCGAAGGACGGCTACCGGGCTTACTTGCCTGATGTATTGATTATTACCGTGATTGAGTTGTTAAAAATACTCCAACCGCCACTCCCGGATGTTAACAACGCACCAAATACAACGAGTACAATACAAAAGTATCGTTTCATTGTGCGGTCCATGCTTAGACCGCTTCACGCCAGCACCACCGGTGATACTACCGTGAATACAAGCGCTGGGGTGCGCTTGCCTTTACGGCCATTGGATATCCTTTCCTGAAACCGATGCCCGCTTGCTTAAGGCGGCGAAAAGGCCCGCTGCGATTGTACACTAATGCATCTCCAGCAGATACTTGACAGTGAATAGCAACTGGCCCAAACTGAGTGGGCTGGGGTGCGCTTGCGATATGTTGGTAACCGTTTTTTTGATACCAACAACCCTGCTGGAATGGCTGCTTACCGGACCAGCGCAGAGAAACCGCTTATATGGCGGTTTTTTTGTGGGTATTTTTTACGGATGCGTTTTTGGCCAGGATGGTAGGGAGGTAAACGTGTTCTGACTGCCAATTAATAAGCCTTTTTGCCATTGAGCAAAAACGCCAGCACAAGGCTGGCGTTTCTCACACATCTTAATGGTAAAATTAAGACGCGGCGGCATCTGCCTGCGCGGACTGGATCGCCGTCAGTGCCACGGTATAGACAATATCGTCAACCAATGCACCACGTGACAAATCATTAACTGGCTTACGCATGCCTTGCAGCATTGGCCCGATAGATATCAGGTCGGCAGAACGCTGTACCGCTTTATAGGTGGTGTTACCGGTGTTCAAGTCTGGGAAGATGAACACGGTAGCTTTACCTGCAACCGGTGAGTTAGGCGCTTTAGATTTAGCCACATCAGCCATGATTGCCGCGTCATACTGCAACGGGCCATCAATGATCAGATCTGGGCGTTTTTCCTGTGCCAGACGGGTCGCTTCACGGACTTTTTCTACATCGCTACCGGCACCGGAATTACCGGTGGAGTAGGAGATCATCGCCACACGAGGTTCGATACCGAAGGCCGCCGCAGAATCAGCCGACTGGATAGCAATCTCAGACAGTTGCTCTGCTGTTGGGTCTGGGTTGATAGCACAGTCGCCGTAAACCAGAACCTGGTCAGGCAGCAGCATGAAGAACACCGAAGAGACCAATGAACTGCCCGGTGCGGTTTTGATCAACTGCAACGGTGGGCGAATAGTGTTTGCGGTGGTATGTACGGCACCAGAAACCAGGCCGTCAACTTCACCTTTCTCCAGCATTAAGGTGCCGAGAACCACGTTGTCTTCCAACTGTTCGCGGGCAACCACTTCGGTCATGCCTTTGCTCTTACGCAGCTCAACCAGACGCGGAACATATTGCTCACGCACGGCGACCGGATCAATGATTTCAACGCCTTTACCCAACTCAATACCTTGAGCCGCAGCAACACGTTGGATCTCTTCCGGGTTACCCAGCAGCACACAAGTAGCAATACCGCGTTCAGCACAGATAGAGGCTGCTTTAACCGTACGTGGCTCATCGCCTTCAGGCAATACGATACGCTTACCGGCCTTACGGGCCAGTTCGGTCAGCTCGTAACGGAATGCTGGCGGGGACAGACGGCGTGAACGCTCCGAAGTTGCACTCAGAGAATCGATCCAATCACTGCTGATATGGCTGGCAACGTAGTTTTGCACTTTCTCAACACGTTCATGGTCGTCAGCAGGGACTTCCAGATTGAAGCTTTGCAGGCTCAGAGAGGTCTGCCAAGTGTTGGTATCAACCATAAATACGGGCAGACCCGTTTGGAAGGCACGTTCACACAGCTTTTTGATAGGCTTATCAATCGCATAACCGCCAGTCAGCAGGATGGCACCGATCTCAACGCCATTCATCGCTGCCAGGCAAGCTGAAACCAATACGTCCGGGCGGTCTGCTGAAGTGACTAACAGAGAACCAGGGCGGAAATGTTCCAGCATATGCGGGATACTGCGAGCACAGAAAGTCACCGACTTAACCCGGCGAGTATTGATATCGCCTTCGTTAATTATGGTGGCTTTCAAGTGCTTGGCCATATCAATAGCGCGGGTCGCAATCAGCTCGAAGCTCCAAGGCACACAGCCCAGAACGGGGATCGGGCTGTTGGCAAACAGCAGGCTTGGATCAATATTTGCCACACTGGCCTTGGTCGAATCATCAAAGATTTCAGACAGGTCAGGGCGGGTACGGCCTTGCTCATCAACAGGTGCATTCAGCTTGTTGATGATAACGCCGGTGATATTTTTGTTTTTGCTGCCACCAAAACTAGAGCGCGCGAGTTCGATACGCTCTTTCAACTGATCCGGCGAGTCATTACCCAGAGCAATAACAAAGACGATTTCAGCGTTCAGCGTTTTGGCAATTTCATAGTTCAGTGCATTGGCAAACTGATGTTTACGGGTTGGCACCAAGCCTTCAACCAGAACCACTTCTGCGTCTTTGGTATTTTCGTGGTAACGGGCAACAATCTCTTCCATCAACACGTCTTGCTGGTTAGAACTCAGCAAGGTTTCCACATAACCCATGTTCAGTGGCTCAGCAGCAGTGATGCTGGAGTTTGCACGAATGATGGTGGTGGTTTGGTCAGGTGCGTTATCACCTGCACGTGGCTGGGCGATGGGCTTGAATACGCTCAGGCGTACACCTTTTTGCTCCATCGAGCGGATGACACCCAAGCTGACGCTGGTTAAACCAACGCTGGTGCCTGTCGGGATCAACATTATTGTACGGGACACGGCTAAACCTCTTTACGGTTATGCCCTTCGCCCTTGACGTTGCAGGGTTGTTAGATACGCTTACCTGCCACGCCAATGACTTTGGGAACATCCTTCGCCCTTGACGTTGCAGGGTTGTTAGCTACGCTTACTAACCCGAATCCCTGACCTGAGTAAGCTCATCGGGATTAGTTCGCTTGCTGCCTACCTGCTACGCCAATGACTTTGGGTATTGGGTATATGTCAAAAACTCTTACGCGGTCAGACAGGCTGCGTCTTGCGCAATAACCAGCTCTTCGTTGGTTGGGATAACCAGAGCCAGGCGGCTGCCATCTTTGGTGATAGTGCCGGACTTACCAAAGCGTGCTGCCATGTTACGTTCATGGTCAATTTCAAAGCCCAGCAGGCCCAGTTTGTTCAGTGTCAGTTCACGTACCATTGCGGCGTTTTCACCAATCCCGCCAGTGAAGACGACTGCATCCAGACGACCCTCCATCAGCGCGGTATAAGCACCGATGTATTTCGCCAGACGGTGGCAGAATACGTCCATCGCACGCTTGGCATCTGCTTTGGTGTGGTAGTTGTCTTCAACATAACGGCAATCACTGGTGACTTCAGTCAGGCCCAGCAGACCCGACTCTTTGGTCAGCAGCTTGTTGATTTGATCAACGCTCATCCCCATTGAATCATGCAGATGGAAAATGATAGCTGGATCCAAGTCACCACTACGGGTACCCATTACCAGACCTTCCAGTGGGGTCAGACCCATTGAAGTATCAACACATTTACCATTACGAACTGCGGTAACTGAACCACCGTTACCCAAATGGCAGGTGATGACATTCAGTTCATCCAGTGGTTTGTTCAGGGTTTTAGCCGCTTTCTGACTAACATAGAAGTGGCTAGTACCGTGCGCGCCATAACGACGGATACCGTGATCTTTGTATAAGCGGTACGGCAGAGCGTAGAGATAAGACTCTTCTGACATTGTTTGGTGGAAAGCCGTATCAAACACCGCAACATTTTTATTCGCCAGATTCGGGAATGATTTCAATGCGTCAGCAATACCGATCAGGTGAGCCGGGTTATGCAATGGTGCAAACGGGATCGAATCTTTGATACCCTGAATAACTTCTTCAGTAATGATAGCTGATGCAGTGAATTTCTCGCCACCATGAACAATACGGTGACCGATAGCCGTCAGCTGAGCAGAAAGCTCTGGTTTTTGTGCCAGAATAGTATTAACAATGAAATTCAGTGCTTCGCTGTGTGCAGCACCAGCGCCCAATGCTGCTTCTTGTTTGCTGCCCTCAAGTTTCCATTTGATACGGGCTTCAGGCAGATGGAAGCATTCGGCTAAACCAGAGAGGTGTTCTTCACCGTTGGTCGCGTCGATGATAGCAAATTTTAAGGAAGAGCTACCGCAGTTAAGAACCAGTACTAGCTTACTCGACATGGAAGTACCTATTTATAGTCGTGTTCAACAATTGTTTTGGCCGGACCGATGCGAATGATTTATCAACGGTGCAAAAACAATGAAAAACATATGGTTAATAAAACGTCAATCTGCCCAAAAGCGTAGCGCATATTGGCGTCGACATTAATGATTAACATCATGCGATAGTAAAAAAGGCATGATGATGGAAAAATCGCGGATTAAACGTTAAGAGCAAACGTTAAAATCGGGTGTAACAATCGGTGCGATTTAACAAAAATGGTTTAAATGCTGCAAAAAGTTGACATATTTAGTGTCATCTTCTAGCGGCCAGAAGGCCGAGCTAGGATACCGATAGCGCCGACTAAAAACAAAATATATTTAACAGACTAATTTTTAGTTTGTGGATTACAAAATAAATTTTAATATTTATATGTGAAGTTGAGGTGAGTCATGACAACAAAACCCTCTGATACTGTAAGTTGGTTTCAGGTACTCCAGCGCGGCCAGCACTATATGAAGACCTGGCCTGCGGATAAACGACTGGCCCCGATGTTTCCGGAGAATCGTGTCGTAACCGCGACGCGCTTTGGCATCCGCTTTATGCCACCGTTGGCCATCTTTACCCTAACCTGGCAGATAGCGCTTAGCGGCCAATTGGGGCCAGCTATCGCAACGGCGCTGTTCGCCTGCGGTTTACCCTTACAAGGGTTATGGTGGTTAGGTAAGCGTGCCATAACCCCCTTGCCGCCAACATTATTACAGTGGTTCCACGACGTTCGTAACAAGCTGGCCGAAGCTGGGCAGGTGGTAGCACCCATTGAACAAACGCCAACTTATCAATCCCTGGCGGATGTGCTGAAACGAGCCTTCAAGCAACTGGATAAAACGTTTCTCGATGATCTGTAGCGGTGGCTTGCTATAAGGATGCTGACCGGGTTTCTCCTCCCCCGGTCATTCCCGGTGCAAAATCCCCTGTCAAATCAAAGTATGGCTTAAGTCGGTGTGCGATGATTTCCTCATTATTTATGTATTAGGAGTGAGTGATGGATATGACAAACGCCCAACGGCTGATTCTATCGAATCAGTACAAGATGATGACCATGCTGGATCCGGAAAACGCTGAGCGCTATCGCCGCCAACAAACTATCGTCGAGCGTGGCTTTGGTTTGCAGATGCGTGAACTGGACCGCGATTTTGGTGAAATGAGCGAAGAAACTTGCCGTACTATCATTAATATTATGGAGATGCATCACGCTCTGCAAGTCTCTTGGGGTAACCTGAACGATAAGCAGGATCTGGATGAGCGCCGTATTGCGTTCCTCGGTTTTGATGCGGCCACAGAATCTCGTTATCTGAGCTATGTGCGCTTTATGGTCAACACTGAAGGGCGCTATACCCATTTTGATTCCGGTACCCACGGCTTTAATTCTCAAACCCCAATGTGGGACAAATACCAACGGATGTTGGCTATCTGGCAATCATGTCCGCGCCAATATCATTTGAGTGCGGTTGAAATTTCGCAAATTATTAATGCCTGAGAGGGCGTAATTATCGCGACATTAGTTTTTTGAAGACATTAGTTTTGTGAGAATACGGTATTTTGTGAAAATACGGGTTTACTGATGAGGATGAGCTTGTGGAGTGTAAAGGTTTTCTTTTTGATTTGGACGGGACTCTGGTCGATTCATTACCGGCTGTGGAACGAGCATGGATTGGTTGGGCGCAAGGCCACGGCATTGAACCATCGGAAGTGTTAGATTTTATCCATGGCAAACAAGCGATTACCTCTTTACGTCATTTTATGCCGGGTGCCAGTGATGCTGAACTTCAGGCAGAGTTTCTGGCATTAGAGCACATCGAAGCTAATGACACCGACGGTGTTAGTGCACTACCGGGCGCAGTATCGCTATTGGAGCGACTGAATAGCCTGTCTATTCCGTGGGCTATCGTCACTTCTGGTTCGGTACCGGTCGCGAGCGCACGCCGTGCGGCCGGCCATTTGCCGGCGCCGGAGGTATTTATTACTTGTGAGCAGGTTAAACACGGAAAACCTCAACCGGATGCCTATTTACTGGGCGCTGAGCGTTTAGGTTTGGCACCTGCTGATTGCATCGTGGTGGAAGATGCCCCTGCGGGTATTTTATCTGGCCTGGCTGCAGGTTGTAAGGTGATTGCGGTCAACGCACCCGCCGACACGCCAAAACTGGAACAGGTTGATTTGGTATTGAATTCACTTGAGCAAATTGTGGTTGAAGCCACTGCAAAGGGTGCCGTGGTTCGCCTGCTAGATTAAACAGGTGATAAGTCAGTGACCGAACAGCCTGATGGCGCTCTGAGGTTATCGACAACGTGCTCAGCACGGAGAGAATAGGCAGACAGTAAAGACGCCGTAAACCCATCCCTGGCGCGGACGCTTTACTCTTCTGCCTATCCTCACCGTCTAACATCGCGTCATCGGGGTTTGTCAACAGTAAAAGAGCGCCTGATGGCGCTCTTTTACTGTTTTCAGGAAAAAATACGATTAATATGCTGGTGGGATGGTAAGCGCATAAATTTACAGTCATTATTGATCTCAAACAGCGGCAACTGCTTAATTTAATGTTTTACTACCAGAGCCGGATATCTCCTTTCACTTTTTGCCAACGAGGCCATTTTGAACAGCGAACTATTATGGGTGTTGACGCTACTTCTGATAGCTATTGTGCTGTTTACCACCAATAAACTGCGGATGGATGTGGTGGCATTGCTGGTGATTATTGCCTTTGTGATGAGTGGTACCTTGTCTCTGAGTGAGGCTACCAGCGGGTTCAGTGACCCTAACGTGATATTGATCGCCGCACTGTTTGTGATTGGTGAAGGGTTGGTCAGAACCGGTGTTGCCTATCAGGTTGGTGATTGGTTGGTGAAAGTTGCCGGTCACAGTGAAACGAAAATGTTGGCATTACTCATGGTTACTGTTGCCGGCCTGGGGGCTTTTATGAGCTCAACCGGGATCGTCGCGATTTTTATCCCGGTGGTACTGAGTGTGGCTAACCGGATGAAAATCTCGCCGGGGCGTTTAATGATGCCACTGAGTTTTGCCGGTTTAATCAGTGGCATGATGACATTGGTCGCGACTCCACCAAACATGGTTGTTAACAGTGAGTTACTGCGTGAAGGTCTAAAAGGGTTTGGTTTCTTCGGCGTCACACCAATTGGTATTATCATTTTGCTGTTGGGTGTTGGTTACATGCTAGTTGCCCGGCGCTGGCTGGGGGGAAAACCGGAAAGTTCAGAAAAAGAACAGCAATGGAAGCGCCGTACCTTCCGTGATCTAATCCGCGATTATAAACTGACGGGTCGCGCCCGCCGTTTGGCTATTCGCCACGATTCTCCGTTGATTGGCCGATCCCTTGACGAACTGCATTTGCGCGCCCGCTATGGCGCTAATGTGGTTGGGATTGAGCGCTGGAAGCGTTTTCGCCGCGTGATGGTCAGTGCGACTGGTTCGTCTGAACTGCGCGAGAACGATGTGTTGCTGATCGATATGTCTGATTGCGATATGGATTTGCGTGAGTTCTGTACTGAGCAAATGCTGGAGCCGATGGTGCTGCGTGGTGAGTACTTCTCTGAACAGTCTCGCAACGTAGGGATGGCTGAAGTTTCTCTTATCCCGGATTCTGCTCTGTTGGGCAAAAGCTTACGTGAGGTCACCTTCCGTACCCGTTATGGCCTGAATGTGGTCGGTATTCGCCGCAATGGTAAGACGTTAGAAGGCAAGCTGGTTGATGAAAAATTGCAGTTTGGCGATATCTTATTGGTGATAGGTGACTGGAAATTGATCCGTCAGTTGCAGTTAAAAACCCGTGATTTTATCGTACTGAGCCTGCCCGCTGAAGTTGACGAAGTGGCACCGGCTATCTCACAAGCGCCTCATGCTCTGTTCTGTTTGGCATTGATGGTTGCCATGATGCTCACCGACGAAGTGCCAAATGTGATTGCCGCTCTGGTGGCCTGTTTGCTGATGGGACAATTTCGTTGTATTGATATGGAAAGTGCTTACCGCTCAATCCATTGGCCAAGTTTGATTTTGATTATCGGGATGATGCCCTTTGCACAGGCGTTGCAGAAAACCGGTGGGGTTGATTTGATTGTTCAGGGGCTGATGGATGTCGCTGGGGGATTGGGGCCACGGGTCATGTTGACCTGTTTATTTGTGCTATGTGCCACGATTGGGTTGTTTATCTCCAATACGGCAACGGCGGTATTAATGGCACCGATTGCCATTGCTGCCGCCCGTGAAATGTCGGTTTCCCCTTATCCTTTCGCGATGATCATTGGCATTGCCGCTTCCGCAGCCTTTATGACACCGGTGTCGTCACCAGTAAATACATTGGTTTTAGGCCCTGGAGGTTATAAATTCGGTGATTTTCTCCGAATGGGGGTACCGTTTACGATATTAGTGATGGCAGTGAGTGTGATGGTGGTGCCAGTGTTATTTCCCTTCTGATTATCCTTCGTCCGTGACGTTACAGGGTTGTTAGCTGTGTTTGCGCACCCGAATCACTGACGAGAGTCAGCTCATCGGGATTAATGAGCCTCATCCATGAGGCCCACCCTATAGGCTAGCATAAATGCTGTTCAAATCGGTTCCCGACCGATTTGTTGCTCACTGGCTGCCTACCTGTAACGCCAATGACTTTGGCTAATTTCATTCGGCAGCTCAAATGCGCTTTTAAGGTCAAAACATAAAATGATGGATTGCTGGTTAATCCGGTGAGTCGAGGCTGATTTCATCCAGAGACAGGCTGAAGCTGGGCACGAACACCACCATAAAGTAATCCATTTCTGGGCTTTGGCGCAGCGCGAGCGTTTTTTCTAACCGCGCTTTGGCTTGAATAAACTCATTATTACCCGCAGACAGCTCTTCCAGACATTTTAAATAAGCACACAAGGCATCGGCTTGTTTAACCAGTGCTTTCTCCTCATCGCTGTAATAGTGCTCATCCAGCAGACAACGAAAATCATGCTGTAGCTCTGCCGGTAGCATCTCGATCAGTTTCTGTTGAGCGACTTTTTCTATTTTTTTGTATTCGTGCGCGATTTGCGGGTTGTAATACTTGATGGGCGTCGGTAAATCCCCGGTAATCACTTCGCTGGCATCGTGGTACATCGCCAGCAGTGCAATGCGATCAGCATTAAGATTGCCCTTAAACTTACGGTTCTTGATGATCGCCAGCGCATGGGCGACAAACGCCACCTGCAAGCTATGTTCAGAGACATTTTCAGTGCGAACATTGCGCATCAGCGGCCAGCGATTGATCAGTTTCAGGCGGGATAAATGGGCGAAGAAGTGGCTCATTATTTACTCTCTTTTGTACTTTTTAAGTGCAGGCATGGGGATAGTTTATCAGATCGGGTTTCAGTTGATGCGCGATTAGTTCGGTTGTTAAAACTTCAATGTTCCACCTGGCCCCGGTAGCTCCAACCGGTCAAGGGTGTGTTGGCGCACACCCTTAACAATCCCGCGCCTACGCACGTATCGCCAGCCTGCTGCGCAGATGCCCTCGGTTCATCATTTCCCTACCTTCATTCTTCACTCGGCGGCTCAAATGTGCTTTTAAACTTCAAAACCTAAAAACCATGGTTTTGATTTTGATGTTGAGCGCAATCAGGGATATTACCGACAAAGACGATGGCCCGAGTGAGCCGCCATGGACAAATCTGCCGGGAGCAGATTTGAACGCTGCTTGCAGTGGCCCCGAAGGGGTGAGTCCCAAGGACGGGACGAATACCTCGGCGAAAAGCGCGCTGGAGCAGGAAGCGACTCGCGTTGGCTCGATAAGGCCAACGACTGCCGGAGGGGACTGCGAATAGCAGTAATATTTCGCGCAAGCCGCAGGTGAAGGAGGGCCGGCTTGCCCTCCTTCTCGGTTGAGTCTACGGTGGTCAGGTCATAACTGAAGGATTATCAACCGAAAAATGATTCGATCTGCCCTAACAACCGAACCAATCACCCAATCAAATATCAACCGAACCGGATCACTGAGCAAACATTTACTTACTGGCGATATGTCTCCAGGAACCGCCCTAACTTACTCACCGCCATCTCCAACTCATCCACGCGCGGTAACGTGACAATCCGCACATGATCCGGATACGGCCAGTTAAAAGCGCTGCCTTGCACCAGCAACACTTTTTCCTGCAATAACAGATCCAAAACCAGTTTCTGATCGTCTTTCAGGTTAAAACGCTTCTGATCAATGCGTGGGAACATATACAACGCGCCCTGAGGCTTCACGCAGGAAACGCCGGGGATTTGGTTGATTAGTTCCCAGGCGCGGTTGCGCTGTTCATATAAGCGCCCCCCCGGCTGAATAAACTCGCTGATGCTTTGATAACCGCCCAAGGCAGTCTGAATCGCATGCTGCATCGGCACGTTAGCGCACAGGCGCATCGAGGCCAACATCTCCAAGCCTTCAATATAACCTTTGGCGTGCTTCTTCGGCCCGTTCAGCACCATCCAGCCCTGACGAAAACCGGCAACACGGTAAGTCTTGGACAAACCATTGAACGTCACTGTCAGCAAATCAGGTGCCAGAGCGGCAATAGAATGGTGCTGGGCGTCGTCATATAGAATCTTATCGTAGATCTCATCGGCGAAAATAATCAGGTCATGCTGGCGGGCGATCTCTACAATCTCTAGCAACAATTCTTTGCTGTAAACTGCACCCGTCGGGTTGTTCGGGTTAATAATCACAATCCCACGGGTGCGTGGGGTGATTTTACTGCGGAGATCATCCAAATCAGGGAACCAGCCTGACTCTTCATCACAGATATAATGTACGGCTTTACCGCTTGAAAGCGAAACGGCTGCCGTCCATAACGGGTAATCCGGTGCTGGCACCAGCATTTCATCGCCAAGGTTCAGCAAGGCTTGCATGGATTGCACGATCAACTCAGAAACGCCGTTCCCAATGTAGATATCCTCGACTGTCAGATCACGCATATTGCGCGCCTGATAGTGCTGCATAATGGCTTTGCGCGCCGAAAACAAGCCTTTGGAATCGCAATAGCCCTGTGCCGTTGGCAAATTACGGATCACATCCACCAGAATTTCATCCGGTGCATCGAAACCAAACGGGGCAGGATTGCCGATGTTTAGTTTCAGAACTTTGTTACCTTCTTCTTCAAGACGCTTAGCTTCTTTTAGCACCGGGCCACGAATGTCGTAACAGACGTTGTCCAGTTTGCTGGATTTCTCAATGGGAGACATAAAAAAATGAGCCTTTTGCTGGTAAAAGCGTGTCCTCAGCGCGGAACACTGCAAGGTATCCAATGTACTCCGACGCTGTTGATTTTTGAAGTTCTATGCAGATCTTTAGTGCAAATGCTTGTGTTTTTATTGCAAATGACCGTGGGCCGAAAAGAGCCAAAGAGATTACGGGGGTTTTACCCGCAAACTCACTCGGTTATGTCTAATTGATGCGTTTATCTGAAGTTTTATTCTGGCAGCTTTAGCGATAGACAGTTATTAAGGAAAAATATGTGCATAAGGCGAGGTTGACTTTCCTCTCAGCGAAGATTTGCCTATAAGAGTCAGTAATAGGGCATGAATTATGTGGGGTTTTAATGGCAAAAATCTCAGTTCAACCATTTATATCATCATACCTATTTTCAAAAGGGGCATAGGAGAAAATTGTAAATCGGAAAACTATTAAGAATAATTAATGTTAATTATGAAAATAAAAACAACTCTTAAATGTTATTGCTTGAATTTGTTCAATTAAGTAAAAAATACACTTAGAGATATATTGATATTTTTTGATATTATTGAGATGGCAGAGCCTGCTTTTTTAATTAGAATAGGCTTGTCGTCTTATAAGGGCGGTCAGAAAAAAACGGTTACTGAAGAGAAAAATCTTCATTTATCGAAGATTTAGTGTTTTTTTATCAACGTATTTACAAACAAATACATAACTTATCCAATAGATTTTTTTAAAAAGAGATAGCGGTAACGAAATATAAGTAAATTTTTTGCCCTACTCTAATGAGTGGGGTACTGTCATACTTAGCGTTGTTGCTTATTGATGGCGCTAATACTTAAACACCAGGGTAGTTTGTAATTAGAATTCAAAAAAGTGAAGAATACACTATGACAAATGCAAATCGTCCGATAATTAATCTCGACCTCGATCTGCTTAGAACCTTTGTAGCTGTTGCTGACTTGAATACTTTTGCCTCTGCTGCTGCAGCGGTTTGTCGAACTCAGTCAGCAGTTAGCCAGCAAATGCAACGGTTAGAACAGTTAGTTGGTAAGGAGTTATTTGCCCGTCATGGGCGTAACAAATTACTCACTGAACATGGTCTCCAGTTACTTGGCTATGCCAGAAAGATTTTGCGTTTCAACGATGAAGCTTGTACGTCACTTATGTACAGCGATATAGAAGGGTCATTCATTATCGGCGCATCTGATGATACTGCCGATACACTGTTACCTTTCCTGCTGAACCGAGTAGCGACGCTATATCCTCGGCTAAAGATAGATGTGCGGATAAAACGCAGTCCATTTATTGCCGAGATGCTGAGTAAAGGCGAAGTGGATCTGGCTATTACCACGGCCAAGGTCGAC
This sequence comes from Yersinia pekkanenii, assembly GCF_001152565.1. Classification (GTDB taxonomy): domain Bacteria; phylum Pseudomonadota; class Gammaproteobacteria; order Enterobacterales; family Enterobacteriaceae; genus Yersinia; species Yersinia pekkanenii. The sequence continues at coordinate 33,133 of NZ_CQAZ01000017.1, read as the reverse complement.
ACTCATCCTCATGTGATTTTAAGAACATCACCCACGCTTTGGTATTGTTCCGCCGACTATCAGTTCCTGCCCGGCGAATCGGTTCCTTTAGTGGTGATGGATGAGCCAAGCCCATTCCGCGATATGGCAACAGAATATCTGACCAGAGCCGGTATTGCATGGCGTATCGCCTATGTAGCCTCTTCGCTTTCTGCCATTCGAGCGGCAGTCAGGGCTGGGCTGGGTGTGACCGCCAGACCGATAGAGATGATGAGTCCTGATTTACGCGTACTGGGTGAAACAGAAGGGCTGCCTCGGTTGCCTGAAACACATTATGCATTATGTAAAGACAGTCAGTGTGGCAACGAATTGGCGTTAGCCATTTTTGATGCTATGCAGACGGGCCACCAACATGGCTTGCCGTCTGGATCGGATTTAGTGCTGGATTCTGATTATTTAATAGACGAGAAAAGTTGAACGTCTGGCGTTAATTAAAATATCATAAGCCCCTTATTTTAGGGGCTTTTTTGTTTTTATCTTTTATAAAAAACAGTTTTCCACTGCTTCCGTTTAATTTCATGCTTAAAACGTCGCTTTATTTCACTTAGCGATGCGTCTGAGTAGGGGTTAAAGCAAAATAAACCATATTGAATTAGTGGTTAATATTTCTTCTTATTTTTTCATTTGTTTTTATTAAAACAACGTTCCATTATTTATTTTTTTTAAAAGACAACTTTTCACGTCGAATATTTATGAAATAACCCTCAAAACGTGTTCTGGATCAAAAAAATACCCCTAGCTAGTGAGTGGAAGAACAGGTTATTCCTGAGACAATGGTATAGTTAAAGCGAATCCTCCATGTTGGTTTGTAGGTGTATGTTCTGATTTGACAAATTACTGACTCGATTTAGCTTTTGAGTTCGCACCATTTGTTAAGCAAGATCATTCGTTTGTAAATTAATGTGTAGTTACTTTTGTCTAAGTTGACAAAAGGTTACTGAAAGGAGTAAAAAGCCCACAGTAAAACGCTGGCTAAGCAGTTGTAAAGACAGTGTGTTTTGTGTGGTTTTATTCCTTCCCTTTGAATCGATGTGGTGCACTAACTGCCAACTCAAGAGCAGGATGTCCGACGCCACTTTTGATGAGTAAGCAATGCGTATGTCAACAACCACTGAAGTTATCGCTCATCATTGGGCGTTCGCTGTATTCCTGATCGGCGCTATCGGGCTGTGCGGTTTGATGCTCTTAGGTGCGTTTTTTCTGGGCGGGAGAGCTCGGGCCCGTGCCAAAAACGTGCCTTATGAATCCGGTATTGACTCCGTAGGCTCCGCGCGTATGCGTTTGTCTGCCAAGTTTTATCTGGTCGCCATGTTCTTCGTTATTTTCGATGTTGAAGCCCTGTACCTATATGCATGGTCAATCTCTATCCGTGAGAGTGGCTGGGTAGGCTTTATCGAAGCAACCATTTTCATTTTGGTGCTCTTGGCTGGTTTGGTTTATCTGGTGCGCATTGGCGCTCTGGACTGGACTCCTGCGCGTTCTAATCGCCGTGTGAGCAAACCGAGCATAGTCAAATACGCCAGCAGTCATCCGCAAGAGATACCCAAAGAGCTTGGTGTTGCAGGTAGGCAGCAAGCAAACGAATCCCGATGAACTTACTCAGGTAAGTGATTCGGGTGAGGGCGCACAGCTAACAACCCTGCGGCTCCAAGAACAAAGGGTATAGTGGTCAATAAATACAGCGAGGCATTAACATGGACTATACGCTCACCCGCATAGACCCTAACGGTGAAAATGACCGTTACCCCCTGCAAACTCAGGAAACCGTCAGCGGCGATCCTCTCGAGCAACATGTCCACCGTAGTGTTTACATGGGTAAACTCGAGAACGCCATGCATGACATGGTGAACTGGGGGCGCAAGAACTCCCTTTGGCCGTATAACTTCGGTCTTTCCTGCTGTTATGTGGAGATGGTGACTTCGTTCACTGCCGTACATGACGTCGCTCGTTTTGGTGCTGAAGTATTACGTGCTTCCCCGCGTCAGGCTGATTTTATGGTCGTGGCCGGTACCTGCTTTACCAAAATGGCTCCGGTTATTCAGCGTTTGTATGAACAAATGCTGGAACCGAAATGGGTTATCTCGATGGGAGCTTGTGCCAACTCCGGCGGCATGTACGATATCTATTCTGTGGTACAGGGCGTGGATAAATTCCTGCCGGTAGATGTATACATTCCAGGCTGCCCACCACGTCCGGAAGCCTATATGCAAGCACTGCTGTTGCTACAGGAATCCATTGGTAAAGAACGTCGTCCTCTCTCTTGGGTTGTCGGTGATCAAGGTGTCTACCGCGCCAATATGCAGCCGGAAAGAGAACGTAAGCATGCTGAACGAATTGCAGTAACTAACCTGCGTACCCCTGATGAGGTCTGAATCTGCTTATTTTTCGCACCGCTAGAGTGGCGAAAGAGAGCGGTGCAATATCTTGGTACGTAAGTGATTTGTTTTTGGAATGAACGATTTTTCTTCCAGAACATGTGTGCGGAAAATGACCACAAAATGACACATTCAGTGTGGTGAAAAAAACAGTGTGGTGAATAAATAATGACCGATTTAACGACGTCCGACAGCGCACAGCCTGCATGGCAAACCCGTTCACATCTCGATGATCCGGTGATCGGTGAACTGTCGAACCGTTTTGGGCCTGAGGCCTTTGTTGTTCAAGCGACCCGTACCGGTATGCCCGTGGTATGGGTGAAGCGTGAACAATTGCTGGAAATAATGACGTTCCTGAGAAAACAACCGAAGCCGTATGTCATGCTGTTCGACCTGCATGGTGTCGATGAGCGCCTTCGAACTCACCGCCAGGGCCTCCCTGATGCGGATTTTTCTGTTTTCTATCATCTGCTATCCATCGAACGTAACCGCGATATTATGCTGAAAGTGGCACTGTCTGAAAAAGACATGCATGTGCCCACAGCCACTAAGATTTTCCCGAATGCCAACTGGTATGAGCGGGAAACCTGGGAAATGTTCGGTATTACCTTTGATGGTCACCCACATTTGACGCGCATCATGATGCCGCAGACGTGGGAAGGACATCCGCTGCGTAAAGATTATCCGGCGCGGGCGACTGAGTTCGATCCCTTTGTGCTGACCAAGCAGAAAGAAGATCTGGAGATGGAATCTCTGACCTTCAAACCCGAAGACTGGGGCATGAAGCGCGGCACCGAAAACGAGGACTTTATGTTCCTTAACCTCGGCCCGAACCACCCCTCTTCACATGGTGCGTTCCGTATTGTGTTGCAGTTGGATGGCGAAGAGATTGTCGACTGCGTACCGGATGTGGGTTACCACCATCGTGGTGCGGAGAAGATGGGCGAACGCCAGTCCTGGCACAGCTATATCCCGTACACTGACCGTATCGAATATCTGGGCGGCTGCGTTAACGAAATGCCTTACGTACTGGCGGTTGAAAAACTGGCGGGTATCGTCGTACCCGATCGGGTTAAAACCATCCGCGTGATGTTGTCTGAATTATTCCGCATCAACAGTCATCTGCTGTACATCAGTACCTTTATTCAAGACGTAGGCGCAATGACGCCGGTGTTCTTCGCCTTTACCGACCGGCAGAAAGTGTACGACGTGATCGAGGCGATTACCGGTTTCCGTATGCATCCGGCCTGGTTCCGCATTGGTGGTGTGGCACATGACCTGCCACGTGGCTGGGAACGTTTACTGCGCGACTTCCTTGACTGGATGCCAAAACGTCTGGATTCCTATGTCAAAGCTGCCTTAGAGAACAGTATCCTGAAAGGGCGTTCTGTCGGCGTGGCGGCTTACAATGCCAAAGAAGCATTGGAATGGGGTGTCACCGGCGCTGGCCTGCGTGCCACTGGGGTTGAGTTTGACGTGCGTAAGTGGCGTCCGTATTCCGGTTATGAAAACTTTGATTTTGAAGTTCCAATCGGTAACAACGGCGACTGCTATGATCGTGTGATGCTGAAAGTGGAAGAATTGCGTCAAAGCCTGCGCATTCTGGAGCAATGTTATAAAAACATGCCAGAAGGGCCATTCAAGGCAGACCACCCACTGACCACGCCGCCACCGAAAGAACGTACGCTGCAACATATCGAAACGCTGATCACTCACTTCCTGCAAGTTTCATGGGGTCCGGTGATGCCAGCTAACGAATCATTCCAAATGGTTGAAGCGACCAAAGGGATCAACAGTTACTATCTAACCAGTGACGGCAGCACCATGAGCTACCGCACCCGGATACGTACCCCAAGCTATGCCCATTTGCAGCAGATCCCCTCGGTTATCCGTGGCAGCCTGGTATCTGACCTGATTGTCTATCTGGGCAGTATCGATTTTGTAATGTCTGATGTGGACCGCTAATTATGAGTGATCAAAAAGAGACTCAGGTGAGTAACGAAAGCCAAAATGTGGTGGATCTGGCAGTCAATGCGGCTGAACCGGTGACCATCCCCGAGGCTTTCGAGTTGAGTACTGAAGAACGTGATGCTATCGAGCATGAAAAACACCATTACGAAGATGCTCGCGCCGCGTCGATCGAAGCACTGAAAATTGTGCAGAAAAAACGCGGCTGGGTACCGGATGGGGCGATCCACGCTATTGCTGAAGTGCTGGGTATCCCGGCCAGTGATGTTGAAGGGGTTGCCACATTCTACAGTCAGATCTTCCGTCAACCGGTTGGGCGTCATGTGATCCGTTACTGTGACAGCGTGGTGTGCCACATCACGGGATATCAAGGGATCCAGGCCGCAATTTCTAAAAAACTCAGTATTCAGCCGGGCCAGACGACCTTTGATGGCCGCTTTACACTGTTGCCGACCTGCTGTTTAGGTAACTGTGATCGTGGCCCAACCATGATGATCGATGATGATACTCACAGCTACCTGAAGCCTGAAGATATCGAGAAGTTACTGGAGCAATATCCATGATAACTCAATCCGGTTTTACTAAAGAGATCGTCCGCACACCGGAAATGCACCCGTTGACCTGGCGCTTGCGCGATGATAAACAGCCAGTATGGCTGGATGAATATCGCAGCAAAAATGGTTATCAGGGTGCTGAAAAAGCCTTAAAAGGCATGGCACCCCCTGATGTGGTCAATTTGGTTAAAGACGCTGGCCTGAAAGGGCGCGGCGGCGCAGGCTTTTCCACCGGTTTGAAGTGGAGCCTGATGCCAAAAGACGAAAGCATGAACATCCGCTATCTGCTGTGTAATGCCGATGAGATGGAACCGGGTACTTATAAAGACCGTCTGCTGATGGAGCAATTGCCTCATCTGCTGGTGGAAGGGATGCTGATCAGTGCCTTTGCGCTGAAAGCCTACCGTGGTTACATCTTCTTGCGTGGCGAGTATATCGAAGCGGCCGTGCACTTGCGCCGTGCGATTAGCGAGGCTACCGAAGCCGGTCTGTTGGGCAAAAATATTATGGGCAGTGGCTTTGATTTCGAGCTGATTGTCCATACCGGTGCTGGCCGTTATATCTGCGGCGAAGAAACCGCATTGATTAACTCGCTGGAAGGCCGCCGTGCCAATCCACGCTCTAAGCCACCTTTCCCGGCTTCTTCCGGTGTTTGGGGTAAGCCGACCTGCGTCAATAACGTTGAAACTCTGTGTAATGTTCCGGCCATTATTGAACATGGCGTGGAGTGGTATCAGGGGATCACTGCGGGTAAGAGTAATGATGCCGGTACCAAACTGATGGGCTTCTCTGGTCGGGTAAAAAACCCAGGCTTATGGGAACTGCCGTTTGGTATCTCAGCCCGTGAAATTCTGGAAGACTATGCCGGTGGTATGCGCGATGGACTGAAGTTCAAAGCCTGGCAGCCGGGCGGAGCAGGGACTGACTTCCTGACCGCTGACCATCTGGATTTGCCGATGGACTTCGAAAATATCGCCAAAGCAGGCAGCCGTTTAGGGACTGCGCTGGCGATGGCGGTAGACCACGAAATCGGTATGGTGCCGCTGGTACGCAATCTGGAAGAGTTCTTTTCCCGTGAATCCTGTGGCTGGTGTACGCCTTGCCGCGATGGTTTGCCATGGAGCGTGAAGATCCTGCGTGCACTCGAACGCGGCGAAGGTCAGCCGGGCGACATTGAGACGCTGGAGCAACTGTGCCGCTTCTTAGGGCCGGGCAAAACCTTCTGTGCTCACGCGCCGGGCGCGGTTGAACCACTGCAAAGCGCGATCAAATATTTCCGGGAAGAATTCGAAGCCGGGATCGCGAACAAGGACTATGGCAACACCCGAGCCATAGCCGGTATTCAACCAAACCTTTTAAAAGCGCGCTGGTGATACTTTGGGTAATATAGAGATACGTTGAATGTAGCCTCTCAGTGTACCCAATAAGAAAGTTTTTATAATTAACGCTTGAAAAATAACCAAATAATTTGCGTGGCGGCAAGGCGGCAACGAAGAGAAACGCCGGGAGTTTAGTGAACTAAATGACCGGTGTGAACGACGGTAGCCAACACAGCAGCAGCGTAAAGAATGACGGTTATTTCAGGCCACTTGGAAGCATGCATATGGCTACGATACATGTAGACGGCAAAGAATACGACGTAAACGGGGCCGATAACCTGTTACAGGCTTGTCTCTCTCTGGGACTCGATATTCCTTACTTTTGCTGGCATCCGGCGCTGGGAAGCGTCGGCGCTTGCCGCCAATGTGCGGTAAAGCAATACCAAAACGCCGATGATACCCGTGGGCGTTTGGTCATGTCCTGTATGACCCCGGCCACCGATGGAACCTTTATTTCCATTGATGACGGCGAAGCCAAAGCGTTCCGTGAAAGTGTGGTTGAATGGTTGATGACTAACCACCCACACGATTGCCCGGTCTGTGAAGAAGGGGGTAACTGTCATCTGCAAGATATGACAGTGATGACCGGACACAGTTTCCGCCGCTATCGCTTCAGTAAACGTACTCACCAGAATCAGGATCTCGGGCCATTCATCTCGCATGAAATGAACCGCTGTATTGCCTGCTATCGCTGTGTGCGTTACTACAAAGATTACGCTGATGGTACCGATTTAGGGGTCTACGGTGCGCACGATAACGTCTACTTTGGTCGTACTGAGAGCGGCACGCTGGAAAGCGAGTTCTCCGGTAATCTGGTAGAAGTATGTCCAACCGGGGTATTCACCGATAAAACCCATTCCGAGCGTTATAACCGTAAATGGGATATGCAGTTCGCGCCAAGTATCTGCCAACAGTGCAGCGTGGGTTGTAACACCAGCCCCGGCGAACGTTACGGTGAATTGCGCCGTATCGAAAACCGTTATAACGGCAGCGTGAACCATTACTTCTTGTGTGATCGCGGCCGCTTTGGTTATGGTTACGTCAACCTGAAAGACCGCCCACGTCAACCACAGCAATTGCGTGGTAATGACTGGATCCACCTGAATGCCGAACAGGCGATGCAAGGTGCGGCAGATATTCTGCGTCAGGCGAAGAAAACCATCGGTATCGGTTCACCGCGTGCCAGCCTGGAAAGCAACTTTGCGTTGCGCGAACTGGTCGGTGCGGAAAACTTCTATACCGGCATTGCCGCAAGTGAGCAACAACGCTTGCAACTGATGCTGAAAGTGCTGCAAGAAGGCGGTGTTTACACGCCATCGCTGCGCGAAATTGAAAGCTACGATGCCGTACTGATTCTGGGTGAAGATTTAACCCAGACCGGTGCTCGTATTGCGCTGTCGGTCCGTCAGGCAGTGAAAGGCAAAGCCCGCGAGATGGCTGCCGCACAAAAAGTGGCTGACTGGCAGATTGCCGCCATCATGAATATTGGTCAGCATGCCAAACATCCGCTGTTTATCACTAACGTTGATAACACCCGCATGGATGATATCGCGGCATGGAATTACCGTGCGCCGGTAGATGACCAGGCCCGTTTAGGCTTTGCGGTTGCCAATGCTTTGGATGAGTCGGCACCGGCGGTGTCTGACCTCGATCCTGCGCTGAAAGGCAAAGTGGATATCATCGTGCAGGCGTTGGCCGGAGCGAAGAAACCACTGATTATTACCGGTAGCAATGCGGGTAGCGATGCCATCATTGCTGCTGCCGCCAACGTGGCGAAAGCCCTGAAAGGCCGTGGTTCAGACGTCGGTATTACTTTCGTTGCCAGCGCCGCCAACAGCATCGGTCTGACCATGATCGGCGGCGGTTCTCTGGATCAAGCATTGGCGTCGTTGACCCAAGGTGACGCGGACAGCGTTATCGTGATGGAAAACGATTTGTATCGCCATGCAGCGCAAGACAAAGTTGATGCAGCATTGGATAAAGTCGCCAACCTGATTGTGGTTGATCATCAGCGCACCGCCATCATGGATAAAGCGAACTTGATTCTGTCTGCCGCCAGTTTTGCTGAAAGTGATGGGACGCTGGTCAATCAGGAGGGCCGCGCTCAGCGCTTCTTCCAGGTTTACGATCCAACCTATTACGACGACCCGAAAAAACCAGAAAACAACAGCATCATGCTGGAAAGCTGGCGCTGGTTGCACTCCTTGCATTCAACTTATACCCGTCGCCATGTGGATTGGACGCAACTGGATCACGTTATTGCGGCCTGCGTTCGCGCACTGCCACAGTTGAACGGTATTGTTGAAGCGGCACCGGATGCCACCTTCCGTATCCGTGGTCAGAAACTGGCGCGTTCACCTATCCGCTACAGTGGACGTACCGCAATGCGCGCGGATATCAGTGTGCACGAACCACGCCAGCCGCAGGATATCGATACGCCGTTTGCCTTCTCGATGGAAGGCAACAACAGCCCGCTGGCTGATCGTCAGCAGATCCCGTTTGCTTGGGCACCGGGTTGGAACTCACCACAAGCATGGAACAAGTTCCAGGCTGAAGTGGGGGGTAGCTTGCGCTTTGGTGATCCAGGTGTGCGCCTGATTGAAGCCGGTGAGGCAACACTGAGTTACTTTGATTCGATCCCAGCAGCCTTTACCGCTCAGGCTGATGGCTGGCAGATTGCCCCTTACTATCATCTGTTTGGTAGTGAAGAGATGTCTCAGCGTTCAGATGTTATCCAGCAGCGGATGCCAGCACCTTATGTGATGGTCAATCCTGCTGATGCAGCCCGACTCGGGGTTAATCTCGGTACGCTGGTGGAATTCAACTGTGCCGGTCAGACTTTGCGTCTGCCAGTGCGTCTGAGTGAAACCTTGGCTCAGGGTCAGGTCGGCTTGCCGCTTGGCTTACCGGGCATTCCACCGATGATGGTGGGTGCGCGGGTTGAGAATCTGCGGGAGGCAGTACTATGAGCTGGTTTACCCCTGAATTGATTGAGATTTTAATCTCTGTCCTGAAAGCGGTAGTGATTCTGTTGGTGGTAGTGACCTGCGGCGCATTTATGAGCTTCGGCGAGCGCCGTTTGCTGGGCTTGTTCCAGAACCGTTACGGGCCAAACCGTGTTGGTTGGGGCGGGTCGTTGCAGTTGGTCGCTGACATGATCAAAATGTTCTTCAAAGAAGACTGGGTACCGCGCTTCTCCGATAAGGCTATTTTTACGCTGGCTCCGGTGATTGCCTTTACCTCACTGCTGCTCTCTTTTGCTATCGTTCCGGTCAGCCCGACCTGGGCGGTTGCGGACCTTAATATCGGTATTCTGTTCTTCCTGATGATGGCCGGGCTGACGGTCTACGCCGTACTGTTCGCCGGTTGGTCGAGTAATAACAAATATTCTCTGTTAGGGGCGATGCGTGCATCTGCGCAAACCCTGAGCTACGAAGTGTTCCTCGGCCTATCCCTCATGGGCGTGGTGGCACAGGCAGGTTCGTTCAACATGCAGGATATTGTTAACTCTCAGGAACACGTCTGGAATGTCATCCCACAATTCTTTGGTTTCCTAACCTTTGCTATTGCGGGTGTTGCAGTCTGTCACCGTCATCCCTTTGACCAGCCAGAAGCTGAACAAGAGCTGGCCGATGGTTACCACATTGAATATTCCGGTATGAAATTCGGTCTGTTCTTCGTGGGTGAATACATCGGTATCGTGACCGTCTCTGCACTGATAGTCACCTTGTTCTTCGGTGGTTGGCAAGGTCCGTTCTTGCCGCCCTTTATCTGGTTTGCGCTGAAAACGGCTTTCTTCATGGTGATGTTCATTCTGATCCGTGCATCCTTGCCGCGCCCACGTTATGACCAAGTGATGTCATTCGGCTGGAAAGTTTGCCTGCCGTTGACCCTGCTGAATCTGTTGGCGACTGCCGCGGTCATTTTGTACAACGCTCAATAAGGGGTGAATGAACCATGACGTTGAAAGAGTTAGTGGTTGGTTTCGGCACCCAAGTGCGCAGCCTGTGGATGATTGGCCTTCATGCCTTCCATAAGCGCGAAACCCTAATGTATCCGGAAGAACCGGTTTACCTGCCGCCGCGTTACCGTGGCCGTATCGTGTTGACGCGTGACCCTGACGGTGAAGAGCGTTGCGTTGCCTGTAACCTGTGCGCCGTTGCCTGTCCGGTTGGCTGTATCTCATTACAGAAAGCAGAGCATCAGGATGGCCGCTGGTATCCGGAGTTCTTCCGTATCAACTTTTCCCGCTGCATTTTCTGTGGTCTGTGTGAAGAGGCTTGCCCGACGACGGCTATCCAGCTAACGCCGGATTTCGAAATGGGTGAGTTTAAGCGTCAGGATCTGGTGTATGAGAAAGAAGACTTGTTGATCTCGGGGCCGGGTAAATATCCGGAATATAACTTCTACCGGATGTCCGGTATGGCAGTTGACGGCAAGCAGAAAGGCGACGCCGAAAATGAAGCCAAACCGATTGATGTTAAAGGTCTAATGCCTTAGGAGCCGCCTTCCATGGAATTTGCATTTTATATTGCAGCATTGGTGGCAGTGGTGGCGACTCTTCGCGTTATCACTCACACCAACCCGGTACATGCGCTGCTGTACCTGATTATTTCTTTGTTGGCTATCTCGGCGGTGTTCTTCTCGCTGGGCGCTTACTTCGCCGGTGCGTTGGAAATCATCGTTTACGCCGGTGCCATTATGGTGCTGTTCGTGTTCGTGGTAATGATGCTGAACTTGGGCAATGTCGAACAACAAGAACGTGACTGGCTGAAACCGAGCCTGTGGATTGGCCCCGGTTTGCTGGCGCTGGTGCTGCTGTCGGTACTGATTTATGCCATCAGTTCAGTCACTGATGCCGGTATTAGCGGTGAAATGGTCGATGCCAAAGCTGTTGGTATCAGCTTGTTCGGCCCTTATGTACTGGCAGTTGAGCTGGCGTCAATGTTGTTGTTGGCCGGTCTGGTGGTTGCTTTCCATATTGGGCGTGAACATAAGCCGGGTGATGTGATGGGCGCGAGCGACAGCGCGAAAAGAAAAACGGAGGAACAAGCATGATCCCTCTACAACATGGCCTTATTTTGGCGGCCATCCTGTTTGTGCTGGGGCTGACAGGGTTGCTGATCCGTCGCAATCTGCTGTTTATGCTGATAAGCCTTGAAGTGATGATCAACGCAGCGGCGCTCGCTTTTGTAGTGGCGGGCAGTTATTGGGGTCAGGCTGACGGTCAGGTGATGTATATCCTGGCGATCACGCTGGCAGCAGCCGAGGCCAGTATTGGCCTGGCATTGCTGTTACAGCTCTATCGTCGCCGTCATACTCTGAATATCGATACAGTCAGTGAGATGCGCGGATGAACCTATTATATTTAACCATTCTGCTGCCACTGCTGGGCTTCTTGCTGTTGGCATTCTCCCGTGGGCGGTGGTCTGAGAATACCTCAGCTACCGTTGGGGTGGGATCTATTGGTCTGACTGCATTGGTCACGCTGTATGTTGCAGTGGACTTCCTCAGTCAAAAGGCCACCGGAGTTCAGGTCTTTAACCAGACCTTGTGGAACTGGATGTCGGTTGGCACCTTCAACATTCCGTTAACCCTGACGCTGGATGGCTTGTCGCTGACCATGCTGTCGGTGGTGACCGGTGTGGGCTTCCTGATCCACATGTATGCCTCCTGGTATATGCGTGGGGAAGAGGGCTACTCCCGCTTCTTCGCCTATACCAACCTGTTTATCGCCAGTATGGTGGTTCTGGTGTTGGCGGATAACCTGATGCTGATGTATCTGGGTTGGGAAGGGGTGGGGCTGTGCAGTTACCTGCTGATTGGTTTCTACTACACCAATCCGGCTAACGGCGCGGCGGCGATGAAAGCCTTTATCGTGACCCGTGTCGGTGATGTGTTCTTGGCCATCGCCCTGTTCATTCTTTACAACGAACTGGGTACGCTGAACATTCGTGAGCTGATGGTCTTGGCACCGCAAAAACTGGAAATGGGTTCGACCGCCATTACTTGGGCGACGCTAATGCTGTTGGGTGGTGCGGTGGGTAAATCGGCGCAGTTGCCGTTACAAACCTGGCTGGCCGATGCGATGGCTGGCCCGACACCGGTTTCCGCGCTGATCCATGCGGCCACCATGGTTACCGCCGGCGTGTATCTGATTGCCCGTACCCATGGTCTGTTCCTGATGGCACCGGAAGTCTTGCATCTGGTGGGCATTATTGGGGCGACTACTCTGGTGCTGGCGGGTTTCGCCGCGTTGGTGCAAACCGATATCAAGCGGGTGTTGGCGTATTCCACCATGAGCCAGATTGGCTACATGTTCCTGGCGCTGGGCGTTCAGGCGTGGGATGCGGCTATCTTCCACCTGATGACCCATGCCTTCTTTAAGGCGTTACTGTTCCTCTCATCCGGTTCGGTAATTTTGGCCTGCCACCACGAGCAAAATATTTTCAAAATGGGGGGGCTGCGTAAGACTATCCCATTGGTCTATATCTGCTTCCTGGTGGGTGGCGCGGCGCTGGCAGCATTGCCAATTGTCACCGCAGGCTTCTACAGTAAAGACGAAATTCTATGGGGCGCATTGGCCAGTGGCCATATCAATCTGATGGTAGCTGGGCTGGTCGGGGCATTCCTCACCGCGCTGTATACCTTCCGGATGATTTTCATTGTGTTCCATGGCGAGGCAAAAACCCAAGCGCATCCGGTCAAAGGGATCACTCATAACTTGCCGCTGCTGGTGTTGCTGGTGTTGTCGACATTTGTTGGCGCGCTGATACCCCCGCCGCTGGCGGGCGTATTGCCAGAACTTCACTTCGGTGAAGAGGGCAAAATGCCACTGGAAATCTTCTCCGGCGTGTTAGTGGTGATCGGCATTGCACTGGCTGCGTTCCTCTATCTGGGCAAACGTCAGTGGGTGACTCGCATTGCGCAAAGTGCGCCGGGCCGCTTCTTTACGGTCTGGTGGTTCCATGCGTGGGGCTTCGACTGGCTGTACCACAACGTATTTGTCCGTCCGTATCTGTGGATTGCAAAATTGATACAGCGTGATCCACTGAACTCACTGATGAATACCCCGGCGATACTTTCACGCTGGAGTAATCGTGGTTTGACGCTCAGTGAAAATGGACAGGTGCGTTGGTATGTCGCGTCTATGGGTTTGGGTGCAGTCGTCGTACTGGCTCTGTTGCTTTTCGTTTAATTAGGGACACAAAACGCCATGCTATTACCTTGGCTAATTCTTATCCCCTTTATCGGCGGCTTACTGTCTTGGCAGTGTGATCGTTTCGGTACTAAAGTACCGCGTTGGATAGCGCTATTCGCGATGGGGCTGACATTGGTGCTCTCCCTGCTATTGTGGGTGCAGGGCAGCTATTCACTGGTTAATCCGGCGGGTATTCCGCAATGGCAGTCAGAGTTCATCTTGCCGTGGATCCCCCGGTTCGGGATTGAATTCCACCTGGCACTGGATGGTCTATCACTGCTGATGGTGGTGCTAACCGGCTTGCTCGGCGTGCTGGCCATCCTCTGTTCGTGGCGTGAAATTCAGCGCAACCAGGGTTTCTTCTACCTGAATCTGTTGTGGATACTGGGTGGGGTCATCGGCGTGTTCCTCGCCATCGACATGTTCCTGTTCTTCTTCTTCTGGGAAATGATGTTGGTGCCGATGTACTTCCTGATTGCCTTGTGGGGTCACAAAGCATCCGACGGTAAAACACGCATCGCGGCGGCTACCAAGTTCTTCATCTATACCCAGGCCAGCGGTCTTATCATGCTGATTGCCATTTTGGGGCTGGTGTTTGTGCACTACAACGCCACCGGGATCTGGACTTTCAACTATGAAGATTTGTTGAAAACCCCGATGTCCCACAATGTGGAATGGTTGCTGATGCTGGGCTTCTTTATCGCCTTTGCGGTAAAAATGCCAGTGGTACCGCTACACGGTTGGTTGCCGGATGCACATAGCCAGGCACCAACGGCCGGTTCTGTCGACCTGGCGGGGATCTTGTTGAAAACGGCAGCCTACGGTTTGCTGCGTTTCAGCCTACCGTTGTTCCCCAATGCCTCCCATGAGTTTGCCCCTATCGCTATGTGGTTAGGTGTCATCGGTATCTTCTACGGTGCGTGGATGGCCTTCTGCCAGACCGATATCAAACGCCTGATTGCCTACACCAGCGTATCGCACATGGGCTTTGTGTTGATTGCCATTTACACCGGCAGCCAATTGGCTTATCAGGGTGCAGTTATTCAGATGATTGCCCACGGTTTGTCCGCCGCCGGTATGTTCATCATCTGTGGCCAGTTGTACGAGCGGCTGCATACCCGTGATATGCGCCAGATGGGCGGTTTATGGAGTCGAATCAAATATTTGCCTGCGCTGTCGCTGTTCTTCGCGGTGGCAACCTTGGGGATGCCGGGTACCGGTAACTTCGTCGGTGAATTCATGATCCTGTTCGGCAGTTTCCAGGTGGTACCGGTGATCACTATCATCGCTACTTTTGGGTTGGTTTTTGCTTCGGTTTACTCGCTTATCATGATGCAACGGGCTTATTACGGTGCGCCAAAATCAGAAGAAGCGTTACCGGGTATGAGTGCAAGGGAACTGTCTATCATCCTGCTGTTGGTGGTGCTGTTAGTGTTGCTGGGGGTTTATCCACAGCCCATTCTCGACACCTCCCATGCGGCGATGAGTAATGTACAGCAGTGGTTCAATGCTTCATCTATTCCAGCTCAATCACTTATAACAACAAGGCCGTAATTCGCCATGACAATAACTCCTCAACAACTGATCGCAATGCTACCGCTGTTGATCGTCGGATTGACGGTGGTGGTTGTGATGCTGTCTATTGCGTGGCGACGCGATCACTTTATCAACGCCACCCTGACGGTCATCGGGCTTAACGTAGCGCTACTGTCACTTTACTTTGTCGGCCAGGTCGGGCCGATGGATGTCACGCCGCTGATGCGGGTTGACGGCTACTCGATGTTCTACACTGGGTTAGTGATAGTGGCCAGTCTGGCAACCAGTACCTTTGCCTATCCTTGGTTGGGCGGGTATCCAGATAACCGCGAAGAGTTCTACCTGCTGGTGCTGATTGCCACCATGGGTGGCATTCTATTGGCCAGTGCTAATCATCTGGCGTCGCTGTTCTTAGGTATTGAACTGATCTCCCTGCCGTTGTTTGGTCTGATTGGTTACGCCTATCGCCAGAAGCGCTCACTGGAAGCCAGTATCAAATACATGCTGCTGTCTGCGGCGGCATCGTCATTCCTGCTGTTCGGCATGGCGCTGTTGTATGCGGAATCCGGTAGTTTGTCTTTCGCCGGTCTGGGCAAGAGCCTGAGCGACTCCGCTATCCACCAGCCGCTGATCCTGGCCGGTCTGGGGATGATGATTGTCGGCCTCGGCTTTAAATTGTCACTGGTACCCTTCCAACTGTGGACGCCGGATGTGTATCAGGGCGCACCTGCTCCGGTATCAACCTTCCTGGCAACTGCCAGTAAAATTGCTATCTTTGCGGTAGTGATGCGCCTGTTCCTGTATGCGCCTGCTGCCGACAGTGAAGCGGTACGTCTGGTGCTGTCACTGATTGCGGTAGCATCGATTCTGTTTGGTAACCTGATGGCGATCAGCCAGACCAACATCAAGCGTCTGTTGGGTTATTCCTCTATCGCGCACCTTGGCTATTTGCTGATTGCGCTGGTGGCAGTGCAAACCCACCAGTTGGCATTGGAAACCGTCGGCGTCTATCTGGCCGGTTACCTGTTCAGCAGCTTGGGCGCGTTCGGTGTAGTCAGCCTGATGTCCAGCCCGTACAAAGGCCCGGATGCAGAGTCACTGTTCTCTTACCGTGGGTTGTTCTGGCACAAGCCTATTTTGTCTGCGGTGATGACCGTAATGATGCTATCACTGGCCGGTATCCCAATGACCTTGGGCTTTATCGGTAAGTTCTTTGTGGTGGCAATGGGTGTCAGCGCCAACCTGTGGTGGCTGACCGGTGCTGTGGTCCTGGGCAGTGCCATTGGCTTGTACTACTATCTGCGCGTGACGGTGAGCCTGTTCCTCAGCGCGCCGGAAACATTGGTACGTGATACGCCAAGCAACTGGGCATTGACTGCTGGTGGTGTGGTGGTGCTGATTTCTGCGATTCTGGTGCTGTTCCTGGGTATCTACCCGCAGCCGTTGATTTCGCTGGTGCAGTTGGCTCAACCATTGATGTAATTCATTGTTAAGTCACTCTAAAAACCCCCTGTTAGCTGAAACGCGCAGGGGGTTTTATTTTATGGGCGACGGGCAGCGCTAAAGCTTAGTTCAAGCGCACTGATGACCGCCCGCTGCACATCCGGGTGAACCACCAGCCAGATATCCACCCAATCTTGTTGCTCTGGCCAGATGCGCACCAGTTCGTCGTCATTATCAGCCAAAAAGCACGACAGTAAGCCAATCCCCGCCCCTTTACGTGCTGCAGCCCGCAACAATTGCTGAGAATTACTCTCCAGCACCACATTGGGATTTTCCAAGGTTTCACTGCACAAATCTTGCCAGTGGCGCGGCACGGATTGCTGCGGAAACAGCAGCAGTTCGTGACCACGAAAATGTTCACCCCGCAGTGGTTCGCCGTAACGGGCCAAATAATCACGGCTGGCATACAGGCCCATCTCGATAATTGCCAACCGCTTGATAACCAGCTCATTATCATCAGGGCGGACACCGCGAATTGCCAGATCGACACTGTGATAAGCAATATCAGAAATATCAATGCCAGTCAGCACCCGCAGACTAATCTCAGGATAATGCTGGTGTAGCTGCTTGAGGGCGGGCAGCACAAAGGCTTCAGCCAGGGTGTCGGTGGTGGCGATGCTCACAATACCCTGTGACCGGCTATCACTGTTGGAGGCTTTGCGACCAATACTTTGCGCGGCATTTTCCATCACCCTAACGTCAGCCAGCACCTGTTCTCCTAGCGGGAAAGTGACAGACCTGTGGCTGATGATTCTGCCCGCGCTGGGCGCGGTGCTGGGGGGCGCATTGTTATTCGCCATTGCAGGTTCTTTCAGCCTAATGTTTATGGCGCGATTATTAGCGGGGATCGGAACTGGGGCGCTGACCGGCGCAGCAAATCTGGCCTTGATTCGTTTTTGCCCGCCTGATGGCGGTAAACGCGCGGCATTGATAGCCACCTTATCTTTTACCGTCGGATTGGCGTTGGGGCCGGTATTTAGCAGTTTGTCACTGCAAGCCAATTTCCACCCGACAGTGGTGCCGTTTGTTTTAATTATTGTGATGGCTTTTGCGGCTGCGGTTCACTTCCATTCATTGCTTTTGGCGGGGATGGGCATGGTGGTGACGGGCTATACGTTCGGCTCTATCTTTGTTGGCAGTGCCGCACTGGTGAACCTGATTTCACCGAAAGCCAGTCATGCGCGTTTGTTGTCGCTGTTTTATGTCATTGCTTATACCGCCAACTGGGTGCCGGTGTTACTGGGGGTGATAATTGACCGCAGTAGTTTGTTGATGGCCACCAATATCTTATTTATTGTGGCTGCGCCAGTGTGTTTATTCTTGTCGGTCTTTATTGCCCGCGCAGATTTTCCGCGAAATTAAGGCTGTTTAAGGTTGGGGTAGGGTTAACAGTGGATGCGATGACATGGTTAATTTAAATAAAATAGAATCTTTATTGGCCGTTCCATTATTGGGAATACTCATTGTGGATAATTTTATTTAAGGTGATATTTATGAGTTTAGTGAGTTTTTTTCGTGAGGGCTATTATGCGGCCAAGGAATTGATTAATCATGATCATAACGATAAGTCTTTTTCAAAGGCAACGCCGGAATGTTTCAGTCGGCAAGAAGAGCGGGAACTTAAAGTTTTAATTGAAAAATTAAATGAAAGCTTTAAAAACGAGTCGGTCATGGAGCGACTTTCCGCGCAAAATAAAATAGATGAAATGTTAAATAAGAGTAAAGAACATCTCGACTTTTTTCTTTTTAACGTACAGAAAGATGAAAGATTATGCAGTTATCTTGTTGAAAAATCATGGTTTAATATGCATGGGTGTATATTTAAAGAACAACCTGAAATGATAGCCGAACTGGCTAGTTTCGCGATAAATAAAGTTATTAACGGAATTAATGGGAGAGTTAATGTAGTTGGTGAGAAAAAAAATCCTTCAGAGGAAGATAAAGGAAGCTATATTAGTTTTAAAGAGAGTTTATATTCACCTTTTAAACGCGATGAAAATACAGTAACAGATTTACTAAATGTCGAAATATCTAAATTGACAAGCGTAGATAAAATATTTAATACAGACTGTGCTAACAAAACCGTTGAAAATATTTCTTTAAATTTGGCTAGCTATATCAATAGCCAAGCCAGCTACCGGGTGGAGCCTGAAAAATTTAGTGGCCTGGTAATGAAGTATTATGCCTACCATGCCCAGAGTCTGAGTTTACCTTCTGCGACCGAGTTGGATGTTCTGGTTAATAGTGTCGTCAAAAAAATCGAAGATGCCAAATTATTGTTTGCTAGCAACCTGGAAAACTTGTTTGACCAGCCTGCGGGTACGCGTCATGCAATTCATATTGCCAAATTAGCGTGATATTTATCACTAAATTAATGTATGAAAAGTCATTGAGTTAGTATTTATGTGACTTTAATCGCTAAAGATCGCCTCAATTCAGGTAAGCTGCAAAACTTTCACTCCATAAACATTCTGTTTAATGCTTTTAGCGCAGGTAACATTGATGAACATTATTCTGATGATTGCCATTACCACCGGCATTCTCTCAGGTATTTGGGGTTGGGTTGCGGTCACCCTGGGGCTAATCAGCTGGGCGGGTTTCCTGGGGTGTACCGCGTACTTTGCCTGCCCGCAAGGTGGCCTGAAAGGGTTGCTGATGACGCTATTAACCTGCTTGAGCGGGGTATTCTGGGCGATGATGATTATTCAAGGCAGTGCGTTACAACCTGAATGGACCATCCTCGGCTATGTACTGACCGGGATTGTGGCGTTTCTGATGTGTATTCAGGCTTGCCAGCAGTGGTTATCCTTTGTTCCTGGCACTTTTATTGGTGCCTGCGCCACTTTTGCTGGCAATGGCCACTGGACGCTAGTCGTTATCTCACTGTTAGTTGGCGTAGTGTTTGGCTATGCGATGAAAAACAGTGGCTTGTGGCTAGCGGCGAGGCGGGAGCGCCAAGGGCGGAGTTCCTTGGAGTCGGTAGGGCAGGATTGAGTTTTATCTATATTCATTCAGGTGCTGAAGTATGGGATCATTATTTCGGTTGTCAGTCGTTCCGTGTTTACTTTACCTCTGTGTCCTCAACCGAGCAGAGGGCAGGCCGGCCCTCCGGCACCTGCGGCTGGCGTGAAATATTGCCCTGCGGGTGAAATCAACGCCATCTTTATCGCTTAAAATGGTCGTGGCAGATGCGTTTTTTCCATCGAGAGTTTCTCTTGGATCGGGTGATTGCGCGAAGTGATGGTGGCTGAAAATAAATTATTCTTATGTTTTGTCGTGTTTTTTTTAGAGGTTCTATGGCCGTAATATGGGCAAGATCGTTGAGGCTAACTCAGATAAATCAACAATTTATTAAAGATTTTTCAATATAATTGATTGGCGTGAGAAGTGTATGTTGGTATTTCCAACAAACGCATTAATGGGCTGATCCGATACTGTAACCACGCAAGTTAAATGCTCGCCAGATTAATCCTGAAAATCCCATCTTCGGCCTAAATTAATATTATGCTCACTATTTTCGACTATGCTTAAAAAATGCCCTTTTTTCACTGACGGAGAATGCATATGAACCGAGATAAAGAACAACAAACCTCGCTGGATGATGATCTAACCATGCTGACGGATACGTTGGAAGAAGTATTGCGCTCCTCGGGCAATGTTGCTGACGAAAGCTATAAGGAAATCAAAGCCCGCGCGGAGAAAGCATTAAAGGAGGTTCAGAACCGTTTGAGTGGCCGCAGTGAATGCTATATCAAACGGGCAAAAGCACTCGCGTGTTGTACCGATGATTATGTGCGTGAGAAACCTTGGTGTAGCGTGGGGATCGGTGCAACTGTCGGGCTGGTGGTGGGATTATTGATTGCCCGCCGCTGAGTCATTGAATCGAGAGTAGGGGGCTATGGCCCCTTAATTATTGATTCAAACAGTCACCTTAAATCTGGACCGACAGATAACACTTATTAAGTATATAAAAACATCAATATCAACTATTAGTGTGATAACTAACAATAACTTTTCAATCCGACTTTTCTTATTATTCACGCCCCGTATAATCCCACTCTTTCTGTTGATTTGCCGAGGTGGTCGTGAAACAACTTTCTGGTTTATTGGGCGAATTACGGCAGAAGTTACGTGCCGGTTTCCCTGACCAGGCTGGTATTCGGCAAATTATCGTGCCCGCACCGGGCCGAATCGGTAGCCAACTGTTAGAGTGGCTGGCCGCCCAATGCCATTTCCCGCAATTTTACTGGCGCCATCGCGAAGGCCATGAAGAGGCTGCAGTCTGCGGCCAAACTTGGCTCTTCACTGATATGCAGTCAGCAGATCATTTTATTCAGCAGCACCGGGATCTCAGCGGATTACGTATTTGGGGCTTGAATGCTTTTGAGCCCGTCATGGTTGACGGATACCGCAATGCTGAGCAACCGGTTCAGGCCAGTTTCTTGTTTTTGCCGCGTATTGAAATATTACGTCGTGGTGAGCAGACCTATTTAACACTTAATCTGGCCAGTGATCTATCCCTGCATCAAGATGCGTTGCGCGCGATTATCTTTATCGATCAACTAGTTGCTGCCAGGCCATTGCCTGAGTTGGATGTTTGCGTTCAACATGCCAGCCATCTGCCGGAGTATCCGCAGTGGTGTCACCTGATTCAGCGTGCGCTAGATGATATTGGGCAGCAGAAGATGGAGAAAGTGGTATTGGCACGGACTACCCGGCTCACGCTGGATAAGCCCCTCTCTTGTGGTGCCTTTATGGCCGCCAGCCGTCAGGTTAATCACCATTGTTTCCACTTTATGCTACGTTTTGATGCGCGGCGGGCGTTTCTTGGCTCCAGCCCTGAGCGCCTCTATCTGCGCCAGCAGTTGCATTTGGAAACCGAGGCGCTGGCAGGCACGGTTTCCAATGCGGAAAGCCAGCAGCAGGCGAGCGAACTGGCCGATTGGCTGATGCATGATGAAAAGAATCAGCGCGAGAACTTACTGGTGGTCGATGATATCTGCCAGCGATTGCAAGGCGGGGTGGCGGCAGTTGATGTGATGCCACCGGAAATCATTCGCCTGCGTAAAGTGCAGCACTTACGCCGCTGCATTCATGCGCAGCTCAGCCGCGTCAGCGATACCGATTGCCTGCAACGTCTACAACCGACAGCGGCAGTCGCCGGTCTGCCCCGCAATGTGGCGCGGCAGTTTATTGCAGAATATGAGCCATTTTCCCGAGGTTGGTATGCCGGTTCTGCCGGTTACCTTTCGGCAAAACAGACTGAATTTAGTGTTGCCCTGCGCTCTGCCTGGCTAGAGGAGCAACAGATCCATTTGTATGCCGGAGCCGGTATTGTGGCCGGTTCAGATGCGGAACAGGAATGGCAAGAAATTAACAATAAAGCGGCCGGGCTACGTACCTTGCTGGGAAGTCGGCAGCAAAATAATAAAATACAGTAATTAACCTCACTCATTATATGGTTGGATTGTGGCACCTAAACGGCAGGTGTAAACTGTGGTCACTTTCCTTACTTATAACCATTAATCAGTCACTCCGGGCTTTTTTGACAGGATGAAGCGCTATCCTCATGTTGATTATCGCGATCGCAGTGTCTGTTAACTGACTTTTGGGCGAACCATGTCGACAAGTGTTTTTAACCGTCGTTGGGCGGCATTGCTACTGGAAGCGTTGACCCGCCATGGCGTGCGTCATATCTGTATTGCTCCTGGATCCCGTTCGACTCCGTTAACGCTGGCGGCGGCGGCGAATCCATCGTTGATATGCCATACCCATTTTGATGAGCGCGGTCTGGGCCATTTGGCATTAGGGCTGGCGAAAGCCTCCACCGAGCCGGTGGCGGTGATTGTCACCTCCGGTACTGCGGTGGCCAATCTGTATCCGGCCTTAATTGAAGCCGGGCTGACCGGTGAACGCCTGATATTACTGACCGCTGATCGTCCGCCGGAATTGATCGATTGCGGCGCTAATCAGGCTATCCGTCAGCCAGGGCTGTTTGCCAGCTACCCCAGCGTAAGCATTAACCTGCCGCGCCCGACACCCGATATCCCCGCCAGTTGGCTGGTTTCTACCCTTGATAATGCCATGGCGCAATTGCAACACGGTGGTCTGCATATTAACTGCCCGTTCGCGGAACCCTTATATGGCGGAGATGCGCAAGCCTATGCTGACTGGTCTGCTACTTTAGGTGACTGGTGGCAGGGATGCCATCCGTGGTTGCGCCAATCCTTATCGGTGCCACAAAGTCAGCAGGCAGATTGGTTTTTCTGGCGGCAAAAGCGCGGGGTGGTGATAGCCGGACGGATGATGGCGCAAGAGGGGCAATTACTGGCCGAATGGGCAGCATCGCTGGGCTGGCCACTGATTGGTGATGTGCTATCGCAAACCGGTCAGCCGCTGCCTTGTGCTGACTTATGGTTGGGGCATCCCGCCGCTAAAAAAATCCTCGCTCAGGCACAGATTGTGCTGCAATTTGGTAGCAGCCTGACCGGAAAACGCCTGTTGCAATGGCAGGCTGAATGTCAGCCGCAAGAGTATTGGTTAGTCGATAAGATACCGGGCCGTCTTGATCCGGCCAATCATCGTGGCCGTAGAATCATTTCACCGGTGGATGAGTGGTTGGCGCAGCATCCGGCTCAACCTCGCACGCCGTGGGCCAGTGAGCTGACCGTATGGGCAGAGAGTGCACAAACCCATGTTGCTGAAACACTGAATGAGCAATTCAGCGAAGCGGCAGTAGCGCATCATCTGGCGACATTATTGCCGGATAATGGTCAGTTGTTTGTCGGTAACAGCTTAATTGTTCGTCTGATTGATGCGTTAGGTCAACTGCCAGCCGGTTATCCGGTTTACAGTAACCGTGGGGCCAGTGGTATTGATGGTTTGTTATCAACTGCGGCGGGTGTTCAGCGTGCCACCGCCAAGCCGACGCTGGCGATTGTCGGTGATTTGTCTGCCTTGTATGATCTCAATGCGCTGACACTGTTGCGCCAAAGTTCAGCCCCCATGGTGTTGCTGATAGTGAACAATAATGGCGGACAGATTTTCTCTCTACTCCCCACACCAGAAGCTGATCGCCAACGCTTCTATTGCATGCCGCAAGATGTCAGTTTTGAGCACGCGGCCGCCATGTTTAGTTTGGATTATGCCCGGCCAGATAGCGGGTCTGAGCTACAACAACGGGTGGCGCAATGCTGGTTGCAGGGGGGCGTTACACTGATTGAAATACAGGTGCCGCCGAGTCAGGGGGCGGAAACATTACAACAATTGGCACAACAGGTGGCGCAATTATGACGCTGGCTTGCCGCAAACTCGGTTCTCACCTGCCATCTTCCACGCAGCAACATACCGGGCCGTGGGTGGTGTGGTTGCACGGTTTATTGGGTAGTGGCCAGGACTGGCAGCCGGTGGCCGAGTTGTGTGGTGACATGCCCTCATTGCTGGTAGATCTGCCGGGCCACGGTGAGTCGCTCTCTCAGACCACCCACAGTTTTGCTGATATCAGCCACCAGCTTACACAAACATTGCAGGCTAACGGCATTCGTCAATATTGGCTGGCAGGCTATTCTTTAGGCGGCAGGATCGCGATGTACCACGCCTGCTATGGTAGCCATCACGGCTTACAGGGGCTGATTGTGGAAGGGGGTAACCTCGGTTTGGCAAGCAATGAATTGCGTCAAGCCCGGTTACAACATGACCACCAGTGGGCACAGCGTTTTCGCCTCGAGCCTTTGCCACAGGTGCTGGCTGACTGGTATCAGCAGGCGGTGTTTGCTGATTTAGATAGGCAGCAACGTAAGCAATTGGTGTCATTACGTGCCAATAATCACGGCCCGGCAGTGGCGGATATGCTTGAAGCAACCTCACTTGGGCATCAGCCTTGGCTGCTTCCAGCCCTGCAACGGCTCACGGTGCCATACACTTATTTGTGTGGCGATCGTGACCATAAATTCCAGCAATTAGCTGAACAATACCAGTTGCCATTACGTATTCTGGCCCGCGCCGGACACAATGCTCATCGGGCCAATCCCGGTGCTTTTGCTGCGCAGGTGCAGTCATTTTTATCACAGTCCTCATTGTTAACACTCTCCCGTTAAAGGAATGCTTATTATGCTTTATCCGAGCGAAGAACAACTGTACGCCACCATCGACTGGCAGGATTGCTCCGCCGGGTTTGAAGATATTCGCTATCACAAATCCAGCGATGGTATTGCCAAGATAACCATTAACCGCCCACAGGTGCGTAACGCATTCCGTCCGTTAACGGTTAAAGAGATGATTCAGGCGCTGGCCGATGCTCGCTATGATGACAACATTGGCGTGATCATTTTGACCGGCGAAGGCGACAAAGCGTTCTGTTCCGGTGGTGATCAGAAAGTCCGTGGCGACTACGGTGGTTATAAAGATACCAGCGGCGTTCATCATCTGAACGTGCTGGATTTTCAGCGCCAGATCCGTACCTGCCCGAAACCGGTGGTAGCAATGGTAGCCGGTTATTCTATTGGCGGCGGCCATGTATTGCATATGATGTGTGATCTCACCGTCGCGGCAGATAATGCCATTTTCGGCCAGACCGGGCCAAAAGTCGGTTCATTCGATGGTGGCTGGGGTGCTGCCTATATGGCGCGTATTGTCGGTCAGAAAAAAGCGCGCGAAATCTGGTTCCTGTGCCGCCAATATGATGCCAAACAAGCATTGGATATGGGGCTGGTCAATACCGTGGTGCCCATCGCTGAGTTGGAACGCGAAACTGTGCGCTGGTGCCGTGAAATGCTGCAGAACAGCCCAATGGCACTGCGCTGCTTGAAAGCGGCGCTTAACGCGGACTGTGATGGGCAGGCAGGCTTACAAGAGTTGGCCGGGAACGCCACCATGCTGTTTTATATGACCGACGAAGGTCAGGAAGGGCGTAACGCATTCAATGAGAAACGCCAGCCGGACTTCAGCAAATTTAAGCGTAATCCGTAATGCGCGCGGCCACGCTTTACCGCTATAGCATCCCGATGGAAGCCGGGGTGATACTGCGTCATCAGCGGCTGAAAAGCCGCGATGGGCTGTTGGTTAAGTTACAACAAGGCGAACTGACCGGTTGGGGGGAAATTGCGCCCTTACCGGAGTTTAGCCAGGAAACCCTGACAGAAGCGCAGGTTGTGGCCCAAAATTGGCTGCAAAACTGGGTGGGCGGTGCGGAACCTGAGATTGATGCGCTGCCTTCAGTGGCTTTTGGTCTCAGTTGTGCTCTGGCGGAACTCGATAGCCGGTTGCCACTGGCGGCGGATTATCGCAAAGCCCCGTTGTGTAGCGGTGATCCCGATGAGCTATTTGCCGTGCTACAGGCTCTTCCCGGCGAGAAGGTCGCCAAGGTAAAAGTGGGGCTGTATGAAGCAGTGCGTGACGGCATGATTGTTAATGTGCTGCTGGAGGCCTTGCCCGACCTGACATTACGGCTGGATGCCAATCGCAGTTGGACACGGGCGAAAGCCGACGGATTTGCCCGGTATGTTAATCCTGAACTGCGCTCACGTATCGCGTTTCTGGAAGAACCCTGCCAAACCCGCGCTGAATCACGCGAGTTTGCCCGTGACACGGGTATCGCCATCGCCTGGGATGAAAGTGTGCGCGAGGCTGATTTTCGGGTTGAAGCCGAACCGGGTGTGGCGGCGATTGTTATCAAGCCGACGCTGGTGGGCAGCATTGCGCGTTGCCAACAGCTAGTGCAGCAAGCGCATCAGGTGGGACTGGTGGCAGTTATCAGCTCCAGTATCGAATCGAGTTTGGGTTTAACTCAATTGGCACGGCTGGCACATTGGTTAACACCGGCGACAGTTCCGGGACTGGATACGCTGAACCTGATGCAAGCGCAACTGGTGCGTCAATGGCCGGAGAGTCAGTTGCCGTTAATAACGGTGGATCAACTGGACGTGCTATGGCGCAGTTGAATCATTGCCCTTGGAAAAACGCTTCTCCCTGGCACCACTGGGCTAATCTGCGGCCCCACGCGATAGCCATTCGCTCGGGTTCGCAACTGATCAGTTGGCAGCAATTGGTCGCCGATATTGATAGCCTGGCATCAGGTTTTCAACAGCAGGGGGTGGTTGCTGGCAGCGGCGTGGTGCTGCGCGGTAAAAACAGTTATTCACTGCTATTGGCTTATTTGGCGGCATTACAGTGTTCCGCGCGTGTTTTGCCGTTAAATCCTCAATTGCCTGATGCGTTGCTGACACAACTCTTACCGCCGCTAGATATCGATTTTATGTTGAATCTGGCAGATCCACTTCCGGCATCATTTTCACTGACGCCACTTGAGGTCCGCCGCGTTAATCCACCGGTGCTGAGTCAAGAGTGGGATAGCCAACGGCTGGCGACCATGACATTAACCTCCGGCTCATCGGGTTTACCCAAGGCAGCAGTGCATACATTGGCGGCTCATTTGGCCAGTGCGGATGGCGTATTGCAGTTGATGCATTTCACCGCGACTGACAGTTGGTTGCTGTCGTTACCGCTATTTCATGTTTCGGGGCAGGGCATTGTTTGGCGCTGGTTAAGTGCCGGAGCAATATTGGTGGTGCAACATGGGATCTCGTTGTCTGATGCGCTGGCCGGATGTAGCCACGCATCATTGGTGCCAACCCAACTGTGGCGTTTGCTGGCGAATTCTGACACTCACTTAACGCTGAAAGAAGTGCTGCTGGGGGGCGCGACTATCCCAACGGCATTGACCGAGCAAGCCGAGGCCCGTGGTATCCGCTGTTGGTGTGGCTATGGTCTGACGGAATTAGCGTCCACCGTGTGCGCCAAACGCGCTGATGGTTTACCCGGTGTTGGTGTGGCGCTGGCTGGGCGTGAGGTGAAACTGGTTGAAGATGAAGTGTGGGTGAAAGCAGATTGCCTTGCGGCAGGGTATTGGCAACAGGGTAAGTTACGGCCGATAACTGACCATGAGGGTTGGTTCCATACCCGTGATCGTGCGGTATGGCAGCAAGGTGAGTTACGTATTATTGGGCGACTGGATAACCTGTTTTTCAGTGGTGGTGAGGGGATTCAGCCGGAAGATATTGAGCGAGTTTTGTTGCAGTATCCGGGGGTGCAGCAGGCTTTTGTTATCCCTGTTGCTGACCGTGAGTTCGGTCACCGACCCGTCGCGGTGATAGATGCCGCCGATGATGTGGATGACATGAGTTTGTCGGATTGGTTAGCGCCGCAATTGGCGGTGTTCCAGCGCCCAGTGGTTTTTTACCGCTTACCGGGGGAGCTTAAGCTGGGAGGGATTAAGGTGTCACGGCGGGATGTATTTGATTTTATTGTTAATTTATAGCCAATTGATGTTCGGTTCGGTTGCTTTAACAACCGAACCCAATCACTAATAGTGATAAAAAACGCTAATTTAATCCAAGAGCCTGCTTCACCCCATTGCCATAATCTGGGTGAACCTGTGTAAACAACGCTATCTGGCGGTGTTGGATCTCTTCCGGAACGTGTGATAGCTCACCGGCAATGCGGGTAAACATCCGCTGATGTTCTTCTTTACTGAGCAAATTAAACAGCGCCCGTGGCTGTGAGAAGTAATCAGTATCTTCGCGGTGATCCCAGTGGCCAGCGGCACCTTCCAGCGTCAACGGCGGTTCACTGAAATCAGGTTGCTCCTGGAACAAACCAAAACTGTTCGGTTCGTAAGTCGCGGTATTGCCACTGTTACCATCGACCCGCATTGCACCGTCACGATGGTAATTGTGGAACGGACATTTGGCACCGTTCACCGGGATCTGATGATGGTTCACACCTAAACGATAGCGTGCAGCATCACCGTAAGAGAAAAGGCGGCCTTGCAGCATACGGTCAGGTGAGAAACTGACACCCGGTACCACGTTGGCTGGGTTGAATGCCACTTGCTCAACTTCGGCAAAATAGTTTTCTGGATTACGGTTCAGTTCGAAGAAACCGACATCGATCAGGGGATAATCACCGTGCGGCCATACTTTGGTCAGGTCGAACGGGTTATACGGAGTTTGTGATGCTTCATGTTCTGGCATCACCTGAATTTGCAGATTCCAGAGCGGGTAGTCTTTGCGCTCAATGGCTTCATACAGATCACGTTGAGAGCTTTCGCGATCGGTGCCGATCAGTTTTTCAGCCTCGTCATCCATAAGGTTTTCAATGCCTTGTTGGCAGCGGAAGTGGAATTTAACCCAAAAACGCTCATTATTGGCATTGATAAAACTAAAGGTATGGCTGCCGAACCCGTGCATATGGCGATAAGATTTTGGCAGGCCACGGTCACTGAAATCGATAGTGAGCTGGTGCAGAGATTCGGGCAGTTGGGAGAAAAAGTCCCATTTATACGTTGGGTTACGCAGATTTGTGCGAGGGTCGCGTTTGACAACGTGGTTGAGATCGGGGAATTTCAATGGGTCACGTAAATAGAATACCGGTGTATCGTTACCCACTAAATCCCAGTTACCTTCTTCGGTGTAATATTTCATGGCAAAGCCACGGATATCACGTTCAGCATCAGCAGCACCACGCTCGCCGGCCACCGTTGAGAATCGGACAAACATTTCGGTTTGTTTACCTATCTCAGCAAAAATTTTTGCTCGGGTAAATTGGCTAATATCGTGGGTCACGGTAAAGGTACCGTAGGCACCGGAGCCTTTAGCATGCATACGGCGCTCAGGGATCACTTCACGATCAAAATGAGCCAGTTTTTCCAGCAACCACACATCTTGCAGTAACATTGGGCCACGTCGGCCCGCCGTAACGACATTATTATTATCAACAACGGGTGCGCCCGCTGCGGTCGTTAATCCTTTCTTTTTGCTCATTATTTTCTCCAGTATCGCGGTTGAACTGATTGCTTTCTCGGGTACTTTAAAGCATTACATCGCGCCAAAATCCTAATTGACAAGATAATAATTTAAACAACAACAAGAGGTTATTCTTTGATCTCCACACTAGTTGTAGCCTTATTGGTCGTATTCAGCAAATAGGTAAACCTTATCGTTATCATTGCTCACATAGGGCATTTCAATCGTATGGTGATTTACAATCATTTGAAATATTGTGCTATTTAATCGGTTTTACGTATGTTTATGGTGTTTTTTTCGGTTAAACTCAGGCAGGAAAAACCTGTCAGCCGGAGTTTGCTTATGGGTGACATCACGAATAACGAGAGAAAAATATGAATAAGCATTTAATCGCGTGTGCAGCTAGCCTGCTGTTTGTGGCAGGTTCAGCCAGTGCGGTGAGTTTTAATGGTGAAGTCGGCAGTGATTACACCAATTTAGGTTTTGGCTTGGGTACTAACACCGGCGGGCTGGCTATCAGTGGTAACTGGACGCGCAGTGATCACGATGGTGACGTTTATGGGCTGGGCTTGGGCTTCAATCTACCGCTAGGACCGATGATGGCAACGGTAGGCGGCAAAGGCATCTATATGTCACCAGAGGATGGTAGCAGTGGTGGCGCGGTGGCTATTGGCGGTGGGTTAACTTACCCCATCAACAAATCGTTCACCCTGTACGGTGAAGGTTATTTTGCCCCTGAAGAGCTGACCAGCGGGATGAAATCCTACAGTGAAGCCAACGGTGGCCTGCGCTGGAATGTATTCCGCCCATTAACTGTTGATGTCGGTTATCGCTATATCAATATGGAAGGCAAAGAAGGTCATCGGGATAACCGTGTGGCCGACGGCGTGTATATCGGTGCCGGTTTAGCATTTTAATTTAATACTATTTTCTATAAAAAAGGGCGCATTTCTGTGAAGATATGCGCCCTTTTACTGGTGGATTAGATTAGCCGACGGCAGGTAATGCGCCGGTGACAATCCCCACCTGAATGCCGATCACCATCACTCCGCAGGCAAATACCGCCGCCAGTGCTGGTTTCCCGCCCCAAACCCGATAACTTCCCTGATGAATTTTACGTGCTTTCCACACCAGCATGGCAGGCAGAATCAAAGCCAAAACCGACAAGGCTACTGCGGCAAAACCTAGCGCCATAATAAAGCCACGTGGGTAAAACAGCGCAAACAGTAGTGGCAGTGTAAAGGTGATTAACCCGGTTTGCAGACGGCCACGGACTGAATTACGGCGTTTAAAAAGATCAGCCAAATAATCGAACAACCCTAACGCCACCCCGAGGAATGACGTTGCCAGCGCTAAATCGGCAAACAAGTGAACCGACAGCTCAACATGTGGCGACGCCACCACATCACGCACCGCTTGCAGTAAACCGTTCAGCCCGGCTTGCTGTGCCAGAATGCCCATAAAGGTATGGGACGAGATCGCCCCAAGCGTGGTCAACTGCCAGAAGATATAAGCAATTAGCGGGATAGCACTGCCGATAATAAACACCCAGCGCAGCTTACGAATGTTGCCACCCATATAATTGACAATACTTGGCACGCTGCCATGGAAGCCAAATGAGGTGAAAATCACCGGAATAGCGGAAAGCGCCAACCCTTGTTCCAGTGGCAATGTCAGTAAGTTGGTTTTTTCGATATGCGGCATCATCAGTGCCAGCATCACAACCAAAAAGATGATTTTGGCGCTGAATAAGATGCGATTGAATAGATCGACTGAATGGGTACCGATACAGACCACGCCACCGGCCACCAACGTGAACAGCAACACCCCAAGCGAGGTCGGAAACGATTGTTGCGTCCATTGGCTGATACTGGTTGCCAGTAACTCACCGGCGCCGCTGATATAGGCGGCAGTTAATGCGTACATCAAAAACATCATACTGAAACCAGTCAGCCATTGCCCCCGATTGCCGAGATAGCGTTTTGCCAGGGTGCCAAGCCCGGTATCGGCTGCTTCATACTGATAAACTTCCACCAGCAGTAATGCGGTATAACACATTAATATCCATAAAGAAATTAATAAAATCAGTGTGACGCCGAAGCCCACTCCCGCGGCGGCCAGTGGCATAGCCAACATACCTGCACCAATCGTGGTGCCGGCAACGATAAAGATACTGCCCAGAGTGCGATTCTTCACGCTTTCCTCTACTGGATGACAATTTGTTAGCATTATAAAGCGCAGCAGAGTAGAGGATTAGCTCGTTTGTGTCAAATCGACGTTACGGGTTATGTAAACTTATCATTACGATTATGAAGGTATTGAACAATAGGCTTTTATCGGGGTTATTTATCCTGATGATGGATAACCGTTGTGTTTCTGCAGTGAGGTTCATAAAGTAAATGTATAAGCGCCAACGGAGAAGAAAATGATCAGAGTTGAGATGTTGAGTACCGGAGACGAAGTGCTACATGGGCAGATTATCGATACCAATGCGGCCTGGTTGGCCGATTATTTATTTAATCAGGGTTTGCCGATCAGCAGCAGGGAAACTGTTGGTGACTCACTCTCGGCTCTTATCGAGGTGCTAACAGAGCGTAGCCGGGTCGCTGATGTGTTGATTGTGAATGGGGGCCTGGGGCCAACCAGTGATGATCTGAGTGCATTGGCGGCGGCGCGTGCGGCAGGGACGGAGTTGATTGAGCACCCGGAGTGGATTGCGCGTATGGAGGCTTTCTTCAATGAGCGCGGCCGGGTGATGTCATCGACCAACCGTAAGCAAGCCCATATTCCCGCAAATGCAGAAATGCTGGATAACCCCGTTGGCACGGCATGTGGTTTTGCGCTACGTCTGAATAAATGTTTGATGTTTTTCACGCCCGGTGTGCCGTCAGAATTTAAAGTGATGGTAGAACAGCAGATCATGCCACGTTTACGTCAACATTTTGAGGTGGCTGAGCCGCCATTGTGTTTGCGTATGACCACCTTTGGCCGTTCAGAAAGTGATTTGGCGCAAGAGCTGGACCCGCTGTTACTGCCTGACGGTGTGGTGTTAGGCTATCGTTCATCCGCGCCGATTATTGAATTGAAGCTAACCGGACCGGCCTCGCAACGTTCGGCGATGGAACAGGTATGGCAGCAGGTAAGACAGGTGGCTGGCGATAGCACGATATTCGAAGGCACTCAGGGATTACCGGCACTGCTGGCGGAACAATTGACCCAACGTGGGCTGCTGCTGGCCGTCAGTGAGCAATTTACTGCCGGGCTGATGCATTGGCAGTTGCAGAGTGCTGCTGCACCGCTGGTGGGTGGTGAGTTGTTACCGGCTCATTGTCAGGAACCCTTAGCTGAGGTAGCCAGCCGTGCACAATCATTATCCATGCTGTGTGGCGCGCAGATAGTATTAGCCGTGAGTGCGATGCAAAACGATTGCTTGAGTGTGGCGTTACATACACCCAATGGAGTATTTGCTCAGACAGTACGCTATCAGGCCAGCCGTCATGGCTTGCGGATACGGCAGGAGAGCAGCGCTATGCTGGCTTTAGATATGCTACGCCGTTGGCTTAAAGATAGCCCAGTATGTGGTCAACATGGTTGGCTGGACGTGATTGAAATTTTGTCGTTAATCGATAACTCTCAATAATAATATAAAGGCGCGAAATAGTAGCGCCTTTTTTATAGTCTTTTATGCTGCTAATAAATATATTCTCTTAATTATTTATATAATTCTAGTAAAGGTTTGGTGGGGTATTTAGTTACTGCTTATTTCTTGCTTTGTTTT
>NZ_CQAZ01000016.1 GCF_001152565.1 Yersinia pekkanenii | reverse complement strand
CGGGAATTGGTAACAAGTGAGTATGTGAGTTTATAAAACTCTGCAAAAAGTGCTCACAAGTGCCTTTGACAGAATCTTATATAGGTTTGCAATCATGTCGGTCTCACTACTACCGAGTGGGAGACTTTACCAACCAGCGGAATATTCTGTTATGGCTAATTCAGATACACAAATGAAGCGGCCATATCCGCCATTATCGTTCGTTAATGAATTCAGACCTTACATTGAATTGGTTCCCGCCACTGAAGTGCTTGAGTGGGTTAACAGTCAAATACTCAGTGACGAAGGAGAGCTACACAATCCCGACCACGGACATTTAATTGACGCTGCCATAAAAATCATGTGGGCATCATCTGCATTTGAAAAGCAGGGCCGCACTGTTCTTGGTCAAGTCGAGCAGGTGGCAATGAGAGCCGGTGGCTGGCAAAAGGCCCGGATGGAACAGCAGATGTACGAATGGTTTGGTGATGTGCCGACATTCATCATCACCCTGGCTGCTGATTATTGCGCTCAATGCTCTGACCTTGAGTTCTGCGCACTGTTAGAACATGAGCTTTATCACATCAGCCACGCAAAGGACGAATTTGGCGCACCCAAGTTCAACAAAGAAGGGCAACCAGCATTGAAACTGCGTGGCCATGACGTTGAAGAGTTTGTAGGTGTGGTTCGCAGATACGGCGCAAGCGTTGAAGTCCAAGAGATGATTGACGCAGCAAACAATAAACCCGAGATAGGTAATCTCAACATCGCGAGAGCGTGTGGGACGTGCCTGCTGAAACTGGCCTGATTAGTTACATTACGTTAGTCATGGAGGATACCAATGGCTGCACTAAAACCAGAGGTCAAAGCCTTCATAGTTCAAGCCTTGGCCTGCTATGACACACCATCGCAAGTGGTCGCGCAGGTGAAACAAGAATTCAACCTCACCTTGACTCTTCAGCAGGTTTCTTCATACGACCCGACAAAGGCCATTGCGAAGAATCTCGGGCAGAAATGGGTAGACCTTTTCAACTCTACTCGAGTTCGATTTCAAACCGAAATATCCGACATTCCAATCGCCAATCGCGCTTATCGACTTAGGGCGCTCGACCGTATGGCGACAAAGGCTGAGACCATGAAAAACTTTGCGATGACCGCCCAGCTAATGGAGCAGGCCGCGAAAGAGGTTGGCGATGCTTACAGCAACAAACATAAGTTTGAGCACGCTGGTAAAGATGGTGGGCCTATTCAGGTCGTCAACTTCACACATGCTGATTATGCAGCCGCCTCCAAAGCACTGGAGGACAAACTAGGCGGGTTGGATTGATATGGCAAAAGTTATTGAATGGGGTGACTTGTCATTTCTTGAGCGCTTGGCGCTAAAGCGAAAATCCTCCAAATCGTTTCTTAATTTTACTCGCATCTGGTTTGAACTGATGCAGGGTGATCGGCTACTGGTTAACTGGCACCACCGCTTAATGGCATCAAAGATTGATGACCTGATCGCCGGACGACTTAACCCGCGCAACCTGATAATTAACATTCCACCAGGTGGCACGAAAACAGAATTCTTCTCCATTCACTTCCCGGCTTACGTTAATGCTCTTGTTCAAGAGGGACAGTTAAACCGGTTCAGGAACTTGAATGTGTCATTCGCCGACACACTGGTTAAGCGCAACTCACGCCGTACTCGCGACATTATTGCAAGTAAGGAATATCAGGAGATATGGCCTTGCTCGTTTGGTGTTAATCAGGCTGAAGAGTGGGAAATACTTAATGAGCGTGGTCGCTCTACCGGACAGACAATATCACGTTCCAGTAATGGACAGATAACCGGTGGACGTGGTGGTTACTACGGTGAAAAGTTCTCAGGTTTAGTGATGCTTGATGACTATAACAAGCCGGTAGACATGCTCAGTGAGTCGCGAAGAAATAGCGCTAACACGTTACTGGTCAATACAATTCGGTCACGGCGTGGTGATAAGTCCAAAGACCACCCAACACCGTTTTGTTCGATACAACAGCGGCTACACACCAACGATGCAACAGGTTTTATGCTCACCGGTGGGATGGGTGTTGATTTTCATCACGTTGCAATACCTGCATTACTGAACGATCAATACATACAAGGGCTTCCGGAGCCTTGGCGTTCACTGTGCTGGGATACCGTAAAAGACACTGAATCAGTTGTTATTGGTGGTGAGTGTTATTGGTCGTACTGGCCACAAATGGAATACGTCGGTGACCTTGCGGCATTGTGGGAAAAAGACCGGTATACGTTTCTCTCTCAGTACCAGCAGAACCCAATGGCGCTAACTGGTGGCATTGTAAATATCGACTGGTTTCAAACTTACACGCGACTTCCGCCACTGCGTTATCGCGCAATTTACGTTGATACAAACAGTGGAAAGGTTGAGGACTATCTCGATTACACCGTATTCACGCTGGTTGGGGTGGGAGTTGATGGGAATCTCTACATTATTGACGTAGAGCGTGGGCGTTGGGACCCTGAAGACCTGTTGAAGAAAGCAGAGGAACTTTGGGATAAGTGGAAGTCATACGACCGCAAACGGCCCTGCCCAATAAGACACATGGGTATCGAAGATAAGCAAGCCGGGCAGGGGCTGATTACCACGCTGAAGAAACGAAAATCTATCCCGATAAAAGAAATTCCTCGTGGCGCAGGACAGAACAAGCTGGTCCGTTGCCTTAACTCTATTCCACAGATTAAAACGGGCAAAGTCTACGTGCCAGCAACTCACGATGAGACTGGGGCAGTAATCCCCTTTGTCTATTACGACGATAACACCCTCGCGGGTTCAACGGGCTGGGTGCTGACTGCAATGACTGAGTGTGCGGCGTTCTCTGCTGACGACAGTCACGACAATGACGACATCTTTGACACAATCATGGATGCAATAGAAATCGAGTTAATTTCCGGTGGCAGCATCGGCATTGATAAGTGGGTTTAACGATGAGTGAAAGTTTAGATTTTGGTAAACCCCGCATCAGGCTGACGGCTGATGGACTGGCAAACGTCATGACGGGTATGGGGACTGGTCGCGATCGGCGAATGCACAGCAATTTTGTTTACGGTGCAATGCAAGATTTTGCCGAGTTGGAAGCCGCTTATACGGAGAACTGGATCGCAAGGTCAATAATCGATACCCCAGTTGACGATGCTACTCGTGAATGGCGGTCATTTTCGTCTGATGATGCTAGCGCGTTGAGGCTTGCAGAAAATGAATTAAATGTTCAGGGAGTAACCCAGGATGCTTTTAAGTGGGCTGGGTTGTACGGCGGGGCTGGCGTTCTGATGCTCACAGACCAAAGCCTCAAGGATGAGCTTGAACTTAGTAAGATAAAGAAAGGTTCACTTAAGCGAATGCTCGTCCTCGATCGCATGTTAATCAGTGGGCAGCAATACAATGTAACAAACCCGCTTGCCGATAATTATCTACAGCCAGATTATTACTTGGTTAACGGTGGGGCGCTACAAATTCATCACAGTCACTTCATTCGCGCCCCCGGTTCAGCCTTACCGATGCGTCTAAGAATGATTAACGGGGGGTGGGATGATAGCCGCCTGCGCCGATGCATGGAGGACGTGAAGGATGCCGTATCCGCAAAAGGGGGCATAGCGTCACTGATACTTGAAGCTAATATAGACACGATCAACAGAGACAATTTAGCTAACGACTTGTCGTCTGGTGATATGGATGAGGCGATAGCTAAACGTTACAACACGTTTGGCATGATGAAATCCCTATTTCGCCTGGCACTGCTTGATGGCAGCGAGACGCTTACTCGAAATCAAATCTCATTCGGTGGCTTAGGTGATGTGTTGTCTGTGCTGATGGAGTGGACGGCGGGTGCTGCTGGTATTCCAATGACTCGCTTATTTGGTGTTCAGTCAAAGGGGATGGGAGACTCCGGGCAGGGCGATCAGAATACCCAATAACTTCATTACTCGTCATCTTGGGTCGAGCAGGGCATGTCGCAGAAATTAACGTCAACGTGGAGTAATAAATTATGGCTATGCACAAGTACGGTGCAGACGGTGCAAACCTGACTATTTTTGGTATCCCTATTGATGATTTTGGTGACACTGATCCGCCGATCACTATTGAAGATTTAGAGCCGAGAGCAGTATTAAAACGAGGTATCGGTAAAACATCTGTTCGTCTTGATAATCAGACAAGAGCGAAACGAGTCACAATAAACCTAATCCCCGGGTCTGTTCAGGCCCGTCAGATTATCGCTGTAGAGAAAACCGGTGTTGATGCCACATTTACATTCTCACAAACCGGCACCAGTGAATACTTCGCTGGCTTTGACGGCGTAATGGTGAGTCGTGGTTCGGCAACTCGCGCAGGTAGAAGTGGTGTGAGTGATGAACAATTCGTATTCGAGTTCGCTGATTCAGAGGAAACCTAAGCATGGGCCGTAAAATTGAAGTAACAGCCGGAAGCTCAGTATTCGAGGGGGCAACCTCCCCCGCTAAAGACCAGGTGGAGATGCTGCAAATCGCCGCGAAGTGTGGATTGTTACCAGCAATAAATGATGGCGTCACCGATATGGGATTACTGGCCAGTCTCGCTGGGATTGATTATTCCAGCCTGAATCGCCTGAAAGAACTGTGTCTGAAGAATGGCTGTATTGTTCGACAGGCTGACAACATACCGGTTGCTGAAAATCTGTTTCAGGACGAGGCACACAACTATCTGGTGCTGATTGGTAAAGTATTGAGGGAAAATATCGGCCCTTTTTGGCAACTCAGGAACGAGGAAGAAAACGGCAAAAAAAGCAGTCAGAACCCTCAAGAGTAGACTGGTTTCTATGGCGTCCATGCACCGGTGCGGGTGACGCCTGCCCACCTCTGGCTAAATGGTCTGATATGCTCGACGGAACCTACACAATTGAAGATGTACAAGCCATGCATGACGCGATAGACGAGTTGATTGATGTTATTGAACGGGCGCGAAGTAAATAGCATCTATATATTCTATAGCTGCTGCTGGCAGGAAGGGCAGGAAGTTGGTGAGGTATGCGGGTATTTTGCCAGCAAAAATAGCTGTCAACCCTAGTTTGTTGTTCTTTTTGCCAGCATTTTTATTGATCACTCAGGTTGCAGGTAATACACTTGTCTCAAATTATGCCAGATTAAGGTACGGAAAGTGGCCTCGCCGAAACTGAAAGTAGATGAGCGATTTAATGAACTTTCATCTAAGTGGAACGCCAATCAAAAGCTTGATGACATAAGTTTTATAATTATTAAGAATGAGTTGAGCGAGGATAAATCACTTCAAGCGGTATCTACATTGGCTTTAGCCTATGCAACATATTCAAAGTTGGATAAAGCTATTGAGCTTCTCGAGGAAAGCTTGCCACATGGTGATGCAAACTACGCAACTCTTTATTGTTCAATACTTTACCGCCAAGTAAATACTAGAAAATTGAATCGAGTTATTTATGAATTGGCAAATAACTTCGACACTAAATGGCTTACGTACCACGCGGCAGGGGTGGCGTATGCATTCGGTAAAATATCTTTGTGTAATGAGTTTTTGGATAAGCATATTCGCCTTCTCTCGAATGATGAGGGACGTGAGGCTGCTATGAAATACAAAGATGAGGTATTAAGTGACATGGCTAGCGCTTATGAAAAATCAGGTTGCACATCAGAACAATATGAATTGATAGGTTCTATTGTTGAAAAGATAAAATCCCAACATGAAGTTCCTTCTGCAAAAATTGAAGTAAGTGGAGACGGTGGTGGAAGTTATGTTGTTGATATAGATACCGATGATGTAGGCATGATTGTAAAAATGAACAAGCAATTAGCTGAAGCTATTTGCATGGATGAGCGGCTTGATAACTGCAATCTTATAGCTAGGTTCACACCTGATAGACACAAGAAGCCTGGAGTCTCTTATGTCTATAACTAGCAATGAAGTGCTCTTGTCAGCAAAAAATTGCTATTCACATGGTTGCGAAGCGGATTTTAGGAATGCAGTGTCACGTGCATATTATGCAATGTATCATGAGGCTCGTGACTCTTTAACCTGTCGCCCCAATTATGCTGGTAGCCAGCATTCTAATCTTATTGGTTACTTGAAAAATAAGTCCGAAAATAAGCTAGAGCCGCACGATACATTCAAAATGAAGTTGCTAGGTTACCAATTAGATCAACAGCGTAGAGCTAGAACCGATGCTGATTATGAGCTTGAATCATTAGATATAACTGAGGCGATAGCAAATGTTGCTATAAAAACGGCTGAGGAATTTTTTGATGAGTGGTTGGTGTTAAAGACATTGAAAGCCGTTTAATTAATCAAGCTACCTGCGTAGAACCCGCTCCGGCGGCTTTTTGCTTTCTGGCGCGTCCGTGCGCCAGTGGGGTTAATGATGAAGCGATATTTTTTTGAAATCCTCCATTTTAACAAGAGCATATCCTCTCTTTGACATTACTTCAGCAAACGCCTTGGCACTCGCTAAGTGCTCATCTTCCATTGCTTGTTGTGCTGATACGATTGTTCCGTTGCTATCGAAAGTATAAAGAACTCTACAGTTGAAATGTTGCGGTATAGCAGGAGGGTTTCCGCTGTCATCTGCTTTGCGTCCGAGGAATTCACCCTCGATTACTTTCAGAAATTCTACGGCTTCAAGAGATTCGCTGGCTGATAACTGGTTAATGTGCTCGACGTCGAAACGGTCATGAACTAGCCTCCAGATTGCCGGGTACTTCATACCTGACTTGTTGGCTATCATTTTTTCAACATACTGACGAAGTGGCGTACGCTGATCAGATGATGATTTTTTCTGCTTAGGTTGTTTTGCTGCCCCTGCCTTAGCATTGAAGTAGCAATCTTCCAGTTTTTCGAATACTTCCCATGCCTGATCTGTTTCAAGCATCTTGGCATGACGGGCAGCGCCGCGTTCTGTCCAGAGGATGAGCGCACGAACTTTTGGAGAGACTGGATTTTGTGAGTAGCTTAATGATACTCGCAAATCAGCAAGTTCCTTCCCTTCCAGTTTGAAATAGTGCTTACCACAAATGAAACGGTCGGAGTTACGCTTGTGGCTCTGACGAATTCGAATAGGTACGGTGCCATATAAATTCGCCAGCAATTCTGTGGTGATAACTGGAACACTGTTATGCGATATGCTTGGCAAGCTATCAGCAGATATTGCACGGCTTTGCGTGTTTGTTGATACAGTTTTTGCTAAAGTGGTCATGTTCGTTTCCTTAAGCGGTGCGGACAAATTAGAGGCCCTGACTGTTCAAGCAGTTGGGGCTTCGTTTATTCAGGGCATTTTATTCCGTTTCTTTCTGCATGCTCTCTCATAGCCCTAACGACTTCTTTACTAAATGATCTATCGCCTTTCTTGGCTAGGGTTTCCATTGCATCCTCTAACCATGATGGTACCCGCAGTGTTTTTACTTTCATTTCTTCACTCCTATGTAGTTGGTACGCATACATAGTATTTAGGTATGTATTGATAGTCAATAGGTACGCATCTACTCTATAGGAAATATAGAGGGGTAATCATGTCTGAAAGAGCATATAAGCACCCACAGGTTAACTTGCGACTGCCACTCAATCTTAAGGAAAGGGTGGCTGAACTAGCTGACGTTAATGGCAGATCGGCAAATGCTGAAATGGTCGCAGCAATAGAGGCATGGGTAGAAAAGAACAAAGATGTCAAACCACTAGATATGGCAAGCATTGCTGAACGGATTGCCGTATTAGAGAATGAGGTAGAAAGGCTTAAAAAAGGTGCGGATAAAAGGTAGCCATGCTGCGTGATCTAGGCGTCAACCGATGGTAGGATATTTCCACTTGTAAATTGTGTGGGGGGGTTAGTGATGTTGCTGGGATGGTTGTTTAAGAAAAAAAACAGGAGATTAGTTAAGGATAAAATACCCTCGACAATTTTAGATATTAAGCCGTTTCTGGTTGAAGAGGTGTTACGTAGTCCTGATTTTGATAATAGAGGAGAGAATGCGCTTGTTAAATTTTACACTGATGAGTGTAGGGCCAAAGATAAAAAGATGGAATTGTTTAAATTTATTCATCCTAGCGTTGATACTACAACAATAAAAAAACAGAATGCTATCATTGATGGTATATACCATAGAGCAAGAGCAAGAAGTGCCATAATTAATCGATATAATAAATTAATTTCATGTGGTGCGGAAATGTATAAAGTGTCAGTAATTATAGACCATCGATGTTGTGATTGGTGCAAGAAAAATAAAGATAAACGATATCCTATATCAGTTAATTTCCCTAGCTTATGGGAAGCCAATTGCAAATGCCACCCTCACTCGTTAACAGATTTGATAATACTAATCGAAGGTGCCGATTATTGAATGGATTGATTTTGGAATGTGGGCTTTGACAGCGTTTCAATACAGAAAAATAACACACTAATAATTATGCCAGCAGACTCAAGGAACCCGCTAAGTGCGGGTTTTTTTACGCCTATACAACGAGGTTTATATGTCAGAAACAATTGATTCCTTACTTGTTTCCCTTGGATTGGAAACCGATAAGAAAAGTTTTGATGATGCTAATTCAGCATTTAAAGGCGTAACCGATAATATGCTTCAGCTTGCAGCATCGATAACTGCTGGTTTTGGTTTTGATAAATTAACGAGACAGTTTGCCGGGTTCGTTTCTGAAATAGACCGTTTTTCTCGCCGTAATATTATTGACCCAAATAATGTCCTTCGCTGGGGATTTGCATATGAACAAATGGGTGGGAAAGTTCAGGATGCCATGGGCGCGATAGAGAAATTTAATAATCTGCGCGACAAAGCAAAGGCAGGTCAAATTGATGAAAAAGCTCTAAGGCAGGCTGGCATAAATCCTTATGACTTAATTAACATCACAAACCCACACGAAGCAATGATGTGGACATCAAAAGCCATGCAAGGCATGAATGCTGACCAGAAGAGGATGTTTGGACAAGGTATGGCGTTGACGCCTGTTGATCAAGATGTTTTATCTAATGGCCCTCAGTGGGTAAACCAGCAATTTGATGATTACAACAAGCGCGGTCAACAAATAACCCCTGAGGCTATAAAAATAGCTGATGACTACAATGACGCGCTTTTAAAGCTAACAACTAACGTAAATGGATTGGCTAGTGAATTAAGCGGCCCACTTACTGAAAGTATCACTGCATTGGTAAAGCGAGCTGATAGCTGGCTTGTTGATAATAAGCAAGGGATTGTTGAGGAGTTCAATGAGGCGATACCTTTACTAGAGTTAATGGCTAAAGGTATTGGGGCATTGGTAGCCATACGAGTTATGGAGAAAGGCGGGCGAATGTTTCTTAAATACCTACCTATAGTCGGTGCTGCTGCATATGCGGAGTATTTGTATGACGACAGAGAAAATATTGCTAATAGTGCAAAATCATCATGGGACTACAACACCCGCCATGCGAAGCGCGGTGTAGGCGATGGGTTGAAGTGGCTGGGTATCGAAAACTCTTGGGCAAACCGGAAGCAGGGTGACAGATCGCTCGACCCGCTAGCTCCAGTTGCTAGTGAGCCTGTACAGCGAGGGCAAAGCGCACATAAACCCACGGCATCAGTGCGCGACATGGAACAATATCGTAATGATCCAAATGTGTTGCATTATCTTGATGTGATAGCCAAAGCTGAAGGTACAGATAAATACCCCAATAGTGGATATAACACAAAATTTGGCGGGGGGCAGTTCTCAGACAATACCGATCATCCACGAGAATTAATGCCATTCAAACAAACAGACGGGAAGAACAACCTAACTTCGGCAGCAGGTCGCTATCAATTTACTCGGCAGACATGGGATAGCGCAGCCAATGCGCTTGGGTTAACTGACTTCTCGCCTGAAAGCCAGGACTTGGCGGCGATATACCTGATAAATCGACGTGGGCAACTTGATAACGTCGCAAACGGAGATTTCAGCTCAGCTACAGCCGGACTGGGTAACGAGTGGGCGTCGCTCCCATCATCCCGTTATGCTCAGCCCACACGCAGCCCAGAGGAGATGGAGAGCTATTATTCTCGCCGCAATACGCCTCCAGAGCCACAGCGCCATAGTGGGTCTGCTAGCGGCACCCTAACGAAGATAACACTTGCGCCCGTCATCACGATAAATGAAGCGGGTGATGCCGAAAAGACACGCTCTATTGTTGAGGAATGCCTCGGTGATGCATGTAACGAACTGGCCCTTTCAGTAAGGACAAATTCACAATGAGTATTGTCGGCATATTTACTAAAACCCGCCCAGACATCGGCGGGATTTTTTTTGACGCAATTTTGGAAGAAAGCAGCGAACTACAGACCGATGTTAGCGAATATCCGCTTGAGAACGCCAGCACGGCTAATGATAACGCGGTAACTCGCCCTATGTACCTGACCATGACCGTAAGTGTCTCAGATAACCCGATAAAAACACTGATGGCGGAGGCGGGTGAGTTATCTGGAGTGCTTGGCATTGGGGCTGGTATTACGGCGGGAATAGCCACATCTATGCTATCTGGTGGTGCGGCAGCGCTGGCGGGTCTTGGCGCATCCATTGGCCTTGGGATTGCTTCAACTGCTTCATCAAAACGCTCCGTGACTGTACTTGAGGCAATTCGTAGCAAGCAGCGGGAAAGCGCCGTTATGACTGTTGTAAGTTCAAAAGGCAGCTATACCAACATGATCATAACCAGCACTCGACAAGAAACCAATAAAGAGAATGAAGTTGGGCTTGAGCTGGTTGTTGAAATGAGACAACTGGTTATTATCAATAAAAATAGCAAAGCAGAAATTAACAACGCTAATCTCCCAGCGAATGATAGCGCAACAACTCAAGGGCAATCTATAGTTAATAGAGGAGAGGTGATAGCTCAATGAAAATTATCCCTCTAACTAATGGACTGGCTTATCAAAAATTAACAGTAACCGTAGGTGATTTTAATCTCTGGTTCTATTTGCGGTGGCTTACTCGGTACGGGTATTTTACTGTCGATATTCATGATGCAAATGGAACCCCAATAGCACTAGGTCGTGCATTGCACGTAGGTATTGATTTGCTATCAGGCATTAATACCAATATTGGGAAAATATCACTGGATGGGGAATCAGCCACAATCGCCAACTTGGGCGTTAATAATAAATTAAAATGGTATCCGCAATGAGTGGAGAATTGTTTGGTAGAAACTATAAGCTAACGATTAAATCAAGTGGAGGTGGTGAGGATTTGACATTTTCACCACCAATGCAAATAACTTTCGGCATAGAGGGTATACCAAACAATCATGATGCGCTTGGTCGAATAACCATTTATGGGGTCTCTCAAGAAACAAGAAGCCGCATATACAGGGAATATGACTCCATAACACTATCAGCAGGATACAATGATGATATTGGCGTTATATTTCATGGGCAGATAAATAACTTTGAAACCGGGCGTGATGGTGTAAATACGTACATTCGTTTTTATTGTCGCGCCCTTTTTAGAAACAGAGAGAATGCCTTTATCTCAAAATCGTGGGGAGAGAATACGCCAGTCCTAGACATGATTAGTGATACGGCTGAAACACTTGGGCTATCATTGGAAATAATTGGCG
Organism: Yersinia pekkanenii; assembly: GCF_001152565.1. GTDB lineage: Bacteria > Pseudomonadota > Gammaproteobacteria > Enterobacterales > Enterobacteriaceae > Yersinia > Yersinia pekkanenii. Next base: position 92,878 of record NZ_CQAZ01000016.1, on the reverse strand, counting down.
ATTTTTCTGACTTACCACTGGCTATAAAGGGTAAAACACGGTGCGTTAACTCAAAAGACTTTTTAATTGAATTATCTGGAAATTATGATTTCAGTCATTACTTTGATGGGTCGAAGCTGGTCATTACTCGCCATGGCGCATCAAGATCGCACGTTATTCATGAAATATCTCAGAATAATGGTATGGAAGGAATACCGAGGTTTTATCTCCAATCTCTCGAAGTAGACGTGAAATTAAACCATCTTATAAAGCCAGCAGATGAAATTAAAATATACCGGACACATGACCAGTTTAATTTTAGCGACATGTATAACACCCCATATAGAGAGCTTATATCCAAGGGGCAGTTTACAGTATTGAGCATTTCTCATAACGGTGACTTTTATCATGATGAGTGGAAAACCACGACAAAGTCATTTTTACAGACGGGAGGGGCAGCAAGTGGCACACAGTGACTCTAAATTAAACCCCATGCTGGCGGCGATGAATGAAGTTAAGCGTTCCGCACTGTCACCCATCATGGTCTGCTTGCCCGGAAAGATAATATCTTACAACTCATCAAATCAGCGAGCACAGATCGAATGTGGTATTCAGCGAAAAATAGGTGAGTCATTTGTAACTATCCCAGTAATAACTAATGTCCCCGTTAATTTTTCTGGTTCGGGAAATTGGTCAGTATTTCATGAGTTACCAGCAGGCACCGAAGGGTTAATTCATTTTAGCCACCGCGCTATCGATACATGGATTGATCAGGGTGGCCCAGTAGCTCCGCACGAAATGAGAATGTTCGCGCCTGAAGATGCATTTTTCTCACCTGGCTACCGCTCTATGCAAACTGTCATTCCCGGATTGCCCGTTTCAGGTGTAGGGATGAGCAATAAAGACGGGAGCGTTTTATTTCACATGAACGACGGTGGAATAACGTTATCAGTGGGCGGTTCCAAACTATCTCTGACCGCTGACGGCATGATTTATAACGGCGTTAACTTCACTAGCAATTCAACAACAACACTCAATGGCTCTACTGAAGTGCAAAGCGGTGGGTTGAAAGTTGGCAGTATAGATTTTGAGAGCCACGTCCACGGCGGCGTCCAAAATGGTAATGGAAGTACTGAGAGGCCAAAATAATGATCCGTAACTTCAAAGATGGCGACATTGTTACACACGGTGATCACTTTGCAGTCGGCAAAGAATCCACCCGGCAGGCAGTTATTTGCCGACTTAAATTATTCCTCGGCGAATACTTTCTAAATATGACGGAAGGGACGCCGTGGTTTCAAAGTATTTTGGGTAAAACGTCTCTCGATATTGCCGCTGCTAACATCAAAGAGAGAATCATTACCACTCCCGGCGTAATGGGGCTGACAAGGTTTGAGTTTAACGCAGATATGCAGACGAGAAAAATAACCATTTATGCCTCGCTGATTGACATAAATAACGAACAATTCGAATTTTTGTTTGATGAGGAAATTATTTAATGGCAGAAATAACAAAACATGGGGTAATAGGAACAACGCTGAGTGAGTATCTTGACGCTATGCGCCAGCGCTATCTTGATATAGATGATGGGTGGAATATTAATCCTGAGTCTCCTGACGGACTTGCTATTGCTGCGTGGTGCGAAACACTGGCGAACATAGATGAAGCTGTCGTTAATTCATATCATTCAGCCGACCCAAACTCAGCAATTGGACAGCAACTTGACCGTATTGCCGCATTCGCAGGAATAAAGAGACAAGACGCGACACACTCGACAGCGACGGTTACTTTTAGTGGTGCAGATCTGACGCCTATCCCGAAAGGTACTCTGGTTAGAAACCGCGTAACAAACACGCTATGGGCGACGGATGTTGATACTACGATTGGCGGCACTGGAACAGTTAAGGTAAACGTAACATGCATGGATATGGGAGGGCTTGCAGCTAATAGTAACAATTTAACAATCATCGCCTCACCCGTTGGCGGGGTTACAGCAGTTACTAATGATGCTCCGGCATCAATCGGCTTAAGTGAAGAAAGTAATGATGCGTTTCGTATTCGCCGGAACGAGTCTGTTGCGCTCCCCGGATCAAATCAGATAGACAATATTTATGCATCATTAGCCAATATTGATAGCGTCAAGCAAGCTAGAATTTACGAAAATGAAGACAGTCTGACTGATGAAAATGGGGTGTTCGGCCACTCGATGGCAATATTTGTGGATGGCGGGGAGGTTGAAAGCATCTCTCTTGCTATAGCAACAAAGAAAAACCCAGGATGCGGATTAAATCGATATAACTCATTCCCAAATAAGATAGCAATAGACACCGTCACTCCGGGCGGGAATCCAATAAGTATTACTTTCTATCGGCCTGAGTTTATTACGATATATGTCAAGGTTGAAATATCAAGTAATAATAGATTTAATGACGACGAAATAAAGCAAGCAATAGTTGATTATGCGAATTATGGATTTAACGAGACAAGCGGATTTGCAAAGACGGGATTTAAAATAGGTGAGAATGTTGGAGCAGGTCGTATATTTACACCATTAAACTATATTGTATCCAATGATGGCTTTGTCAACTCTATTCTTGTTGGGAAAATACCTAATGATGTGACACATACAGTTGTTGACGTCAGATTTAACCAGTTAGGCGTTTTCTCTACGGAAAATATAGAGGTGGCTTATGTATGACCATAACAAAAAAGCATTATCTAGAGTTTACTGGCGATACAAAAACTCTCCGAATCTGATTAAGTGGATAAAGTCATTACCTGATATTGCCCAGCACTCGATTGAGGATCAGATTTATAAAATAAATGAATTGCTTGATATAGATAATGCAGAAGGTGATCAGTTAGATATCTGCGGGAGAATCGCTGGATTTCCTTACAGGCCGCTAATCAGAAGTGATTTTGTGTTTGTATTTGCATATAATGGAACAGGAGGTGCTCAGCCTTATGATGTCGCTCCATATAAACCAATAAATGAATCAGTGAGAATGGTCCCTCTATCTGATTTCATGTATCGAGTCGTTATTAAAGCAAAAATACAAAAAAATAACTCTATAGCAACCATAGATGATATTAAAGTTGCTGTTGATTATATATTAAATGTTAATTCAGTAGTGATAGATGGTCAGGATATGACCATTAAAACAATATGGGTTAATGAAAAGATACCTGCAAATATTTTAGTTTTAATTGAGCTTTTTGATTTAATTCCGCGGCCTCAAGGTGTTAACGCAAAGCTAATAAGATTTAACCATCATCCATTTGCCTATAAAGGCACATTCGACGCTCAGCCATATGGCATAGGCGCTTATATCTAATTGGAGTAAATATATGGCAAGAAATGATAGTTTCAACCAGCCGTGGGCCAACTTTCCTGCACAATTTGAACGCCCCGGCGATGGACTGATTGCCCGAGGCTGGGCGGGTGGTGCATCGGAAGATCCCCCTGAAGCCAAGTGGGAAAATTGGTGGCATAACCGAGTGGATTTAGCCTTACAAGAATTGCAAAACCTTGGGCAGTTGATTTGGTTTACCGATGCGCCCTACCAGGCAGGGGCAAGGGTCAATCATGGCGGTAATAGCTATATTGCATTGTCAGAAAATACCGGGGTAGAACCCACTGGTACATTAGATATCGGTGTGTGGCGCAAAGAGGGTGTGGGCACATATCTACAAACCATCAATAACCTCTCTGAAATTGCCGCCGCAGGCCCAAGCGCTGTACTCGCTGCTATTACAAATTTGAATTTATTAATAACAGTAAACCGAGCGAATGGCGCATTACAGACTGCCAGTAATCTTTCTGAAATTAAAGCTGCTGGCGCGGCAGCAATGACCGAAAGCTTAGCGAATATTGGTGCGCTATCGACAACAGGCACGGCTGTTGCTGCGACAAAACTGGCTACAGCACGAACGATAGCGGGTAAGCCGTTTGATGGGACGGCGAATATCTCAATAGCTGCATCCGATGTCGGAGCATTACCCCTCACTGGTGGCACGTTGTCCGGGCCGCTAACAGTCAACGGCACACATGATGCGCCATTAGGGGCCAACGGATTTAGAAGCTGCATTCTTACCCCGGCAAATGGCGGATTTACAAACCCGGCAGGCGTCGGGATTGGGCTACATTCCAATGGTTCGATTTACTTGTGGAATGACGTTTCGGGCGGTTACGCGATGTCAGTAAGCTCCACTGCCATTGGAACATCCAGGCCCTTAAATGTGGGCGGAACAGTTACACCGACGGATTATTCAAACTTTGACGCCAGATATTCTAAGTTTGCAGTCGGCCAGTCATGGACAAACGTCCTGCCTTCGCGCTCATCAGGAACGTGGTACACAAACAATACGGGAAAGCCGATTATGGTAGCTGTTACTACTGAGTATGGCCCCAACGCCGCTTTAAATTGTCAAACGGGTTCTGCTGGCACGATTGTCTCTCCGCGCGGCGGTGGCTCTGAGTACATACAACATAGCGCGACTTTTATCGTTATGCCGAATGATACGTACCGCGTTGACGCGTCCGGAAATATTGGGATTTGGAAGGAGCTGAGATAATGAAATACTACAAAGACAAGAAAAATGAAGTCTATGCGTATGAAGATGACTGCGCAGATGAGTTTATCAAAAAGGGACTGGAATCAATCACAGAAGAAGACGCTATGTTGATGACTAATCCACCGCCGACTCATGCTGAACTCATTTTATTGGCTCAGCATAAAAAGGCAGAACTTATTGCAGAGGCAGCAGAAGTCATTGATCCGATGCGTGACGCAAAAGATGGCGATTATATCGATGCAGAAGATGTTCCGCGCCTGACTGCCTGGCAAAAGTATCGCTATGCGCTGACTAAAGTTGATGTATCGAAAGCGCCTGACATCGAGTGGCCAGTAGCGCCAGAGTGATTTGGATTATCCGTTTAAAGCGGCAGGGTAGTATTGAGTAGGGGGGTGGTGGGCAGGGATGCCTATCAAGACTAGTACGGTGGATGGTTGTGCTGGATGCCTGGTGAGGCGAGACACAATTGGGACTTACATAGCCTATCATCGTGTATCAACATTTATCATCTTTTTGCATCTTGGGACGTGTGAGCGGCAGTTGATGCGGTAAGTTACTGGTTTAAATGGTAGTTCTACGCACTCTTAATCAATTGGTCGCAGGTTCGAACCCCGCACGACCCACCAACAAAATCAATCAGTTAGACCACATTGAATATATCTTGATTATATTCGCGTGCCATATTCGTGTCATTAAGATTTAATATTCCGTCTATTTGTTTCGCATGTTGAGTTAAATGAATTGGTGAAAGGTGTGCATACCTTCTCACCATTTCAATACTTTCCCATCCCCCCATTTCTTGTAATGCAGATAATGGAACTCCGGATTGAACTAACCCACTTGCCCATGTATGTCTTAAATCATGAAATCGGAAATCTTCTATTCCAGCTCTTTTTAATTCAGCCTGCCAAGCTTTATTTCCGTCAACTCTCATTTTCCTTATTTCAGCTGTTAATTTTCCGTTAGGTTTCACTGATGATGATATGTGAACAAAAAACCATCGATTACCGGCATCTTTTGTCAGCATATCTAACATCAACTCGCCTCCACTGTGCCAGCCAGTTTTTCGACCATATCCGGAAAGTAGTTTTATGCGTGGACCATCTGCCCATATTACCTAAAAATATTTTCAAACATATATCTGTCATCAGTAATATGCGATTCTGGACATAAAAATACGAATTCTACCGTTGTTTTCGCGGTGAGTTGATGTGCAGTATTGGGATAAATGCAAAATACAGAACCTTTGCTGAATTTATCTTCTTGGTGATTTTTTAAAATACCCTCTATAACATCTGCTGTCCAAATAGAACCCTCTCCCGAAAGGATGATATACCATTCTTCACCCTCAGCATGACTATGGCAGCCAACATACCTTCCTTGTTCAATTATTGTACCATAGGCCTGTAAACCCTTTTTCTTAAACATTTCTATAATTGATATACCCACCACGGGGTCTTCTTTTATTTTATTACCACCAAAATTTGAAAAAATTATCATGCCAAACATCCTTTTTATTAGCAGAGTAAAAAATGACCTGGGCAGCTGATGGTAACCGCTATTTAATAATTAAACAATCACGACTTAAATATGAAAGCAAGATGAATGATTACTTGTTTAATTAATAATTATGACACTAAAAGGTGAATTAAATGAATGAAAACTTATATGATTATCTCAATTTATTAATATATTTTTGAAAACTAAGTTCCGAGCCTTGGGGGGCAAAAAAGTGTCTACGAAACCCGGCTCTATTCATATTCGGGGTTGGCAGCCTTTATAGATTCGGTGAGTTAATATCAGCGTAAGCAACCGGGGGAGTTAACCTCCCCAATGTTAGCTATTTGATTCAGATATAGTTAATGAAGGTAATACCGATTTCTATTCGGGTTTTTTGGCTGATAGTAAGAATATCATTGGGCGTTCTTTTTCTTCATCCAATGCAGGGCAATCTGCAATTTGTTGCACTGTTGGGCCCCATTCTTCTAGATGTGTAATAATAAATCCTTTTTTTATTAACAGATTAATATAAGTTCCTAATGTTCGATGTTGCTTGATGACGCCTTCTGCCAACCAATTCGTTATGCGTTCACCTTCAGCCTGGTAACTGTTCACTGGCCATGACTTCAGTCCATCATCTGCAATTAGCCAACCTGGTTGTCTGGGTGCGGTATAAATAGGATGTTCCGCAGAAAAAATGAAGCTGCCACCAGGAACTAATGACTGATAAATCGTTGTAAGCAGAGTCGGCAGGGCTTTTATGTAGTGTAATGTGAGCGAACTATACGCTAAATGGTACATTTGCGGTGGCAGGCACAGATGTTCAAGATCTCCCTTACGGTAAATAATGTTTTGGTCAGTTGTCATCTCGTTAGCACGGTTTAACATTCTCTCGGAAACATCCAACCCTAAAACCTCTGTTGCTCCTTGTGAACGCGCATAGCGAGAGAACCAACCATAGCCACACCCCAGATCCACAACTTTACGCCCAGATAGCGGTGGTAATATTTGGCGAAGGGCTGCCCATTCCGGTGCGCCATCCAGCCCTTCGATCGAACGGCCGAGCTTGGCATAGCCTGAAAAAAAAGCCTGATTATCATAAATATTCTGTGTCATTTATTTTTCCCTTTAAGTTAACTTCTTATTGTCGAATAAAAAGCACCGGCAGTTTAACATTAAGGAGCGAATATTAAATAAGTCAGGAGTCATTTTAATGTTATTTTTCTTTATGAATATCCCTTGGTTGGGATTAGTCAAAACAGTATAAGATACACATTTGATAGTTAAAAATAATTAACATGAGTGAGCAGATAGAATTAATTCTATCATTTATCAAGAAGTAGCCTAAACTTTGTACAGCACGAGTTAACGAACTGTTGTTAACCGTTCAGGGAGGGTTGCCTTCCGCTTGGTGTTTCCCAAAGAATGATAAAGCATGAATATACTGCTAGTGCAGTTAATCATTATTCCTGATTAAGGTGCTTTATCCCTGACCCGATGCTTCTCTTGAAGGAGATAGCGATGACTCTCGTACAAATACTGATTATTCTGGTACTAACACTTTATGCATTATACCGTCAATCGGTCAGTCATGAGGTTGCGTTAGGTCCCGCTCGCTTTAAATGGGCCTGGGTTTACGGGATGGTCGGTTTGGTCGTTGGTGGTACCTATATGCCAGTGACAATGACTTCCTGGGTAGTTTTAGGGAGTGGCGTTGTATTTAGTATTGTCATTGGTGTGTTGCAAGGCCGTCTCATTGAGATTTGGCGTGAACCTGATGGACGTATTTTTTGCAAGGGAACGCCTTTGACTATGACCTTATTCCTGCTGTTGGTTGGGTCTAAATGGATTATAGGTACGCTTCAATATTTTTATAACCAGCCAACAGAGCAAGGTGGGTTTGGTGAAATCCTGATTATGATCGCAGTAATGGCTGCTTTTCAGGTTGAAATTGTTAGACGGCGCATACGGGTCTTATATCCTGATAACCCGGTTGACTCATTGCCTGAAGGGCAGTAATCATGTTTTTCTCAGCTAACAGCCCAGGATTGGCTGCTAGCTGATATAGAGTGTTCACCGGCATCCTGGCGCGATATCTGTAGTGATCAACAAAAACTGGCCACGGCTTTAGCGTTTTCCCAATACAATCACTCTGACTCATTGGGTGTTAGTCCTATTCAATTATCTGCAATATTTCCCACTATTAAAATCCTGCAACAACATACGAAAAATTATAAAAATATTTATTAAATTTAAGTGTGAATTGTCATGGCTGAAAACAATATATTAAATGTATGACCTTTTTTAGCACTCAGTCATCTGAAAATTGGATTTGATATAAATAGAATATAAGAAATAATTAATTTTGTATTTCTTTTAAAAAATGGTCGTAACTCGACTTAAAATTCACATTTAGTGAGTGAGTCCCACTATCGTTAATGCGGAAAAACTAAAATTGCTGCTTTGACGTGTAGGTGAGTTTCTGGACTGTTCTCTGTATATCAATCGAGGTTAACCGATGAAGATTATTGATAAAAATACCCGTACCTATGAAACCTTACAGAAGGGTTTTAATTTACGTTGGCCACCCAAAGTTGAGCAAGGTGCTGAGACCATTTATATCTGTACGACACCTGATGAAGTTCTTGCTGCTGCCAATACAGCGCTCGCTGCGGGAAATAGAATCACGGTACGGAGCGGGGGGCACTGTTATGAGGGCTTTGTTTCCAACAAATTATCTACAGAGAAATTGTCCATCATTGATTTAGGCGAGATGAGCGGTCTGGATTACGATGAAGACAAAGCGATAACCTCATTTTGGGATGCGAACAAAAATACATATCGCTTTAAGAGTTTGACGGGAAATCAGAACTGGAATGGCTATGTATCACTATATAAGCGATCTGGCCGGACTATTCCGGGAGGGTCATGTTATTCAGTGGGTGTGGGTGGACACATCAGTGGGGGGGGCTATGGATTACTCTCGCGGCTGCATGGGCTGACGGTGGATTGGGTGACAGGTGTTGATATTCTGGTGCCAATCGGGCACTTGCATCAGTTGGCGTTTCGACATGTGCGGGCTGACAGTGCGGCTGAGATGGACCGGGAGCTATTCATGGCTTGTTGTGGTGCTGGCGGTGGGAATTTCGGCATCATTATTGCGTATTATTTCGATGATCTTCCCAAGGCACCGCAGAAGGCCTACTGGATCCCACTGACGTATCCATGGTCAGCCCTAAAATCGACTTTCCCGGCATTTTTGAAGGCGTATTGGCAATGGTTTGCTGACAATGATGTCAATGCGACGAATACCACGGAAGGTGTCGGGAATGGGGGACTATTTACTTTACTCAAATTGAACCATATTGATGCGTCCGATAATGTCGTGCTGGCCATTCAATACACCGGCCCGAATGGTCAGGTGGGTGGCGCGAATGATATTCCGCTCAATAATTTTATCGAGAAAATGAATGCCGCGGCGGGTATGACACCGACGATATATGATGATTTTATTTTGCCGAATATTCCGCCATTTAAGCATCTGCATCCAGGCAGGAAAATAGCCAGAACTGTGGATGAGAGCACCTCAATGGATTGGTTGCATGTGACTCAAATGATTAACGGGTCAGGTAGCAATCAGCGTGGGAAATATAAGTCCGACTACCAAATCAAGCAGTTTTCAGACGAGATGTGCCGCGCTCTGCTCACTCACTTGACCACATCAACTGCGGATAAACGTTTTAATCAGTCGCTGGTGCAAATTGACTCTTATGGTGGAGCGATCAACCGCCATGGTATCGGGGCAACCGCCGTGTCCCAAAGGAACTCTCTGCTCAAAGCGCAATATCAGACTTACTGGACCAATGAAGCTGATGACGATACGCACTTAACATGGATCCGCAATATTTATGCTGCGGTTCATAATGGTAAACCTGCACCGCCTGATTTCGAGGGGTGTTATATCAATTATCCCGATGTTGACATGAAATATACCGACTCAGGTGAGGTGGATCCCAATTGGTTGAATCTGTACTACGGCTGGGATAACGCATTGATCAAGAGGCTGATTGCGCTTAAAGCGAGAATCGATCCTAACAATATTTTTCACCATGAACTGTCTATTCCATTAGTCACAGAATTGCCTACGGCCCCGGTTAATCTGCATAGTACGGGGCAGACTGCAAACAGTATCAGTCTCATGTGGGGGGCACCGATAGGGGCACCACCTGTTGCCAATTATGCGCTTTACCGTGACGGTCACGAAGTGAAGCTTCTGGATGGGAGCCAGACTTCGGCAGAAGATGTTGGCTTGCAATCGAATACTGAGTACCGCTATTTTGTTGCCGCCCGTGATGCACAGGGTCAGCTATCAGTACCCAGCAATGTACTGCCGGTTAGAACCCAAGGCACGCACCCAGAATGGGTGCTGAATGGGCGCTATTCCGTTGGTGATGTGGTCGGTCGTATTGGTAAACTCTGGCGCTGTATTCAGTCGCACACAGCTTTTGATCCATCATGGGCGCCAGGGGCGGCAGGCGGACTTACGCTATGGGTGGAGTACACTGGGCGTCGTTAACCCGACAGGAGGTGTCGGGAGGCACCTCTGTGTCAATCAGATGATAAATTACGGGTTATCGGCAACGTTATTGAGGCACTGCATGACTTGCAACCATGCAGTTTTTGACTCTTTTCCCCGTTGAGCCAGTAATTTATTCGGTAATTCAGTAAATGTACGGTAACCGAAATAGAATTGCCCAATGGCTTGATGCAGTAATAGCTCTTCCTGTTGAGAGGGATCCTTGGAGGTTACCATCAGATTTTTATCACAAATAAAAAATAATTAGCTCAATAGTATTGACCTAATTAGCTGTCCATTTTACTTTCCACCCAGGTCAAATTGGTTGGCCTCTATGGAAGGACTGCCATGAATAAGACTGTAGTGACTCAGAGTAATCGATTTTCCTCGCGGTTGCATGATCTTCACCCATCACCTATACGGGAAATACTCTCTGTTATTGAACAACCTGGGATGATCTCATTTGCTGGTGGGTTGCCTGCGGCTGAAAGTTTTCCGCACTTGCATCTCGAAGGCATGCCGCAATCAATGTTGCAATATGGTGCCAGCGAAGGGGAGAGCGCACTGCGCAAACAAATTGCGCAAAATCTCTGTGAGCGTGGTTTATCTTGTACTGAAGAGCAAGTACTGATTATTTCAGGCTCGCAACAAGGGATTGATCTGGTTGCTAAGTTATTTATTGATCAAGGAACACCGGTGGCTGTTGAGTCACCCACTTATTTAGCGGCATTACAGGTATTTCGTTTCTTTGGGGCGCAATTCGTTGCCTATGACTCGTCTCAACCTGACATTGAAAAACTTAAAACAGAAAAGCCTGCTTTTGCCTATAGTATTCCGACCTTCCAGAATCCAAGTGGTCATTGCCTTGATGCTACTCAACGGGCCGCTTTGGCGCAGGCTTGTGATGATATAAGGCTGCCACTCTTTGAGGATGACCCATATCATGACCTGGTTTATGATCCTTGTGAGCGAAAGCCTGTCTGTGCCTTACTTCAGCATGCGTCGTGGATTTATCAGGGGTCTTTTTCTAAAAGTTTATCTCCGGCACTTCGCTTGGGTTACCTTGTTGCCTCGTTAGAGTTAATTCCCTCTCTGACACAGTTAAAACAGGCGGCCGATTTGCACAGTAGCCGAATCAGTCAGTGGCTGGTGTTGCAACAGTTGGGTGATCCCAATCATGCCAAGCATATGACTGAACTGGCGGCGTATTACAAAAAACGTCGTGATGCATTTGAAATCTCACTACATCGTCATTTCGGTTCCCTTGCCTCTTGGCAAAAACCTGCTGGCGGTCTATTTTTCTGGCTAAAGCTTAATCACTGTATTGATACTCGCCAGCTTTTATCTAAAGCACTTGAAAATAATATTGCGTTTATGCCTGGCGAGTCTTTTCTCCCCTATCCCTCAACAGGATGTGGCCAGTTACGCCTTAATTTTAGCCATGCGACAGAAGAGCAGGCTGATATAGGTTTACAAAAATTGGCTAATTTAGTGAGAGAATATTCATAGCTGTATTTTGACAGCCTGAGCATAGTGGCAGAAGCCACAGGAATAGAGCGATACATGATAGGCGGGAAGCGCTTTCCCGCCATTTTCTGCTGGTAATTAAAGGTGACTTACGCGAAAGGAGGCTGTTTTTTTAGAATTTTATCAATGACATTTAACACACCAGAACCATTATTTGATTCAGTCTGATATTTTGCGATCTTTTTAATATTTTCTGGCGCATTGGCCATGGCATAACCAAAACCAGCGTATTGCAGCATTTCAATATCATTGCCACCATCACCAAAGGTCACCACTTCTTCATTTTCTATACCCCATATTTGTTGGAGTAATTTAATCCCATTAGCTTTGTGTATACCGGGTATTATCAGGTCGACAGAACCATGACCGCTAGAGACCGGCGTGACAATACCGGCTAATTCGTGTTCAATAAACCTCATAAAATCTGATAATTTTTCATTGGGTAAGCTTATAGCGAATTTGAATGCGGGCTCTGTGACTTGAGTGAAATCATCGATAACTTTAAGGCGATGATAGTATTTACTCATCGTGGTATAAAAATAATCATCTGAAGAGCTCAGCATGTAAGCGCTATTTTTTCCACAAACGATCACATCAAGATAGGGGATTGGCAGTAACGTTTTTATAACCTGATCACATTGTTCATTAGAGATTGCGCCACAAAAAATCTCGCGATGCGCGTTACTGACATAGGCACCATTTTCAGCAACAAACGCGATCTCATCGACGATATCGGGGAAATATGAGATTAGCTGATAATATTGATTGCCACTGGCAACAACAAATTTTATTCCTTGTGCTTTTAATTGTGAATATTGCGAACTAAACCGCTCCTTATCAAAACTCATCTGATCGTTGAGAAAGGTTCCATCCATATCAACGGCAATAATTTTAATACTCATTTAATTTCCTTTTTTAACATATCAAAGATATTGGTTTGATCGAAAATATCTCGGCATTATTCATCTAAAAAAAAGCCAGCATAATTATGCTAGCCGGTAAAATTACCATTCTCAGTCACATCTTTATCTTCAGAACGTTTTTAGCAAACCTATGCTGCTGTTATTTGTTAGCAGGAAGTACCGTGCAATTACTCACAGGAGTATTTCAGTTTAAATGCCCCCATGGTAATGACAATAAATGTCAGGGCGACGATTGAGAATGCCGTGTAAAGGTCAGTTAAGTGAGCAATAAAGCCGATGAGTGCAGGGCCACCTAAAACACCGAAATAACCCATAGTAGCAACCATCGCCACTGACATATTTACGGGCATCACTTTCTCCTGACCTGCCAATGTGATCAATACCGGAACAATATTAGCTGCGCCGATCCCAACCAGAGCAAAGCCCAGCAATGTGAATGTCCAGTCAGGTACCATGACCGCAATGGCATAACCTATCATGGAAAATACACTGCTAAAAATCAGTACTCGCTTGCGGCCTAAGAAACTGACAACTTTGTCGCCCGTAAAACGCATGATTGACATGGTGCCGCCGAAAATAGCGAATCCCCATCCAGCATGCGCGATATCAAGGCCACGGTCATTAGTTAAAAAGACGCCGCTCCAATCTAATATTGCCCCTTCTGCCATAAAACAAATCATGCACATGAGTGCCATTAAAACGAGCCGGAAGTTGGGGCGGGGTTTTGTTATTACTGGCTCATTAGGTTCTTTATGATCGCCGAAGGGGATTAATTCGTTAAAAACAACAGCGGTGACTATAGCAATAACTGCGATAGCAATGAGGGTCACGGGTAAGGGCATTAAGCCAATAGTAAAGAGAATTGCACCACCGCCAGCACCGGCAATCGAACCGATGCTAAATAAGCAGTGGAAGCCTGACATCAGTGGTTTATCTGAGGACTGTTCTACCAAAGAACCCTGAACATTAACGGCCACGTCCACTAAGCCAATACCAGCACCAAAAAAGAAGAGGCATAGTGCCATCAAGGGGAATTGGTCAATAACCGCCAGAGTAGGGAGGAAAATGCAGGTCAAGGCGATACCTAATAGCATTATTTTCCTGCAGCCAAAACGGCCAATGAGTTTTCCGGAGAACAGCATTGCGAGCAGTGAACCCGTACCCAGGCAGAGCAACAACATACCCAATGAACCTGCATCGAAATGCAGTCTTTCTTGGGCGTAGGGCACCAGGGATGCCCACAGCCCCATAGCAAATCCGGCAACAAAGAAGATTGATCGCGTTGATGTGCGTTTAGCCTGAGTATCCATAGGGTATTCAACGATATAGCTAGACATTCAGTGAGTACCTTCTCGGGTCATGGGCGGTGAAAGTGGGGGGTAATGCATGCAAATTAATTTATAAAAGACTTATATTAAGTGGTAATTTATAATGATGGAACGAGAGCTGTCAAGAAGATTGTTGGCTATCAAGAGGGGGTACAAGGTTATGGCGAGGGGTAACAACTTGTGCTGAGACTGATTGAGGTGTTTTCGGTGATAGAATTTTTGCCTTGGGTCGATTCACCCTCCTCATTGATGGGTTTAAGCGCTAAATTTCAAATACCCTAAAATTATTATATGCATCAAGAGTGTATTCTGATATCCCATTATGATAGTCAGGTTTAATACTGTCCCGATAAACAAAGTGGGGGAGGTGTTTACTATCAAATTTTTTTAACAATGCATTAGATAAATCTTCAATACAATTATGACTGACTTGCTCATCGGATATGGATATGGCTATGGTATCGGGATTAATTATAACAATTAAAGATGAAACAATATGGATAAGCCGCTCTAGTATCCGCGCGCTATGGCATGCCATATTATTTTTCGGGTGGTCATAAAATGGCAGTTTTGAAACCTCGCCTGCAAATTGACTCGCCCCGCGAAGCATTTCCCCTGAAATAACAATGCCACATCCAGCACAATGCCTGGGTGGCATAAAAATATAGGCAATAGGTGCATTGATGTTACGACAATTATTCCGATAGAAGCCAAATGCGGTATAGTTCATATCATTACCGACCTGAACAAAAATACCCAATCGGCTACTTAATTGTTCAGTTAGCGCCAATCCTTCCAGATTGGTAATATCGCAGGTGAGTACTTTCCCATCAACAATGACGCCGGGCAGGCCTACTCCT
Organism: Yersinia pekkanenii; assembly: GCF_001152565.1. Taxonomy (GTDB): domain Bacteria; phylum Pseudomonadota; class Gammaproteobacteria; order Enterobacterales; family Enterobacteriaceae; genus Yersinia; species Yersinia pekkanenii. Next base: position 77,610 of record NZ_CQAZ01000016.1, on the reverse strand, counting down.
ATTGCTTTGATATTATTGTGATTATCGACAATTTTTTGAATACGATGCATCAAGGTTTCTGCGGTCAAATGGTTATAGACTTCATCGTATTCTGCAAGGATCTTGCCATCGGCAGAAGTCAGACATGAAGATATGATACCGGAGGTATTGGTCCCCTCGGCATAAATGCTTAATACGCTAAAGTAACTCGAATTATATATATAACGCTTTGCTGGCCGACCACCACGTGACTCATCGACAGATTTTGCAATAATTTCTCCTTTTGCACATAACTCATTCAATATCGTGCCACAGGTTGCCAGACTTAATCCGGTTTGAACGGATATATCGCTTTTGGTTGCGGATATCAGCGATTTTAATGTGTTGGCAACCAGCATGATATTTTTTTGTTTCATCTGTCTGGTGGTATTAATCGGCACTGTAGTCATGTTTTTCACCAATAGTTCAACTGAAATAAATATAACATGTTCGTATTTATGAAGAAATATTTATCATGGTATTTGTTCGTATGGCTATGGCGATTAAACTTTGCTATACGTTAGCGCTCTTGTCGAGATGTAATATCCAGTGGCGCTGCCACTCTAATCAGCGAGTGGCAGTCGATATATGTCACTCAATAATACCGATATGAATCTGTACCTCTTCAGCGCCACAATATTGCTCAAAGTCTGATAGATAACTGCGCTTTATTTCCTGGTGTTTTTCAAAGAAACGCCATACATCGCCCCATGCCTGAATAAGGGCGGAGGGCATGGAGCCTTTAGCCTCAAACATCAAATATTTTCCGGCGGCTATTATTACGTTATTGTAATCTGGGTTCCCTTTATCGACGATAACACCGGCAGTAACATCATAATAACCCTTCATATCTGACTCATAATTTGAATACACAGCCACCACCGGAGAATCAGGTACCCGACCTGTGATTTCATCTTCTATGTTACCGGCTAAAAAGGTGGTCCATAACCCTGAAATCTTAGCCGTTTCAGGGTTAAATTCATCACTGTTTTTGGTGCGAACGGTCAAGCCAGCTACTTGCTGGCGTGAAACAGTTATTTCCTTGGGGCCCATACTCATCGTCCTCTTCTCCATCGAAATAAGGTGGCAACACGTTGTGACTTAGCGCGATTCAAGAGAATAGCATTAAACCAACTTTGCTGGATGTGCAGCAGCACCCGGCGTAGTGTTGCGCGATTTTTTTCTCAACAAGCTAGAGGACTTTTTCTTGCACCACCCAGACTGCGGCTTCGACCCGTGATTTAAGTTTCATTTTTTTCAACAGATGTTTGACATGAACTTTGACGGTACTCTCTGCAATCAGTAATTTACGAGCAATGGCTTTATTCGGTAGCCCTTTAGCGATGAGTTTCAGGATATCGCGTTCACGTGGCGTGAGAGTGTTAATGTCGCGTTCATTATCAGGTCGATTTTCGCGTAAGTTGATCGCCAGTATCGACATTAATGCATCACTGAGTACCATTTGCCCCGCCGCTGCATCATAGAGCGAGACCAATAAATCCTCTGGATCCATATCTTTCAACAGATAGCCATCTGCGCCGCGTTTTAACGCATTAATAACATCATCCTGATGGTCAGAAACGGTAAACACCACAATTCGGCCAGACAACGACTCCTGACGTAGTCTGTCCAGTGTTTCCAGACCATTCATTCCGGGCATATTCAAATCCAGCATGATTAGGTCGGGATCAAGGTCGGTTGCCAGCACAATACCTTGTGCGCCGTTGCTGGCTTCACCGGCAATGGATAATCCCGGAGCCATGCTGATTAATTGTTTAATACCGTGCCTTAGCATCGGATGGTCATCAATCAACAGGATGGTCGCGGCGTCTTGTTCACTCATGAATAATTCCTGTGGCTGAGGGGGGAAGGCCCCGAATAGGATGACTGATCGATATTCTTCATCATCCGTGGCTATTACCCCATAACCAATAGGGAGTACCCCCTAATAGCCTGTGGAGATATTAAGCTTTCTGGATAAAAAACAGGCATCGGCAAGAGAATGAAAATAAAGAGTATTTTTACAAAAATAGCACTACCCATAAATGATGTGTGTGTATTGTTAGCTGAAAGTTAACTTCACCTCCTCTTGATGTAAATCAACTTTGAAATGGCCTCTGGTGCCTAGGGTGACGCATTACTCCCGTTTGTGGTCACCCTGATTGAGGTTTTTATGTCGCACTCTTCGACCCCACTAGCTAACTCATCATCTTCAGCTATTCCGGCAAAATTACCCGGTGGCCAGTCAATACAGCAGTGGTATCCAGAAGACCCACGGTTCTGGCAACAAGTCGGGCACCGTGTTGCACGCCGGAATCTGTGGATTTCAGTTCCAGCCCTGTTACTCAGTTTCTGCGTCTGGATGCTATTTAGTGCCGTAGCGGTGAACTTGAATAAAGTAGGCTTTAACTTCACTACTGATCAACTGTTTATGCTGACAGCCTTACCGTCGGTATCAGGTGCACTGTTACGTGTGCCTTACTCCTTTGTCATTCCGGTATTTGGTGGTCGCCGATGGACCGCAATCAGCACACTGTTTCTGGTTGTTCCCTGCCTATGGTTAGGCATCGCGGTACAGGACAGCACCACCTCGTATGGGACATTTGTATTAATTTCATTATTGTGCGGTTTTGCCGGCGCGAACTTTGCCTCCAGCATGGCCAATATCAGTTTCTTCTTTCCGAAAGCAAAGCAGGGCGGCGCACTGGGTCTTAATGGGGGATTAGGCAATCTCGGCGTCAGTGTTATGCAACTTATTGCCCCTATTGCTATCTCGGTTGGGGTGTTCAGCGCATTTCTGGGCAGTGGTTATCCGCAAACTGATGGTAGTCAGCTATGGTTACAAAATGCCGCCTATATCTGGATACCGTTCTTACTGATTTTCAGTGTGGCAGCCTGGTTTGGCATGAATGATCTGTCGGCCTCGAAAGCCTCGATAGCTCAACAGTTACCGGTCTTAAAGCAAGGGCACCTGTGGATTTTGGCGGTGCTCTATCTGGCAACATTTGGTTCATTCATCGGCTTCTCTGCCGGTTTTGCCATGTTGGCAAAAACACAATTCCCTGATGTCACCATCCTGCATTATGCCTTCTTCGGCCCGTTACTGGGAGCATTAGCCCGGCCAATGGGGGGCGCACTGTCTGATCGTTTTGGTGGCATTCGCGTCACGCTGGTTAATTTTGTTCTGATGGCAATCTTTGCCGCCTTACTCTTCCTTACCTTGCCGAGTGCGAACTCTACCGGCTGGTTCTTTGCCTTCTTTGGCGTGTTTATGATGCTGTTCCTGACTGCCGGATTAGGCAGTGGATCGACATTTCAGATGATAGCGGTGATTTTCCGCAAACTGACTATTGATCGGGTGATCCAGGCCGGAGGCAGCGATGAACAAGCACAGCACGATGCCGTCAGAGAATCGGCGGCGGCATTGGGATTTATCTCTGCTATTGGTGCCATCGGCGGTTTCTTTATCCCTAAATCATTTGGTACGTCGTTAGCTCTGACCGGTTCACCGGCCGGTGCGATGAAGTTATTTGTGGTTTTTTATGTGGTCTGCGTGTTGATCACCTGGTTTGTGTATGGCCGCAAACTCAATGCCGGTATGGCGACTAAAAAACCACGTTAATCAGTACGATCCGATAGATAAGCAATAATATTGAGCAATGTTAATCCACTTATAAAAATGAATAGGGCTGTCATATCCCTCAATCAGGAGATCTCCGGATGAGCAAGTTTCTTGACCGGTTTCGTTATTTTAAGCAGCTTGCCGAGCCTTTCGCGCAAGGCCATGGCCAGACACTGAACACCAATCGTGATTGGGAGGACGGTTATCGTAGTCGCTGGCAGCATGACAAAGTGGTGCGTTCTACTCATGGTGTGAATTGCACCGGCTCATGTAGCTGGAAGATTTATGTCAAGAATGGTCTGGTAACCTGGGAAACCCAGCAAACTGATTACCCTCGTACCCGTCCAGACTTGCCTAATCATGAACCGCGAGGCTGCCCACGGGGGGCCAGTTATTCCTGGTATTTATACAGTGCCAATCGCTTGAAATACCCGATGATGCGTAAGAGCCTACTGCAACTGTGGCGCGCAGCTAAAGTGCTGCACAGTGACCCGGTAGAGGCATGGGCTTCAATTGTCGGCGACAGCGTACAGGCCAAGAGCTACAAACAAGCCCGAGGTCGCGGTGGTTTTGTCCGTTCAAGCTGGCAAGAAGTGAATGAATTAATTGCAGCGGCTAACGTCTACACCGCCAAACAGTTTGGGCCAGACCGAATTATCGGTTTTTCACCTATTCCGGCGATGTCGATGGTTTCCTATGCGGCTGGCGCGCGTTATCTGTCGCTGATCGGGGGCGTTTGCCTCAGTTTCTATGATTGGTATTGTGATTTGCCGCCAGCATCACCGATGACCTGGGGTGAGCAAACTGACGTTCCGGAATCAGCGGATTGGTACAACTCATCGTATATTATCGCTTGGGGGTCGAATGTTCCGCAGACCCGAACACCCGATGCTCACTTCTTTACGGAAGTTCGTTATAAAGGCACCAAGACCGTTGCGGTAACGCCAGATTACGCGGAAGTGGCGAAACTGTGCGACCAATGGCTGAATCCGAAACAAGGAACAGACAGTGCCATGGCGATGGCGATGGGCCATGTCATCCTTAATGAATTCCATCTACAACGGCAAAGCAGCTATTTTGTTGAATACATGCGGCAGTACACCGATATGCCGATGCTGGTACTGCTTGAACCGCGTGATGACGGTAATTACGCCGCAGGGCGTTTACTGCGTGCCGCCGATCTGGTGGATAACCTGGGGGAGGATAATAACCCCGAATGGAAGACTATCGCCATAGACGGCAATAGCGGGCAGTTGGTTGCGCCGCAAGGGTCTATCGGTTATCGCTGGGGGGAAAAGGGTAAATGGAATCTTGAACAGCGCGCGGGCAAAGCGCAACAGGAAGTCTCATTACAGCTAAGCTTGCTGGGCCAACATGATGATATCGTCAATGTTGGATTCCCCTATTTTGGTGGTGAAATCAGTGAGAATTTCCAGAGCGTGGTACTGGAAGAAGTGCTGCAACATAAGTTGCCGGTAAAACGGTTAACATTGGCCGATGGCAGTGAAGCGCTGGTAACCAGTGTTTATGACCTGATGATGGCCAATTATGGTCTGGATCGCGGTCTGGCGGATGATAATACGGCCAACAGTTATGATTGTATTAAAGCTTACACGCCAGCCTGGGCTGAAAAAATCACAGGCGTAGCGCGCCAGGATATTATCCGTATTGCTCGCGAATTTGCTGATAACGCCGAGAAGACCCACGGTCGTTCGATGATTATCGTCGGTGCCGGTATTAATCACTGGTATCACATGGATATGACCTACCGTGCGCTGATTAACATGTTGATATTCTGCGGCTGCGTCGGGCAAAGCGGCGGTGGCTGGGCGCACTATGTCGGGCAGGAAAAACTGCGACCACAGACTGGCTGGTTGCCTTTGGCCTTTGGTCTTGATTGGCAACGCCCACCGCGCCATATGAATGGGACGTCATTTTTCTACAACCATTCCAGTCAATGGCGTTATGAGACTGTGAGTACCACCCAACTGCTATCCCCGCTGGCCGATAGCTCTCGCTTTAGTCCGAGCCTGATTGATCTTAACGTTCGTGCTGAACGTATGGGTTGGTTGCCCTCAGCCCCACAATTGAACTGTAATCCGCTGACTATTGCTGCCAGCGCGCAACAAGCGGGTCAAACACCGGTAGAGTATACCGTCGAAAGTCTTAAAAACGGCACGTTACGGTTTGCAGCCGAGCAACCTGATGATCCACAAAACTTCCCACGAAACCTGTTTGTCTGGCGCTCTAACCTACTGGGTTCTTCCGGTAAAGGGCATGAGTACATGCTTAAATACTTACTGGGTACCGAAAATGGCATTCAGGGTAAAGACCTTGGCCAGCAGGGCGGCGTGAAGCCGGAAGAGGTGGAATGGCAGGATCATGGCGGGGAGGGGAAGTTGGATCTGGTGGTGACATTAGATTTTCGTATGTCCAGCACTTGCCTCTACTCAGACATTATTTTGCCAACGGCGACTTGGTATGAAAAAGACGATATGAATACCTCGGATATGCATCCGTTTATTCACCCATTATCTGCGGCAGTAGACCCTGCGTGGGAATCTAAAAGTGACTGGGATATCTACAAAGGTATTGCGGAAACTTTCTCACGGGTTTGTGTCGGGCATTTAGGTCAGGAAACCGATGTGGTGACCTTGCCTATTCAACATGATTCACCGGCTGAACTGGCACAACCCTATGGTGTTAAGGACTGGAAGAAAGGCGAGTGTGAGCTGATCCCAGGGAAAACTGCACCTCACGTTATGGTGGTCGAGCGTGACTATCCGGCAACTTATGCCCGCTTTACCGCATTGGGACCGTTGTTGGATAAATTGGGCAATGGTGGGAAAGGGATCAACTGGGATACCCAGCCTGAAATCGATTTCCTTAAAAAACTGAATCATACCCAGCCTGATGGTCCTGCTGCCGGACGACCAAAAATTGACACTGCAATTGATGCCGCAGAAGTGATTTTATCGCTGGCACCTGAGACTAACGGGCAAGTCGCGGTAAAAGCCTGGCGGGCTTTGGAACAACTGACGGGCCGTGAACATGCGCATTTGGCTTTAAATAAAGAAGATGAAAAGATCCGCTTCCGGGATATTCAGGCTCAACCGCGCAAAATCATCTCCAGCCCCACCTGGTCTGGTTTGGAAGATGAACATGTTTCTTATAATGCTTGTTACACCAACGTTCATGAGCTGATCCCGTGGCGTACCCTTTCCGGACGCCAACAGCTTTATCAAGATCATGAATGGATGCGTGCCTTTGGTGAGAGTCTATTGTGTTATCGCCCACCAATCGATACTCGTGCGGCGCAACCTTTACTCAATAAGAAGCCGAACGGTAATCCGGAGAAAGCACTTAACTTCCTGACGCCTCATCAGAAGTGGGGCATTCACTCCACTTACAGTGACAACTTATTGATGCTGACTCTATCGAGGGGCGGCCCAATAGTGTGGCTGAGTGAAGATGATGCCAAAGAGTTAATTATAGAAGATAACGACTGGATCGAAGCGTTTAACAACAATGGAGCATTAACGGCTCGTGCTGTGGTCAGCCAGCGTATTCCGTCAGGTATGACCATGATGTATCACGCGCAGGAACGCATCATTAATATCCCCGGTTCTGAAATTACCGGTCAGCGTGGCGGTATCCATAATTCTGTTACCCGTATCAGCCCGAAACCTACTCATATGATTGGCGGTTATGCGCAATTAGCCTACGGCTTTAACTATTACGGCACGGTAGGCTCCAATCGTGACGAATTCGTGGTGGTGCGTAAAATGAATAACATCGATTGGCTGGATGATGAGCAGCAGAAAGAGAGTCATAACGGGGGCAAACTATGAAAATCCGTTCGCAAGTCGGCATGGTGCTGAATCTGGATAAATGCATTGGCTGCCACACCTGTTCGGTCACCTGCAAGAATGTCTGGACCAGTCGTGAGGGTATGGAATATGCCTGGTTTAACAACGTTGAGAGCAAACCGGGCCTGGGTTATCCGCACGATTGGGAAAATCAGGACAAATGGAAAGGCGGCTGGATCCGTAAAATTAATGGCAAGTTGGCACCGCGTATGGGAGGGCGGGTCGGCGTCTTATCCAAGATCTTTGCCAACCCGGATGTGCCAGCATTGGATGACTATTACGAACCTTTTGATTTCGATTACCAGCACTTGCATAACGCACCTGCCGGTAAACATCAGCCGGTTGCTCGTCCTCGATCACTGATTACCGGTCAACGGATGGAGAAAATCGAGAATGGCCCTAACTGGGAGGAGATCCTGGGTGGGGAGTTTTCAAAACGATCTAAAGATCAGAACTTCGCCCATATGCAGAAAGAGATGTACGGGCAATTTGAACATACTTTCATGATGTATTTACCGCGCTTATGTGAGCACTGCCTCAATCCCGCCTGTGTGGCGACCTGTCCAAGTGGTGCGATTTACAAACGGGCTGAAGACGGTATTGTACTGATTGATCAGGATAAGTGCCGGGGCTGGCGTATGTGTCTGACCGGTTGTCCGTATAAAAAAATCTATTTCAACTGGAAAAGTGGTAAATCTGAGAAGTGTATTTTCTGTTATCCACGCATTGAATCCGGTGAACCGACGGTATGTTCTGAAACCTGTGTAGGGCGTATTCGCTATCTGGGGGTGCTGCTGTATGACGCTGATGCTATTGAGCAGGCGGCGTCGGCAACCGATGAAAAAAACCTTTATCAACGGCAATTGGATATCTTCCTCGACCCTAACGATCCGGCGGTGATTGCACAGGCGGAGCAAGACGGTATTCCACTCAGTGTGATCGACGCGGCACAGCGCTCTCCGGTTTATAAAATGGCGGTGGAGTGGAAATTGGCGCTACCGTTGCATCCTGAATACCGAACCTTGCCGATGGTGTGGTATGTCCCGCCGTTATCACCGATTCAGTCAGCGGCAGACTCTGGCGCGTTACCCCATAATGGTGTATTACCCGATGTAGAAAGCCTGCGTATTCCGGTGCAGTATTTGGCTAATTTATTGACTGCGGGAGATACCGAGCCGGTATTAATGGCGCTGAAACGGCTGTTAGCTATGCGGCACTATAAACGCGCTGAAACGGTTGATGGCAAAAATGATCTCAGCGCGCTAGGGGCTGTCGGGCTGACAGAGGCTCAGGCTCAGGAGATGTATCGCTATCTGGCCATTGCCAACTATGAAGATCGTTTTGTGATCCCATCCAGTCATCGGGAAATTGCTCGCGATGCCTTCCCGGAAAGCAAAGGTTGTGGCTTCAGTTTTGGTGATGGTTGCCATGGTAGTGACAGCCGCTTCAATTTGTTCAATAGCCGCCGTATCGATGCCGTGGATGTGAGCAAAAAGACTGAGCAGGGGGGTCTCTCATGATTAGCCTGCGGATAATCTCCCGTTTACTGGAATACCCGGATACTGATTTGTGGCAGCACCAGCAAGAACTGGTTGAGGCACTGAACGACGCCGCCGAACTCACGGCGGAACAGAGCCACATGCTCAGGCAATTTATCGGTACTTTGTGTGGTAGCGAACTGCTTGATTGTCAGGCTATCTATTGCGGCCTGTTCGATCGTGGCCGCGCCACCTCACTATTGTTGTTTGAACATGTGCACGGTGAATCACGAGATCGTGGTCAAGCCATGGTGGACCTAATGGCACAGTATCAGCGTGCGGGGTTGGTGCTCGACTGCAAAGAGTTACCCGACTTCCTGCCACTGTATCTTGAGTATTTGGCTAACCAGCCTGCGGCCGAAACCACGTTAGGTTTACAGGATATTGCGCCAATTCTGGCGCTCTTGGGCGCGCGCCTACATCAGCGTGATAGTGAATATGCTCAGTTATTTGATCTGCTATTAGTATTGTCAGGCAGTGATATACGTAGTGCGAATCTTGGCGATAAAGTAGCGGGTGAAACCCGTGATGACACACCAAAAGCGCTGGATGCCGTCTGGGAAGAGGAGCAAGTGAAATTCCTTGGCACAGAGGGCTGTTCATCGGCTCAGCAGGGTACTCACCAAAAACGCTTTTCCGGTGCCGTCCTACCGCAATATCTCAGTGTTCAATCCGCATCCGAGGCCAAGAAAGTGGTTCAGCCCCATTCGACTGTGGATGATAAAGGAGTCAGATTATGAACTTTCTGAATAAATTCTTTTTTGATATTTATCCTTATCTGGCGCTGGTGGTTTTCTTGTTGGGGAGTTGGCTGCGCTACGATTATGGCCAATACAGTTGGCGTGCAGGCTCCAGTCAGATGTTGGATAAAAAGGGTGTACGATTGGCCTCTAATTTATTCCACATCGGTATTCTGGGGATATTCTTTGGCCATGTGCTGGGTATGCTGACCCCACATTGGATGTATGAGTCCTTCTTGCCAATAGAGATAAAACAAAAAATGGCGATGATCGCTGGCGGCGCTTGCGGTGTCATGATGTTGATTGGCGGAGTAATGCTGTTGCGCAGGAGGCTGACTAATCCACGGATCAGGGCCACCAGTACCAGCGTCGATATTTTGATCCTGCTGCTCTTGGTGGTACAGGTCAGCTTGGGGCTACTCAGTATTCCGTTCTCGGCTCAGCATATGGATGGTAGTGAGATGATGAAATTGGTCGCTTGGGCGCAGTCAATTGTGACTTTCCGTACCGGTGCATCAGCCTATCTGACCGATGTGGCACTGATTTTCAAACTGCATATCGTATTGGGATTAACCTTGTTTGTCCTGTTCCCCTTTTCGCGGCTGGTACACATCTGGAGTGTGCCAATTGAATATCTAACTCGCCGTTATCAACTGGTCCGTAACCGGCACTGATGATGTGAGCTTCAGTCCGTGGGCATGACTATTGACCTACGGACTGAAGGGGAATTAACTTGCGGATTTTTGTTCGTACAATTCAGTGGGTTTCACTTCCTTAATGATTATGTCTTCCCTGGAGGTAGGCTTTGGCGCTGTATCTATCGGCGCCGCCGCTACCTCTTGGGCGCGTTTACGTAAACTGAACCAACCGGCAATCAGTAACACTGCCACCACGGGTAGCGCGGCAATGGTCCAGGTACCATTCGGATAGTCAAATGCCATCATCACTAAAACGCCGGCCAGGAAACATAGCGTCAGCCAAGACGTCACCGGGGCACCAGGCATTTTAAAGGATACCGGCTTTGCAGTTCCCTGCTTGATGGCCTGACGTAATTTCATCTGACAGATAATGATAAATGCCCATGAGCTGATGATCCCCAAAGAAGCAATATTCAGAACAATTTCAAAAACCTGTGATGGAACAAGATAGTTAAGTAGCACGCCGAAGACATAAATAGCCACGGTAACCAGTATCCCGGCATAAGGGACGGATTGGGAGCTCATGTTGGACATGAATTTGGGTGCTGAGCCGCCCATTGATAATGAGCGCAGAATGCGACCAGTCGAGTAAAGGCCAGAGTTCAGGCTGGAAAGGGCGGCCGATAACACCACAATGTTCATGATGGTGCCGATATAGGGAACACCTAACTTACTGAAAAATGTGACAAAAGGGCTTTGACCGGCCTGATAGGCATTCCATGGCAGTAGACACACCAGCAGTACCACTGAGCCGACGTAAAACAGGCCAATACGCCAAATTACGCTATTAATTGCCTTCGGCAGCATTTTTTCTGGGTCTTTACATTCACCGGCCGCAGTACCAATTAATTCAATACCCGCGAAGGCGAATATTACCCCTTGAACCAATATCAATGCAGGTAATAATCCGTGTGGGAATAGCCCGCCGTTCTCGGTTATCAGGTGTATTCCCGTGGCGTGCCCAGCAACACTCTGACCCGTACCAAGGAATATCACCCCTACGACCAGAAATATTGAGATGGCGGCGACTTTGATCAGTGCGAACCAGAATTCCATTTCAGCGAACCATTTCACACCAATCATATTCATGGTGGCAACAATTGACAGCGCACCCAGTGCAAACAACCATTGTGGAACATCAGAGAATGTCCCCCAATAGTGCATATACAGGGCCACCGCAGTGATATCGACGATCCCGGTCATGGCCCAATTGAGAAAGTACATCCATCCGGCAACATAGGACGCTTTTTCACCGAGAAATTCGCGGGCATAAGAAACAAAACTGCCACTGGTAGGACGGTGTAGGACTAATTCGCCGAGTGCTCTGAGTATAAAAAACGAGAAAACCCCACACACCAGATACACCAGCGCCAGTGCCGGGCCGGCCATTTGCAAACGGGCACCTGTGCCCAAAAATAAACCGGTACCAATAGAACCGCCGATAGCTATCATCTGTATATGACGTCGGCCCATACTTTTGTGATAACCCGTATCATGAGAGTCTAACCAGCGTTTTTTTGCGGCGTGGTGGGTCTCCGCAGAGTGTTTTCCTGACATCATAGACTTTCCCTATTTTCCTGTCTGTCGTGCAATCATCGTGAATGTATTACAGCAACTGATTGCTAAAGGTTAATGCATAAAGAGCGTCTTAGCGCCTTCAGTTATTATGGTTTTTATTGCTGCCATTGGATTATGGATGGGCATGCTATCGTTTCTATCGTGATGAGGCAAAAAAATATTCACTTATAAATTATTTTTTTTGTTGTATTACCGGAGTCAGTAATTGAAACTTGATGATTAATTTATACTAAATAAAAATATATTTGCTAAATGTATTTACCTAGCCTATTAGATGAAACTATAGATATTTATAACCCATTGTTATAATGGTAAAAACCTATATAAATTGATTTTAAATATAGGGTTGGAATATATTATTTTTAGAAGAATTGTTTTTAGGCTGAGTTTATACTGTCAAATTATTTCTTGGATTAAAAATTGCAATTTATCTTATTATAAATAAATGGCAAAAATAGTTTTCATTGGTATTATTCTTTAAATTTATAATTTATTTTTATGTAGCGAAGTTAATATTTACAATTATATTTATCTGGCAATTAGATTTGCTAAATAAGATCGGTATTACTAATAGATGAGATGCAGATATTCTTAGATGGATTGCCAGCAGTTAAGATTGAAGATGTTAGCGAAAATAACGTCAACACGTTAGTTTATGATACAACCCACTTATGTTTGGCGTTTAACGGTGGCCGTCAATTCGATACCGAACCCATTTTTTATCACTCACGTTATCCGTTATCAGATAACGCGGGTTTTTCAGTGGCGATTTATTTCGGGGCAACTGATTATTGGCAATACTGTTTTAGCACTTCTTGCTGGCTGGGTAAGAGCTGGTAGAGATAAACCGGCCGCCCGGTCGCGCCGTAAAGGGACTTAGTGCTCAGAACATCGGTATCTGAAAGGTAAATCAAGTATTTACGGCAAGAAACCCGTGAAATACCAATGGCGTTCGCCATCTGCTCGGTAGAAAACTCTCCGTCCCGCATTTCCTGGATCCATGCGCACACGGTACGTAATGTTTGTGCCGTCAGCCCCTTCGGTAACTTTTTACGTTCGGCTGGGGTGCGGTTAGTGCGGCGCAGCAAGGCGTCCACATCTTCTTGCGCACAATACTCACGTTGCCCCAGCAAGTTCTGTTTTTCACGATAAGTGGACAGCGCCTCTTCAAAGCGAGAAAACTGGAAGGGTTTAATTAAATAATCCACCACCCCGTATTGCAGCGCTTTCTTGATGGTATTCACCTCCGTGGCAGATGAAATAACAATGACATCTGTATGTTCGCTGAATTCGCGCAGCACCGGCAACAAATCCAACCCATTGTCCTGACGCATAAAAATATCCAGTAAAACCAGGTCAATGGGGTGTTCCGTTGCCATCAAATATTCTTTGGCTTGCTGTAAACTGGCCACTGAACCGCAACAGTTGAAGCCTGCTACCTGATTCAGATAACACTTGTTCAACTCAGCGACCATTGCATCATCATCCACTATCAATACATTAATCATGATTTACCGCGTTGATGTTGTTTGAAGGAATATCGCCTGGCATCGTGTCGTAGGGAAGGCTAATAAAGAACTGTGTAAAAACGCCAGCATCAGAATCAAATTCTATATTACCACCAATGCGCTCTAAACTTTGGCGGACCAGACTTAAACCGATACCGTGCTCATTCCCTTTAGTGGAGAAACCATTATCAAAGATACGGTCTTGCAACGCGGCCTGAATACCCGGCCCATCATCACTGACAACACAGTGTACTCGGCCCTGTTGATAGTGGAAGCTGACCGTGATCTCCCGCTGACTCAGGCTGCCGATAGCCTCTATCGCATTCTCAATCAGATTGCCAAGCACTGTAATTAAGGTCGTGGTCACTTGTTCATTATGGGTATTCGGCAACAGGCTATCGTCGCTGATGGATAAGGTGATACCCAAATCGTGTGCCCGGTTAATTTTCCCTAACAGAAAACCGGCAATCACTGGCGATTTTATTTTACGTAACAGAGAACCAATGTCTGCCTGATAATGATTAGATGTTTTAACAATATAATCTTCAACTTGTTGATAATACTTCATATGTAATAGGCCCAAAATCACATGGAGTTTATTCATGAATTCGTGCGATTGCGCCCGCAAGGCATCGGCATAATGGGCCATGCCGGTCAGGCGTTGCATCAGTTGGCTCACTTCAGTTTTATCGCGGAAAGTGGCGATTACGCCGATAATCTCACCGTTCACCCGTACCGGCACGGTATTGGTCAGTAATATGCGGCCATTAACGTTTATTTCTTCGTCACGGCGAGCGATGCCTGTTTCTAATACCTGTTGCAAATACAGGCGTACCGGCCAATATTTACTGGCATGACTCAATAATAAATTCTCTATCGGCCCACTTTGTTTAAACAAGCGTTTTGCTTCATGGTTAACCACGGTAATCCGAAAGTTAGCATCAACGGCTATCACACCTTCCTTTATTGATTGCAACATGGCGTTACGTTGCTCAAATAAATTCGATATTTCATAGGGTTCGAAACCCAGCATAATTCGTTTCAGTACCTTGACCAAAAACCAGGTCCCCACGGAACCAATAAGTACACCAAATAATAGCGTCCACGGGATAGTCCAACGGGTTTCGCTCACCACCGAGTTAATATTGGTAAGCGAAATACCAATGGCCACCACACCTATTTGTTTGCCGTGCGGCTGGTAGACGGGAACAAAAATACGCAATGCCTGTTCCAGCACACCACGGTTTATGGCACTGTTCTCTTTACCCTGTAACGCCGGTTGCAGATCATTACCGATAAAATGCTGACCGATCATCCCAGGATTAGGATGTGAATAACGGATACCGTTCATATCAGTAACAACGATGAATAGCAGGTTATTGGCGGTCTGAACTTCACTGGCATAAGCCTGAATCCGCCGCCCGGCGACAGGGTCACTCAATCCCTTAATAATTGTTGGCGAAAAAGACAGGGTTCGCGCCACGGCCACCGCTTTGTCTTGCAAGCTATCATGTGCCATCTGACTGAGCTGAATAAAGAACAGTGTATGAACCACTAATAGCACCGAGACAATCACCGCAGAAACCATCAACGTGATGGATGTACTGAGGCGTAACGGTACTTTTTGCTTTGCCACCGTTGTTGCGTTGTTCATGTCATGCTCCAGAGACACCGGTCTGTAGGACAATCAAATAACTCGATAAGAAAGGGGCGAACGGGTCAGTAGCGGGGTTAGACTGGTACGTGCTGCGGCGTAGCGATGATCAATTCAATCTCTTTATCTGCCAGCTCTTCATGAGCTGCTGCCGACAAATCACAGTCAGTGATCACCAGATCAAAATCGGTAAGAGGTAGCGCCAGATAGGTGGCTATCTTGCCGTATTTTGACGCATCTGCCAGCAGCACACGTTTACTGCTGACTGCGCTGACGGCACGTTTCACCACCACCTTATCTTCATCTGGCGTGGATATACCCCGGCTCCCCCAGCAGGATGCTGAAATAAACGCGATATCGATAGACAGATTTCGCAGGGCGCGGGCCGCAGCTTCACCCACACAAGAACGATTTTCACGACACAGCGTGCCGCCGGAGTGGATCATTCTGCATTGGCAGGATTCAATCAGAAAGTTTGCAATCACAAAATCATTAGTGACGACCAACAAATCATCTCTGGCTTCCAATTGGCGCGCCAACGCCAGTGTGGTGGTGCCAGCATCAAGATAAATACAGCTATTACGCGGGATATGCAGTGCTGCTGACATACCAATGGCATTTTTCTGGCTGCTGTACATCAGGGTTTTATCCTGATGAGAGGGTTCTGCTGCTAATCGCTCGGTCGAGCGCACCCCACCTGAAACGGATAAAACCGCGCCTTGTTCTTCCAGTTTCTGTACGTCGCGCCGAATAGTCATGTGCGATACGCCTAAACGATCGGTCAGTTCAGCAATACTGACCACCCCACGTTTGGCAACCAGTGCCAGTATCTGTTGGTGACGTTCAACCGGTATCACGTTCACTCCTCGTTAAGTTTGCCCGCTACGGGGTATGCGATGGTAATTAATGTGATTATACGCCAAGGGTGAAAATATCTTTCTCATTTTTTAACGTAAAAGTTCACCAATAGCCGGAGGGATCGCCATCCTGTTGCCAGGAAATAGCCAGTGCCAGGTGTAATCTATTAATTTTATTGCTTAATTACACCATGAAATCTCTATTTTATAAATGTGAAATGATGTGATTTAATGATTTTTAGTGTTAATTAATGTGATTTAACTCACGATAATAGGGTTTATCTCCCGTTACTCTTAACATAAGAAATCAAATTATCACCAAAATTAACACGGAGAGAAGATGACTCACGCAGCAGCACTATCAGTATGCGTTATCGGACTAGGCTCTATGGGAATGGGCGCGGCACTTTCCTCTGCCATTGGCGTCAACTGCGTTAAATATGTTTACTTCAGCCAGTAATGCCGGATTTGGTCAACAGGATGATAGCGCAGTCATCAAGATTTTCAGTGGCATCACCTTGCCGGAAAAACAGGAGAACATCTGATGCGACTCGGGGTTATTGCCGATGATTTTACCGGTGCCACGGATATCGCCAGTTTTCTGGTAGAAAATGGCATGTCGACAGTGCAAGTGAATGGTGTACCCGCCGCGGATTATCGGGTGGATGCCGATGCGGTAGTGATCAGCCTGAAATCGCGCTCTTGCCCGACCGCAGTTGCGGTGACGGATTCACTGGCAGCGCTGGCATGGTTGAAAGCTCAAGGCTGCCAACAGTTCTACTTTAAATATTGTTCGACATTCGACAGTACCGTGCAGGGCAATATTGGTCCGGTAATCGATGCGTTACTGGATGCGCTGGATCAGCAGCAAACGATTATCTCTCCGGCGCTGCCGGTGAATGGTCGCACGGTATATCAGGGTTACCTGTTTGTTATGGGGCAACTGCTGTCGGAGTCGGGGATGCGTCATCACCCTGTTACTCCGATGACTGACAGCAACCTGTTGCGCCTGATGGATGCGCAAGCCGGTGGGCGTAGCGGTTTGATAAACACGGTAGTGATGGATCAAGGGGGGCAGGCGGTGAGATCGCAGCTAAATATCCTGAAGGAAGAGGGGGTGCGTTATGTGGTACTGGATGCCTTAAACGAGCAGCATTTATTAACGCAGGGTGAAGCGGTACGCGACATGGTTCTGGTGACGGGTGGGTCTGGCCTGGCGATGGGGCTGGCCCGGCAATGGGCTAACGGCGGCAACCATCAGCCACCGGCCACCTTGGCCGGTGCGCCACAAGGCAAGTTGTGTGTGGTGTTATCCGGTTCTTGCTCGGCGATGACCAACCGCCAGGTGGCTCGCTACTTACCACAGGCTCCCTGCCAATCGATTGATATCGCTCGTTGTCTACATGAACCTGAATCTTATGCGCAACAGCTATGTGCATGGGTCATGGAAAATGCTGCAGGCCCGTTAGCACCCTTACTGTATGCCACCACCGAACCTGAGGTATTGCGGGGGATCCAGCAGCAATGGGGGGCGGTTGCCAGCAGTGAAGCGGTTGAACAACTGTTCGGCACGATTGCCCGTGTTTTACAACAGTATGGATTCCAGCGTTTTATTGTCGCGGGCGGTGAAACCTCCGGTATTGTTGCGCAATCATTGGGTGTTCAGGCTTTCCATATCGGCCCGGTAATCTCGCCTGGGGTCCCTTGGGTAAAATCCACCGATCATCCGGTTTCACTGGCATTGAAGTCAGGTAATTTTGGTGACGAAAACTTTTTTGCCAGAGCACAAACGGAGTTCGCAGTATGAATGAGCAGCAAGCGCGGGAAGAGATGGTCAAGTTTGGGGCGTCCTTTTTCCAACGCGGTTATGCCACCGGCTCCGCAGGGAATCTGTCAATGAAACTGGCTGATGGCACATTATTGGCCACCCCGACAGGTTCCTGCTTAGGAGATTTGAACGCAGAACGGTTATCAAACGTCAGTTTGGACGGCGAATGGATCTCAGGGGATAAACCGTCAAAAGAAACTAGCTTTCATCGCGCCATCTATCTCAATAACCCAGCTTGTGAAGCGGTCGTTCACCTGCATTGCCTTTATCTGACTGCGCTTTCGTGTTTACAAGGGCTAGATAGCCGCAATGCCATCAAACCCTTCACGCCCTATGTGGTGATGCGGGTCGGCGACGTCCCGGTAGTGCCGTATTATCGCCCCGGAGATAACCGGTTAGGTGAAGCGCTGGCCAAGCTGGCCCCCCAATATCGGGCTTTTCTGTTAGCCAACCATGGCCCGGTTGTGGTAGGTAAAAGCCTGCGCGAAGCGGCAGATAATATGGAAGAGCTAGAGGAAACTGCCCGTTTGATATTTACGCTGGGTGACCGACCTATTCGTTATCTGACGGATGACGAAATTGCAGAATTAAGGCGTTAGAGATGCTTAAGTTTGCCGCTAATTTATCCATGATGTTTACGGAAGTTCCCTTCCTTGAGCGCTTTAAGGCCGCCAAAGATGCCGGTTTCAGCGCGGTGGAATTTTTATTCCCTTACGACTATCCGGCCGCACTACTTGCGGAAAAGCTGTCCGAGAATAGCTTGCAGCAAGTGCTGTTTAATACTGCACCTGGCAATACTGACATCGGTGAGTGGGGGCTGACGGCCTTACCGGGTCGTGAGCAGGATGCCCGTCGTGATATTGATTTGGCTTTGGAATATGCGCTGAAGCTGGGTTGTCCGTCGGTCCACGTGATGGCAGGTGTGGTGCCTGTTGGCGCAAATAGGGAAAAATACGAGCAGACATTTGTCGAAAATATTCGTTATGCGGCTGACCGGTTTGTCGGACATAACATTAATGTTATGATTGAAGCCTTAAATCCGAAAATAAAACCTAATTATCTTTTCTCCAGCCAGTATCAAACACTGGAATTGGCTAATGCTATCGACCGGCCTAATGTATTTACACAATTGGATTTATTCCACGCACAAATAGTGGATGGCAATCTCAGTCATCTAATTACCTCTTTAGCCGGGCGGTATGGTCATATTCAAATTGCGTCGGTACCCCATCGTCATGAACCGGATGAAGGGGAGATTAATTACCCCTATTTGTTCGAACTGCTCGATAGCATTAACTATAGCGGCTGGGTGGGATGCGAATATCTGCCACGGGCAGACACAGTGGCGGGGTTAGGCTGGATCAAGCCTTATCAGTAGTCGCGTTCGTTATTTATTTTGTTTAACCGGGTTGTTTGAATCACTGAAATAACGATTTCACCGTGACCTGATACGGTGGCGATGCGCTATTGGTTCGCTGCCAGCGTGGCGGTGGAGTGGCTCAGAATAAAATTAATAGAAAAGTGCTAATAAGCACATCACCAACCACCCATGTGATATTTTTGTGATCGAGGTTTAAATAATGTCTACCTCCCTACTGCTGACGATTGCTGTTGCCAGCGTTTTACTCTTATTAATATTAGTTATAAAAGCCAAGGTTCATCCTTTTGTTGCACTGCTGGTTGTTAGCCTATTAGTCGCTATCGCGACGGGTATTCCGGTTGGCAATATCATGCAGGTGATTATGTCCGGTATGGGCGGCTTACTCGGATCGATCACCATCATAATTGTGCTCGGGTCAATGTTAGGTGGGCTGATTGAAGCCTCTGGTGGGGCGGAGTCCCTCGCCTAGCGATTTACGGGTTCACTGGGGATTAAGCGGGCCGTGATGGCGTTAACGCTGACGGTACACGTTGCTTTGCCCACCTGTCTGCTTCGGTGGGCTGGGGTTATCCCATGTTAATGATGCCGGGTTCTGGGTAGTCACACGTTATCTGGGGCTTTCCGTTGCTGACGGGTTAAAAACCTGGACGGTGTTGACTACCGTGATGGGGTTGGTAGGATTTGCATTAGTCTGGCTGGCGTGGACTCTGGTATAAAAGCCGCGTTATCAACAAACTATTAATAAGGGGTTACCTATCAGGCGGACCCTTTATTACCTTCACTTTTAATGTGAATTTTATTAAATAGCACTTTCCCGATAATAAATCGCTATTGTGTCAGATTAATGCTAGTTGACGTGCTAATCTGCTGTTTCGAATTAAACTGATACTTGCCAGCGAGATTTATCCTATATCTTAATTGTCATGACACCGCAACAGTATCCGTGTTCTCCCCCTCTGACCAAATTATTGAAAACAAGTGATATACAGCTTTCTTAACGTAAGTTATCTTACGCTAGGAATATAATGAAGATATGATAAAACGCTCACTAAAAGACGTCGTGATTCATTATTGTTCTTTCATTTAATTTAAAACACAGAGAAAATCTCTGTCGCTTAAAATAAATAATAGAAACCAAAAAGATAGAAAACTAAACAAAAGGTCAACGGGGATAACAAATATGCCTACAGATGATAGCAAAAATGGAGTTATCGACTACGTATCAACTGGACATCTACCGGATCCGGATACGGTAGTTAAATTGGTGCAAGAAGCCCATAAACGGTTTGGTGCAGATACTGAAGGTGTGGTTTCTACCGTTTACCCCGCGTTAGAACGTATCCCCCCGAATCTTTTTGGTGTTTGCATGGTTGGCACCAACGGCAAAGTACATTCTGCCGGTGATGTGGATTATGAATTTACCATCATGAGTGTCTCCAAGCCTTTTGTGTTTGCTTTGGTTTGTCAGGCTATCGGCGCTAAAGTTGCCCGTGAAAAACTGGGTGTGAACAGTACGGGTATGGCATTTAACTCCGTCACTGCGATTGAGCGCACGCCCGATGGACGCACCAATCCGATGGTGAACTCAGGCGCGATTGCGACCACCAGCCTGGTGCCTGGTGCCAACAGTGACGAACAATGGAAGTTTATTTATGACGGTCTGTGTCGCTTTGCGGGGCGTGAACTGACATTGAACGAAGAAGTGTATCAATCAGCATGTGAAACCAATTTCCGCAACCGTGGCATTGCCAATGTGCTGCAAGGTTATGGCTGTCTGGGGAGTGATCCTCTCATTGCAACCGACCTGTATACCCGCCAATGTTCGCTCAATGTCAGTGCCCGTGATCTGGCGGTGATGGGTGCGACACTGGCTGATGGTGGTGTCAACCCACTGACCCGTGAACGGGTGGTGGATAATGATGTATGCCATTACGCATTAGCAGTAATGGTCACCGCAGGATTGTATGAAACCTCCGGTGACTGGCTTTATGACATTGGTCTACCCGGTAAAAGCGGTATTGGTGGCGGAATTGTGACCGTGTCACCTGGGAAGGGGGGGCTGGGCACTTTTGCACCGCTGCTCGACAGTGCGGGTAACAGCGTCAAAGGGCAACTGGCGGCCCGCTTCTTATCTCGTCGTCTTGGGATGGACATGTTTGTTTCTGAACCTTACACCGACAAGAGTTGAGCCTCAATAGAGAGGTATTACGCTGAACATCAGCTTGTTTGAAAGCAAACTGTTTTGAAAACTGAATTGCTTTGAAAACCAAATTGTGTCGAAACCCAAGGGTTCCGAAAACAAGAATAACATGTCAAAAGGATAGAGAAATTTATGGCGAATCAATCAACTCACCGCGCAAGGGCGGAAGTTAAAGAATCCTGGGTGCCGATGATAACCATCGCAATGGCCCAGATTCTGATGTCATTTAACGTTGCCTCCCTACCGGTAGCGTTGGGGGGGATGGTAAAGAGTTTTAATGTGCCACCGACTACGATTGCTACCGCGATCGTTATGTACTCGCTGTCAGTTGCCGGTTTCGTGATGTTGGGTGCCAAACTCAACCAACGTTTTGGGCCGCTGGTGGTCTTCCGCAGCACCGTACTGCTGTTTGGTATTGCACAGGTGATGATGACCTTCAGCCCGAATGTCACCGTGATGATCAGTGCACAGGCATTAAGTGGTCTGGCTGGTGCGGCCTTAGTGCCAGCCTTGGTGGCATTGATTGCTGAAAACTACCGTGGCACGCAACAGGCTACGGCGCTGGGTGCTTTGGGTTCTGCCCGTGCCGGTGCCGGTGTGGCTGCGTTCCTGATCGGTGGTATCCTCGGTACCTATATCGGCTGGCGTCCGGCGTTCGGTATTCTGATTGTGCTGTCGGCAGTCATCTTTGTACTGAGCTTCCGTCTGAAAGCAGATAAAGGCCGCCCGGAAGTGGGTATCGATATCATCGGGGTGATTCTGGCTGCGTCAGCGATTATTCTGCTGTCGTTTGGCTTCAATAACCTGAACCGTTGGGGCTTCGGTCTGGTTCGTGATGGTGCGCCGTTTGATTTGCTGGGCTTCTCACCAGCACCTTTCATGATTGTGTTGGGTATCCTGCTGGGTCAGGCGTTTGTGGTCTGGACCCGTCGCCGTCAGCAACGAGGCAAAACGCCGTTACTGGCGCTGGAAGTCATTTCCTCACCTACTGAGAAAGCGGCAGTATTTGCCATGTTCGCAGTGGTTGCATTAGAAGCAATGTTGAACTTCTCGGTTCCGTTGTATATCCAGATTGTGCAGGGCAGTACGCCACTGGCAACAGCGATTGCCATGATGCCGTTTAACTTATCCGTGTTCTTCTCTGCAATGTTGATCGTCCGTTTCTACAAGAAACTGACGCCACGCAAAATCGGCCGTTATGGTTTTATCACTTGCACCATTGCACTGTTATGGCTGGCATTCGTGGTGCGTAATAACTGGAGTGAGTTTGCGGTACTGTTCGGTCTGGTGGTGTTCGGCCTGGCTCAGGGCGCGCTGGTGACCTTGCTGTTCAACGTATTGGTCAGTGCTTCTCCGAAAGAACTGGCTGGCGATGTCGGCTCATTACGTGGTACCGCTAATAACCTGGCAAATGCCATCGGTACTGCGGTCGCCGGTGCGTTATTGGTCGGTTTGTTAAGTGCCAACGTGATGCGAGGTGTTGCTGAAACCCCGATTCTGACGCCGGAAATTCAAGCACAGGTCAACATGGACAGCATCAACTTCGTCAGTAATGACCGCCTGCAAGGGGTGTTAGCACAGACCACAGCGACGCCTGAACAGGTTGCTGAAGCGGTACGTGTTAATGAAGAAGCACGTTTACGTGCGCTGAAATTTGGCTTACTGATTATGGCGCTGTTATCCCTGCTGGCTATCTTCCCAGCGGGCCGTTTACCTGATTACCTGCCGGGTGAATTGCCGGCGGATAATCTGGAGACTAAAGCCCGTAAATAAGTTGCAGTATTAATAAATAAAGTACGATAAGAAGAGACTGACGGTGTGCTGCGAAAACAGCTGCCGTCAGTTTTTTTTTGCTTAAAGCGAGAAGACTCGATCAGATCAAGAAGAGCGGCCAGATTGCCATGAAAAGCTTGCGGATTTGCAGGGTGACCGATGGGTTTTCTGAGTAAAAAGTGGCGGAGCGCGCCGCATTTTTTAAACAAAAATTCAAAAGACTCAATATTTTTTGATACGGATCAAGACACATTTCCCTTGTTTAGTGTTAATGTTAATAAATCTCATTATCAACTCCATACGTATCTCTCATTATGCGAATTTGGCACAAACTCTTTCTGCTTTGCTGCTGTTGGTGGCTATCCGGCTCCTTAGCGTGGGCTTCTGCCGATTATCAGCAGTGGGTCAATGATATCCAATCCCGTCTCGATAAAACGTCTCAGCTATACCAACAAAAGAACAATGATGAAGCTCGCACAACGGTGCAGATGGCCTATTTTGAAGTATTCGAGAACCTTGAAGGGCCGATCCGCATTAACATCTCTGCCCAGAAGAGTTATCAGATGGAGGCCGCCTTTGGTGAAATCCGGCGCATGATTGGCGAAGGGAGGCCGCAAGCTGAGGTTGATAATAAAATCAATGGGCTTAAAGGTGAACTGACCGCGGTGCTGCCCGTATTGACCGATGGTCATAAGCTGAATGCTGAACCGCCGCATACAGCTTATGAAAACAATGATATCGCACTGTATTGGCAGCAAAGTTTCAAAATCATAGATGATTTATTGGCACAGGCCATCAGTGAATATCAAGAGGGTAAATTTGCAGCAGCCAGCCAAAGTGTACAGCAGGCGCACTATCAGGGTTTTAAAAACTCTGAAATGGAAATGTCAGTGCGCGGGAATCGTTCCGCTCAGCAAGCGGCTGCAATTAATCAGCAATTTAGCGCATTAATCGATTTAACCAACCAACCCGATCAAATAACCGAAGTCGCCTATCGTATCACCGGTTTGTTGCAAACCATTGAAGATACACTTCCGGGTTTACCGACGACGCGTGAGCAGCAACAAGTCACCACCTCTCAACCAGATGCCGGGCAATCTTCGGCATCTGCTGCCAATCCTGATGGGCAAACCAATGCCGATTGGGCCAGGGTTACCGGCAAAATAAACCAAGCGATTAACCAGGCCATTAGCCAATACCAAAAAGGGCAAATTACGCCTGCAATGATGGCAGTACAAGATGCCTATTTTGATTTGTTCGAAGCCAGCGGGATGGAGAACAAAGTGGGTTCACGTGATGCGGCGTTTAAATCCACGTTAGAAGGTCATTTCACCCGGTTAGTCAGTTTGATAAAAGCCGGGCAGCCGGTTGAACAGTTACAGGCCGAAGCGGTAGCCTTGCAAAAAGATCTGTCCAGTGCAGTTGAGATGCTAGGCGGAGGGAGTGAAACCGACTGGAGTCTGTTCATCTACAGCTTGCTGATCATTGTCCGTGAAGGTCTGGAAGCATTGCTGATTGTGGCGGCAATCGTCGCTTATCTGGTGAAAAACAACCATCAAGACAAATTGCCACTGATCCGCCAATCAGTGGTGGTGGCATTAATTGCCAGTGTATTAACGGCCTTCGTCTTCCAGTGGTTATTTGCCAATGCCGGGCAAAGCCGAGAATTACTGGAAGGTTTCACCATGATGATTGCCGTGGTGATGCTGTTCTCCATGAGCTATTGGCTGCTATCGAAGACCGAAGCACGGCAATGGAAAGCCTATCTCGAGGGGAAATTCTCTAAATCACTCAGCAGCGGTTCAATGGTAGGGCTATGGCTGACCAGCTTCCTGGCCGTGTATCGCGAAGGGGCTGAAACGGTACTGTTCTATCTGGCCTTGATGGGCGATGCCAGTACTACCAGCGGCCACTTGTCGATTTTGGCCGGTTTTGGCGTTGGCTGTGTTTTCTTGCTGGTGGCTTATCTGGTGATGCGCTTTACCGTTGTCAAATTGCCACTCAAACCGTTCTTTATGTTTACCGGTGGCTTTATGTACCTGATGGCATTTGTGTTTGCCGGGAAAAGTGTCCTTGAACTGATTGAAGGTAAATTATTCGAGCCGACACTGTTACCGGGCGTACCTGAAATTAGTTGGTTGGGGATCTATCCATACCTGGAGACATTGATTCCTCAAGGGATATTACTGATTGCTGCGCTGGTTGCCCTATGGGTAATGCGGCGGCGTGGTGGTACTCTTTCAGTTCAGTAATAGCTCAGCATGATGGTCCGGCATGATGCCGGTGTGAATAACGACAATGTAATTATCGATACCAGAGGGTGTGCTACATGACCATGAAGAAAACGATTATTGCCAGCAGTATCATTGCCAGCATTTTTGCAGCGCCTGCGGCTTTTGCATTTAAAGAGTATCCAGCCGGCGAACCTATCAAGATTAATGATATGGAAATTGCTGCGGTTTACTTACAGCCAATTGATATGGAACCCCGTGGTATGGGCTTGCCAGCGGCAAAAGCCGATATCCATCTGGAAGCTGACATCCATGCTACCGAAGGCAATAAAAACGGTTTCGGTGCCGGTGAATGGATGCCTTACCTAACTATCGCCTATACCCTGGTGAATACCGATACGGGTGCTAAGCAGGAAGGTTCGTTTATGCCAATGGTGGCCAGTGATGGCCCACACTACGGTGCCAACATTAAAATGATGGGGGTAGGTAATTATAAAGTTACCTATCACATCAGTGAGCCTTCCAAAGCAGGTTTACATCGCCATACCGATAGCGAAACCGGCGTTGGTCGTTGGTGGAAGCCGTTTGATGTGAGCTATGACTTTAAATATACCGGTTTGAACTGATAACAATGACCGCGATGACTGATGCAGTGATCGCGGTTTTTTATTGCTGCTGAACTTACAGCAAGCTGTGACTTCCTCGTTCAAGGTGTGCTATGAGTTATTTTTTTGTTTCCGTACTACAAGCCTTCTTACCGGTAGGGTTGTTACTGGGGTTAAATTGGGCGGTTCGGCCCGCACCCGTACTGAATCGGGTGGTATGGATAACAATATTGATGCTCATTGCGGGCGTCTGGGCTGGCACCTACTACCCTAAATCGCAGCAATTACAGCTAGCTTTGGCCGGGGTTCAACTTCTCGCGCTACTGGTATTCTTATTAAGCCAATTGTCCCCCCGTCGGTCATTAGGCTATTTTTGGCAGGCTCTACTGGTGTTTGGTGCGGCATTTAATTGGGGTAATAACCCGAACTTGGGGGCATTTACCAACACCCACGTGATTAACACGGAGTTACTGCTGAATCTGGCCGCTATTGTAGTGGCGTTTGCTTGGGTTGTTTTCTGTGCCGTACTATTGCTAATGATTATCCGGCAATTACCTCGTTGCCGTTGGTTGCTATTAGTTTCATTAACTGTGCTATTGATTTTGCCACTGAGTGGCGATGCTATTTTGTTATTAATGAAGCTACAGGTGGTGGCATTAACCAAATCACTGCTCAGTTATGTTGCTTTAGTGACTAACGGGCATGCCTGGCTCAGCTACATTTGTGCGTTGCTGTTGGCATTTGCAACACTGTATTACTTGATACCGTTGCGTCATTCTCGCCAGGTCGCCCATGAAAATTCAGACCCCATTGCTCATCGCAAGGCACTGGCGGATTACCGTAACGTCCGGAGAATTTTTGTTTTTTCCTTACTGGCATGGATTGTGGTCGCGGGCGCTCAACTCTATTGGGATAAAGTTGCCTCTCAACCTCCTCAATTATCTGAAGCCTTGCCCGTTACGCTAGCTGTCGATGGCCTGGTCCATATTCCAGTTGAACAGGTACGGGATGGCAAGTTGCACCGATTTGTCTGGGTTGCTGATGATGGTAAAGCCGTACGCTTCTTCATTATTAACCGTTATCCAGACCGTTTGCGCCTTAGCGTGGTTTTTGATGCTTGCCTGCTATGCGGCGATCAGGGCTATGTGATGGAAGGTAATCAGGTGATTTGTGTTGCCTGCGCGGTACATATTTTTATTCCATCTATCGGCAAAGCGGGGGGATGTAACCCTATTCCATTGGAAAATTGGAAAAGTGACGATAAAGAGCTGGTGATCCCCAAAGCCTCTCTCGAGGCGGGCATCAATTACTTCACCACGGTAGTGATGCTCGATGTGATTGATCCGGTTGATAAAACTCACTTGACCAACCAAAAAGCCGAATATAAATACAGTTACGGCGGTAAAACCTACTTCTTCTCCTCTGAGGCAAATTACAACCGTTTCCGTGAACAGCCGGAACAGTTTGTTACGCCAGTTGCCAGTAGTGAAGATAGTGACACGCAGGAGAACCCATAATTATGCTATGGCGCATGCTCAAGCAGTCGTGGTTCAGAAATGTCCGGCGTAAATCGCTGGCGGTATTTACGGTCTTTCTCGCCGCAGGGTTAATCTCCTCACTGTTAGCCGTGTCGATAGACATTGGCGATAAAATGTCCCGTGAGCTGAAGTCTTATGGTGCCAATATTCTAATTGAACCCGGCGGGCAGGTCGCCCTGCCTTCGTTGTTTGGTGAAAAAAGCAATCCACTGACTGGGCAGGATTTCCTTGATCAGGCTGAATTACCCAATATTAAAGACATTTTTTGGCGTAATAATATTGTCGGCTTTGCCCCATTACTGAGTGGTGAAACTGAGGTTAACGGTCACACTATCCCGTTGCTAGGGACATATTTTAATCAGCCGGTCGATGTGCCGGATGAAGCGGATTATCACACCGGCCAGCAAATTATCAGCCCATATTGGCAGGTGAGTGGCGACTGGCCACCAGAGCCGGTCAGCGCCGAGGCTACAGAGGTTCAGGCGCTGTTGGGCAAGCAACTGGCACAACAAACTGGCTGGACAGTGGGCGATGAGTTGCATCTCACCGGCATCGCGGGGCCGATGACGGTGAAGATAAGCGGCGTGTTAAGCAGTGGTGGCGATGAAGAGAGCCAGCTGGTGTTGCCATTGGCTGCGGTGCAATCATTGCTCGGCCAGCCAGGGAAAATCCAGGCAGTTCGAGTCTCGGCACTGACGGTGCCAGAAAACGAGTTATCACGTAAAGCGCGAGAAAATCTCGAAGCACTCAATGCCGAAGAATATGATCTGTGGTATTGCACCGCTTATGTTTCTTCAATAGCGCACCAACTGGAAGACGCTATTTCTGGCTCAGTAGTGCGGCCTATTTGGCAAGTTGCTGCATCGGAAGGGGTGGTCATTGAAAAAATACAATTGTTATTAGCGGTGGTCACTCTGGCTGCATTGATTGCTGCCGCCATGGGGATCGCCTCGCTGATGACCAGCACTATTATGGAACGGGCTAAAGAGATTGGTTTGATGAAAGCGCTGGGGGCTCGCCAGTGGCAAATTTTGATGCTGTTCTACCTTGAAGCCGTAATCAGTGGTTTAATCGGCGGTTTGGCAGGTTGTCTGGCGGGCTGGGGATTAGCAAAAACCATTGGCTTGATGTTGTTTGGCGTACCGCTCAGTTTTGCCTGGATGGTAGTGCCTTGCGTGTTGGTGATATCCATTTTGATTGCGGTGATAGGAACCTGGTTCCCAGCCCGGCGCATTGCCAGCCTTTATCCGGTGGAGGTGCTTTATGGCCGTTAATCATCGGGTTACACCACACAAAGGCAGTCATAGCATGTTCTGGCGATTAGTGTTGCGTGCACTGCGCCTGCGAATGCAGCGGGTTAGTGTGGTATTTGCCGCGCTAACCGTCGGGGCCGCGATTGTCACCGCAATGTCGGCTGTTTATTTCGATATTAATGCCAAAATGAGTCAGGAATTACGCACTTTTGGTGCGAATTTCTACATCGGTCCAGGGCATGGCAACTCTTTTGAACAGCAGAGATTCCAACCAATTATTGATGCAGCGCCAAAAGGGCTTATCCATGCCTCCAGTCCCTATATTTATGGCATGGCACGAACCGAACTAGAAAAAGTGGTGCTGATGGGAGTGTGGTTTGAGTCCCTGCAACAACTTGTCCCTTATTGGCAGGTGACCGGTAACTGGATTGGTGTCAGTTTTGATGACCGCAATGCGATGATTGGCGTCAAACTTGCCGAACGCTTACAGGTCAACGTGGGCGATACTATTACATTGGTTAACGGTGCCACCCGCCAGCGCCTACAAGTCAAAGGCATTGTCGACGCTGGCGATGCCACTGATAACATGTTGATCGTCAATTTGGAATTGGCGCAAAAATGGCTCAATCAACCAGGGCGTATCAGCAATGCGCTGCTTAGCGTCAGTAATGATATGGGGCAGGTCGAAACCTTCGCCAGCCACCTGCGTGAGCAATATCCGAGTCTTGAAATCCGGCCAATTCGTAAAGTCTCAGCCTCTGAAGGGCAGGTCCTTGATAAAATAAAAGGACTGATGGGGTTGGTGTCGGTGGTGATCCTTATTCTGTCATCGCTGTGCGTCAATACGACGTTAATGGCGATAGTGGCTGAGCGTTCGCAAGAGTTTGCCTTGCAAAAAGCGCTGGGTGCCAGTGACAGGGATATCATTCGCCAGATGCTGACCGAAACGCTGATTATATCACTGGCCGCCGCAGTCTGTGGTGCTCTGCTCGGGTATGTGTTGGCACAGGTTTTGGGGCAGACGGTGTTCAGTGCGGCAATTGCCTTGCGTGCGCCGGTATTGCCGTTGACTCTGGTGCTGTCACTGTTAGTCGCCGCTGTGGCGGCAATTGTTCCTACCCGTCGGGCTATTCATATCGAACCCGCTAACGTCCTGAAAGGAGAGTAGCAAATGACATCTTCATTAATACGGGTGAAACCTGAGTGCGCCACGGATGCTGTTATTGAAACCAGGCATTTATATAAACGTTTTGGGCAGGTGACGGCGCTGGAAGACATCAATATCTGTATTAATCGCGGTGAATTTGTTGCGATTATGGGCGCGTCCGGTTCAGGTAAAACAACATTAATGAATATTCTGACCTGTCTGGACACCGTAAGCGAGGGGCAGGTATTACTCGATGGTGTTGATGCCGCAGGTCTGGATGAAGAAGGCCGCAGGCAGTTTCGTGCTGACAAAATAGGGCTGGTTTTCCAACAGTTTCATCTTATCCCTTACCTGACGGCGCTAGAGAATATTATGCTGGCGCAGCACTATCACAGTGTGGTTGATGAAGAGGCTGCCCGACAAGTATTGGAGCAAGTCGGAATGACGCCGCGTATGGGCCATTTACCTAGCCAACTCTCCGGCGGTGAACAACAACGGGTCTGCATCGCACGGGCATTGGTCAATCAGCCCCCGATTATTTTTGCCGATGAACCAACCGGCAACCTTGATGAAGAGAATGAGCAAAGGGTATTGGATCTACTCAACCATATTCATCGGCAGGGCAGAACCATTGTCATGGTGACCCACAATCCAGACTTAGGGCGTGTTGCTGATCGGATAATCCGGCTCCAGCATGGTAAATATCTAAATGAAGAGAGTCGTCATCATGTGGCGTAATCGGTTAACAGCCCTCAGTTTGAGCGGTTTGTTATTGCTGCTCAGTGCTTGTAAGCAAGAAGAGGTGGCGGTGGGTGAAACCGCCCCGCCATTGGCAGCTTACTCCCTGCAAGGTCAGCCGGTTGCACTCGAACAATGGAAAGGCAAACAGGTCTATCTCAACTTCTGGTCAGCAAACTGTGGCGGTTGTTTGGCTGAAATGGCGGTACTGGATAAACTGAGCCAAGAGTATCAGAATGATATCGTGGTGGTGGCTATCAATACCGATCCGCAACCAGTGGATATCAATCCGGTATTGGCACAGCATAAGATCAGTTATCCGGTGATTCGTGATCAGTTGGGTATTACCCAGGAACGTTATCAGGTCATTGGTACACCAACCTCTTTCCTCATTGACCGCAACGGTAAAGTGACTGAATGGCATCAGGGCGCGCGTAATGAGCAGACTCTGACGACATTGTTCCGGCAATGGGCAACAGGGGCATAATGAAAGGATTACTGCTAGTCGCGAGTATAATGATGTTGAGCGCGGCGGCTCAGGCAGCCACTGACGGTGAACATATCTATAAACAAACCTGTTCAAGTTGTCATGGCCGTTTGGCGGATCGGAAAGGCTTGGATAAAGCGCCTCCGCTGATATCGTTATCCTATGATGAGATTGTTGATGGTCTCACCGCGCGGCGTGATGGCAAGATTATTGGCAGGGGTAACAAAGCTAAGGCACATCTGACCGATGACGATATTCAAAAACTGGCGTCTCATATTGACAGTCTAAAAACCGTGAAGCCTAAGGTGCCATAATCTATTTTTAGTTCAGTATTTCAGTAAGTTAATTGATAAAATAAACCAAAATCCCTGCATAAACTTGTTTTTTTTGACCGCTATCATTTGAGGGTAATAATGCTGTATTATATGTTGCATATTAAATGCAACTTTAAATTATTTGAGGAATATCAGCATGGAAAATACATCAGCGTTGTTGTGCTACAAAAAGTTACCTGTCTGGAACAGTGCTGGTGTACCCGCGATGTTTCGGGAAAAACATAATACTAAAGCCGGTACCTGGGCCAAGTTGACCATACTGAGTGGGGAGATGGGCTTTCTGATCCTTGATGAAGCAGGTAATACCTTGGAAAGGCATACATTCTCTGATGAACAACAACCGCCATTTATTGAACCTCAAGTCTGGCATCGTATTGCTGCTTGTTCAGATGACCTGCAATGTCAGCTCAGTTTCTATTGCACTGCGGAAGACTTTTACCACAAAAAATACAATTTAACCCCGACGCATTCAGAAGTGATTAATGCGGTGAAGGTGATTAAACCGGGCAAGGCGCTAGACTTCGGTTGTGGCTCTGGTCGTAATTCGTTGTACCTGAATTTATTGGGTTTTGATGTTACGGCGGTGGATAAGAACAACGATAGCATCACTCATTTACAGCAGATAATCGCCCAGGAAGAGCTGCAAAATATTACGGCTAGCACTTACAACATTAATGAAGCCAGTCTGGATAATCGTTACGATTTTATTCTGTCTACCGTGGTTTTGATGTTCCTCCAACCGGATAGAATTCCGTTTATTATTAACAATATGCAGGAGTACACCTTACCCGGTGGTTATAATCTGATTATCTCGGCCATGTCGACTGACGACTTCCCTTGTACTGTGCCATTCTCGTTTACTTTAAGGTCGGGTGAGTTAAGCCATTACTATAAAGATTGGGAGATCATTAAATACAACGAAAATGTCGGGCAATTACATAAGACTGATGAGCAAGGTAATAGGATAAAGCTGCGTTTTGCGACTTTGCTGGCGAAAAAAGTGTAATTACAGTGCGGTAGCAACGTTAACCAATTTGGGTATATGATTCGCCATACAGAGACAAAGTAAGACTTGAAGGAAATCCCGGTGAATAAAGAAAAAATTGAGCATTTAGACGAGGTTAGTCGCCAAGCCCGCACCGTAATGGAACGAGAAGGGCTTGATGCTCTGGTGGTAACGGTATGTGATAATTTCTATTATCTTACTGGTTTCGCCAGTTTCTTTATGTATACCTTCCGCCACACGGGTGCTGCTGTTGTTATTATGTTCCGTGATGCGGCTATTCCCTCGCAAATAATCATGAATGAGTTTGAGGCTGCCAGTACCCACTTCGATATGCCTAATATGGAACTGAAAACCTTTCCCGTCTGGGTTGATGTCGATGATCCGCGCAATCCCCTGAATCGTCAGACAAAACGTGATCGGCCAATCGGCCCTCCCATTGAGGCGGTTTTTGGTTTAGTAAAAACCGCCCTTGATAATGCGGGAGTACTGGATAAAACAATTGCCATCGAATTACATGCTATGTCCAACGGTGGTAAAAACGTTCTGGATAAAGTCGCGCCAGGGTTGAAGCTGGTTGATTCAACCCCGCTGTTTAATGAAATAAGAATGATCAAGAGCCGCTGGGAGATCGAACACCTAAGAAAAAGTGCTGAAATCACCGAATACGGTATTGCCAGTGCGGCTAAAAATATCCGTATAGGCTGTACCTCGGCAGAATTGACTGCGGCTTTTAAAGCAGCGGTGATGACTTTCCCAGAGACGAACTTCTCGCGTTTTAATCTTATTTCTGTGGGCGATAACTTTTCACCTAAAATGCTGGCGGATGAGACCCCCGCAAAGTTTGGTGACTTAATTAAATTTGACTGTGGCGTGGATGTTGCGGGGTATGGCGCAGATCTTGCCCGGACATTTGTACTGGGAGCGCCAGATAAACTGACGCAGCAGATATATGACACCATCAGAATAGGTCATGAACATATGCTATCGATGGTGGCGCCGGGGGTGAAATTAAAAGATGTTTTTGATTCCACTATGGATATTATCAAAAAATCAGGCTTGCCACATTATAACCGTGGCCATCTTGGGCATGGTGATGGTGTATTCTTGGGGTTAGAAGAAGCTCCATTTGTCAGCACATTGGCCACCGAAACATTTCGTCCAGGGATGGTGTTAAGTCTTGAAACACCTTATTACGGTATCGGGATTGGTGCGATTATGTTGGAGGATATGATCCTCATTACAGATAACGGTTTTGAATTTTTAAGTAAACTGAACCGGGATCTGCTGCACTGTATTTAATTTGTGCGCAGTCTCTTACTTGATGTGAATTACCTACCATTAATAAAAATAGACTCTCCTGTGTTTCTGACAGAGTCTATTTTCATTACGCTACGAACGATAATAAGTAAATTTTAATAATAAAATCATATAGATAAAATAGAGTGTTAAACAGGGTGATGTTTTAACGCTTTGTTTGCTAACATTTGGCAGGCAACGAGTGAGTTGGAACTGTCCTGCTTTCAACTATAACGTCAGTGATAATTGACTATGGCTAACAAAAGTATTTTTTTAATTTTAAACATAAAGAATATTTTATATATTCAAAAACTAGAGCGGTGAAGAGTACGTTAAAACAGCCCAAAAACCACATTGCGCCCTCTCTTAGCAGGATACTGTATCGTAACACTCCCGTAGTAAAAATATTTAATATTTATTTTTTGTATTCTTACAGAGCTTTAAGCTAAGAATATTCTCAGTTTCATATAAATTAACGCCCTTATCACATTTTTACCTCTATTAATCGCTGGAATAACAATATTCTATAATAATTCGACAATAGTATTTCCTTTCAACTATCCTAAATAACATGCTGTAATACATCCCAAGGACTTTATTTCATCATAATTCCATAATGAAAAATGGATGTTTGTGAAGTAGCTTTTCTCGAAAATCAAACAAGTTGTTGGCTTAAGGGTTATATAATGTATAACGCATTTACGACACTGCTGCGCCCGTTGCATCGGTACAGAATTACTTTATTGGCGCTATTAATTTCCGGCCTTTCAGTTAATCCAGCGTTGGCAGACACACAGTATGATTCATTAATCATCCAAGCCAGGCAGGGAGATACCGCGCCGGTTCTTGACTATTTACAAAAAGAATCTAAAGCCAGGCCGCTGGATAGCAGCCAGGTTGACGACTGGCTACAAATAGCCGGTTGGGCAGGGCGTGATCAGGAGGTTATCGACGTTTATGAGAGATATCACTCCTCGATGAATATCTCTTCGCGCGGCCTGGCCTCTGCAGCACGAGCTTACCGTAATGAAAAACGTTGGGATCAAGCTCTGGCATTGTGGCAAAACAGTTTAAAGAAAGATCCTACTAACCCTGACCTTATCACCGGCATGATCCTGACTCAGGCTGATTCTGGTCGTGGCGGTGAGGCTTTACAACAGGCAAAAGACTTGGCTGAACGCAATCCCTCTGCGCAAAACTATATGACTTTGTCTTATCTGAGCCGGGCAACCAACCGCAATTATGATGCATTGCAGGCTTCCAGTGAGGCGGTGCGACTGGCACCTACATCTGAGGAAGTATTAAAAAATCACCTTGAGATCCTGCAAAGAAACCGTATTGCCGATCCTGCGTTGCAGCTCGCAAAAGAAAATCCAAAATTGGTTACTGCTGAGCAATATCGGCAACTTGAGAGAGATGCCGCCGCCGAACAAGTCCGGATGGCTGTGCTGCCAACACGCAGCGAAGCCGAGCGTTTTTACATCGCTGATCAGGCGCTGGCAGATTATCAGGATTTGTTAACCCGCTGGAGCAAAGAGCCTGAAGCACAGGCTGATTACCAGCGCGCACGTATTGACCGATTAGGGGCATTATTGGTACGGCGTAATACCGCCGAACTGATTAAAGAATATGAAAGCATGGAGGCCGAAGGCTACAAAATGCCGGACTATGCTCGTCGTTGGGCCGCTTCTGCTTATATCGATCGCCGGATGCCGGAAAAAGCCGCCCCGATCCTGACCAGTTTGTATTATGCCGATGGCAAAACATTTCGTAATAGCGATGATGTGATTGATGCCGATGATCTTTACTATTCGCTGAATGAAAGCGAACAACTGGATAAAGCGCATCAGTTTGCTAAAAACTTTAGTGAGCAAACACCTTATCAGATAGGGCTTTATGGCCTAAGCGGTAAAGAACCCAATGTTGATTGGGTCGAAGCGCAAACCTTGTATATCCAATCTCTGGTTGCACTTAATGACCTGCCGGCAGCGCAGAAAAAACTGACAGACTTATCCAGCACCGCACCGGCTAATCAGGATCTACGAATTGCCTTAGCCAGTGTTTATCTGGCCCGTGATTGGCCGCGCAAAGCGGAACAAGAACTGAAAGCGGTAGAGTCATTGGAACCACGCAGTCTTATTTTGGAGCGTGCACAAGCTGAAACTGCAATGGACTTGCAGGAATGGCATCAGATGGAGTTATTAACCGATGACGTCATTACCCGTTCTCCGGAAGATGTCCCGTCTCAGGAATTAGACCGACAACGCAAAGTGCATAACATGTATGAATTGCGGATGACAGGTACCCGAACCATTTCCTCCAATAGCCCAGTCAGTGGTAACAAAGATTATGGTATCGAAACCCTATTATACAGCCCGCCGATAGCCGAAAACTGGCGAGTGTTCGGGGGCGGCAGCTATAACAATGCGCAGTTTGAAGAAGGCACCGGCATTAACCGTGTTATGCGTTTAGGTGGTGAATGGACGGCCCGTGATGTTTGGGCTGAAGGTGAAGTGAATAACCAAAATTATGGCTTCGGTAATAAGACCGGTGCCCGTTTATCGACTTGGTACGATTTTAATGACCACTGGCGGGTGGGGGGGCAGGTCGAAAGGCTGGCTAAAGATACGCCATTACGTGCATTAAAAAATAATATCTCCGCCAACAGCGCCTCCGCTTATGTGTTCTGGAAAGCCGATGATCGGCGTGATGCTGAATTCAACGTGACACCGTCACGTTACTCTGATGGTAACAACCGTTGGGAATATGAGTTCAACGTGCGTCAGCGTATCTGGACCGGACCCTATTTGACCGCAGATTTTGATCTGGGTCTGGCAGCAAGCACCAACACTAAAGCTGACGTGATTTACTACAACCCGAAAAGGGATTTCACGTACCTGCCTGCGGTTACCTTAAATCATATTATGTATCGCCATTATAAAACTATCTGGAGCCAGCAAGTGCAACTCGGGGTGGGTGGTTATTGGGAGAAAAACTACGGTAATGGTCTGGTAACTACGGCAAGTTATGGGCAACGAGTCCAATGGAATGATGTTGTCGATACTGGAGTGGCAGTTATCTATGACAAGCGCCCCTATGATGGTGCCCGCGAGCATGATCTCTCACTCGCTTTCGATTTGAATTACCGTTTCTAAGGGAAGCTTTATGGCGAAGATATTATTTATTATCCGGATACTCGTAGTAGGAATGATAACGCTACTGGCTTCGGTCTGTTATGCAGAGAAGCCGGTTTTCGTGCCCCCGGCTGAACGTGCCTTACCGCAAAGTGAAAGAGCGTGGCAAAAAAATACTTTTGTAGTCATTGCTTATCATGACATTGAAGATGATGAGGCGGATCAGCGTTATCTGGCGGCACGCACCAGTGCATTGAGTGAACAATTTGCCTGGCTACGTGATAACCGTTACAACGTGATTTCGGTTGATCAAATTCTGGCAGCACGTGATGGCGGCGCGCCATTACCCAATAAGGCCGTTTTACTCACATTTGACGATGGCTATAGCAGCTTTTATCGCCGGGTTTACCCATTGTTAAAAGCGTATAACTGGCACGGAGTATTAGCGCCGGTAGGTACCTGGCTTGATACGCCTCCCAATAAGAATGTCGATTTTGGTGGGTTAAGTACCCCACGCGATCGCTTTGCCACCTGGAAGCAGATCACAGAAATGTCTCAATCTGGGCTGGTTGAGATTGGCGCGCACACCTACGCTTCTCACTATGGAGCGTTGGCGAACCCGCAGGGCAATACCGAGCCTGCCGCGGCCAACCTGATTTACGATGCAAAAACCAAAACCTATGAAACCGAAGCGGCTTTCAAGCAGCGGATGGAAAAAGATGTTTCTTTGATCACCGAACGTATCGTAAAGGCAACCGGTAAACAGCCGCGGGTATGGGTTTGGCCATATGGTGCCGCCAATGGCACGGTATTAAATATCCTGCGCCAGCACGGCTATCAATTGGCGATGACCCTGGAGCCGGGTATTGGCAATGTCAATGACCTGATGAATATTCCGCGGATCCTGATCAGTAATAATCCGTCACTGAAAGATTTTGCCCTTACCATCACTACCGTGCAGGAAAGTGAGATTATGCGGGTAGCGCATGTTGATTTGGATTATCTCTACGATCCAGACCCAGCACAGGAAAAGGAAAACCTCGATAAGCTGATACAGCGTATTGCTGATTTGCGGGTGACGACGGTATTCCTGCAAGCGTTTTCTGATCCAAAAGGAGACGGTAACATTCGGCAGGTTTACTTCCCAAACCGTTGGATACCAATGCGCCAAGACCTATTCAACCGGGTTGCATGGCAATTGTCGTCCCGTCCGGATGTTAAAGTCTATGCCTGGATGCCCGTACTGGCGTTTGATATGGACCCGTCTTTACCACGGATCACCCGTATTGATCCGAAAACGGGTAAAACCAGCATCGATCCAGATCAATATCGCCGCCTGTCGCCGTTCAGCCCGGAAGTTAGACAGCGCATTATCGATATTTATCGCGATATGGCCTATAGCGCGCCGATTGACGGTGTGCTCTATCACGACGATGCAGTGATGTCTGACTTTGAAGATGCCTCACCGGATGCTATCCGTGCATATGAAAAAGCGGGCTTCCCTGGCTCTATCGTGACTATTCGTCAAGATCCAGAGATGATGCAGCGCTGGACGCGTTATAAGAGTAAGTATCTGATTGATTTTACTAATGAATTGACCCGCCAGGTGCGTGATGTCCGTGGCCCGCAAGTGAAATCAGCCCGTAATATATTTGCTATGCCGATTTTAGAACCGGAAAGCGAAGCATGGTTTGCACAGAATTTTGATGATTTTCTGGCTAACTATGACTGGGTTGCCCCAATGGCAATGCCGTTAATGGAGAAAGTGCCGTTATCAGAGTCCAATGAGTGGCTATCTCAACTGGTCAATAAAGTTGCAGAGCGCCCAGGAGCACTGAATAAAACTGTATTTGAACTGCAATCGAAGGACTGGACCAAACCTGAGGGGCACAATGCCATCAGTGGCCCGATACTGGCGGGGTGGATGCGCCAGTTGCAGTTAAATGGCGCGCAAAATTTTGGTTACTATCCGGATAACTTTATCACTGGCGAACCACCGCTAAAAGATGTCCGCCCTGTGCTATCTTCTGCCTGGTATCCTTTATATGATCGATAGAATTATTGCTTTACTCATCCTGTGCCTGGTATTGAGTATCCCTGCGGGGATGATCTTGCTCTTTACCGGTGATGTACTGCTGAATTTTGTTTTCTTCTATCCACTTTTTATGTCTGGTATCTGGATAGCCGGCGGTCTCTATTTCTGGCTACGCCGGGAAAGACATTGGCCGTGGGGCGATGATGTGCCGCCACCTGAGTTGAAAGGTAACCCGTTAGTGTCTATTTTGATCCCTTGTTTTAACGAGGGGTTAAATGCGCGCGAAACCATTCATGCGGCACTGGCGCAGACTTACACCAATATTGAAGTTATCGCCATTAATGATGGCTCCAGCGATGATACTGCACAAATACTGGATGCCATGTTAGCTGAAGATCCACGTTTACGTGTTATTCACCTGGCCCATAATCAGGGTAAAGCCATCGCCCTGCGTATGGGAACCGCAGCGGCACGCAGTGAATATCTGGTATGCATTGATGGAGATGCTTTACTGGATAAAAATGCGGTGCCTTATCTGGTCGCTCCGCTGATTGCGAACCCACGCACCGGTGCGGTTACCGGTAACCCCCGTATCCGCACGCGTTCAACCTTGATTGGCCGTATTCAGGTGGGTGAGTTTTCTTCTATCATCGGGCTGATTAAACGGACTCAACGAGTCTATGGTCAAGTCTTTACCGTTTCGGGTGTGGTTGCCGCTTTTCGTCGCAGAGCATTGGCGGATGTGGGCTACTGGAGCCCGGATATGATCACGGAAGACATTGATATCAGTTGGAAACTACAGATCAGACATTGGTCGGTATTCTTTGAACCTCGCGGTTTATGCTGGATTTTGATGCCGGAAACCTTAGGGGGGTTATGGAAGCAGCGTCTGCGTTGGGCGCAGGGCGGGGCTGAAGTCTTCCTGAAGAATATGTTCAAGCTATGGCGCTGGCGTAACCGTCGGATGTGGCTGCTGTTCTTTGAGTATTCATTGTCGATCACTTGGGCGTTTACCTACCTGTTCAGTATTGTTTTGTTCCTGCTGGGGATGGTCATTACGCTGCCGCCGGGTATTCATGTACAGACGGTCTTTCCACCGGCCTTTACCGGGATGGTCTTGGCCCTGACCTGTCTGTTGCAGTTTGCTATCAGTTTGGTGATTGAACGGCGCTATGAGCCTAAATTTGGTAGCTCACTGTTTTGGATAATCTGGTATCCAATGGTCTACTGGATGCTAAGTTTGTTTACCACCGTGGTTGCATTCCCGAAAGTGATGCTTAATACCAAGCGTAAACGTGCGCGTTGGGTAAGCCCGGATCGTGGCATAGGGAGGGTTAAACCATGAATGCGCCCCTTATTCATACCGAGCAGCGACTAATACCCCGCTGGATTGACATTATTATCACGGCGTTAGCCTGGTTCGGTTTTATCTTCCTGTTTGTGAAGGGGTTTTTAGATGTGATCGACAGGGCACCGAACATGGGGCCTATTCCGTTTAGACTCTATATTCTGGGTGGCCTGACCACCATTGCTTTGTATGCGGCAATTGCTGTATTTAATGCTCTGGTGCTGATTGTTTGGGCTAAATACAATCAGGTTCGTTTTCAGGTTGAACGTCGTGGGCACCGGGCTCATCTGGATGATGATGAACTGGCGAATAGTATGGAAATGTCGAACAATATGATCGCCCAGCTCAAGGCAGGCTCCTGCCTCACGTTATACAACGATGAACATGGGCAGCTACTGGAAGTTAAAGAGGGGCTGCAACTCCCCATTGTCGCGCCGGTCGTCAATTTACGCCGGGGGTGATGGGTAATCACCTTTGAATACCTGATAGCAAGTTATCCTGTGCTTGTATCGGGTATTCAGGCTTCGGCCTCTGTTATTTGATATATTCCCTTGTCGGGTGAATTTTGCAAAACTCCGCTTTTTTATCCCCCGCTACTTGATAGACTGCTACGATTTAGCCGAAATTATCGCGAGCTATAATCATTGAGTATCGTGATAATTTAGATTTCTCTGACAACGGCATTTAAAGGGAGCATACCGTGAAACAAAACCATTTTGGACAAATTATCGGGGCAGAACTGCCGCATTGGCAACCTGCGCAACAACCTCAGCGGGAAATTCTACCTGGCCACTTTTGCTATCTGGCTCCAGTTAATGCAGATAAACACGAAGCGTCGTTATATCAGGCGTATCATATGGTTAAAGATCCACATGACTGGACTTATTTTTATTGTGAACGTCCTGATAATGAAGGTGATTTTCATCAATATCTCCAATCGTTAATCAACGCCAAAGAGGCGTTCCACTACACGGTAGTTGATGCGCAATCGGACCTTGCATTGGGGACGGTTGGTTTACAACGAATTGATGAGATAAATGGTGTTATTGAGATAGGCTCAGTTAATTGGTCACCGCGCTTAAAACGTCACTCGGCGGGAACTGAAGCCATATATTTATTATTGCATTATATATTCGACAAATTAGGCTATCGCCGTTGTGAGTGGAAGTGTGATTCATTGAATGAGCCATCAAACTCAGCCGCATCACGATTTGGTTTTCAGTATGAAGGTCAATTTCGGCAGGCCATTGTGACTAAAGGGCGCAATAGAGATACCAATTGGTATTCCATTACTGACCGCGAATGGCCATTAATTAAACAGGCATTTAACGATTGGCTGACTATAGAAAACTTTGATAACCAAGGTCGGCAAAAAGTACGCTTACAGGATTTAAGAATCAGTCGCTAGTGATCGTCGGGTTAACGATGTTTAACACTATTTCATTGTTTTAATTTATTATTGTTAATTCTCGCCTTTGCTTAAAACATCAATAAAAAGGGTAAAGGTCAAATAGTGAAACACGTTTAATGCAGAGAGTAAAACAGGGCTTAATAGTATAGCGTGCGGCGAAAAATAATTAGAGCGAAACGTAATTAAATAAAAAAATCTATATTTTTTTGCATTTTGAGACGGCGAAACTTAAGAGTGTCATTATACTGTAATCATCTGGCGGTATTTTTCACAGGGTGTTGAGCTTAGGCTGTTGTTTATCACTGCGAGGAGCGCTAATGGTTGAGGCCATGATTGGGCTGTTAAGACAAAACAAAATTTTCACTCAGACGACTCGTTGTTCCGAGGGCTCCCGCAACGACGCTGATTTTCCAACCATACTGTTATTATCAACCCCTGATGTCTTATTGTTCCCAGTCTTGATTTCACGTAATAACCCCCTTGCGATACGGTTCTCACCCCAGCTCTTAGAGAGCTTAGGTGCTCAGGTATTCGCATTTTTCATTGGCTCTATTGGCTGCGAAGGAAGCCAAAACCTCATCCGTATGTGAAACATAATCGCGCAGGCAATTTCTGCTGCGGTAGGTGAAACAAACTGTAAGGTGC
The DNA here is from genome assembly GCF_001152565.1 of Yersinia pekkanenii. GTDB lineage: Bacteria > Pseudomonadota > Gammaproteobacteria > Enterobacterales > Enterobacteriaceae > Yersinia > Yersinia pekkanenii. Next base: position 35,137 of record NZ_CQAZ01000016.1, on the reverse strand, counting down.
CACTATGGGAAGACAAAAAGCAGTGATCAAAGCTCGTCGTGAAGCGAAACGTGTCATTAGACGTGATTCACGTAGCCATCGTCAGCGCGAGGAAGAAAATGTGACATCGTTAATACAAATGGGCGGTGTTGAAACAATAGGTATGGCACGGGATAGCCGTGATACCTCCGTTATTCAGGCGCGTACGGAAGCTCAAGGTCATTACTTATTAGCCATAGACAGTAAACAACTCATCTTCGCTACCGGTGAAGCCGGGTGTGGTAAAACCTTTATCAGCGCGGCCAAGGCCGCTGAAGCATTAATTCACAAAGAAGTTGATCGGATAATTGTGACGCGACCTGTGCTACAGGCAGATGAGGACCTGGGGTTTCTACCCGGAGATATCTCTGAGAAATTTGCGCCTTATTTCCGCCCGGTGTATGACATTCTGCTGCGTCGGCTCGGTTCTTCTTTCATGCAATATTGTTTGCGACCGGAGATTGGCAAAGTAGAGATCGCGCCTTTTGCGTACATGCGTGGGCGTACCTTTGAGAATGCGGTGGTGATCCTCGATGAGGCCCAAAATGTGACCGCTAGCCAAATGAAGATGTTTTTGACCCGTCTCGGTGAAAATGTCACGGTCATTGTTAATGGTGATATTACCCAATGCGACCTTCCGCGTGGTGTGAAATCTGGTCTCTGCGACGCACTGGAGCGTTTTTCTGAGGATGAAATGATTGGTATTATCCGCTTTGATAAACAGGACTGTGTCCGCTCAGCGCTCTGTCAGCGCACCCTAAATGCCTATTCATAACTCAATGTTATGAATGGATGACCCGATGAAAAAGGGCAAGCGTTTGAAGCGCTCGCCCTTTGCTATTTATGCAGAATAGGGTTGATAGCCGCTACAGCATAATGGTCATCATATAAGCCGCGAACAGTGCCAAATGGGCGGTACCATTAAGTACGTTGGTTCTGCCGGTGGAGAATGAGATTTGTGACAGAATTAATACGCTGACCATCACCACGATGTGTGGCGCTTCCAAACCAAAGTTCAGCTCCTGCCCGGTCAGTACTGCAATCAATGTTACCGCAGGAACAGTCAGTGAAATGGTCGCCAACACTGAACCGAAGAACAGGTTCATGGCCCGCTGTACCTGATTTGCCAGCACGGCTTTTAAAGCACCTAACCCTTCAGGGGAGAGGATAAGCAGGGCTATCAGGAAACCGGTAAATTTAGCCGGTGCATTTAATTCCGTCAGCAATGCTTCCAATGGATTGGCATCAAATTTAGTGACCGCAATGACCGCAATCAGATGAATCAACAACCAAAATGTGTGCCATAAGCTACTGTGAGATGATGGTTTCCCGTGGTGAGGATCACTTGGGTCATCACCTTCATCTTCATGTTCATAAACAAATAAACTCTGGTGCGTTTTGGTTTGAATCAGCAGGAAAACGCCGTACATCGCGGCTGAAATTGCCGCCACGACCAGAGACTGAGTCACGCTGAAGTTACCGTCGGGCAGTGTGCTGGGCAACACCAACACAATTATTGCTAACGGAAAGATAGCCATCAGATATTGTTTAATACCGACCAGATTGACGTGCTGGGTAGCAAATTTACGGCCACCGAGCAGCAAGGAAACACCGACCAACCCCCCAATAACAATCATAATGATTGAGTAGAGCGTGTCGCGCATCAGAGCGGGTGCGGCATCACCGGTTGCCATCATTGCTGAGATAAGGCTGACCTCGAGCACCACGACCGACAGGCTGAGAATAAGTGAACCATAGGGTTCACCCAGACGGTGCGCCAACACGTCAGCATGACGTACGACACTGAAAGCACTGCTCAGGATACCCACCAACGCAATCAGGTTGATAATGATAACAGCAGAAAAATTGCTGGTATTGCCCCAAATATTAAGAATAACCAGCGCAATGATAGGCAGGATAAGGGAGTATTCGTGATGGCGAGATTTAGATCGGCCAGGATCATTTTGCGACTTCATTTCGAGAACGCTCCTAATAGCTTTACTGTATTAAACGGGCATTAGAGCCATTTAACGGTAATTAAGTGCCATATTGTAGGCTAAGTAGCTTTAAGACTAACAAATAACAGGGAATTGTTGCAGAAAATTTACAAGATTTTAATGGGGGAAAAGTAAAAACAGAGCTATAAAAATAGACATGATAAAGTAATACCTATTGATTTTATAGATATTAATTGATTCTAGTCGTCAATGTTGGCCATCAATTCATTTCGCATATAGGGATGATTTTTTTCATCTAGCCCTTCGTGGCAGTAGGGAATAGCGTCAGTACCCGATGAATGGATGGATTGCACATTGCAGTCCGATGGAAATGCATTCTTAAGCGCAGCATCGTAATCAAGGCGATAGCCAACAAGGGGATCACCCATGACGACATCATGGCATAAGCAGCAACCAATCAGACTGCTGACAAACCCCGATGACTCGATGTTAGGCGGTGAGGATAGGCAGAAGAGTAAAGCGTCCGCGCCATGGGTTTATGGCGTCTTTACGATCTGCCTGTGCTCTCCGTGGTGAGCACTTGGTCAATAACCTCAATATACCGATTTTTGGGATACTGACCCCAAAATGGGCGTCTAACGACAAAATGATATATTAAAAAGTAATTAAATATAGCTGACTTTATTTACCCACGCTGATCTCAATCAAATCGATAAAATCCCACCCTTAGCTATCAATTTGATAATAATGGTTATTTTTGTTTTTTACTCTCAATGTAGTGAGTTGTGTATGTCATAAGCTTTACTTAGCACAAAAAAACATAAGCAACGTTTTTTTTGTATTTGTTAGCCGGCATTTTCCCCCGTAAATCTATATATCAATTAGAATTAAACGAAAAGGGGCTAAGTGTGAATTTCCAGCAGCTTAAAATTATTCGGGAATCAGCCCGTTGCAATTACAACCTGACCGAAGTGGCCAATACATTGTTTACTTCGCAATCAGGTGTCAGCCGGCATATCCGTGAACTGGAAGAAGAGTTGGGTATTGAGATATTCATTCGACGGGGCAAGCGGTTGCTGGGAATGACCGAACCGGGTAAAGAATTACTGACGGTGGCAGAACGCATGTTAAATGATGCCAATCAAATCCGCCGTCTGGCTGATGTGTTCAGCAATAATGATAGCGGACAGCTACATATCGCGACCACACATACTCAAGCCCGTTACAGTTTACCTCGGGTAATTAAAGAATTTCGCCTGCTGTACCCGCAGGTTAAACTGGTTATCAGTCAGGGAAACCCACAAGAAATTGCGGCCATGTTGCAGTCTGGTGAAGCGGATATCGGTATTGCCACTGAGTTATTGATGAGTGACCAGTCTGTCGCTGCATTTCCTTATTATCGTTGGCACCATGCAATTGTGGTACCTGAAAATCATCCACTGACGCAAGAACCCAATATCACGCTTGAAATACTGAGTACGCTGCCCTTAATCACCTATCGTCAGGGGATTACTGGCCGCTCACGTTTGGACAATGCTTTCAAAAATGCAGGTTTGACACCCGACATTGCGCTCAGTGCACAAGACTCTGATGTGATTAAAACTTATGTCGAATTGGGGATGGGAGTCGGTATTTTGGCGGATATGTCTTATGAATCTCATCGCGATAAGGGGCTGGTTCGCCTGAATGCAGAGCATTTATTTGATGCCAATACCGTTTGGCTCGGACTCAAACGAGGTCAGTTACAACGTAACTTTATCTGGTTCTTTATTCAGTTGTGTAATCCAACACTTTCTCTGCATGATATTAAAGAGAAAGTGTTGGCAGAGGCAGTAGATGAGATAGCGATTGATTATCAGATTTAACCTGTAATAAGGTGCTGATTGATGCTTTTGACGGAAAAAGTCAGTCAAGGTCATCATTATCGGGGGTAAATCGCACTCGAACTTCGGTCCCTCCGTCTTCCCGTTGTCGGATGTCACAATGGCCATTCAGGCTATTGGCTCGATCCTGCATAATGATCAGACCGTAATGATTCGGCCGCTCACTGGCCTGACCAATCCCACAGCCATTATCGATAATAGACATGACGACATCACCTTGATCGACTGCCACTTTCACCTCGGCTTTACTGGCATGGGCGTGCTTATAGATATTATTCAGTGCTTCGCGGGCAATGTTGACCATATGAATGGCCTGGTGATCAGGAACACAATCTGACGGTAAATTAAAATCAAGGGTAATGGGCAAACTGGCCCGTTCACTGAATTCATTTACCAGTGTTTGGAGTGCCGCCTGTAATGTCGCTGCATCCAGTTTCAGGCGAAAGGTCGTCAGTAGTTCACGTAGCTGGCGGTAAGCGATGTTAAGTTCATCGCGCATTTGCTGTACCAAGAGCTTACTGGGTTCTGGCATGTCCGGAGCCTGCATCTGCAGGCAACTGATTTGTATTTTTAGACAGGAAAGAGACTGAGCGATGGAGTCATGCAGCTCCCGTGCAATGGCTGAGCGCTCTTCCATTAACAGCAATTGCTGCTGATGTCTGGCCTGGCTTTCCAGTGCCAAGGTGCTACTCAGTTGCTCGACCAACATATTAACCAGTTGTTGTTGATCTGAGTTGAGTGGTTTATCCGTGGGTAGCTTCGCCAGTAATAACCCATATTGACCTAGCTTATCACTCAGACTCCAACTCAAAGATCCCCGTGAGGTGGAGCGACTGACACCACTAGATGAGTCGCTAATGGTTAATTGTGCCGGGCGATTTTGCGGCGGTAAATATTCGCCATTCACATTGTCAGTGAGATGAGCACGATAAAGATGATTTTCATACAAACAAATCTGTACATTTTCCAACGGTGTCAGCGTTTGTAATTGCTCAATAATCGGGATCAAGCGTTCACTCAATGGTTGGTGGGTATGCAGTTGACGGCTGCTGTGATAAAGGAAGGCTAACACTTGGTTTTTCTGTTGTAAATCAGCGGTTTTCTGTGCGACACGTTGTTCTAAATTACTGTATATCAACGAAAGTTCCTGTGACATTCGATTCAATGCGGTACCGAGCATCCCCATTTCATCCCGTTGATATGACAACGTATAGCGTTTACTGAAATCACCGCGACCAATCGCATTAGCCATGGAGATTAATTGCAGCCATGGGCGCAATAAACGGCGACGCAAATAATAGATGGTGGCCAACAGCAGACCCAATGTCAGCACAATGAAGACCAGTTGAATCAGGGTAACCAGCAGCAAACGTTGCTCAGTTTTATGGTCAATGGCTAAGACAAGTGCATCAAGCTGGTGGACAAAATTTGCCACACTGGCGGCAACAACGTCATCAGGATGCTGGGCTTGCAGTAACTGTGGTTTTAAGGTGTTTTGCCAATAGCGTTCTATTTGTTGGTATTGGCTGGTCAAGCCTTCGCGCTGTAGTGCATGTTGTAAGTCGCGGCTGGTTTTGTCCTGTTCCAGCGCCACCATATAGGGCAACTCACTGTTATTCAAGGGGACCATTGAAAGCAGCCGGTAGCTTTGCATGCGCAGTGAACCGGCTTTATTGATAGCATGTGCATTACCCTGAATACTTTGTGCCATCCATGATGAAATAGTCATGCCAGCTAGCCCCAGAATACCCAGTAGTATCATCAGTAAAGAGATCTGATTAACTAATGGGATTAGGTAACGTTTCATATAATAGGATCCCTTTGACCAATAAACGCGGCAACCTTACCGTTTTTAATGTTGAAATGTTAGCGTTAATGGGACTTCATACCGGCCGCAGTCATCATCATACGAAACAGCATGGAAACAGCCAATAACGTCAATACGCTAGCGCACCAGATTAAGAACATCCAACCGACTTTCTGCCACCATGGGGATTTTACCGGTTCAGACGGTGGGGACGCCGATGGTGATGTAACCAGCTTCTTGGCATTAATATCATTTTCACTCATATAAGTTCCGCCCAGACAAACTACAGCATCAATTATCAGTAAACATCAGGGCAGGTGAACCTACCCGTGATAGTAATCAGTCGCTCAGTGATAGCCCTGATCATGATTAATTTTCCCTCTGAATACGTAGTAGCTCCAGAAGGTATAAACCAGAATAATGGGGATAATAAAGAGTGCGCCGACTAGCATAAATCCCAAGCTCTGTGGGGGGGCTGCCGCTTGCCATAAGGTAATGGAGGGCGGAACAAGATAAGGCCAGATGCTAATACCCAAGCCGCTATACCCCAGGAATATCAGTAATAGCGTCAGTAAGAAGGGAGCATAATGCCCGCCATGATTGACCGCGCGAAGTAAGGCCCAGCTCGCCAGTAGCACCAATATAGGTACTGGCAGGAACCAAAACAGATTCGGCAAGCTGAACCAGCGCGCAGCAATTTGTGGATGTGAAACCGGTGTCCATAGACTAATGGTGGCAATAACTAACAGCATCACCCAGGTTAGTGGTGTTGCCAACCGGTGCATCACCTGCTGCACATGACCCTCTGTTTTCATAATAAGCCAGGTACAACCGAGTAGTGCATAGGCAGTGACCAAACCTAAGCCACAAAACAGGGCAAACGGGGTAAACCAGTCAAACGGGCCGCCACTATAACTGCGCCCCATGACCGGGAAACCGTGAATAAAGGCTCCAACCACCATACCTTGCGTAAAAGTGGCTATCAGCGAACCGCCAATAAAGGCTTTATCCCAGATATGCTGTTTTTCCTGGCTGGCTTTAAAGCGGAACTCAAATGCGACGCCACGGAAAATCAAACCCAACAGCATCAGTGTTAGAGGAATTGCCAGTGCATCCAGAATAACAGCGTAAGCCAACGGGAAAGCACCCAGTAGGGCGGCTCCGCCAAGGACCAACCAGGTTTCGTTACCATCCCACACCGGAGCAACGCTGTTCATCATTAAATCCCGGTCACGGCTATTTTTTACCAATGGAAACAGGATCCCGATACCTAAATCAAAACCGTCCATAACCACATACATCATGGTGCTGAACACAATAATGACAAACCAAATCAATGGAAGATCAATACCCATAATTAACTCCTGCCTTGGCTGGTGTCAGTATTAAATGGCTCACTGACTGCCGACAGCGGCCGTGATGGCGTATTGGGCTGCCCCGGACCGCCTTTATCTTGCCGAGTGCCTTCATGGACTTTAGGCCCGGTGCGGATAAGCCGCATCATGTAAGCGTAACCCACACCAAATACCGAGCCATATACCACAATAAAGACCAGCAGACTGATGCTCATATGTATTTCACCATGAGACGAAACGGCATCACTGGTGCGTTGCAGGCCATAGACAATCCATGGCTGGCGGCCGACTTCAGTCGTAAACCAACCCGCCAGAATGGCAATCAGGCCCGATGGCCCCATCCATAAAACGAAATAAAGGAAGGGCCGTGACTGATATAGGTTGCCACGCCAACGTAGCCATAAGCTCCAGAAACCAGCCAAAATCATCAACATGCCTAATCCGACCATGATGCGGAAAGACCAGAAAACAATGGTTGAGTTAGGCCGGTCTTCTGGTGGGAATGATTTCAACGCCGGGATCTGTTTCTCCAGACTATGAGTGAGGATCAAGCTGCCTAAATAAGGAATTTTCACAGCAAAATGGGTTTTCTCCTGTTTCATATCTGGCCACCCAAACAGAATCAGTGGTGTGGGTTCCCCAGGGATATTTTCCCAATGCCCTTCAATAGCAGCAATTTTAGCCGGTTGATATTCCAACGTATTCAAGCCATGAGCATCACCGATAACGGCCTGAAGTGGGGCGATAATTAATGCCATCCACATCGCCATTGACAGCATTTTTCTCATCGCGGGAGTATCGCGCTTGCGCAGTAAATGCCAAGCGGCAGAGGCACCAACAAAGAATGCCGATGCCAGGAAGGCCGCCGTTGACATATGCAGCAACCGGTAGGGGAAGGACGGGTTAAATATCACTTTCAGCCAGTCAACCGGTACTACTTGTCCGTTAATGACCTCAAATCCTTGGGGGGTTTGCATCCAGCTATTGGAGGCGAGGATCCAGAAAGTGGACATCAAGGTACCTAACGCCACCATGCAGGTCGCAAAGAAATGCAAACCGGGCCCGACGCGGTTCCAGCCAAATAGCATGACTCCCAGGAAACCGGCCTCAAGGAAGAATGCCGTCAGAACTTCATAGGTCAGTAACGGGCCGGTGATACTGCCGGCAAATTCGGAGAAAAAGCTCCAGTTAGTGCCAAATTGGTAGGCCATGACCAGACCGGAAACGACACCCATACCAAAGTTGACAGCAAATATTTTCGACCAGAAATGGTAAAGATCGCGATAATCCTCATTTTTGGTTTTTAGCCATAAACCTTCCAGTACGGCGAGAAAACTGGCCAACCCAATAGTGATGGACGGGAAGATAATATGGAATGAAATGGTGAATGCGAATTGGATTCTGGCCAACTCGAGAGCGGTTAAGCCAAACATAGCGACCTCGCTGCAAACATGGTCCTGCCTCATCAATCGATAAAATGAATCACGCCGATATTGGTTACTCTGATGATAGGTAGCGGCAACTGGCGATTATTTCGGGGAGCAAACTTGGCAGTTAGTTAACCATAAGTTAAAGTGGCTATAATAGTGACAATTAATTCAATTTTACCTATAACAGTTGGCCTATGACACGATATGAACAGTTAGCTCAACAAATCCGGGCGCAAATACAATCCAAGGTCTGGCAGGCGGGTGACAAGCTGCCTTCGTTGCGGGAAAGTTGTAAACAATCAGGATTAAGCCTGATGACGGTAGTGCAGTCTTATCAGCTACTGGAAAGTCAGGGATGGATCGTGGCACGGCCACAGTCGGGATATTATGTTGCTTCGCGCCCGACACAATTGCCCCAACCGCAACGAGGGAAAAAACTGCATCTGGATGAGCAGGTAGACATTAATACCTTTATTTTTGATGTACTACAGGCGGGAAAAGATCCGGCAATAATGCCATTTGGCTCGGCCTTTCCTGACCCCAGTTTACTGTTACAGCCCCGATTATCGCGCGCTCTGGCCAGTGTGGCGCGCAAAATATCGCCACAGAGTTCAGTCACTAACTTGCCACCGGGTAACGAAAGTTTACGGCGCAATATTGCCCAACGTTATGCCATCAGCGGAATGAATGTTTCACCAGAAGAAATTGTTATTACGGCTGGAGCGATGGAATCACTTAGCCTCAGCTTGCAGGCGGTGACACAGCCCGGAGATTGGGTGGTTATTGAATCGCCCGCATTTTACGGTGCATTACAGGCGATAGAGCGTTTGCGGTTAAAAGCCATCGCGATTACCACTCACCCACAATACGGCATAGACCTCGATGCCCTTGAGCAGGTGATCAATCAATACCCCATCAAAGCTTGCTGGCTGATGACTCATTGTCAGAATCCGTTAGGTTGCACTATGTCTTGGCCGCAGAAAAAACGGCTGGTGGCTCTGCTGAAACAGAATAATGTCTCGTTGATTGAAGATGATGTTTATGGTGAGTTGTACTTCGGTGCTGAGCGGCCGTTGCCAGCCAAAGCACTCGATCAGCATCGGCAAATTCTGCATTGTTCCTCTTTTTCTAAATGCCTGGCTCCAGGGTTCCGGGTGGGGTGGGTTGCAGCAGGGGAACATGCGCAGCGGATCCAACATTTACAGTTGATGAGCACAGTTTCAGCCAGTGTACCGACACAATTGGCCATTGCGGATTATCTCACTCAGGGAGGATACGATACTCATCTTCGCCGTTTACGTCGCTTAATGGAACAGCGGTTGAATAGCTTGCGGCAGGCGGTTGTCGAGCACTTTCCCAAAAATGTCAAAATCAGCCACCCTGAGGGGGGCTATTTCTTGTGGCTGGAATTGGAGCCGCCATTCAATACCCGCGAGCTATATCGGCGTGCCTTGGAGCAGGGGGTCAGTATTGCTCCGGGGCGAATGTTTACTACCGGCAATCAGTTTGATCACTGTTTTCGCCTCAACGCTTCGTTTGCCTGGTCGGAACAAAGTGAAAAGGCAATTCGTATTCTGGCACAACTGATTAACCAACTAAGCAGCGGAACAGATAACAGCCGCTCTCGCCGATAGCATGCCTATCTCTCCTCATTGAGTCTTTTTATCTGGCTGCAGAAAATGGAGCCAGATCAGTATGATCCTCGGTTGACATTTTCGCTATATCCCCCCTCCCGCAGTGCATAAACGGCTTAATCCTTTTCGTAATCCCCTGTTAGTCGGTAGGAGAAATGCACTTAATTGATGCATTCACTGCGCGTTTATAGGGCAATACAAACCTTGGTTGTTGTTTTTATGTTGCAAAAATGTGATCTTGCAGAGCAAAAATCAAATTTGGTATCAAATGCATATAATTTCGAGCTGAACCCACATTTTGGCCTGTCTGGACCATAAAATGCAAAATGAATGCGGGTGTTTTGCATAATTATGCAATTTAAAACCTTGTTTTAATGGAGTTTATACATTTTATTCACATTATGAATGGTGTGGCATAAAAGCTGCTGTACACTTTATATCATATGAATATATTTCATTATTTATTGTTAACAGAATAAGAGATTTTTGTTGGGCGACAGGGTGAGTCCTAACGATGAGTCTCTCAACCCAATATTTACGCTGATTAAAGAGGCCTATATGGAACAGCCAATTCCGGTTACCCGACAGTCTTTTGATGAATGGATTGTGCCAACTTATGCACCAGCAGATTTTATTGTGGTGCGAGGAGAAGGGTCATTGCTGTGGGATCAGCAGGGTAAATCTTATATCGATTTTGCCGGCGGTATTGCCGTGAATGCGCTGGGGCATGGGCATCCGGCAGTTAAGGCGGCGCTGATTGAACAAGCCGACAAAGTGTGGCACTTGGGTAACGGCTATACCAACGAACCGGTATTGCGCCTGGCTAAACAATTAATTGATGCCACTTTTGCCGAGAAAGTTTTTTTCTGCAATTCAGGGGCTGAGGCCAACGAAGCAGCACTGAAACTGGCGCGCAAATATGCATTGGATAATTTTGCCACTAAACCGGGGCAGCAAGGGGAAAAGAACCAGATTGTGGCATTCAGCAATGCGTTTCATGGTCGGACGCTATTTACCGTTGCCACTGGGGGTCAGCCTAAATATTCACAGGATTTTGCGCCGTTACCGGGTGGGATCAGTCACGGTACTTTCAACAATTTGGCCTCTGCAGAGGCACTTATCAATGATCAAACCTGCGCGGTGATTGTGGAGCCGATTCAGGGCGAAGGTGGTGTGCTGCCAGCAGATAGCGAGTTTCTGCATGGTTTACGGGCTTTGTGCCATCGTCATAACGCATTACTGATTTTTGACGAAGTACAAACTGGGGTAGGTCGTACTGGAGAACTGTATGCCTACATGCACTACGGTGTGACACCTGATGTTCTGACCAGCGCCAAAGCACTGGGGGGGGGCTTCCCGATTGCCGCCATGCTGACTACCACAAAATATGCCAGCGCACTTAATGTCGGCAGCCACGGTACTACCTACGGCGGTAACCCGCTGGCTTGCGCGGTTGCAGGTACTGTTTTGTCCCTTATCAACACACCAGCACTTCTCGCAGGGGTTAAAGAAAGGCATCAGTGGTTCTTGGATGGATTGGCTGAAATAAATGCCCGCCACAACGTTTTTACTGAAATCCGTGGGCGTGGCCTGCTGATTGGCTGTGTGCTTCACAAGGATTATGCCGGTAAATCCAAAGAGATAGTACAGGCCGCAGCTCAGCATGGGCTAATCGCCCTGATTGCCGGCCCTGATGTGGTGCGATTCGCGCCATCACTGATTATTTCGCAGCACGATATTAAAGAGGGGTTAGCCCGATTGACCAGGGGTATTGAACAGGTTTGTCATAGGGCTAAGTCGTAACATTTATGCAGTAAGCAAGGGACCTTGACTATGATGATAGTTCGCCCGGTAGAGCGCCGTGATCTGTCCGATATCCTTGAATTGGCAGGTAAAACTGGCGTAGGCATGACCTCACTGCCACAAAATGAACAACACCTCGCGGCCCGGATTGAGCGTGCATTAAATACCTGGCAAGGTTCTTTGACGGCAGGCGAACAGGGCTATCTGTTCGTGTTGGAGGATAGCGAACGAGAAAAAGTCGTCGGCGTCAGCGCCATTGAAGTCGCTGTCGGTATGCATGACCCTTGGTATAACTTCCGCGTAGGGACGCTGGTTCATGCGTCCAAAACGTTGAATGTTTATAAATCGGTACCGACCCTGTTTCTAAGCAATGATCACACGGGTTATAGCGAACTGTGTACGTTGTTTCTTGATCCTGAATATCGCAAAGATAAAAATGGCCCCTTCTTATCAAAAGTGCGCTTTCTGTTTATTGCGGCATTTCGTCAATATTTCTCACGCAAAGTGATTGCCGAGATGCGTGGCTACACCGATGAGCAAGGGCGCTCGCCATTTTGGGAAAACGTCGGTCGACACTTCTTTGCGATTGATTTTGCCAAAGCCGATTACCTCAGTGGTACTGGGCAGAAAGCGTTTATTGCTGAATTAATGCCAAAACATCCGCTGTATGTGGATTTTCTGGCGGAAGAAGCCCGTGCGGTCATTGGCCAGGTCCATCCTCACACCGCCCCGGCGCGTGCGGTACTGGAAACTGAAGGCCTGCAATATCAAGGGTATGTAGATATTTTTGATGGTGGGCCGACATTGGAAGCCAATACTGACGACGTGCGGGCGGTACGTGACAGCAGTATGCGAACAGTGGTTATTGACGATATCGATGTTGACCTGAGCGGTACTGCCTATTTAGTGGCTAATGATAACTATCAACATTTCCGCGCCATATTGATTAGCCGCCATCTTTCAGACGAATTACTGCATCTAACCACCGAAAATGCAGTGGCGCTGGCTGTTGTAGCCGGTGATTCGGTTCGGATAGTCAGCCTTTTTGCCCCGGAGACCAGAAAATGACCCATCCAGCACTGTTTATTCAGGGAGAATGGCGCACCGGTAAAGGTGCTCATTTTGACAAACATGACCCTATGGACCAGCAATTATTGTGGCGGGCGCGTGCGGCTGACAGCCTTGACGTAACAACAGCCTGCCGCGCCGCGCGGGCGGCTTTCCCGGCTTGGGCGCGGGCACCACTGGAGCAACGCGTGGCGGTGGTACAGCGTTTTGCAGCATTACTTGAGCTGCATAAGCAGCAACTGGCACGCACCATTAGCCTGGAAACCAGCAAGCCGCATTGGGAAACGCTAACAGAAGTGCAGGCAATGATTGGTAAAGTGGCTATCTCATTGCAAGCCTATCAAATCCGAACCGGTAGCCGTCAGACCCCCATGGCAGATGGCGTTTCGGTGATCCGTCACCGGCCTCATGGCGTGTTGGCCGTATTTGGTCCTTACAACTTTCCGGGGCATTTGCCTAATGGGCATATTGTTCCCGCATTGTTAGCCGGTAATACCGTCGTGTTTAAACCCAGTGAACTGACACCGTTGACAGCAGAAGAAACCGTCAAATTATGGCAGCAGGCGGGGATCCCTGACGGGGTATTAAATTTGTTACAGGGTGGACGTGAAACGGGCGAAGCACTTGCTGCTCAGCATGATATTGATGGTTTACTGTTTACCGGCAGTGCAAATACCGGTTACCAATTGCATCGCCAGTTGGCTGGCCAGCCGGAAAAGATTTTGGCACTGGAAATGGGTGGCAACAATGCGTTGATTGTTGAACAGGTAAAAGACCGTGATGCGGCGGTCAATCTTGCTATTCAATCTGCGTTTATTTCGGCAGGCCAGCGCTGTACCTGTTCGCGCCGTCTACTGGTTAAATCTGGCGCGGAAGGAGATGCATTTCTTCAGCGCTTTGTTGCCGTTGCTAAAGCATTACGGATCGGTCGTTGGGATATGCAACCAGCGCCCTTTATGGGGGCGGTTATCTCGTCTTCGGCGGCAGAAAAAATGCTGATAGCGCAGCAACACTTGATGGATTTAGGCGGCAAATCATTATTAACCATGACCCGCCCTGATAGCCAAAGTGCCGTTTTGACGCCGGGTATCATTGATATCACCGGTATCAATGATGTACCCGATGAAGAGTATTTTGGCCCGCTGCTCAGTGTTATTCGCTATACCGATTTTACACAGGCGCTCAACATGGCTAATCAGACTCGGTTCGGTTTGGCCGTTGGTTTAGTTTCTGAAGATCGCCGACAATTTGAGCAACTGCTATTAGAAGCCCGCGCGGGGATTGTTAACTGGAACAAACCGTTAACTGGAGCCTCAAGTGCCGCACCCTTTGGTGGCGTGGGGGCATCGGGTAATCATCGACCAAGTGCATTTTATGCCGCTGATTATTGCGCCTGGCCAATGGCCTCACTTGAAAGCGAAAGCCTGACGCTGCCAGCAACATTGTCGCCAGGGATTTCTTTCGATTTACCTGATTAGCCAGTCGCTCGCGAACGGAGAATACGATGGCAGGATATGAAGTTAACTTCGATGGGTTGGTCGGGCTGACACATCATTATGCGGGCTTGTCTTTTGGCAATGAAGCCTCTAGCGCGCATCAAAATAGCATTTCCAACCCTCGTTTGGCCGCGAAACAAGGGTTGCTAAAAATGAAGGCACTGGCTGATTTAGGCTATAAACAAGGCATCCTGCCGCCGCAGGAACGGCCGGCAATCAGCGTGTTGCGGCAGTTAGGTTTTAGTGGCTCAGATGAGCAAGTATTGAGTGACGTGGCGCGCAAATCTCCACGCCTATTATCTGCAGTAAGCTCTGCGTCATCAATGTGGACGGCCAACGCGGCGACAGTATCCCCTTCAGCAGACAGCGCTGATAGCCGTGTTCATTTTACCGTTGCCAATTTGAGTAATAAGTTTCATCGGGCGATAGAGGCGGATACCACATCAGCAATATTAAAAGGTGTTTTCAATAACCATCGCCACTTTGTTCATCACGATGCATTGCCTGCGGTGGAGCTGTTTGGCGATGAGGGCGCGGCAAATCATAACCGTCTGGGGGGCGAATACGACAGCCCGGCGATCCAGCTATTCGTTTATGGCCGCAAAGGGTTAGAAAGCGGGGCGATACCCAGCCGATATCCCGCCCGTCAGACATTGGAAGCCAGTGAAGCTGTCGCGCGCTTACATCTGTTAGAGCCTGACCGGGTAGTTTTTGTGCAGCAGAACCCAGCAGTGATCGATCAGGGCGTCTTTCACAATGATGTCATCGCAGTCAGCAATCAAAATGTGTTATTCCACCATCAGCATGCATTCGTACCCGATATTCAAGTAATTGATGACATTCGCCGCAAAATGGGGCGCATTGAACAGCAACTGATCAACATTGAAGTCCCCGCCGCTGAGGTATCGGTCGCTGAGGCGGTATCGACCTATTTGTTTAACAGCCAATTACTCAGTAAACCGAACGGCAAAATGTTGTTGGTTATCCCACAGGAATCGCAAGACAGTCCGGTGGTGTGGCGATATTTGTCGAAACTGATCAATAGCGGCGGGCCGATTGATGAAGTCAGGGTTTTTGATCTGCGCGAAAGTATGCGTAATGGTGGTGGGCCAGCCTGTTTACGGTTGCGCGTTGCCTTGAGTGACACTGAATTACAGGCAGTTAATCGTAGAGTGATGATGACACCGGCATTGTTTGTTGCACTTAATAATTGGGTAGACCAACATTATCGTGATCATTTGCAATTTAAAGATTTAGCCGACCCGCAACTGTTACAAGAAGGCCGACGGGCATTGGATGAACTGACGCGGATACTCAATTTGGGTTCGGTATATCCATTTCAACGCAACGGGTCATAACTCAGTATGCGTTATCCAACAGCATGGGGTATCAGTCTGTTTTTTCACCAATAGAAGGGGCGATGATGCTAGATTTATTGGCGGTAACACTATCAGGTCATCCTCCAAAAATGACGCAAGGTAAGACTGCGAGCGTGGAGTGGCAATGGCTCGACGAAGGAATACTGGCGCTGACGCCTGTTGGCGATTACTCGCAGTCGGTGGTGTTATCTGCAGGTCTCCACGGAAATGAAACAGCGCCAATTGAGATTCTGAATCAATTGGTATCAGAGTTATTAACGGGCAAATTAACGCTGGCAGTACGCCTGTTAGTTATCTTTGGCAATCCGCCAGCGATTAGCGCGGGAAAACGCTATCTCACCGCCGATATCAACCGCATGTTTGGCGGGCGACATCAGAATTACTCACTGAGTGATGAAACCCGACGGGCGGAACTTCTTGAGCAGACTATCGTTAAGTTTTTTGCTACTGAGAGTCAATCTACTCGATTACATTATGATTTACATACTGCAATTCGCGGATCTCATCATGCCCGATTTGGATTGTTACCTTATCAGCCAGCACCCTATTCAGCGGTAATGTTACGGTGGCTACAGGATATTGAACTGGATGCATTGGTTATGCACACCTCTGTGGGCGGGACTTTTGCCCACTTTAGCAGTGAGTATTGTTTGGCTGCGAGTTGTACTCTGGAACTGGGTAAGGCACTGCCTTTTGGTGAAAATCAACTTGCACAATTTAGTACCATTATTTGTGGCTTGCGGGCATTAGCCAGTGGCAGACAATTAGCTGAGCGACGAACCGTGGACATGGTGTTTTATCGTGTGGTGAAATCACTGCTTAAGCAACACCCCGATTTTAAATTGTGGGTAGCTGATGACACGGTTAATTTTACTCGGTTTAACCAAGGAACGTTGCTCGCAGAACAACCTAATGAGCACTATCGTGTTGCACATGAATACGAGTGGATCTTGTTCCCAAATCCACAAGTCGCGTTGGGATTACGTGCAGGGATCATGTTGGTGCAAATGGATAGGAATGAGATAGCTATTGTATAAGTAAGAGCGTGTTATCAATATCGCCATATATAGTTACTCAGGGTAATATCACTGGAGAAAGCATTACTTAAGTTAAATTTAAAGCAATATATTGTTTTTATCCTATGAGAAATGAGCTATTAGAGATGATAGCTCATTTTTTATTCGTTAAACTAAAGGCTATCTTATTCTTGTTGCTATAAATTAGTCGTAATTAATCAAATCTCCTTCAATTAATAACATAATAAAACCATAATTTTTGTAATCCTATTAATGTAATTTATGTTTTATTCATTATTCCATTGCACCAAAAAAGACATGTCTCTACTTATCACTTGTGTCTTTAATAGACATTTAATTGCTTTAGATATATAAAAAAAGAATTAGAAGTGTGATATCAATCTCATTTTACAAAACAAATGCATTAACAGAACAAAAAAGATACAAATTGAAATCAAATTGCACCTATTTAGTGCGTACGCACTATTTTGGTTATATCTAATCACTTAAAAATACTTATAATCAAAGGGTTATAAAAAGTTCCATTAAACACATTTTGTTACACTTAATTACCTATTCATGCCTGTATTTCTTCGTATTTACCGTTTTAACTTTTTGTGCTTAATGATAATGTCTACTCGCTTTACAAGACAGGTAACTATAAAAAATTAAAAGTTAACTTTTATGAGGCTAAAAAATTAATTTAGCCCGGCGGGTTAACTTTATTAAAATTTAAAGGAAAAATGATGATGAAGCGCAGTATACTGGCCTTGGCGATCACCTTGGGTATGATCCCTACTCTTTCAAACGCAGCGGAAATTTATAATAAAGATGGCAATAAGTTAGATCTTTATGGTCGCGTAGCCGCTAAATATCTTTTCTCAAACCATAATAACGCTGACGATACTTATGTACGTTTCGGCTTTAAGGGTGAAACGCAGATTAATAGCCAACTGACCGGTTTCGGCCAGTGGGAATATAACGTTGCGGCAAAAAATGCAGAATCTCAAGGTGATAAAGGCAATAAAACCCGTTTAGGCTTTGCTGGTCTGAAATTTGCCGAATTTGGTTCTTTCGATTATGGCCGTAACTATGGTGTAGTCTATGATGCGCTGGCTTATACCGATATGTTGCCAGAGTTCGGTGGCGACTCGATCGCTTACACCGACAACTACATGACTGGTCGTTCTACCGGCTTGGCAACATACCGCAACTCTGACTTCTTCGGTCTGGTAAAAGGCTTGAATGTTGCTGCTCAGTATCAGGGTCGCAATGACGACGGTGATACCACTAAGAACGAGCGCGCAATCCAGAAAGCTAATGGCGACGGTTTCGGTTTGTCTGTTGACTATCAAGACATCGAAGGCAGCGGCATCGGCTTTGCAGGCGCATACTCTTCTTCCAATCGTACTCTGGGTCAGAAAAACCTGGCTAACAGTGCGACCGGTGATAAAGCTCAAGCATGGGCTACGGCATTGAAATACGATGCAAACCAAGTTTATATCGCAGCAATGTACGGCGAAACGCTAAACATGACTCCATATAAAGCGTTGATTGCGAATAAAACCCAAAACGTAGAATTAGTGGCTCAATACCAGTTCGAAAATGGTATTCGTCCGTCAATCGCTTATGTTCAGTCTAAAGGCAAAGACTTGGCGGTTGTTGGTGATGCAGATCTGTTGAAATATGCTGAAGTAGGTGTGACTTACTACATCAACAAAAACATGTTTGCCTATGTTGACTACCAGATTAACTTGTTGGATGAAGACAATAACCCATTGGGCCTGGGCACCGATGATACTGTTGCAGTTAACCTGACTTACCGTTTCTAAGTTAATTTAAGCAGTAATTATTACCCTTTTCTGTGTCGGAAATTGGTGAATTAAAAAGGCGGGGGTAACTCCGCCTTTTTTGCATTTCTGACCCGTTATAAATAACGTTGATAAATAATTACAAGGGTATTGCGACAAATCAGCGATGACTCTGTTGTTCTCCCCATGACAGCATTGTATCAATCAACTGCTGGAGTAACTGCTGTAAATGAATCGCTCGCTCTGACAGGTAGGAATACGGCTTAGTTTCAGACATATAGTTTAACTGTGATAATTCTAGTTGTACTGCGTGTTGATTATTCAGTGGTAAGCCATATGCTCGAGTTATATAGCCACCTTTAAAGCGACCATTTAATATATGGCTGAAGGCAGATTGACGCTGACAACATTCGATCAGTTGCTGACTTAATGACGGAGCGCAGCTGACACCACTGTTGGTACCAAAATTCAAATCGGGGAGCTGCCCTTCAAATAACCTGGGAATAACGGATGCAATCGAATGTGCGTCTAACAATAATGCATAACCAAACTTAGCTTTAAGCCGGCCCAATTCTAACTGAAGTTGCTGGTGGTAGGGACGCCAAATCTGTAACAGATAGGATTGACGCTCTTGCGGCGACGGTGTTTTTCCCGCCATAAAACAAGGCTGCCCATCGAATAAGGTTGCGGGGAATAGACCGGTAGTCGCCGTGGTATACAACGGCTGATCATCCTCCGGGCGATTAAGATCAACCACCAAGCGTGAGTAATGACCTATTACTATGCTGGCTCCCATATTGCGGGCGAATTCATAGAGACGGGGAATATGCCAATCGGTATCAGATAAAGGGCGCGCAGCACTTGTCAGGCCCGCTTCAACAATGGGGGTCAGCCGTGTGCCAGCATGGGGAATACTGATTAAAAGAGGCAGTTTACCTGCATGGAAGCTTAAAGGGTCAGTTATATTCATGGGCGAACTTCTCCTTGGAAAACGACGGTCGCAGGTAATTGGCCACCCAGCCAGTAAGCCAACTCGGCAGGGCGCGATAACGGCCAATGGACCCAGTTGGCCACTTTACCGGTTTCCAGTGTGCCTTCATGATGTTGCAGGCCAAGAGCCTGTGCTGCATGGTAAGTGACCCCGGCTAGCGCCTCTTCCGGAGTCATCCGGAATAATGTACAAGCCATATTGAGCATTAAACGTAGAGATAGTGCAGGTGATGTTCCGGGATTGGCATCACTGGCCAAGGCCATTGGCACACCATATTGGCGGAACAGTTCAATAGGAGGGCATTGTGTTTCACGCAACAGATAATAAGCACCGGGCAGCAACACGGCGACAGTACCCGCCTGACTCATTGCCTGAACATCTGCTTCAGTCGCATATTCAAGATGATCTGCGGACAACGCATTAAATTTGGCGGCCAATGTACTGCCATTTAGCGCTGAAAGTTGTTCGGCATGCAGTTTGACAGGTAAACCGGCTTTTTGAGCGGCTAAAAATACGCGTTCAACTTGTGTGGGTGAAAATGCCAGATGCTCACAAAATGCATCAACGGCATCGGCTAACCCTTCAGCGGCCACCTGAGGAATGAGAGTGTTACAAACAAAATCAATATAGTCATCAGCTCTACCGGCAAACTCGGGTGGTAAAGCATGTGCTGCCAGGCAGGTTGTTTTAACCGTAATAGGCAGTAATTCGCCTAAACGGCGGGCAACGCGCAGCATTTTTATTTCGCTTTCAAGGCTAAGGCCGTAACCAGATTTAATCTCAATACATGTCACGCCCTCAGCAAGAAGGGGTTTTAGGCGAAATAAAGCCTGCTCAAGCAATTGTTCTTCACTGGTGTTCCGCGTAGCTCTGACGGTTGAAAGAATACCACCGCCATTGGCCGCTATCTCTGCATAGCTAACGCCATTAAGGCGTTGCTCAAATTCAGCACTGCGATCACCACCAAAAACCAAGTGGGTATGGCAATCTATCAAACCGGGTGTAAGCAAGCCGCCTTGATAAACGACCTCATACGAGGCATTAACTGTGGGTAATTCTTTATAGGGCCCGATCCAGACTATTTTTCCGTTGGTGACGGCCATTGCCCCCTGCGGTATCAGATGATATGCCCCTCCACGCATGGTGACGATATCGGCACCGTACCACAAACTGTCACAGTGAATTACTGACACCATATCCCCCCTTAAAACTAAACGAAATTAAGTTGTATATACAATCATGGACAACCTAGCGCATAAATACACTATCAGCAAGATAGGGATTTAAACAATTGCGTAACACTTCGCAGTTCTTGCAGAGAAATAAAATTGATCAGGACGTCACTGTGCCTTGTGGGGTAAAACGACCATAGAGTTGATAGCGGGAACCTGGATACAACAATTGAGCCGCTGTGACGATGACTTTTCCATACCAGGTTCTACGGCGGATCAACAAGCAGGGTTCATGCTCATCCAGTTGCAGCAGTTGGCGTTCAATCTGGCTTGGAATGACGGCTTCAACAATATGCTCACCTTCGGTAAGGGGCGCCGCTTGGGTGAGGTAACTGTAAGGGGTTGTCCGATTGAAATCCTGTTTCATATAGTCGGGTGCAGTGCTCGGATTGACACATCGGTTTTCGACCTGAATCGGGACGTCATTTTCATAATGCACAATTTGTGAGTAGAACAGTTGTTGGCCGGGTTGGATACCCAATGCCATCGCTTCTTCAGGGTTTGCAGGACGAGCCTCTAATTGCAGGATTTTACTGCTGTGATGATGACCGCGGGCGGTAATCTCATCAGCAATATTATGGACTTCAAGTAAGGCACTGTGCGCTTTTGCTTCTGCAACAAAAGTCCCCACACCCTGCATGCGGATAAGGAAACCTTCGCTGGTGAGTTCGCGTAACGCCCGGTTGATGGTCATGCGACTGACCCCTAACTCTGTAACAAGCTCACTTTCTGAGGGAACTCGTTGGTGAGGCTGCCAGGCTCCGGTTCTGATCTGGCGAATGATGGCCAACTTAACCCGTTGGTAAATTGGCGCAGGAATATCGTCCATTGCGGCACTTAGTTGTAAGACCTTTTGTTGTTCCGCCACGGCGTTAACCTCGTCAAATAAAGAATTTATATACTAAGTCTACGGTTGAATTTAGCGTGTGTATATGTCTATACAAGTTAGTGGTTTAATTAAGTGACGTAGCTGATGCTTAGCGCGTTTGACTCTGAACAAAACCTTGGGATATCGCTATGCCAGTTTATTTTACCAAACGTGCTTTTTTATCGGATGGATGGGCTGATGACGTACAAATCACCGTTGATGAACAGGGGGTGGTTACGCGCATTATTACCGGTAGCAGTGATGCAGGTTGTCAGTTGTTAGCCGGGCCAATAGTTCCCGGTATGCCAAATCTCCACTCTCATGCTTTTCAGCGCATGATGTCGGGGCTCGCTGAAGTTGCCGGTAATCCACAAGACAGTTTCTGGACCTGGCGAGATCTGATGTATCGGCTGGTTCAGCAATTAACACCGGAGCATGTTGGTGTGATAGCCCGCCAGTTGTATATCGAAATGTTGAAAGGTGGCTATACCCAAGTCGCTGAATTTCACTATTTGCACCATGGCCCCGACGGTACTCCATACAATGATCCGGGGGAGATGTCCGCACAGTTAAGTCAGGCGGCACAAGAGGCTGGAATAGGGATGACCTTATTACCCGTGCTCTACAGCTATGCGGGGTTTGGTGCTAAACCGGCTCAGCAAGGCCAGCGCCGTTTTATTCAGAACACTGATAACTATCTCAAGCAGCAGCAGGTAATCGGTAAACAATTGGCTCATCAGCCATTGCAAAACCAAGGTCTCTGCTTCCATTCGTTGCGCGCGGTGGAGTTAAGCCAAATGCAGGAGGTACTACAAGTTTCAGATAAGCAATTACCGGTACATATTCATATTGCAGAGCAGCAAAAAGAGGTTCAAGACTGCCTGGCTTGGAGTGGGCAGCGGCCAGTGGCATGGTTGTATGATCACATGTCAGTCGATAGCCGTTGGTGCCTGATTCATGCTACACATTTGGATGCGTCAGAACTGGGTCGTCTGGCTAAAAGTCAGGCTGTGGCCGGATTATGTCCTACAACGGAAGCCAATCTTGGCGATGGCATCTTCCCTGGTGTTGATTATCTACATCAGCAAGGAAACTGGGGTATAGGGTCCGATAGCCATGTTTCATTAGATGTGGTGGAAGAGTTACGTTGGTTGGAATATGGGCAACGTCTGCGTGATCAACGGCGTAATCGCCTGACCAATGAGCAGCATCCTGCCGTGGCTGATTTGCTTTATAGCCAGGCTTTAGCTGGAGGGCGACAGGCATGTGCCAGTAAAATTAGTCAGTTAGCGGAAGGTTACCGCGCTGACTGGTTAGTATTAGATGGTGATGACCCTTATATTGCCGGCACAGAATCAGCATCTTTACTAAATCGGTGGTTATTTGCGGGGGGGAAATCGCAAATTCGGGATGTTTATGTGGCAGGCAAAGCAGTAATAGTGGATAGATATCATCCAATGCAACAGCAAACTGCACAGGATTTTCTGGCCGTATTGAAAGCCTGTCAACAGGAGGTCTGATGATATTTACTGTTTTTGACTTTGCCAGTTTACCGGTTAGCCGTTGGCGAAATGGCGGCGGTGAAACTCGTGAAATTGTGTGTTGGCCAGTTGGTGGTGATGATTTTGCCTGGCGAGCCAGTATCGCGACTATTGAACAGGATGGTCCGTTCTCGGTGTTTCCGGATATCGATCGGTCAATTACATTGCTCTCGGGTGAGGGGCTTGTACTGTCCAGCTCAGACTGGGAAGCACATACTCTTTCCCAGCCATTACAGCCGTTTGCTTTTCCCGGAGACATACCAATTTATGCACACTTATTGGGGGGAAGCAGTCAGGATTTTAACATTATGACTCGGCGAGGTTGCTGGCAGGCCAATGTGACCTCGGTTAGCTCAGCACAAGAACTGCCTGTATCTCATGGGGGGCTGATCTATATTGTGAAAGGTGAATGGCTTATCTGCCACACAGAGACACACCAGCTTACGGCTTTGCAGGGCTGTTGGTGGTTACCGGCAATCAAAGTTGGTCAATTACAGCCAGTTACAGCGGATAGCCATTTGCTTTGGGTCGATTTAGTCCCTGGGCGATAAGACATCAATCACTTCGTTGATTTTTGTTACAAGCTAACACCTCGTAACGTCAAGTGCGAAGGGCATATTGTCGTTGCTAACATGGCCTTAACTACAGTCGTTACTGCCTGTCTGGTACGTTGAATGACTAAAAAATCTCAAAGTGTGATTTTTATAAAACATCTTTTCATTAAAATTGAAATTTTGTTTTTAGAATGTTATGTTCTTCATAGTCACGTCTAACTATCACATCCAATGGGCCGACGCTTATTGGTGCAAAATGGAGATAACAAAATGAAAATCGCACTGATGATGGAAAACAGTCAGGCAGGTAAAAATGCGATCATCCTTAAAGAGCTGAACGCAGTAGCCTCAGAAAAAGCGTACCCAGTATACAACGTGGGAATGAGTGATGAGCAAGATCACCACCTGACGTATATTCATCTGGGGATTATGGCCAGTATTCTGCTTAATTCTAAAGCAGTCGATTTTGTGGTAACGGGCTGTGGCACAGGCCAGGGTGCGATGATGTCACTAAACATTCATCCTGGAGTTGTGTGCGGTTATTGCATCGATCCGGCTGATGCTTTCCTGTTTGCTCAGATCAATAACGGTAATGCGCTATCGCTGCCATTTGCCAAAGGTTTTGGCTGGGGTGCAGAGTTAAACGTACGTTATATCTTTGAAAAAGCATTTACTGGCGTGAAAGGTGAAGGTTACCCACTGGATCGTAAAGAACCTCAAGTGCGTAACGCAGGTATTTTGAATCAGGTGAAAGCCGCAGTAGTGAAAGAAAACTACCTGGATACGTTGCGTGCTATCGATCGCGAATTGGTGAAAACCGCTGTTAGCGGTGAACGTTTCCAGCAGTGCTTCTTCGATAATTGCCAAGTTGAAGAGATTAAAGCATTTGTGAAAGAAGTTCTGGCGTAACGATAACATCAATCGCCAAAACAAGAGGCTCCCGAAAGGAGCCTTTTGCTTTTTGGCATATCACCAGATGGTATGGGATTTGAAAACGTTGTAGCCGGTTAACATTTTGGTGCGGTCCCTTGTGGTGGTAGATAGCGCAGCGGGTCAAGCGCAGTTGCCCGGTAACGAATTTGGAAGTGCAGCATGAGTTTGTCTGTTCCAGTGCTACCCATTGTTGCTATTTTCTGCCCAGCTTTTACATCCTGCGCATTTTTCACCAGCATAGTGTCGTTATGTGCGTAAGCCGTGATGAAATCATTGCCGTGCTTAATCATTATTAAATTCCCATAACCACGTAGTTGATTCCCTACGTACACCACTCGTCCTTTGGCAGAGGCATATACGGGTTGACCACGCTTACCTGCAATATCAATGCCCTTGTTGCCTCCATCCGCGCTGGAGTATTGCGATATTACTTGGCCGCTGGTTGGCCAGAACCAGCAACGATTAGCTCCAGGTGGCGGGGCTGATTGAGCGATAACGGTACTTGAAGACTTACGCTTATTAGACGCCAGCGGCCCTGATGCGGCGGATCTACCGAGCTGAATTTTTTGCCCCACTTCCAGTTGATAAGGAGGGCGGATCTTGTTGATGCGAGCAAGGTCACTCACTTCACTGTTGCTGATCCATGCAATAAAATAAAGTGTATCGCCTCGTTGAACGGTATACGTTTTATCGTTGTAACTGCCTTTTGGCAAAGTGGCATAGTCACGATTGGATTTGTTTGAGCACCCAGCTAATAGCAAGATAGCCATTGCATAAATTGCTAATCGTGGCCACAACAGCATTCTACCTTTAGTGTTCAAATCTTTTCCTTTGTCATCACGATGTCGAACTCCCTCAGCCAGCTATATTACCATTTGAACTATAAGCGTTAAAAGCCCGAACAAGACTATCGTTTAGCACTGGTGACAATTGGAAAAGCAAAAGGTAATAATCATCAGCTGTGGAAAAAATGACATGTTTGAAATAAACAGCATGGGGCAGCTTGCTGATCGTTGTTATAGTCCTCTGCTCGTACCATATGCCAGATATACTTTCACTGCGCTCCAATATATATATATAACACCTGTTCGGTGAAGGTTATTGAGAATAGCTGAGAGACAATAAGCAAACGGCTCGAAAAGCGTCAGCCAGACATGATATGGATTACAGGCTCAAATATCGCCCAGCGCGGGTTCTCTAAAGTTTCTATATCCGCCCATGGTGAAAAGACAACACCATTCAACGAGCACAAGAAAAACGCCATAGTGCGGTTGGGTAACTCAAGTCTGAACTCTGGGCTGAAATTATGTCTGTTACTTTTGGTCATTGTGTCACTTGTGTAGTGGCACACTAAATTTGTTTTAACTATGAGGTGACGATATCACCGCTATTCGGGTGGCAAAATTCAGTAGTCCACTTCATATCCACTATCTTCATTTAAACTGCCTTTTTGTGATGCTGATTGAGCGTGTTGACATTAATACACGATTAAATGAATACACAGCCTATTACTTTATTGCCAGTCCACTTTTATAAAGTGGGCCATACTATGAGCTATACGGTGAAATGGAGTTATCAAATTGATGAGAAACCCTACGATTTTCCAGTTTTTCCATTGGTACTACCCTGACGGCGGCAAGTTATGGCCAGAAGTATCAGAACAAGCTGAGTATATTAGCCAACTTGGGATTAACATCGTTTGGCTTCCTCCCGCTTATAAAGGTGCTTCTGGAGGGTATTCTGTAGGATACGATACCTATGATTTATTTGATTTGGGCGAATTTGATCAAAAGGGAACTCAGGCGACTAAATATGGGGATAAAGAAGGACTCCTGAATGCGATTAACCGATTGAAGGACAATGATATAAAAGTACTTTTTGATGTTGTATTTAATCACAAAATGGGTGCGGATGAAAAAGAGAAGATCGGTGTTAATAAAGTGAATCCTGAAAACCGTACTGAAATTGACGATGATATTATCGAGGCTCTGGCTTATACCCGTTTTACCTTTCCTGGACGCAATGGAGTTTACTCATCATTTATCTGGGATAAGCAGTGTTTTACTGGCGTTGACTATATTGAAGAACCCTCAGATGAAGGTATATTTAAGATAGTAAATGATTATAGTCACGAGGGTTGGAATACTGAGGTCGATGACGAGTTAGGTAACTTTGATTATCTGATGGGGGCAGACATTGATTTTCGTAATCCCGCGGTTGTAAGCGAGCTAAAATATTGGGGAAAATGGTTGCAAGAGACGCTGCCAATTGATGGTTTTAGATTGGATGCAGTAAAACATATCCCTGCATGGTTTTTTAAAGAGTGGATAGAATATATACAGAACGAAACGGAGCATGATTTACTGATTATTGCTGAGTATTGGTCGCCTGACATCGATAAATTACAACAATATCTGGCGCGGGTAGAAGGCAATGTAATGTTGTTCGATGTCGCTTTACACCACAAATTTCATGAAGCTTCTATGCAAGGTGAGGATTTCGATCTGACACTAATATTCCATGGCACTTTGATTGAAGCCGAGCCGTTGCATACCATAACTCTGGTGGCTAATCATGATACTCAACCACTTCAATCGTTGGCGGCACCTGTCGAATCTTGGTTTAAGCCTTTAGCTTATGCATTGATTTTAATCCGTGAGCAGGGCATTCCCTGTGTCTTTTATCCTGATCTTTTTGGTGCAAATTATGAAGATAACGGTGAGGACGGGGGTATTTACCAGATAGAAATGCCGGTTATTACTGAGTTAGAGCCGTTAATTCAAGCCAGACAGCGTTTTGCTCATGGCGCACAGACTGACTATTTTGATGATAAAAACTGTATTGCTTTTGTTCGTGCAGGCACGGCGGAGGATCCCGGTTGTGTGATGATTATTTCTAATGGTGCTGAAAATGAAAAAATAATTGTTTTGGGTGATAATTTTCAAAATAAAGAGTTTGTTGATTACTTAGGTAATCATCCGGCTATTATTACTACCGATGATAGTGGTGGGGCGATATTCCGAGTTAATAGTAGGAGTGCCAGTCTTTGGGTACAGAAAGATTTTTTACAATCCACCGGTACCGATTAGTGCTTGCAGCTATAGCTCATCACTATCTCGAAAAACTAAAGAAAGAAGCTGCAAATATAGTGTATTTCAATGGGAAAAAAGAAATTTATATATCTGGCAGCATAAGAATCCTACATGTTGTCTCTTGGCCGTTATCGACGATAACCGTTCTTTATTTGAGCAACTGTATTGGTGAAAACTTCAGCTTGAGCAGTGTCTTCGATATCGGCAATGGAACGTTCGATATTTAAGATTACTTTCCCAGCGTCGGCTTGGCCGATCGCTTTTAGCATTAAAGTTAATGTTGCTTTCAAGCATGCAACCTCATTTGCTAAAGTTTCTGGGTCAGCGGAAGTGGTAAAGTCTGGATTGCTCATTTTTTTTCCTGAAGTGATAGCTTGCCTATGGACAAAGTGATGTGGGTAAACCCAGAATCGTAGTGAACATTTGCGGCATTATTAAACAGTTATAGTATTATATCATAAACTGATAGTTAGATTTGATAACATGTGTGCAATCGTTAATTAGTGGCTCAAGTCGTGATCGTAGTTGAGTAAGTGTAGACCAGACTTGATCAATGCTGGCACCGGTCAGGTAAGTCTTACCTTAACTAAGTTAATTTTGGTCATAAAAATCATATCGGTTTCTAATGAGTATTTGTATCAACAAGCACTCATTTTGATAGAGAATATGTGATAGACAATAAATAAATAAAACTAAGAGTAATTCCTATGTTTGAAAATGTGTACAGAATTACCCTATCTTTAATTGTATCAATATGTTGTGTTTTACGTGAAAAATAACATAGCTAATGGACACAATTCTTTTTTGTATGAATAGCTGAGTTATGCCAAGAAAAATCTTAAAAAAACTTTTATTTTTTATCATGTCGTTAATTGATATGCCTGCGATTTTATGTACATAGTAAAGATGATGATGAAAATAATATCTGTCAAACAATATAGATATGAATTTGCAATTATTCTGTATTCATTCTTTGGACGAAAACAAGTAATATCATTGCGGTAAACAAGCGTGATTAGGTTACTCCCTTATTTTTGGAGAATTTTCTTTGATAAGCGTTCTTCTTGTTGATGACCACGAACTGGTGCGCGCAGGGATACGACGCATTCTTGAAGATATCAAGGGTATTAAAGTGGCGGGTGAGATGCAGTGTGGCGAAGATGCGGTAAAATGGTGCCGCAGCCATATTGTTGATATCGTTTTGATGGATATGAATATGCCCGGTATCGGCGGGTTGGAAGCAACTCGTAAGATTTTGCGTTTTTCTCCGGATACTAAAATTATCATGCTAACCATTCATACTGAGAACCCCTTACCCGCAAAAGTCATGCAGGCTGGAGCCTGTGGGTATTTGAGTAAAGGGGCTGCACCTCAGGATATGGTTACGGCTATCCGTGCGGTTCATTCGGGGCAACGTTACATTGCCTCTGATATTGCACAGCAGATGGCGCTGGGGCAGCTAGAACCTCCTACTGAAACACCTTTCAGTTGTTTGTCAGAGCGTGAGTTACAAATCATGCTAATGATAACGAAAGGCCAAAAGGTGAATGAGATTTCGGAGCAACTTCATCTGAGCCCAAAAACGGTGAACAGCTATCGTTATCGGATGTTTAGTAAGCTTAATATTAGTGGTGACGTTGAATTGACTCACCTGGCCATTCGCCATGGTCTATTTAACGCGGAGACGTTGTCTAATAGTGACTGACTGTTTTGATCCTAAAGAGTTTTTAAAAACTGTCACCAGCCAGCCTGGTGTTTACCGTATGTATGATAAAGCGGGGACAGTGATTTATGTTGGCAAGGCAAAAGACCTCAAGAAGCGTCTGACGAGCTATTTTCGCGCTCAGGTTACGAGCCGTAAAACGGAGACCTTGGTTAAAAATATTGCTCAGATTGACGTGACAGTTACTCATACAGAAACAGAAGCACTGTTGCTTGAGCATAACTACATCAAGCTTTATCAGCCTCGTTACAATGTATTGTTGCGTGATGATAAGTCGTATCCCCTTATTTTCCTGAGTGCGGATACACATCCGCGTCTCGCTATTCATCGTGGAGCAAAACATGAGAAGGGGGAGTATTTCGGGCCATTTCCTAATTCCTATGCTGTCCGCGAAACTTTGGCATTATTGCAAAAACTCTTTCCTGTCCGGCAATGTGAAAACAGTGTTTACCGCAATCGTTCGCGGCCTTGTCTACAATACCAAATAGGTCGCTGTTCGGGGCCATGCGTGGCAGGGTTGGTGAGTGACGAAGAATATCAACGTCAGGTCGATTATGTGCGTCTGTTCCTGTCGGGCAAGGATCAACAGGTCCTGACGCAACTAATTTCTCGCATGGAAGAGGCGAGCCAATTGTTACACTTTGAGGATGCGGCGCGTATTCGTGATCAAATACAGGCTGTGCGGCGGGTGACCGAGCAACAGTTTGTTTCCGGTGATAGTGAAGATCTTGATGTCATCGGTGTGGCATTTGATGCCGGATTAGCTTGTGTTCATGTGCTATTTATCAGGCAGGGGAAAGTGCTAGGAAGCCGAAGTTACTTTCCTAAAGTCCCTGCGGGAACCGAATTAAGCGAAGTCGTCCAGACATTCGTCGGGCAATTTTATTTACAAGGAAGCCAGGGGCGCACGCTCCCCGGCGAGATCCTGCTGGATTTCACACTTGCGGAAAAGGACCTGTTGGCATCCTCTCTTTCTGAGCTGGCAGGTAGAAAAATTCAGATTCAAAGTCGCCCTCGGGGAGATCGCGCGCGTTATCTTAAGCTTGCGCGTACAAATGCTTCAACTGCATTGATAACGCGGTTGTCGCAACAATCAACTATCCATCAACGTATGAACGAATTGGCCAAAATTCTTAATATTGATGAGATTAATCGTATGGAATGTTTTGATATCAGTCATACG
The DNA here is from genome assembly GCF_001152565.1 of Yersinia pekkanenii. Classification (GTDB taxonomy): domain Bacteria; phylum Pseudomonadota; class Gammaproteobacteria; order Enterobacterales; family Enterobacteriaceae; genus Yersinia; species Yersinia pekkanenii. Next base: position 4,362 of record NZ_CQAZ01000016.1, on the reverse strand, counting down.
ATGGGAGAACAAACCGTAGCCTCTTGTGTCGTATTTGATGCAAATGGCCCTGTACGTTCGGAATATAGGCGCTACAATATTAGTGGCATCACGCCCGGTGATGATTATGCGGCGATGTCTCAAGTGCTTAAACGCCGATACGGCAAGGCACTAGATGACAAAAAAATTCCTGATGTTATTTTTATTGACGGTGGAAAAGGTCAACTGTCGCAGGCTTTTGAGGTTTTTGCCTCGCTTGATGTTCCGTGGGATAAGCAAAAGCCTCTATTGGTGGGTGTTGCCAAGGGGAGTGATCGCAAAGCAGGGCTGGAAACATTGTTTCTTGCAGCGGAGGGGGAAGGTTTCTCGTTGCCACCAGATTCACCAGCATTGCATTTGATTCAACATATCCGAGATGACTCTCATAATCACGCAATAACCGGGCACAGGCAGCGTCGTGCTAAAGTAAAAAATACCAGTGCATTAGAAACAATAGAGGGAGTTGGCCCTAAACGGCGGCAAATTTTGCTGAAGTATATGGGGGGACTGCAACCTTTACTTAATGCTAGCGTCGAGGAAATTGCAAAAGTGCCGAGTATTTCACAAGCATTGGCAGAAAAAATCTACAATGCATTGAAACACTGAAGCTAATGTTGCACCATACTCATAATATCCACACCAGCCAGATAGTTATCGTAGCATTATGCAATTGAATATACCGACTTGGCTTACCCTGTTTCGTGTTGTACTCATCCCATTTTTCGTTCTGGCATTTTATCTGCCATTCGTTTGGGCTCCGATGGTTTGTGCCATCATATTTGTTTTTGCGGCAGCAACCGATTGGTTTGATGGTTTTTTAGCCCGCCGCTGGAAGCAAACAACCCGTTTTGGGGCTTTTCTTGACCCTGTGGCGGATAAAGTTATGGTGGCCATCGCATTGGTGTTGGTTGCTGAACATTACCATGTCTGGTGGATTACCTTACCGGCAGCGACTATGATTGCCCGTGAAATTATTATTTCTTCACTGCGCGAGTGGATGGCTGAAATTGGCAAGCGCAGTAGCGTGGCGGTATCATGGATTGGTAAAGTAAAAACGACAGCTCAAATGGGGTCGCTTGTTGGGCTACTTTGGCGGCCGGATCATAATATCGAGCTTGCCAGTTTTGTTCTTCTCTACATTGCTGCGGTACTGACATTCTGGTCAATGTTCCAATATTTAAACGCGGCCTGGAATGATTTGCTCGAACCTTGATCGAAGCGCCGTAAAAAGCAGCAAACGAACACAATAGTCAGATAATTTTATTGACTCATTGCGTCAGGTAAGTAGAATGCATCGCATCAGACGGCGGCGGCGAAATGCCGAAAGATAGCAAAAGAATCAGTATGTTCTGATGTTGCGGGAATAGCTCAGTTGGTAGAGCACGACCTTGCCAAGGTCGGGGTCGCGAGTTCGAGTCTCGTTTCCCGCTCCAAATTAGTAGGTTGGCTTAAGGCGAACCTAAGCTGTAAAGGCAAAGAAGAATAAGGCGCGTTGGCAGAGTGGCCATGCTACGGATTGCAAATCCGTCTACCTCGGTTCGACTCCGGGACGCGCCTCCAGTTTTCCAGAGCCCGGGTGGTGAAATCGGTAGACACAAGGGATTTAAAATCCCTCGGCTTATGGCTGTGCGGGTTCAAGTCCCGCCCCGGGCACCATGGAAACAAATCTAAGTAAAACAAAGTAGTATGAGTATGTCGTTAACCGCCGAGAGGCGGTTTTTTTTTGCCTGAAATCACATTCCTAAGATTTTCCTAACATCATTTCATAACATGATTTTGGTAATCTGAATAAAAACTCACTTTTTCTGACCACCTACCACCGGCACAATTTCTATTTTCCTGTCATATCTTGCTGTTTGAGCCGTATTCTTATGCCCTGAAATGGCTTGCTTCTCTTCGAGCGTTCCCTCTAAGTCCGATATTCCCTTTGCCTTTAAATCATGAAACGTGAAATCAAAATCCAACTCAGGAAATGTTTTTGCGGCCAGTAATTTTGCGGTGCGCCACCGGCTATTGAAACCATCTCTTGTGTAACCATGCCCTGATTTTTGATGCAGTACATAAATACTGCTCACTCCTGGTGCTATTTCTATTTCATCGGCAATCTTGATGGCCTGCTGTAATCTTTCTGTCCATGCCTTGATCTGCTTCTTGCCTGTTTTCCCTTGCTGTATAAATACACCGCTATCCATTAGCTGTGACTTTTTCAAGGCAAGGATGTCCGCTTGCCGAGCACAACAAAGATAGGCAAGTTCCATTGCAGCTTTTACAATAAACGGTGCAACATTGTAGAGAGCGTTATATTCCGCGTCAGTGATGTACCTTTCCCTGCTAACCTCTTTAAACTGTTTAACCCCTTTGCATGGATTGCCTTTCACCATTCCCCGCTCATACCCCCAACGATAAACTCGCGAGAGGAAAGTTTTCTCACGGTTTGCTTGTGTTCTGCTGGCCACCCCGCGTTTATCCATATATTTCCTGATATGTTCAGGTTTTATATTGTCTGGTTCCATTTTCCCGAATACTGGCAATACTCTAAGTGAATATTTGCGGTAGTCTTTCTGTGTCTCAATGGCTAACTCATTAAAATCAGCAGAGCGAAAAAACTGTTCAATGAGTTTATTCAAACTGGCTTTTTCTAATGGTTCATTATTTATCTTTTCGTAGCATGACCAGACTTGGGAAATAGGGGCATCCAGTGGGCAAAGCGATATTGAACCACCGCGTGCAGGGTGAAATTCATATTTGGATTTGCCGCGATATACCCGAGGAGGCAATGCCGCGTCTTCGGGATTTTTGCGTTTACCGGCCACTATTCATGGCCTCAAAATTAGGTTCTTCTTTCTCTTCTTCTACTTGCTTACCACGCAAAGTGACTGGATTTAAAAAATGGCCCCAAGTTGTTTTCGGGTGGCCGTCCGGGCGCTTAATAAAAAATATTCCTGCACGGCGTAAAGATTCGCATTGTTTGGTTTTATAGTGATGACCGGTCAGCTCAATCATCTCCTCTTTTGTGATTATGTCGTGGTCGTTTCTCATGGTCTTGCCCCTGTATCATTCGGGCGATTGCTCTGTCGGTTTCAGAACATGCCCGCTGTATATCTTGGTCGGTGAGTTGTTGTTTTCGTACACTTGCGGATAATTTGCCAATCTTAATATCGAAGTCGGTTAATAGGCGCTTGCCTGGTTGCCATTGTTGCATGGTGGTTTTCCCTGGTGTTGGTTCACCACAATGCTAGCTGTGCAGGCTGATTATTTCTGATTAAGCAAAATCAATTTCTGTTTGGTACTTTTCTACGTCTCCAACACCCCACAGCCAAGCCGGCCCCAAATGAAAATGCAGCTACAGCGCTGACCTCGGCCCCATAGATAAGAATTAAGGCTGTTCCTGCTGTGATAAAGAACACGGCTAGTTGAGAACGGATCATTGCTTGGCATCCTTTTCTGTGATTGGTTCCGGTGGGGTACTGCTAATCCGAACATCTACCGGGAAATCGTAGTGAACATCACAGCGGCGATCTGTGTAGATGGTTCCCGTTCTTCCGTCTGGGAGTGTTATATAAGCCAGTTCGTGCCGCTTTTGTGTCTTTCTTAGCATTGGTCTTGCCTCAATAATGCCCCGTTGATCCGGGGCCGAATAAATTAACGAACCTGCAAAGAATTTGGTCCAACTTCAATGCGCGCACCTGGTATTGGGTTAACAAACACCTCGTTTATCTCTTTACCTTCCTCAAGGGCTTTGGCTTCAGCATCTTCCATTGCCTTTTTAATGGCGTTCTTGATTTCATCAGCTTTAGGGGTATAGATAATTTGGCTGGCAACATCGACATAATCATCCGGTAGCGATTCCGCATTATCGACCACTAGAGGGATTAGTTATACTGGCGATACGCGTGGTAACCCGTGGTATATGGACATGATGTGTGAAGCGCGTGGGGCTAGGGATTTACTCAGCAGCACAGCAATGGCAAGGGCTGCATCATAGGGGATATATGAAACCATTAATTTACGTATTAATAGTGCTTGTGGGTAGCTTATTTACGGCGTCAACTTATGCTGCAAGACAGTGTGGTAATTTCACTATAAGTGCTGGAAATGATGGTTTCATGCGAATAAATGGAGAGAGACCAAGCTCACAAAAAATAACTTATCTTGGTAAGAAAGATGATGTTGATAATATGAAAATTGATTGGTTTCTAAGTTCTCAGGATGGAAATATGTATGGTCTTGAGTATTTTCGCCGCAACGATAAAGTATGGCTTAACGTTCAACTCCTACAGAACAGCATGAATGCACCGAAAATAATTGGTTCGTTCCCATGCAAGAAATTGCCAGATTAAGGAT
>NZ_CQAZ01000015.1 GCF_001152565.1 Yersinia pekkanenii | reverse complement strand
GATAAATGCGAGGATTTTACCTGATGATCTCCGCATTGAATACATGACCCAAATTTAATCAAAGACTTGATACTATATTAAAAATGTTTATTTCAGTGTCGCAGAATTTAACATTTCCAATATTTCCTTTTCTGTTTTCTCATATGGTGGCTTCCATAAAGGAAAATCTTTTTCTATCCACTCATCATATTCTTCAGGGGATAATCTAGCTTCTAACTCCCGATATAAATATTTTCTTGTTCTGGATAATTTATCTAATACATTACATTGATTAAAGAAAAGCAACAACGCCGATGCCGTTGTGTTACTTTTATCAAACCCAGAGCCTATTTTATCTATCACAGTAACAATCTCTTCTAAAGAGATTAAAATTTCCTTTAAATTATCAACGTTTTCTGAGTTACTTTTTCTCATAGGTTTAGCATCTCTTATTAAATTTAGTTGTTTTATTATCCAGTTCAACATCGCCTTTTATCTTATATTCCTCAACGCCCAAATCATTTTTCCTAAATTCCACTCGATTGGTATCTATATCAAAATCGAACTACGTTACCCACACCACCCGCCATGCCCGCAACCTGTTCGCCACTGATCGTCGGGGCAGCATCGGGTGATACTCTATTCTTGGGTTTTATACTGCCCTTCCCGTTGGCTTTTTTATCATCAGCAAACATATTATTTCCTTCCTGGGAGTTAACGTGCAGAGCTTGTCTGCTGCATTAATTGGTGATAACGGCTGAGTAAGGCGTTCCAACGGTCATCTATCTTTTTAATGAGTACGGGGGATGCCGGTTGATTTTTATCTGCTGCTACGGCAAGTTGCCGTAATAACTCTTCCAAGGGTACCGACGCGGACTAAATACGGGATAACGGCGAGCTGTATATGGCGGGGGACTGGCTGACGCAATGCGGCCTGACGGGGCAACCGCTGACGATCAGCGTAATGCCCGGTCAGGTGGTGATTCAGGTGCAGCAGGGTAACATGTTGGTATAACAGCAATAAAAAGCCGGAAAGATCCAGTAAAGACCTTCCCGGCTGTTAGCTCTATCTCAATTTGGTATATCTACTCATTCCTGCTAGTGTTTTTTAGATCTCTTTTAAGTAAATCTTACTATTTATAAAATGATACTCCAACCAACTTCCAGAATTTTTGCTATATCCTTGCAATATCATTTCATTTCCATCATTAGATATGGTTTGAATATATTCAAAGAACTCCAATTCATTTCCGGATAATTTTCTTTCCTCATATATATCGTCTATTCCATTTGAGACATAGACCTTTACTTCAAAGTGAGACCAGTTCTTAATCACTAAGCAAATATTATTAACGTGCAGTTTTTTCTCTAGATCGTAAACTGATTCAAAATATATCTCAACTTCGTCAGGATATATTTCCGTTCTCAAAATATTACAATCTGCGGTCTCTATATTTTGTATATGCATAATTTTCTAGCAACCTGTATTATTGTGGGCTGCAGGTAAGTTTGAGTCAACAACATTGCCATTAATATCTAATGAATTACCTGCCTTATCATATAGATGGGCATGATCATATAATGTAACTTTATCAGGCGGATCTAGTCTGACTGCCGTCGTGCCTGTATCCGTGAATTTCCACTGTGCAAACCTTCCATCAGGAGATCCTCCCTTCCATGAAATATTATCAGCATTTGATAAAATCTCACTGATCTGCTTTTTCGTCATATTCACAAGATCAAGACCCACAAGCGGATTGTCTGATAGTCCAAGCGGATCGATCCAAGTAAGAGGGTTTGGAGCATACGCATAAAGATTCATCCCCCCTTCTAGCCCTATCGGGTCCTGAGTGGTAAAGCGCCCTATCTCCGGATCATAGTATCTAAAAGTATTATAATGTAAACCTGTCTCATTATCGTAATATTGCCCGGGATAACGCAGGGGTTGGTATGGCAGCCCCGGTATTTCTTCTTTCAGATGTACTTGCGGTTGTAGTTTGCCCCAAGCGTAATACTTACCGCACCAAATGATATCACCGGCGCTATTGGTCAGCTCCAGTGGGGTGCCATTCAAGTCCACATGGAAATAATCAATCTCCAACTGGTCTTCCTGCTGTGTGATGCGGGCCAGAGGTGTATAGCTTTCATTGGGATCATACACATAACTACGTGTATGTTCCGCACTGACTTCTTGTATCAGCCGCAGTCCCTGCCAACGAAAACCGGTCACCACCGCTGCTGACTTATCCTGATAAGTGATGCTCTTCTCCGTGCGCCGGCCCAAAGCATCGTACCGATAATCCGCCTGATAGCGGCCATTCGGCCCGTCTCCCCAGGCTTTAATCATCCTGTGCTCATCATCATAGGCAAAATATTGCGTCTGGCTGCCTTGCGTCCGCTCGATCAGGTTGCCAAAACCGTCATACCTAAAACCAGTCCCCTTCCAGAAGGGCACGCGGTTTGTTCTGAAGCCATCAGGCTTACCATTGTGAATATTGTTCCACTCTACATCCGGTAAGGCATAAATATTATCAGCATCATCGTAGCTGAATTGCTCTCGACCGCCCTCCGGCTTAGGGGCTTCATAATCCAGCAAGCGACTTTCCGCATCGTAGAGATAACGCTGAACGCCCCGGAATGCATCATCCGTTTGCGTCAGGTCACCCGCGTTGTCAAAATGAAAGGTTCGCCATAGCTTTCCTTGCTGTGGCTTAGCCACCGTTTTATCTACTATGTCCTCAGTATAAGCGCTTTGCCAGCTGCGCCGACCCCGTAAGTCGTACCCCTGTCGTTGTGTTAAAGCCCCCTGGGTACGCAGGATCTCACGATGTAAATCATCCCTTTCAAACTCGGTCACTACCCGTTGATTGAAACGGATGGCACTAATATGCCCTGAACCATAACTTAGCCAGTGCAGCGAATTATTATCTGGAAGATGTAAATCAGTCAGCTCCCCCAACGGATTCCACTGATAACTTATCACCTCGCCATCCTGATGTTCTTCCAGCAGACGGCCGTTCTTATCCCAGTGGAACCTTAGCAGATTGTCCAAAATGCCATTATCTGTTCCCTGTGGTGTCGGTTTACGTTCAAGTTGCACTAACCGATCGGCAGCATCATAGTCATAAAAGCACGATGCCATCGCAGTACAGTGTCTGACCAGACGCCCACCCTTATCATATTGATAATCCTTTTGCCGGTACTGTGGCAGTTTCTCCGAATGTTCAGCCCCCAACCACCCCAAACGAGCAGGAAGTCCGGCGGCATCATAGTGGAATAAACAACGCGTCTTATCAGGACGTAGCTCTTCCGCCAGACGGCCACTTACATCATAACTAAACCGGTACTCTCCTCCATTCGCATTCAACAAGCGTTTCAAATTGCCCTTGGCATCATAGTAGTAATGCAATTTTCGGTTCAGTTTGTCGGTATATTGCAGCGACTGCCCTCGGCGGTTATAACACCATTCACGTCTTCGGCCAGCCGTATCCTGGTGATATTTTAATAATCCCGTCGGGTAATAACTGAAATGTTCTTGGGTATTATCAGGATATTTAATGGCCTGTAATTCATTCTGAGCGTTGTAAAGAAAGTGCGTAATTTCGCCAAGCATATTGCCGGAGCTAACCAGATTGCCATGCTTATTCCACGTGTAATAAACAGCTTTACCTGAACAGTCGGTATACTGCTGTAATTGTGCCGTATCGTTCCATATCAGGCTTTTCGTCCCTCCGTTCGCATCAATAATCTGAACCGGTAGCCCCTGTTCATCATAGCAATAGGATGTTTTATAACCTAATGGATCGTTAGCAACCAGCAGGTGTCCTTTCTCATCATATTTGGCCTGCCAGACACTGCTATCAGGAAAAGTTTTCCGGATGACATTTAATGTATTGAGATAATAATCTGTGCGGGTAGTTCGCCCCAATGGATCAATTTCTTCAACGATACGATTTAATCCATCGCGTGCCAACTTGATGTAACGATCGCCGGGCAAATGAAATAATACCGGCATCCCTTGTGGATTATATTCAATATTGTAAATATCTTGATTGAAATCCTCGAAACAGACAACCTGTTGTTGCTCATCAAACTTCCAGGTTGCTTTCAGGTCTCTTTCATCAATAACAGAAGTCTGACCATGATTAAAATCATAGGTATATCTGGCCCGTTCACCTTCGCTATTGTGGCTTTCAACAACACACCATTTATCTTTATCAACCTGCTGCCAACGATAAAAGCACTGCATCCCGAATATATTGGTGTGTTCTACCATTAAATGGTTTTGATCATAAACAAAGCGACGTGTCCTTATGCCACTTTTATTATAAACTGCTAATAAATTACCGTTCTCGTCATAAGAGTAACGAATAACTGTCTCTTTTTTACCGTCGACCAATTGTTCGACAGACAGTAAACGTGCCAAATTTGGGTGCCAATGGCAAATTAAATAATTATTCTGGCTATCACTGACGCCAACCAATTGCTGCGGGTTATTTTCATTATAATGGAAACGGATAAAGTTATGATCTATATCTTCAATATGTTCAAGATAAACAATTTTATTATCTTCAAAATCAGGGAATACGCTATAAATATCATCTAATGTGCGTATCACATGGCGGCCATTTATCATGCGATAAAAATAAAGTTGTGATTCCGCTGAGTATGAATATTCCCCTATAGCCAGATGAGGAAAAAAGGTCTTTTGCCCGGTTCTGCCACAATAGATAATTTCATTCTTCGTCTTTGATAATGAAACCTCAAAACCCAGACGCCAGCCTTTACCCAGAATACCCTCATCCAACTCACTGGAATAATAACGCTGCCAAAAAATGGGCAACCTTGCTGATATGACAAAATCCAACTCATGCTCATCAAATAAAATTTTCTGACCGTTGGTAATGTCTACCGGGTTACCAAACAGCCCACCAATCGCTTGCATGGCTTTATCAGTGATATAGCCACCCGCAATTTCTCCCGCAACAAATGTGCCGACAAATTTGAGGGCACATTTGTTTAACACTCCCCCGACTTGTTTAAAGGCACCCGCCGCCCCTCCGGCGATACCTGCTACGGTGAACAATATATCGGAAGCCTTTCTTACCCAGTCAGGCACTTCATCTTTCACCGGAAGATACTGGACTTTGCCGCCACCAATCAAAACATTATCTGAGCCTTCACTTATGGTTGCTCCACATTGTATTTTGTCATCCTTACGTGCAGCAGCATTTTGATTGATAAAAACATTTGAAGATCCTTCCGCAATCGGGGCCATCGGCATATCTTTTGCACATTCAGCGCTAGAAACTACCGCCCTGGCGGCCAGTCGGCCATTAATCAGAACATTATTCGAGCAGCCAGAAGCCCGTATTTTCCCGGTTGTCGATTTGCATTTACTCCCGATGGATTCTGATAAAGAGCGGATGCCACTAGCAGCCCCCCCAGCTAACAGACCCGCAACCAGCGCCGCACCAAATCCACACGTAAAGGTGGCAAAAGCCACGGCAGCAATCAGGGCTACGCCAATAATTGTACCCACAATAAATCCAGCCAGAGCACTGGTGTGGTGGATATTATCTCCTGCTCTTGCTGCGGCTTCGGCCATGGCATACTCCCGGTCTATTTTCCATTATGTTCACTCCTTTCCATCATATTTCAGATAGCAGGTGTGCTGGTTTCCCTCGCTCCCCCATTTACTTACCTGGGTGAGCGAACGGGGACTTGCGGCGTCGCCGCCTCCTACCCCGAATTATCTGGGATATATGTGGGGATTTAACGAAAACTGGTTAACCAGTCCTGCCAATATTTATCTGACTGTTCATTAAAAATCTTCCCCGAGGTCGCACTAAATATAATTATATTTTTCTCTGATATAAAAAAAGCGGCCTGGCGTTGATAAATCGTTTGTTTCCCTTCCTTCCATGTTCCATATATTTCAAAACCTTCATTTTTTTGCCCCAACTTACATGGACGTTGTTGAAGCAATTTATACCCCTTAATATTTTTCTTTAAGATACCCAACTGTCGATCTACATAAGAACTTATCTGTTCATTTGGGAACGGCACATCACGAGAAATGCTGAAATTAAACTGACTATTATTCGCGTCACCTAAAATAAAAGAATTTATTGTTCTGTCGACGAAATCTTCTGGTATATCAAAAAAACCTTCCTGAATAGCATATTTCTGCATAATATAATCCTGTAAATTACTCATTCAACTGAATAGGGTCGCCTTTTACAAAAACCTGCCCTGAGCTTTCAATCTGAATTGCGGTACCTTTAATAATTATCTCTCCACCCACACATAGTGTGATTGAAGCGCCACCGCCGTTAGAGATAACAACATTGCCAGATTCAGATATAACTTGAATATCATTTGTCACCGTTAATACATCACTATCCTTAATGGTTGTCTGGCGAAACTTAGTGATATCTATCAGTTGTCCACCCTTAATAGTCGTCGACTGTTCTTCTTTTACCGTGATAGTTTGATTTTTGTTAACATCCACTGTCTGATTTTCTTTAACTATCTCGATATGATTATTCGCCACGGTTATCATTCGGTCATTTTTTACTTCTAATGTTTGATCGTTACCTATTTCTTCAATCTGATCATTACCTATTATTTGCTTTTGGTTATTAGCAACAGTGATAACTTGGTCATTTCCTATTGACTGATTTTGGTCATTTCCTATTGACTGATTTTGGTTATTTCCTACATTCTCACTATGATTGTTACCGACATTCGTTCCACGATCGTTGTTAACCTTGGTATCCATGTCTTTCTGAGCATGCATCGACAGTTCTTCTTTACCCTTGGCATCCTCGAAGCGCATTTCGTTATAGCCTTCGCCTTTATGGGTTTTGGAGCGGAACGCCATCTGGGTTTTACTGGCGGGCAGTGAACCTGGGGGGATATTGTTGGCATGATAGGTGCGCCCGGTGACGATCGGTTGATCCGGATCGCCGTGCAGAAAATCAACCACCACCTCCTGACCGATACGCGGAATGGCCAGCATGCCCCAGCCCTGACCCGCCCACGGCTGCGTGACGCGGATCCAGCAGGAGCTTTGATCGTCACTCTGACCATAGCGATCCCACAAAAATTGCAGGCGGATACGGCCAAACTCATCGCAGTAAATCTCTTCACTTGCTGGCCCCACCACCATCGCAATCTGTGGGCCATCCATTGTGGGTTTTGATAATGGTGTCGGTCGCCAGGTTTGAGCCGAGGGAATAAAGCTGAATTGGTTAAATAACACCGTGCCCTGATCACCGGACTCCTGCTCCAACGCCTGCATCTGTTTGCCGGTATGCTGAATGCCGAGCAACTGCCATGCATGGTTTAGATCACTACGTGGGTGACGGGTTAAGCTGAATAATTGCCCCGGCTGAAGGGTGAAATCATTACTTTCACCTTGCCCCATATTGGCATCATTACGCAGTGCTTCCAGACGATAACGGGTAAAATCCTTGCCGTGTTGTTCATCTTTGAAACGCCCTGGGAAGTCAAAATGCTCGTAATCCGGGCGCTGGTTCTGTAACTCACGCGATTGTTCGCTGAATTCCGCTGACCAATTCGGATTTTTAAAGGTGTAATCTTTCAACTGCACCATTGCCGGGCGCACCTGCGCACTGCGGGTGAAGGTGGTGATACACAGCTCCTGCGCCTGGGCTGCCACATTGGGGTTATAGGGGAGCGATGCGCCCTTCGGCAACGAGCCAACATCATCGGCGTACACGATGGTGTTCTTTCCCGCGCTGAATTCGAAGTAGTAAAAAATCCCCTCTTCTGCGGCCAGGCGCTGGATAAAATCAAAATCTGATTCCTGATATTGCACACAAAACTCACGCGCCAGGTGTGAATTGCGGAAACCAAAGGCAAAGTCATTGATGCCATTTTCTTTTAGCAGCGTAGTGATAATGCTTTCAATCGATTCCTGCTGGAAAATGCGGGAGTTGCGGCGCAAGCTGGTTCGCCAGAGTGCGGGGCGGATCACCATGCTGTAACGGGTCTGATGAAAACCGGTATCGCCCTGTTCAAAGCTGGAAACCATGCCGGTCACACTGCGCTGTAACACCCCTTCACGCCAGATAAACAGGGTGGCATCTTCATCCAGTACCGCCGCGAAATCCACCGACGGATCCGCACTGGCGAGGCCGACATTGAGTACAAATGGTGAAGAGAGCATCTCGTTCAACGAGAAATCCACCACCGCGAAGGTCTGTGGCGGTAAACCGGCGGCGGTTAAGGTAAATTGCAGGCCGGAGGGTTGTTTGACCAGACGGGATATCGCCGCCGCTGCGCTGTCCGGTAATGCTACTCCTGCGCCACTTGCCGCCACACTCATCGGTTTAACGCCCGCGTCCAGTATCTTGGCTTTGGTATCGATAGCCGTTTTAGCCAAGTCGGCGGCCTGATTGAGGCGCTTGCCGGCGGTGCCACCGACTACGTTACCCACACCACCCGCCATGCCCGCAACCTGTTCGCCACTGATCGTCGGGGCAGCATCGGGTGATACTCTATTCTTGGGTTTTATACTGCCCTTCCCGTTGGCTTTTTTATCATCAGCAAACATATTATTTCCTTCCTGGGAGTTAACGTGCAGAGCTTGTCTGCTGCATTAATTGGTGATAACGGCTGAGTAAGGCGTTCCAACGGTCATCTATCTTTTTAATGAGTACGGGGGATGCCGGTTGATTTTTATCTGCTGCTACGGCCAGTTGCCGTAATAACTCTTCCAAGGGGATCTCTCGATTCAGTTCGGTTTGCATTTGGTAAACCGCTGTTTTCAGATAGGAAATAGTCAGGCTGCCACGAGACCTCTCCTGTTCGATTAATTTATCTGACAGTGCCTGCAAGCGCTGCTGTATCTGGAAGTAGCTGCTGTCTACCGCGTCCGTCCCGATACGCGCCAGTAACAACTGTGTCCAGCGCTGACTTTCAGCAACCTGATTGGGATCGGTCGGCCAACGTTGACGGGCCATGGCCAGCGAGGTATCTGCAGTTCGCAGCCCGGCCAAAGGAGAGAGGTTTTCCAGTTGGTTCAATTGCTCGGCATAAGTCGCAATATCAGGGCGGGTGAGCCATAACAGCACCGAACCCTCTGGTTGGCTGGTTAGCGCCGCAAGTTGCTGCTGCATCGGTTTGACCTGGATAAAGTAAACCACGGTCGCCACCAGCAAACTTAAAAGAACGCCACCCACAAAACCCCACAGGGCGGGGGAATGTTTTTTTACCGGGGGCGCAAATCGGACTTCAACATTGGGCGGAGATTCTTCTTTCGGCTGTAACGCCGCAGCAGAAAATGCCGTGCGGACCGGCTCTGGCTCAGGGACGGATAAATACACCATTGATGGCATCTTTAATGGTGTTGGCGGGGGCTGTTTTGCTGCATCATTGGCCGCTTCAAGCCTTTTTGCCGTGTTCTGCATCAGATAGAGTAGATTTTCCAGGCGAGGGATCCGTTTTAACTCAACTTGTTGCAGTTTGTCACAGAGCAACTGCAATGCCCGCTCTGCGCGGTACAGCAAGCGTAAATCGTCGTGCTCAAAATCATGCTGACGCAGTTGATTACCCACTCTGGCATTAAACCATTCCAATATCTCGGTGCGCGCCTGCGGTTGTTCCGGCCACAGTTGATCCCATTGGCTGATGACCATCCCCGCCAATAACTCACAGCCTTCCGTAAATCCGGCCAATCCATTTATCTGGGTGCGTGCCAGTGTGTAATACACCGCGGTTTGCAGATCCACCCCATTGACACGGAACAGGGTCAGCGCCAATGATTCAATTAAGCGCCAGCTCACTTCGGGCCGTGCCGGATGATTGATCTTATTGATCTCTTCACGAATGGCGCTGAATTCCGGTCTGTGCCGTGGATCAGCGCCAACTTGAATGATGATATCTTGCGAGGTTTCGCTCATGCGTACGCAATCCTTTAGCCGTCACCCTGCCACTCGCGCAGGGTGACTCGATGACAACAATTAATACAAGGTGTCCGGCAGCGTGAATTTACTGAATAATCCCCCAGCAAACGGGTTGTCAGACTCATCAACAGAGATGCGATAAGTCATCTCCCCGCCATCAACCATGAAACGGACATCGAAGGAGTTAGTGCTCACATTGGTCAGCTCACCCGCATTAATCAGTCGCAATTGAGCCCATGGGCCGCTGAAGCTGAGGCTACGTGGCGATTTGCCGCTTTCATCCGGTACCAGCGTCAACTTACTTTCGACGCCAGCACGCATGGAGTTTGGCCAGACCAGATGCACCACACCGCTACGACCATGGGCGTAATCCAACAGTTGTCCATCCAGGTTCAGTACGCTGCGCCGTTTATTGCCGCTCAGCATCACCGGTTCAATCGCAAACTGTGTACCCAGACCATTTTGGCTTGAGAAGAAGGTGTCGCGGATCTTCTTCGCTTGCGCTAATTGTTGTAAGACATCAGGCCGGATCAGCAATTGCCCATCGCTGCCACTGGTCAGGTTATTCTCAACAAATGGCTTCAGGTTTTGCTGATAGAACGCATCGAGGGTCCCTTTCGGCCCGAAGAAACGTTCAAACTCGCTTAATGGGACATCCTGCTTAGCGTTAGGATCGAAGGGATAACGCCCGGCCAGATAGGTTTGATACTGTTTGATCACCGTATCATTCCACTCCACCTCCAACGATTGGATCGCCTCCATCACCACCACACGCCAGGCTTGCTCCGCCATATCACCCACCCAACGGTTAAGTGGTTCCGGCAGATTTTTGGCCAGTTGTTGGACTTCGAAGATCGGATCGCTGTTGTTTTGATCCAAACGTAATTGCACCGCTTTCAACGCTGCTTTTCCTGGCGCAGGTGAGTTTTGAATCGCCAGTAGGTAACGGTGTAATTCGGTCAGCTTCTGATAAACGCTCTGAATTACGCTGCCTTTATCACCATTTTCAACCAGTATCGCGGTCTCAGGAGCAAACTCGCGGTTGATTCGCGCTAGCAGCAGGAAATTGGGTTCCTGCATCAGATCCTGACGATCTTTACCTGCGACTGAATCGGGTATGGCCGGTAATCGCGTGTTATCACTCAATGTTTGCAATGCACGGCGGAAAGGCTGCTCTCCACTGATCACCTGCTCAATCGCGCTGATCGCCTGCGGTAAATCCTCAAACTCGCCAACCGACAGATTATTCATGGCAGCACGCCAGGTGGCGGTATAGTCGCCAAGGTATTGCTCGGTAACCTGCCGCTGGATCTCCTTACGGTCAGCCTCGCTGTATTCAACGTTTTTGCTGAGATTAAGCACCCAGCTATCCATCACGGTCAGATCAACCAATTGGTCGCTCTGTTTGACAAAATAGTTTTGCAAACCATTACGTGTCAGGAATTGTGGGATCACCAGCAAGCGATCGTTGCTGGAGACAAACACGTCATCAAAACTCGCGCCAATTTGATCACGCAAATCGAGAGCGGGCGGCAATGCGTCCTGCGCTTTGATGCGCAGATTCTGATACACACGTTGGTAAATGGAGAGCTTACTCAACTCCTGCTGTGCCGATTGAGTCGGTTTGAGGTAAGGCGCAAAACGCTTAATCGCATATTGATCGCCACTTTCCCGTGCCGCACGCCAATCCGTGTGTTGCAATGCATAGTTCAAATGGCTCAACAGTTGTTGCTGCAACTCGCGCTGACCGTTGAATTGTTGGCTCCAACGGTGGCTCATATATTGCTCAACCAGCGCGATATTGCGACCACTGCCATCTTCCAACATGCGCATCACTCGCAGGATTTCGAGTTTCTCCTCGCTGCCCTTTGGTGCCGCATTCAACTGTTCCAACAGGCCGCTCATCAGTGATGGGACGAAACGTTGCTGTAGCAGTTGCAGGTAAGTGCTTTCGACATAAGGCCCGATGTTATTACCCTGATACAATCCCATGTCAGCCAGGAAAGAGCTTCGCTCATGATAGTTACCGTAAGCCAGCGTGGCATCACGAATAGGGTTCAGCAGGGGCAGTTGCAAATTGCCGTAGCGGTCATCACCTTTTGGCTCAGGAATCGATAAGAACGTGGTTGCCTGGGCTAATACTTCTTGTCCGGCCCGGTAGTTTACCTGGTAGTAATAGTGCCAATAGCCCCATAAGGTCAGTGCGACCAACGCGCCCACACAAGAGAAAATGATCATGCGCTTTCTGGCATGGTGTAACCAAATACTGTTTTCGCTCGCCAAATTCGGTTCAGCTAGCAGCACTTGGCTAAACAACTCTTTGGTAAAATAGGGGGCCGTATCTGAGACTGGCCAGGTAGGGAATGCCTGAGGGGCAAGGTGATATTGCACGGCAGCCGATTGGGTAAAGATATCGTCCATTTGCCCGCGCTGTTGGGCTGAGGTGAGATAAATACCGCGCAACAATGGCTGAGCGTTATCGCCGCTGTACAAGATACCTTCCAGTAATTGCACCACGTAGTCATGCAAGCCTTGCATCTGACGGGTAAAACTGAACAACTGGCTGCGCTGCCCGGCATCAACACTGTTAAGCATCATGTCCGGCATCGCACTATTCAGTTGTGCGATCCACTGTTGCCAAAACTGTTGTAACTCAGTACGCCACACCTGCGGATCCGCAGTATCCAGGCTGAATGTCACGCCCAGAACCGCATCACGCGGCGCTTTATCCAGTGATTGATACATGGCTTCGAATCCGTACAACAGATCCATTTTGGTGAACACCACATACAGCGGTACCTGACTGTGCAACGCCAGCCGTATATCCTGTAAACGTTGATGGATATCAGCAACGTAGGTCTCTCGCTGGGTTTTATTCGAGGTCATCATCTGATGCAGATCGACGGTGAGAATAATGCCGTTCAGTGGTTGGCGTTGGCGCTGCTCCACCAGCCAGGACAATAAACTTTGCCATAAGCGGCTGTTTAATGAAGCTTTACCCGCTATTAATGTCGTCGGTTGTTCTATCAGCTCTCCGGCGGGATCGATAATGACAGCCTGCTCCCCTAACCAACATCTGACGCGCAGTGAGGCCGCTTCTTCCGAATTTATCCGCTCTGAGGTGGCAATCTCTGTCAGCTTATAACCCTCTTTGATCAGCGTACTTTTTCCGCTGTTGCGCGCGCCAATCACCATATACCAAGGTAAGCGATACAGATATGCCGGGGTATTCAGATGACGCTGAAGCTGATGCTTCCAGGCATTCAGGTATTGGTTCTGCTGTTCAATATCGGCACTGATGGGGTCATCAACTTGCGTTTTTACCTGTAATTGGAGCTTTTCCAATTGTTGTAAACGCGTCATACCTTTCAGGCCAAGCCAGCAAACGGCCATCAAGACAAAAACAGCCGTCACTAACCAACGACTTAATAATGTCTCAAACGGGTGATTTCCCCCAAGCTGCCACGCGGGCCCGTAGATCCACACCCAAATTAATGCCGCACAAGCCAGCAAGGCCAATACCACCGGGACTGATGCTTTTAGACGAGGGATTGCGGGCTTGGCTATGCGTAGAAAAAATGGCAGTTTCATGCGCTAACACTCCTATTCCATTCCATGGCTAGCACGGTGTGAGCTGTCGCTGCTTTTCTGTTAGCAACGCGATCAACGCCGGCTCCCATTCGCTTAACTGCAATTGCTGCCCCACCTGTAATAAGTTGTGGTAGTGCTGCTGCGCCAGTGCGGTTAATCCTGCTTTTTCGAACAACTGTGCGCTGAGCAATTGATGGTAAAAACGGTCCCGGGGTTCGGATTGCTGCGGTTGCCGATCTAACATTTGTAACGCGGCTTCCAATCCTTGCTGTTGATAGCATTGCCAAATTTCATCCTGTTCAAGAGTGCTACTGCCGCGCTGATGCCCCGAATTCTGCTGTAACCAGACGGTGGACTCAGCGGAAATAAAGGGGGTCATATTCGTAAAAAAGAGGGTTTTTAATGCGGGAATGCGGGCCAAAAAATCGCTGAGTTCATCATTGATAGCCTGAGCAACCTGTTCATAGCCCAGCCGCACCGCAATTTTCGCCGAAAGTACATGTCCATCAAGCCAATAAGGCGCAAGTGTCAGGCTCTGTTCCACCTGCTGCCACAACGACAAATCAGCATTGGCCAACTGCACTAAATAATCGGCGATCCGATCGGCAGAAACAGCAGCCAGCGGGGTTCGGCCATCACTTTGTGCCATCGGTGGCGCAGTCAATCCCCCCCATACGGCATGGCGTCGCAACCGGAAACCCATCGCCACATCAGGCTGAAGCTCACATAACAAATCCGCCATTTTCAGCACCGTCTGCCGCCAGGCTTTATCATTAGAGCTATCAATGGTCATACTTGGACTGGCAACTGTTGTGCTCGTGGCAGCGACACCGGTGGTAGGTGGCCGTGGTTCGTCAGGGACCACCGTCTCGACAAACCGCTCGGGTTGTCGCATATAGCGGGTACGTAACCCATCCACCTCGGTGGCCAGACCCGGTTCACTGCCATGCCAAACCTGCGCTAAATGTGCCAATAATCCTTGTACATTTTCGCGTTGAGCCGCGTTCGCTCGCAGGCTAAAGCTGCCCGCAGCGCTGTCAAAACGCTTCAGTATTTGTTGGGCAAATCGCCGTTTATGGGATGGATTCTGTGGCCATGTTTCCTGCCAAAACAACTGGACGTATTCGGTCAGTAACGAGATAGCCAGCATCAGTTCATCCGGCTCACCGGCATGCTGCAAGGTACGGAGCAAATGCACCATCAACCGAAAATCTTTACTTTTCTCTGACAGTAGCACTATGGCCAGTTGCTGAATCTCATTAATATTCAGCGTGGAATGGGCCAGCGACCCCAATTTAACCATTTGGCCGTCGATATATTCCCATTGCGGGTTATCATCGGCCAGTGGCAGTGCGGTCTGTTCAGGTGACAAAGGCGTCCGCAGGAGTGCGTGCCAGGGATGTTGTAACGTAATATCCATATACCTCACCAGTGACAGGCGCGACGCAGCGATTTCAATGCTGGCGTCAATTGAGAAAGATTAAATGTCAGTCGGGGGAAAGTGCTGTTTGTCCCTTCGATAGTCAGTGTGTTAGCCGACATCAAACGCTTAATCTCATCAATACCCGCCAGACCACGGCTGGACTCAAGCAAATAGCCGTTTTCACGCAGGAACCAGTGCACATCAAAACGACTATTGTTAGTGGTCAAGGTGACTGAAGCCTCTTTTTGTGGCCTGGCCAGCGCAATTTGCAGGCGGGTGATGTTGTCAATACAGCTCAGCATCAGCACCGGTCGAGGAGGGGGAACGCCGATAGCAGGGGTAGTGATAATGACCCGTGGATTTATGCCTTCCCCTTCGGTCACCAGAAATGTGGTGGAGTGATCCGTTCGCCCTTTTTCATGACTCATGGCCCTCTGCCACGCCGGGCCGGTATTCTGCGTGCTGGCTTTTATCTCAGGCTGCGAGGACAGTGCATTATCGTAACAATCCAGCCGCACCAGCGCCGAGCTTTCACTGCGACAACGCATCACCAGCGCCATCTTTCCACTATCACTTTCTGTCATCGTCGATGGGCTAAATCCCATGTCCCAAAATGTACTGCTATGGGGGCTGGAAAACAGCAACGAACTAATCAATAACCACGTATTCATATCTGACACCTGTATTTCGCTAGCTTATAGCCCAGGGTGCGTGGCGCGATCCCCAGGCTGGCAGCAATACGGTTTTTATCATTGCCGTACTGGCGTTGACGTTGCATCAATACCGCACATTCCAACGCTTCTACCGCTTCGGTCAGGTTGTCTATTTTGCTGTAGTCCTGAGAGAGTCCAGGCACAGTGTTGGCATCCGCAGTGCTGAGCGAAACCAATAGCTCATCTAATTGTTTTTCACGTTGTCGCTGTGCTTTAAATACCGTGCGAATCTGGCTTAATTGCGATCTCAGGTGTGCCATCTCCTGCAATTTGTTCAGGCGATGCTGGAAAATATGGCAATAAATACCAAAAATTCCGCGCGTATCGGCAAAACGTTCGATGTTCTCGGAAAAAACGGCAATGACACCACAGGCTCGTCCCTGAACATCAAACAACGGCATGGCATACAACCCGCATTCGTTTGGCAGCGCCTGAATAAAACCACGGAAGTCGTTATTTTCGATACGCACCCCCTGGCACAAATTGTCCCATATCTCGGGCACGCCATTGCGTAAGACCTGAACCAACGGATGATTGATATCTTCAATATCCGCATCCAGTTTCAGGGAGATACACTGGTTTTCATCAGGCTGACGGTAGCAATCAAGACGCCCTTCACTGGCATTAAACATCGACACCATCAGGGCACTAAACCTTTGCCGACGATGATTAACCTCCAGAAAACGGTAGATAAGCTGTTCGATTGAGTCATTATCCAGTAATGCAAGAACGCTTTTTAGCCGTTGTCTCATATCGCATCCTCAACCTGTGCGGTAAACACATTCCCCTCTACCGCAATCCGGATATGGCTGATAACTGTATTGGCGGCCATTTTTTGCAATAACAGCAGGGAAACTGGCGGTAACAGAGCACCATCGATAATTGATTCAAGCATACGCGCGCCGTTTTCAGCTCGGGTGGCACGGCGTAATATTTCGTCAATAACCTCAGGTTCAATCACGACTTCAGCGTTAAAACGTTGACGTAGCAACCTATCCAAACGCCCCAGTTTGCCGTGAATAATCGTTTGTAATGTTTCCTTGCCAAGAGGCAGATAGGGAACGACTTCCATCCGGGCCAACAACGCCGGTTTAAAGAATTCCGCTAATTCAGGATAAAGTTGCTCATTGAGTAGGCCAGGATTTTCAGCATTATCGACAATGGTCTGGTATCCCAGATTGGAAGTTAGGAAAAACACGATATTCTTGCAATCAATGATGCGGCCTTCGCCGTCAGCCAGCTCCCCTTTATCAAAAGCTTGATAAAATAAGTTAAGGACATCCGGATGCGCCTTTTCGACTTCATCGAGCAGTACTACCGAGTAAGGCTTCTGGCGAATAGCTTCAGTCAGACCCCCCCCTTCGCCATAGCCGACATAGCCCGGCGGGGAGCCAATCAGGCGGGAAACAGTATGTTTTTCCTGAAATTCAGACATATTGATGGTGGTGAGATATTGACGACCACCATAGAGCAGTTCAGCTATCTGCAACACGGTTTCTGTTTTACCGACCCCACTTGGCCCCACCAACAAAAAGGCCCCCATCGGGCGACCTGGGCGGCGTAAGTCGGCTCTTGCCGTCAACATGTGTTGGTGCAGACAATGGATAGCCATATCCTGCCCTTTAATCTGCTGACCAAGATAAGATGGCAGTTCTGTGACGACCGCTAATTCACTCTGGGAAAGGCGATTTAACGGCACTCCGGTACATTCAGCAATCACCGCCGCTATCTGACTTTTATCCACATGTGGTGAGACTAACGTCTGATGTTGCTGTAACTGTGCTAGCTCATCTCCGAGTTCTGTCAAACTGGCGACTTGTTCATTTGTCGCCATCTCTTCTTGCGCCAACAAAACCGCTCTCAGAGCGATGATCTGCTGTACCAGGTGTTGCTGTTTCCCCCAACCCGCATTCAGTTCGGTGAGCTGTTGTTCTATTGCCACTTGCTGTTGTTTCAGAACCGCTAAACGCTCATCCGGGCGGCTCAAGCCCAAACGCAGCTCCCGCTCCAGCATCTCGATTTCCATCGTCTGATGGTGAAGCTGGTTTTTCAGCGCCGAGACCTGACGCGGTGCTGAAGTCAGATTGATGGCGACACGTGCGGCCGCCGTATCCAGCACATCGATCGCTTTGTCCGGCAGTTGGCGACCCGAGATATAACGATCACTGAGAACTGCCGCGGCGTGTAAAGCTTCATCATCGATCAGTACACCATGAGCCTGTTCATAGACGGTGCGCAGACCACGCATAATAATCGTCGCTTCTTCAGCATCAGGCTCGGAAACTTTAACCAACTGGAAACGACGCGAGAGTGCCGCATCTTTCTCAAAATACTTTTTGTATTCGCTCCAGGTGGTTGCCGCGATAGTTTTTAACTCACCGCGCGCTAAAGCGGGTTTGAGCAGGTTTGATATATCTAACCCGCCCTGCTGGTTTCCCGCCCCGATCAGCGTATGTGCTTCATCAATAAACAAGATAATTGGCGTAGTGGACTGTGCTATTTCCGCCATAATGCCTTTGAAGCGTTTTTCAAACTCTCCTTTCACTGCCGCGCCAGCCTGAAGCGCACCAAGATCCAATGTCATTAATACACTGTTACGTAGTTTTTCTGGCACATGATTATCGACGATACGCAGCGCTAAACCTTCAATCAGTGCACTTTTGCCGACACCGGCCTCCCCCACCACAATCGGATTATTTTTACGGCGACGACACAGAATATCGATCATCAGATCGATTTCCTCGTCGCGGCACAACACCGGATCCAGCGCACCATTACGTGCCTGCTCAGTCATATTGCTGGCATAACGGGCAAGTAAACTTTCACCGTTTATTGCCGCCAGGTTATCGCCGTCGGCCCCTTTTTCTATCCGTGGTGTTTCAGCCGAATCTGCCGTCCAGTTAGCAAAATCCTGGCGCAATAACTCACGGTTAACCGGGGATAATAATCGACTTGCCGTGGGTATCAGATAACGCATTGGGCTGAGCAATAATGTCAGTAACATGACGCCACTGCGTAACTGGCCGTGCTCCATCTCTGTCGATGCCAGCAACCAACTGTCCTGTAACCATTCCACCAATAACGGGGAAAAGCTCGGATAAGCCTGGGTGATAGATTGATAGCCTGAAACGCGTTGATCGAGCAGTTCCCGCAGCTCATCCACCTCAACCCCGGCATGATTCAGTATCAATCTGACATCACATAGTGGAGTAGAGATCATCTGGAACAAGACCTGAGAAACTGTAATTTCAGCTTCCTGCTGGCTGACACAATGTGCGGCAGCCGCTTCCAGAGCGTGGCGAGCAATTGGGTTAAGACGGTTTACCAGTGTGGGCAAGTCAATTTGAATCATCGGGGCTTCCCTAGCTCAATAAATTGTTTAACTGTTGCAAAATATCCTGAGTCTGGTTGTTCAGATGGACGGCATAAAACAGATAAATCACCACCAACAAACCCAACCCACTCCATAGCAAATGTTTAATGGTCAGACGCTTACTCAGGTAATAGCGGCTACTCTGGCGGCTCCCCTGTTGATAAAGCACCGTCGGTGGCGCGTCACCACGCAACTGATGTAACTGATGATGGAGCCGACGGAATAACCTTTCGAAGTCATCACTGTTTTGTGATGTCACTTTGTAACGACCGCGATAACCCAAACAAAAACAGAGGTAGATGAATTCCAACAAGTCCTGATAACGCTTTGGCTCTCCCATTAAACGTTCCAGCAGGACGTACACTTTCTCTCCGCCCCAGGTTTCATTATGGAAATGCACTAATAGCGATTGCTGTAACCAACCATTTTGCGTGTTCCAACCCTGACCTAATGCGGTTTCATCAATGAATGTGCACAACACATAGCGGAAAGAAATGATGGCTCCGGGTTCATAACCTTTAGTTTGCAGGTATTGCTCAATGGCGCGGATATCCGTCACCACCTGCTGATAAAGCTGATCCGGCAACGACTGGTTTTCCATATCTTTCAGGCGCAATACCATGCCGAGTAATGGCGTGGCAGCATCCACCATGACATTCAGGCTTTCTCCACGCAGCCCAAGCTGATACTGCCGATAGTGGGTATCGGCGTTCTGGGTGGTGAATGGGGAGCTATCGGTCGCGGCATCCATTTTCATTAGCTGCTCCTGATTGCCCAGAATTGCATATCCAGATCAGGGAAATCGCCCGAAACGTGGAAGGCAATGGCGTTGCTTTGTTGGATTTCTTTCCATCCCGGACTTTGCAGATCCAGCATGAAGTAGGTGTATCCCGAGTGGTAAGGCAGTTGTCGCGGTGCAGCTGACAAAGCCACCAACGGCACGCCGGGCAGTTGCACACTGACGAGATCACGTATTTTTTCGAGTGAGGTAATTTTTGTTTGCTGAACAAACTGCCGACGCAATTGTTCCTGCGGTATCTGAGCACGCACCGCCAGAACAAAGTCAGCACTGCGCAACAGGTCACGATCATTAATGGTCGCCACACGAATACCGTGGGCCTGCATATGTAACTGAATAGAGATTGCCCGTGGGGTCAATACCGTACTTAATGCCTGACGCATAGCCAGAAACAACGGCTGAAAACTGTCGGTCAGGTTGTCGTGGTTATACACCGGAAATACACCAGCCAAGCGGGATTCATCGGTAAAGGTGCGCAACTCACCGCAGGTTTGTACCAGTTGGCGGTAGAAGTCCTGTGGATGCATAATAGCCTGATGCGCTAAATGGGTGAACAGAGGCTGAGCACGGTTAAAGACCTGTAACATCATAAATTCAGCCACATCAGCGATCCCCTGCTGACCCGGTGAACCAATACGTTTTGCCAACAGTTGGGCACGCTCAACCAAGGTACCTTCCACTTCATCCATAAAGCTTTTCAACTGAGCGGAGACACTGAGGGTGGTACAGGTGGGAATAAACTCTTCATCCAGAATTAAGGCACCGTCGGGTCTTTTCTCTTTGACCCGGCATAACGGCAGCACCGAATAAGCACTGAGATCTTCTGATCCCTGCATCAACCGTGGTACTAACT
Organism: Yersinia pekkanenii; assembly: GCF_001152565.1. Lineage (GTDB taxonomy): Bacteria > Pseudomonadota > Gammaproteobacteria > Enterobacterales > Enterobacteriaceae > Yersinia > Yersinia pekkanenii. The sequence goes on along the minus strand of NZ_CQAZ01000015.1, from coordinate 86,340 downwards.
GCGCCAACATCAACTGGCTGACATCGCCACCCTCGGTGTGCAAATCACGGATATCATCACGGTATTCACGATAACGAATAGCACCTGGGATCTGCCCCTGCGGGCCTGCGACTTCATTAATTGAATCGTTCAACATCGGGAGCGCCAGATAGATGTCACGGCTGGCTGCATCATTACAATTCAGTACATCCAAAGGCTTGGGTGAATGGTCTTGATAAGGGATATCAAACACCGTGCCATCCGCCATCACTCCACTGGCCACCGTCAATCCTATGCGGCCTAATTTCAACAATTCCTGATTCAGGATAAGCGAACTGAAACCGTAGCTATAACCCTGTAAGGCGATGATCCTGCGTTGTACCTGATAATCGTTATGCCGCTGCTGCTGCTGAAAATGCTGTGGCTTGATAAACAATCCTTCGCGCCAAATCACTCGATTCTTAGTTGGCATAGTTATTCTTCCTCTTTCCTTAGTTCGATATCATTCGCTCTGACATGAACCAAAACGTTATAGTGATGGCCGATTCCTTTTACTTTAATTATTTTCTTCCATTCACTACGGTCGGCATCGGCATAGTAAGCAATAACCCCCAGATAGCTGTTATTGTCTGCCAGCTTGATGGGATTCATGGGCTTAAATTGGGCTGGCAGTAAGGTATATTCCTGATGGTCGATATAATTTTTACCCAGCGTTTTCTCCAAAGTTTCACGGGTGAGCTGGTCATAATCGGCAGCCAGTAGCTTGGAGTTTTCACTCAGGTACACCACCGCCACTTCTATCGGGGTCGCGTCCCCTTTCTCATTCGGGTTCATGTCCGGTTCTGCCAATAATATCAACCGAACTGTTGAGGGTTGATCGGATGCCGGCCCTACCGGAATATCCGAATCCATCACCACCTTACCGACCTTCTTGGTGGCTTCCCATGCACCGCTACACCCTGACAGCAACAACACCATGCACAACGTACACGTCAGGAGATAACCTCTGCCGTTGTTCATTACTCACTATCCTTCATGCCTTGACGCAAGGCCCGGTCATAAGCTTGCTCATAAACTTCGCCAAAGAGCTTTTCAAAACCCTGCTGACGGCTGGAAGCCAGTTCGTGATAGTAGTTTTTGTACATTTCCCACGCCCAGGCGGGATCCCGTTCCTGTCGCTCATTGCTGCGTAGATAATGTGTAAAGCGTGTCAACAGGCGCTCCGGTGAGAAAGCCTCCAACATGGTGTTCAATGCTTGCGTAATGGCCTGTTGATTGGCCTGATGATGTAAACGCAAGTTATCCAGGCTCTCGGCCACTGCCGCCGGGGCGGAAAGATGTACCGGGCTTTTTTGATCGGCAAACATCAGGCTGAGGGTGGTGTCGTAATCCATATTCAGGCGCAATGGATTGTCTTCAATCGGCCGTAAATGTTTATCACGCAACCCATGCTGGCTTTGCTGTAAAGCCAGCAAGCCTTCTATCGTTGCTTTAAGTGTTTTACCGGCCTCTTCAAGAAAATCGTTGGCATCCTGACTGTTACGGATCGGCAGTTGAGCCGCAAAACCACGCATTAACGGTGTAATGGCAACATGATGCTGCTCCATTTTACTTTCCGGCACTTCTGGCTTTCCGTTAAGGAACGTACTGATTTGCGGAAGATCGATAAATGCCTGATCCATGGCACTGTCCTTGGTGTTATCTGAAAGTGGGGAAGAGAAAAGCGGGTTATGATAGCGATCCTGTTGCAGCGTTTGGTCAATATCTGAGGATCCCGCGCCCTGGTTTTGTGTCGTCAGGCTTTCGGTTTCCAGTACCCGCAAGGGGTCATGGCTGAAATTATTGGCAATGGTCGATGCGAGTCGGTTGTCTTGTGGGTGGTGGGGCATAGCTGACGCCCCCCCTTCCATCATGGCATCCATCGGGTTGCTGTCGCTTGATACCAGTGATTCCGGTGATACCATCAGTGGATCGAGCATATCGGTCGCCGAACGGCTGATATGGCTCCTGATCACCAGGTTACCCAGCGTAATTTCATCCCCTTGCTGTAGGCGAACGAAACCTGAATTAGGTATCAGTACCGACTGGTTGATGTTCAGAGAACCATTTAACGCCCGCAGGCAAAAAGAGCCATCACGCCATTCGACGGCAAACTGTGAATGGCTGATATGACCACCTTGATCCTGAATAGACCAATGGTGGCTATCATCACTCCCCACGATCCCCCCCTGTGCATGAAACAGGCTGCTGGCTTGTTTACCACTTTCCAATTTATCGCTGTTAACGACCCGCAATGATAACGTTGGCTGTTGTTTATCCATGGTGTCTATTCCTGAATACTCATTGTCATTCCATAACGCTGATGGTTACGTGGGGGTTTTGTTCGGGATGCCCGAGGAAACTGGTCCAGCCCAACAAGGTATTCTGCTTAACGCCTAAAACCATTCCGTCCACCTGCTGCTCCGCCAATCCAAGACGTAAATCCCACGCAAACTGATCACGCATAATGAAGGCCACAAACATCACTAGTGGTGCATAATTGTCCCCGTTGGGCAAAAAAGAGAGAAACTGTTCCCGTGTCAGTGTGTTAATGCATAACAAGAATTTCCCGCTACGATCAGCAACCCTGGAACCAATGGAAAAATTGACACCAAGCACTGACTTTTCATCATATTTTTTGCCACGGACCTTTACCTTCGTCCCTAACCGATTCTGCTGTGATGGGGCAATATCAACCTTGCGTAACTGCCAACTGTGTAACGTGATATCCGGTAAGTTGAAACAGTGTGAGACCAGGCTACAGATCACTTCCGGTGCTCTGCCGGGGCTGGCAAGTAGCCCTGCGTAGGCCAGCATTTTACTGTGGTTAATCTGCAATTTGTTGCGGATGACCTCACTGCCCAACCCCACCAGTGAGAACATCCGTTGTGAAAATGCATCACTGCCAGCTTCGTCAAAACAGATGTAGTAACGGTATTTGCGCCAAATCTGATGCAGCAGTGTTAACAAGCGGTGGTTGAATACATTCAGAAAATCCGTCAATCGATTTTCGTTCTGCGCATCCTCCCAGGCTAATGAATCGAGATAATATCCGGGCAGCGGCGATTGACTGCCGTGCAAACCGAGAAAGGAAACCTCCAGCTCAAACTGACCACGGGCAGAGGTATCCAGAGCAATCACATCCCGGGTAGGAAAGGCCAGACTGGCGGTTGATTTAAACCGGATAGCTTCATTGGCAGGGATAGCTGTGCTGGCTGGATTTTGCCACGCTACCGCCAATTGGTTGAGCAGCTCGACCAATTGGTAAAAGTTATAACGTGAGACATCCAGCGCCTGCTCTTCTGGCGCTGTTTCAACAACATCTACATCTACATCAATGCGTGTTGACCTGTTTGTACCGGCCATTCGTAACATTCCTGATTATCAAGATTGATGACTTTTAAAAGATGAAACGCATTTACGCTGGCATACAGTGAAAAGAAGCGAGCCAATACCGTACTGAAGAGATAGAGTTCGCCCTCAGAACTGAAGGCTCGTTGCTCCAGCCAGAGCGTGGTTTGCACCCCTCTGACGGGTAATCCGCGGAACAGTCTGTCGATAGGCTGAGTCTCAATGCGCTGGATAGCATCAAGTCTTTTCTGCGACGCACGAGCAGATTGCCGGTTATGCAGGCTGGGGAAATCATAGGTATGCAAGATTTGCTTCAATGCATCCTTATCTAATAAGGACATGTAGTTCAAAGACATATTGGACAGTAGCGACCAATGCAGGCTGCCATCCATAACAGGATACAAGGGGACTGAAGGCCGGGTGATATTACGGAAAGTCGCGAATGAAGGGCTTTCTTTGGTCGGCTGGTTGATATCACCTATACGTAACATCAGCGGTAACTCACGGTTGGTGCACGTCAGGCTGACAGAGACATTCTCTTCTGCTAGTGTCAGCTTCGACTCATCACTGCGCACAAAGGAAATATAGTGTTCAAATCCCTTACGGAATAGTGAGTTTTTTACCCGTAGACGGTAATAGAGCGCGTTACGTTCTTGCGCATGTTCGATCTGATGGTGAAAACTCTCAAACGAGGTATAAACTCTGGCATGCCCACGCGCACGCCCCTGAGTTGTCCCTTTTTCACTGAGCCAGCTATCCACCCGATCAACCGAAAAAATGTCATAGTTATCCGGATGATGATAACTGGCACACAGCGGATATTCCGTTTGCGTACCATCAAGATCAATCGCTTCGCTGTCATGCTGAAACAGATTTATCGCGGGGGCACAATTTAGCCTAAGAGTGGTCGAACGAACTTTCACTTCAGGGGGAAGTGCCTGAGAAAAATAGAGATTCAGTGTTAATTCATTCGCATTCAAATGCGGCGGGAAATCGATGACACCATTAACATCAAAGAACAGGAAGCCTTCAGGGAAGCAGAAATACTCCTGCAAGATGCGGTAACCCATATAGGCGTTTTTCGGATAGGGTAATAAGGCGTCATCCCGCTCAAAACCGACCGGGTTAAAATCAAAGTCCGGCATCGGTATCGTGATCCCGTTGACGACCAATTCAGCGCGTTCGAAATAGTGACTAATCCAAAAATAAAGTTGTGTGCTGGTGTAATTATCTTCACCTAAATAGAAGCGCAATTTATTGAGTTGCAGATCCTGTAGGTTCAATTCAGTTTTTGAGGCGAACTGAATACTCAAAATACCTTGTTCATTACTGCTATTGGTTGAGATATCCCGGATAGACATCGGGAACAACCAGATATCGCGGCACAACGTAAAAATACATTGTGGCCCAACCTGAGCATTACTGTGGGTGAATGAACTGCGCTCACCCTGTTGCATAATGGGTGCGCTCATTACCTGACAACCCCGCTTAATCAGAGTTGCCTCAGTAATGACGCTCTCATCAGGCGTATATTCAATAATGGTCATACTGGGGATTGGCCGTAAGTAATTCGGCCACAACATATTCAGTAAACCATGGGTTAATTCTGGAAACTGATCATCGATCTTTGCACGCAGGTTGCCCGTCAGAAAAGCAAAGCCTTCCAGTAAGCGTTCAACATCCGGATCAGAACCTTGCTCAGATAAAAATACGGCGAGATGAGGCCGTTCAACTGCGGCATCACGTCCTAATTGCCGGAGGTAATCCAGCTCGTCTCTGAAGTACTTTTCGAACGACATTATGCTTCCTGGCTAAAACAGTAACGGCGGTTAGTATCCAACTGGATGCTGAATTCGACGACATCACCAATATTGTCGAAATTAACACACGCACTAATATGGAAACTCAATAACAGTGGATCGCCATTATTGGTTAAAGATTGAACAGCAACGGCAGAAATTCTAGGTTCGTAATGCTCAATACAGTGCTTAATGGCCTGCTCAATACTTTTTCGAAAATCGGTTGACGTTGCAGTCGCATCATTAAGATCAATAACACCCAAGCCAACAGCACTCTGACAAGCGCCAGGACGAGAATTAAGCACTTCATTCAAATGCTGTTTGATTGAATTCAATAAATCCTGAATACGGCCATGAGGGGAAGGGCTAAAGCCCTTCCCTTGGATGCGGTCAAACAAGCTGGCAGAACTCCCTCGAGTCCAATTCAGAAGCGCAGCCATCGTTGTTATTCCTTATCCAAACGACCAACCAGTGACAGCTCGAAACTGGCTCCCATATATTTGAAATGCGGACGCACTTGCATCACAACCTGGTACCAGCCCGGATCACCTTCAACATCCAATACCTGAATCTGAGCCGAGCGCAGAGGACGGCGGCTACGAACATCGGTCGGTGGGTTTTCCTGATCAGCGATATACTGCTTCAGCCAGATATTGAGTTCACGCTCAAGATCCTGCCGCTCTTTCCATGAACCAATCTGCTCACGCTGAAGAACTTTAATGTAGTGAGCAAGACGGTTGATAATGAACATGTATGGCAGTTGGGTACCCAACTTATAGTTGGTTTCTGCCATTTTCCCTTCACGGGTATTCGGGAATACTTTTGGTTTTTGTACTGAGTTGGCAGAAAAGAATGCGGCGTTATCACTGCCTTTACGCATGGTCAGAGTGATGAATCCCTCTTCCGCAAGTTCGAATTCACGACGGTCAGTGATAAGAACTTCGGTTGGGATTTTTGCCTGAATCTGCCCCATAGCCTCGTAGAGGTGAACCGGGAGATCATGAACAGCGCCACCACTTTGCGGGCCGATAATATTCGGGCACCAACGATACTTGGCAAAACTGTCTGTCAGGCTCGACGCCAGCAGAAATGCGGTATTACCCCACAGAAAATGCTCATGGTTACGACTGACATCTTCATAGTAGTTGAAGTTTTTGATTGGGTTTTCAATGGTAGAGTAAGGCAGTCGTAGCAAGAAACGGGGGGTAGTCAAACCCAGATAACGCGAATCTTCAGACTCACGCAGAGCACGCCATTTGGTATGGGCTGGCCCTTCAAAAACAGATTTCAGATCTTTAATCGCCGGTAATTCAGTAAAGCTATTGATGCCGAAGAAATCTGGTGCAACGCTGGATAAGAACGGTGCATGTGCCATCGCGCCAACCGCACTGACATATTGTAATAACTTCATGTCCGGCGAGCTGTTGTTGAACGCATAGTTACCAATAATAGCCGCAGTTGGTTCGCCACCGAATTGGCCATATCCTGAGGAATAAACGTGTTTGTAGAAACCTGACTGGATAATTTCCGGAGAGAATTCAAAATCTTCCAGCAACTCATCTTTGGTTGCATGCATGATATTGATTTTGATGTTTTCACGAAAATCGGTACGGTCAATCAACAATTTCAATGAGCGCCACGACGATTCTATTTCACGAAACTCGCTGGCATGCAGGATTTCGTCCATCTGAGCACTCAACTTTTTGTCGAGCTCAATAATCATTTTATCGACTAACAGTTTGTTAACCGGCTCAGAGTGGGTTCCGGTATCCAGAATACTGGCAATAAAAGCAGCAACGCCCTGTTTAGCAATGTCGTAACCGTCATTGCCTGGTGTCATGCGCGTCTGAGACATAATCTCGTCAAGCAAGAATGTTGCACTGGCAGGTTCCGCTGCTAAAACGGTATTTTCTTCGTGTAACGACATACGTAAAACTCCCTCTTACCCGCTCTAATTACTTTTGATTAAGGATGTCCAGTTCTTTCAGCAACTGCTCACGCATAGCTTCATTACCAAGCAAATCCTGTAGACGAGAACGGAAAGCAGGGATATTCCCTAACGGCCCTTTCAATGCCACCAGAGCTTCCCGCAGTTCCAGAATTTTTTTGAGTTCAGGGACTTCTTTCGCTACATTGTCAGGTGAAAAGTCATCCAGCGCGCTGATTGACAGCGAGACTGACATGTCTTCTTTTCCGTCGCCTTCCAAGCGGTTAGGTACGTTGAAAGCCAGATTGATATTCGCTTCGTTCATTACTGAGTTGAAGTTATTCTTATTGACAGAAACAACCTGACGTTCTTCAATCGACGTATCTTCACGAATACCTTTAAGATCACCAATAACCAGCAGATTCAGCGGTAATTCAACTTCTGCAACCTGATCTCCAGTATTCGGAACATACTTGATATTAATCCGTTCCTTAGGAGCAACACTGCTTTGATTATTCTTACTCATCACTCGTCCTTTTAGTCACTATAAGGGATGTCAGCCAATATCCTTATTTGGATACCACAAACACGCACCATAAAATGAAATCCAGATATCATCGGTGTCAGTTGACTTACTGCTACCCTCTATTTTAAGAAGATAACAATTACTGTAATACACCGTAATTTTCTTTCCCTATAACCTGGTCAAGATAAATATCGAAATTTTAAAACCCACGTCCACAGCAAATAGCCAAATCACATAAAATGTAAATTCGCCTAACACACTGTAGGAACTTTCTTATATAGCCCTAATTTCAATGAATATATCGTCCACGATCTTCAAGTTAAAATCCATAAATTTTTCTGTATTGTTAGATGCTGGTTTGATTCCTGTGACCACGCCATCATTCTGTATATGATCACAAAAAATAACTTAAAAAAAATTAACTTTATCATCTAAAACAATCGATTAAATTAAAATAAAATCATATAAACTTATTGTTTTGTTTGATTTAACCGCCGATGAAAATCAAAATTTCAACATAAAACACCAGTTACGCAAATATTATAATTTTTTATTCTAATTTGGTTATCAATAAAAAAACATAAGTTGAAGATAACTTGGCACTCAGAAGAGACCTGCTTATAGTAATGTCAGACAGTAATGGAACGCGTTACATTCTGGACTGACTTAATATGGACAGCAGAAATGATGAGCGTTTAATCAATATGAAGAAAACTATCAAGGATAATTAAGATGCCAACTCCAGCTTATATCGCCATCACAGGAAAAACTCAGGGTAATATTACTGCGGGTGCTTTCACTGCCGAATCTGTAGGTAATATCTTCGTTCAAGGTCATGAAGACCAAATGTTGGTTCAAGAGTTTGAACATATCGTTACTGTGCCAACCGATCCTCAATCTGGCCAACCTTCTGGTCAACGTGCACATAAACCATTACGTTTTACCGTAGCTTATAATAAAGCCGTGCCTTTGATGTATAACGCCTTAGCATCTGGGGAAATGTTGCCTACCGTTGAATTAAAATGGTATCGCACGTCGATTGAAGGTAAACAAGAGCATTTCTTCACCACCCAACTGGAAGATGCCACTATTATTGATATCGATTGTAAAATGCCACATTGCCAAGACTCCACCAAAGCTGAGTTTACTCAACTGGTTCGTGTATCGCTGGCATACCGTAAGATCAATTGGGAGCACACTGTTGCCGGTACTTCTGGTGCTGATGACTGGCGTGCGCCGATCGAAGCATAAGACTGATTTATACCAGCACCCCATCATATTAGTGGCTGCTGGTCTATTTTCGGGCTACCGCTAATGATTGAAGAAACCAGCTTATTGCTGGTTTCAGGCTGCTGACAAAATCGATTAAAGGGGAAATGTTCTGTTGGGGTCGTAGCCGCGTAAGCAGCCGAAAACTCTCAACAGTAATTCTGATATTTAATTTAGTACCATAGATGGCATTCTGCCGGCTATTACTGTTCGGTTGATGATAAGTCCGATTCAATTTGCTCTGCATTCACATGATATTTGACCACCACTTTATTACGATACAAACATTCTGAATGTAAGATAATTGATCCCTGGCCTTTGGTTGAAACATCACGCCAGATTTCATTCTGTCGCCATACCCGATTACCCCGACGAACAAACCGATGCGCCTGTTGATAAACATGATATTTTACTTCCCGAGATTTATCACACAGCAACTCGCCCTCCAACTGGTGTTCAGCCACATTAAAGACCAGTTGAAAGGTATTTTTCGTTGGGTTATGCAAAACGAGATCAATATAGTTATAAAAAATGGCTGCACCGGAGCCAAAAGGTAAAACTCTCCCTTCATCCGGAAAAGGATCGAAACTATGATTTGCCCGTTCTACCACCACCAATGGTGAATGGATCGCCATCCAGTGAATAAGATTACTTAACTGACAAATTCCACCGCCAACTCCCTGGCGTGCCTCACCATAAGAAAGCGCCATTCCTTCAACAAATCCCCGTATTTCCGTCGGGTTACCCACCATACGACAAAACGAAAAATACTCTCCTGGAGCAATGATAATACCGCTGGTTGCTGCCGTTGCCAGCTTATTTGGCGCAACAGACGCCGTTGTGGTACCCGCAGCCAGTAAAGCCAAGGGTGATATGAGGATAGTGGTCTACGTATAGTTACCTAATAGGTTAATTAAATTTGTACGCTAGGCTTAATTGATTTAAATATGTCTTATATGAAGTTTTAGGTTCTAATACATTAAATAAAGAACAGTGCACACTCAATAACCCATAAGAAAAAACAGGCTAGCTTAGGGTAAATTAAAATATATTGAGAAACACTGAACAGAAAATAATGATCACTTAGTTTCATAACAGCCATGTGCGCTAAATGACTCAACGAGTTTACAGATTAAGCCTTTCTGCTAAATCCTGCCACAGCGCCGCAGCGCTGTCCTGATAGCCCTCAGCAGACAGGTGAATCAGGTCAGGGCGAGCCTTGCCCTCTACCGCCCAACGCTCGATGGAGCAATCCCCGCCCATAAAGGCAAACCAGTCCCAGAATAGTACGTTCTCCACCTGCGCAACCTGCTTTTGGACAGCAATGATCGGTTTAAGTAACTCGGGCTGACGTTGGCGACAACCCACGCCTTTTTTATTCATAATACTGCTTCCGGGGCCGACCAATAAGATGGTCGCATCCGGTACCGACTGCCGTATTTTTTTAATCTGGCGGGTCAGCATTTGCTGATAATGGTTGAGCGGCAGGTCGGTATTGAAGGCTTCATTGGTGCCATAAGCCAGAATAATCAGATCCGGCTCCAGCTTTTTTAGTACACCCGGCCAGTTTGCCTCCCATTTATCCAGCATCGACACCTGCGCACCGTTTATGCCCAGTGCACTAACGATCACGCCATGAGGCTGAAGGTTCGTCAACCAGAACCCCCCCAACTGCGCATCCCCCCCGTCCGTCATTGAGACAGCAAAAGAAGCGGGGACGATAACGGGAGCTGACATAGCCCATTGCCAGCCGCTATCGGCCAGCGAATGCGACTGTGCCTGCACGTTAAGAGTGGTTTCACCACGAGAGCGGTAGAGCGCCTGTGCCCGCAGTTCAGGCTCTCCGTCTACGGCGGAAATGCGAACTTCACTCTTTCCTGAAAGAGGTACCGCAATATTACCGCCTAACGTAAAGCCCGGATTTTTCTCCCTGCGACTGTTCTCAAGCTGCCAGCCACCGGCCTTACTGAATTTAACATTGCTGTAACGATTTCCGGGAACTGCCAGCGGGCTGATAAACCCAATCCCACCGTTACCAAACTGGCTCTGGAGCTGTTTGCGGAGCTGCCCGGAGAGAAAGTCAGCCGCCGTATGAGAATCACCGATGACCATAATATGCGTCAGTTCGGTATCGCTGTGCCGCAGTTTATCCGCGAGCTTCTTTATCTGCGGCACGCCGTAATCGGTTAATACCCCAGCGTGCTGAGGTGCCGTTACCTGCTTGGGCACGGCCTTGGTTTTTTCCGTGCAAGAGGTCAGAATAAGTGATAAGGCAATCAGTGCGACTATTCCAGAACAAATTAACAACTTATCCTTCATCAATATCTTTATTCCTTTGCGACAAAAAATGGATATTTTCAATAATAGCGTTGGCAATGTATTTCTCTCCAGCCGGAGTGTAATGAATACCGTCATTTGCCCGAACGACCGTTACTTTACCGTTAACCGTCATCGTCTGGATATAAGTATCATTCTGATGACCGAAAAGGGAATTAACGTTGATAGCGATACCGCCCATGTCTTGCACTTCTGAAGTATATAAGGTGCCAAGCCAGGCCATGTCCGCATTTAACTTAGTTTTTCGCATATTGGGCGGCGATAACCAGATGACCTGTATAGAACGCTGTTCCGCCAACGTCAAAATTTGGCGGATACGTTTCCGGTACTCCGCCTCCCAAACTTCAGATCTAAATTTGACGAAGGGCTTACCCTTCTCAACCGGCATCGCCCAGGGGTCGTTAGGGCCAAGAAAAACCACCAGTAAACCAATATCAGGATCCTGCTCTAACGCTTTTTCCGTGGTTGCGGGCCAGTTGAAAAAACCGGGATAGGCAAGGCCAGTACTGCGTTTGCTGAGATTGACTCCAGTCGTTGCGTGGTTGTCCTTAAGGGCTTTGACGACCCTGGGAGCCACCCCTTCCATCATCGAATCACCAATTAACAATACTTTTTTACCCGCAGGTAAAAGCGCCTTGCCCTGCTCATTATAAAGATGGCTCGGCCGGCTTCTTGGCTCGAATTTGACCTGCTCCGTAACGGATATCGGTCGGTGCACAGTGAGCCACCGGCTGAGCTGTCGGTCATTCGCAGGTGAATTCAGCTCAGATACGGCTATCGTCAGGGATTTAGGAACAACAAAAGACTCTTCCACTGAAACTGCTGGCCGCCCCCCATCCCCAGCCCCTGGAGAAGAGGTAAATAACTGGCTGATAAAAACCAACTTTGCAGACTCTGCGGCCACCATGATTTTCGCGCCTTGCCCCCACAAAAGCGAAGAGTTCTTTGACCAGGGACTCTCGCGATGGAAGTGCAGCTCCCAGTACTGATTGAGCGATTGCTGGTTTAGCCAGATAAGTCCCCCGGCACAGGTCAGGGCGATCAGCGAAGATTTAAGGGTATTTTTAATCGCGTCACAATAATCAAAAGTTTGCATAGATGAATCCCGGAACGCCAGATGGAGCGAAGAAAAATGCCAGAACAAGAACCGGAACGATGACAAGCGGAAGCCCGTACCATTTAATGCCTAAGAGCGCTGCTGCGACTCTGTTTCGCAGATTAACCAGCTCAGGATAAGCAATCAGCACCAGGATAAATCCACCGATCGTCCAACGCTGTTGATCCGTCAGAGAGGCAAGTTCAAACTGGCTGATATTGCTGATAATGATCATCGCATCATCGAAGTTATTGGCTCTAAAGAATATCCACGCGAAGCAGACAAAATGGAAAGTGAGCAGTCGGGCCAGTATGGCGGGCATATGTCTTTTTCGAGGGCCGGATACCCGGTCATGCCATAAGTTATAAATTACCAGTCCGGCACCATGGATAGCCCCCCACAGCAAAAAATTCAGACCCGCGCCGTGCCAAATCCCTGACAGCACCATGGCAATCATGACGTTCACCTGGGTACGGCAATAGCCTTTTCGGCTACCACCCAGTGGGAAATAAATATAATCCCGAATAAAGGTCGACAAACTGATGTGCCAGTCACGCCAGAAATTCTTAAGCGTATCGGCCAGGTAGGGATGGGCAAAGTTTTTGGCAATACGAAATCCCAGCAGCAGGGCAATCCCGGTGACTAAATCCGTATATCCGGAGAAATTGAAATAGATATTCCACGCCCAGCCATAGACGGCAATAATAGAATCCCAACCGCTTTGCCCGTCAGGCAGGCTAAAGACCGGAGCAACGAAAGTCTCATTCAACCACGAGCTAAGCAGAAATAATTTCACCAGCGCAAGGGCAATCAGATAAAACGCGCGTTTGAAATCCAGTATCGTACGCGAACCGGCCTCAATCTGAGGCATCAGTGCAGCAGCTCGGTTTACCGGCCCGGCAATCAGCGTAGGGATAAAGTTGATGTAGAGCAGCAGGCTTAGCAAGCCGGGTCGGCTTATTTCACCGCGCGCAACGGATAGAACCAGACTAACTGAATTAAAAAGATAGAAAGAGAGCCCTAGCGGTAAAAGAATATTCAGCATCGGCAAAGATAAATTAATGCGATGTGCGCCCAGGCTAGCCTGAACCCATTCACTGACCGGTAAGTAATATTTAAACACCATAAAATAGGCAAATACCATCACGCCTAACGTCAGCGTAATCTTATTTTTAAATCTTTCATGGGTGGACATCGCGACCAGCAGATAAACACACAAACTCCAGGACAGCAGAACAAACAAAGAAAGGCTACTGGTGAGAAAAACAAAGTAATACCCGGCCAGCAACAGCATAATATTTTGTATTTTAGCCCAAGGAGACATCAGCCAGTATAGAATAAAAAATATCAAGAAAACCAAAAAGAACTCTATAGAAAACAATATTGCCATAAATATGAATCCCTTCTATCCCGCTAAAATGGAACATCGTAAATATTACAAAATGATATTGTATTTGGGTGAAGAAAACCGCTTGCAGCTTCCGTTACGCCCTCCTTTTTCATTACTATATAGGTACTCTTCTTCGTAACTGTAAACATTCGCCAGCTCGGGCAATCATCCTGTTTTCTTGTTGTATATTTTATTTTAACTATCAAAATTGGCATGACAGATAAATCAAAAAAGATTAAAAATAAATATTAATATCACTCTGAGAGTAATATATGCAGTAGCCTCATGAATGCATAATTAAAAATTACTTTTCAACTCGGTCCTTTACACTCATGAAGAGTCCACCCAGACCAGTCATGATCTGAAGGATATAAAACATCGTCCCCTGACCATTCTGGTGCAACGTGATCTGAGAATTGATACTCCCAAAAATGCCAGGCTGAGCTTCTCAATTTTTCTTTCATTATAGACAATAAAAAATACTGATTTGAAAATAACTTTAATACGCGTCCGACACCACCGTAGTACTTATAATTTGGAGTGTAAGCAATAAAATAACATGAGATTGATTCATTCCAATATTTATTTCTTGACGTGGCATTTTTATATGCACTAATTTTCACTAAAAACAGAAAGACTGATATTAACGCTATAAAAAATAAAATAATTAAAAATATTAATTTAATTACCCTCATCATTTTATATATTATTCCCTATCAAAACCACAAGGCATCAGGTGTTATCTTTCATCTCCGGACGGTTAAACAGCCCCCTACGCCACAATCCGATCACGACCCTAAGCCTGATGAGACTGGCGTCAGACAGGCTACCGCCCATAACCACTTCCTAAATAAGGAAACCGAGGCCCATGAGGTCAAACATCGTTATTAATTTTTGCTCAATCAGCGCACAAGCAGTCACTGAACAAAAATAAAGAAATAAAGATAAACGGTGGATGCATCGGTTTCTTTGGTGAAAATGAACGGAGAACAGGCCTAAAAATATACTGACCGTTGCTGTAACACACTTATCGGTAGTGGCCTCAGCCAACCTGCCAGGGGCAGTCCATTTCAGGCTCGGTTGGGATTCGATCAGCACACTATTGAAATTATTTTTATTGATATTAAGTTGTTACGTTCAGGCTGCGGGCGCAGTGTAGAAATGTTAGCCACCTAACACCAATGAGTTAAATGTAACAATATGTAAGCAATAAAAATTCAAAAAAATAGATCCTCCCATTGATGTGTAAGAGATTTCATACAACAGAAATATAACCATACAAAATTAAAGGCATTAATGAACAGCATAAAAAATAAACAAAGAATTTCGGAAACCAACTGTAGGAATGTGCCTACATATTTCCAGAAATATTTTTCTATAAATGTGATCTGAAACAAGACTATTTCGTAGTTGAAGAGAGTGACAAATGGAACACTGATTCTTTGAGTAAATCAGTCAAGTATTAACAACATAAATATGGTTGACCGATGAATCAGATAATCAACTAATAGCAGAGTTTAAAAAATTGATATCGATGCAGAGTTCATCCTCATGAGGATTAGCACTGCTAAGCATCTAGAGAGGTAAATTTGAGTCGATGAGAAAAGTGACGATAAGTCGTGGTAGGATTGAGTGGCCGAGTGAATGATTTTCTCAAGCACGAAGTACTTTCAGTTCAATGCGGTTGTAACATGGCCAAAAAATTTACTTATTGACTTCGCTTTGTTAAGATCCCTGGCGTCTCTTCGCCGTCTTTTAAGATATGGTCTGATGTTAATTCGGTTATGGAATATAATAAAATGATGGAAATATTTGATGTTAGCTATAATCTCCTGTCCGATAGCCGGTCTAGCGAGTTGTTTTCACTTAGGAAAAAAGTATTTAAAGATCGCCTCAATTGGATCGTTAATTGTGAAAATGGTATGGAATATGACGAGTATGATAACAACCACACTACATACCTGTTCGGAGTCCATGATAATCAGGTTATTTGCAGTCTTCGGTTTATCGAAATAAAATATCCAAACATGATAACCGGAGTATTTAAGTCATATTTCAACAATATTGAACTCCCGAACGGAAACTATGTAGAAGCTAGCAGATTATTCATTGATAAAGATCGTGCTAAAAAACTGCAATTACAACATTATCCTCTCAGTTCAATGCTTTTTTTATCCATGATAAACTATACCAGACATCAGGGCTATGAAGGTATTTATGCTATAATCAGCCATCCAATGTTGACTATATTTAAAAGGTCTGGCTGGTTGATTTCAGTCGTTGAGCAAGGCATGTCAGAAAAAAATCAAAGAATTTATTTGGTCTACATGCCCGTTGATGACCACAATCAACAGATATTGATACACAAAATTAACAAAGCCTTACCCACTGGGAATGATACATTAAATAATTGGCCATTATCTTTGAAGGTCAGGAATAACGGGTCTGATCAGTTGCAACTCAACGGCAAGACTTATAGCATGCTTGGCGTTAGTCACACCTAGTTTTCTTACTGCGTTCCCCATATGATGTTTTACTGTGGTAAGTTTTATACCTAAAATGATAGCAATTTCTTGATAGGATTTGCCAATGCTTGCCCAGTAAATAATTTCATTTTCACGCTTTGAAAAAATTTCATTGTTATTCATTTTATAAAAATCACTGGCACTATTGAGATCTTTATAAAGTGAAGTCAGTTTCTCGTGAGTTATCATCAATAGCAGTTGAATATTACCTTTATCTTCATCTATTTTATCCTCTATATCTCCATCACAATCTTTGTCAGTCATAAGAGAGAGAACGACCAGGTTAGAGTTTTGATCATGCAGAACAAAGGTATATCCGTTAATCACATTGTACTTCTTTGCCATGTCAAATATTTTTGGCAACTTAAATCCTGAATTTATTATGATATTTTCATCCCAGGAAAATGGTGTGACTCGATGTGATGCGGTTATAAGCACAGGATCGATAAACTGAAAATTGTTCTGTGTATAAAATTCGAACCATTCTATTCTATTGGAAATAATTGCGAAGTCAGTCGGATTTTTCTTGTTCATTATGGCGTAGGCATATTTAATATTAGTATATTTTTCGAGTTTTCTTTCAAGCTGCCTTTTTATAGTAGTATTAATTAATTCATTATTGAAAAATAAGTTAGTCAAGTGTCCTTCTCCTTAACAAAATCCATTATTACTAAAAATAATATACCAATTGGGGTTATCTGTAAACAATCAGTACACAGTCAAACTACATTCTATTTTACATATTTAAACATCAGTTAATCTGGCCACGAATCGGATATTATTATGGCTTACTCTCGATCTAATAATTCAATTTTCAATTATTCATTTTCTCTGTTGACATTTGAGTGCATTCTATACCCTACCTTCTACCTTAAAGTACAGCCATGAATTGCACCTTAGTACAACTATCTTCCCATATTTATGTCCGTATAATACAGAACAAGTTGATAAAAAAACCTGACCACAAGAGCCAGGCGACAACATTAGTCTAATCAACACCAGGGAAAACCAAAAGTATTAATCATGGAAAATACTACAGAAGTGCATTTATTTCTACCAGTGTAACTTCTGTAGTATGATATATAACGCATTATTTCTTTCTCCATTGCCCGCGATAGTTACCTCCTATAACTATTTACCAGATGAGCTATCTTTCTTTTTCAAGTCCAATCTCATTGATAATTATCAGAATCCAGCCAATTTGTACTGGCGGATCGCTCTGGATCATCGTATCCCAACAGGTAAAACTGATGGTTTCTACGATATTGGGTAATATAAAATCGATATCAGCCCCTAACGGACGCTGACAGAACATCCGTAAACTACGATATTATTTTATCCTTATAACAGTGAAGTAAATATGTTCGCAAACAAATTATTTTTTGTCGATGATACTCATTAACTTCAGGAATATATATACCATAAATCAATATAGATTATTAATAAGGATAGTTTGTTGAGATGGCTCATCATACCAATCTCAATTATAAAAAACCAGTAAGTACTCTCATTGAGTTCATCTATATGCTCCTCAGTAGTGACTGTATTTAGCATTAGGCTGTGGTTTTAACACCCATAGACTAATCCTAGTAATATAAATTACAATATCAACTATAAATTATAAATCAATTAAAGATGAACGCTCTCGTTTATATAATTTTTGTAATTCATCAAGCTGACAGTACAGTGTGAAAACCTTATTATATAACATAATTCCATCCTCCGTTAATATAAGACCCTGCCTTGTCCTAATAAACAATTTAACACCCAGAGTATGTTCTAATTTTTTCAAACTTCTGCAAATGGGAGAACGCGTAACAAATAGTAAATCAGATGCTTTACCTAACGATTTAACGTTTGCAACCGTAATGAAATTCAATAATTCCTTTGAAATAAACACTATTACCTCCATATTATAACGTATTATTTATGGTTGCTGTAGGTAGTCCGTAAATAGTGTAGCCCTTCCGTCGGCATCTGCTAAGTATAAAAAATAAGTTATTTTATTTATAATAACTACCTTAAGTTAACAGTATGTTTAAAATAACTAACAGTATGTTTAAAATAACTAACATTAAGTGTAAAACTATCACCCTATAGAAAATTTCAGATTAATGATTATTTATTAAGCTATTACACTGTAACACTCCCTTGCCCGAACAATTATTATACGATCGTAATATCATCGTGTCATATCCACTCTACATTTTCCGGTTCCAATCTTTAATATTCTAATACAAATCTCCTCAACAAAAACAGCGACTGTGTGGTCGTGACGCAAATTTAGTGGTAGTGGTTAATTGTTAGATACCAGCCGACGATCTTATCGTGCATTTCTTCTGATTTTGAGAAGCAGATAGTCTTACGAGCAAGTCGCTTAAGATGTGTCCGCAAATTCAGGTTATGCCGTTCGATCCGCTGAGTGTATTTCTTGCTGATGACATGGCTGGTCGAGGCCAGCAGCGTTCGGTATACCGGCCAGGCATCTGTCATGTAGAAGGCGATGTCAAACCGGCTTAACAGCGTCAATAACCGTTTCAAGGTCAAGGCATTTCTTGGGCCGATGGTATGCGCCAGAACACGCTTGCGGATACGGTCATAAGCGTAGAAGAGCCACCGGGGATTGCCTTTACACCGAACGTAAGACCACTGCTCATCGGCTTCACAACAAATCACAACTTCAGCTCCGGGCTCAACGTCCTGCGCTACCTGCTGAGGCGAGAGTTTTTTAAATGGCGAAGAACGGTGTTGAGGCTTATCCCCAGAACTCGAGCGGTATCACGGCAGCCTGAACCATTCATTGCCATATCAACAATGGTTTGATAGGTGTCTGCTCTGGCACCTTTGTCGCGGAAATTAAGCTGAAAAGTCTTTAGACAGTGATTACAGCGGTCTAGCTGAGCACCGGAGCCAGAGTGGCCGTTACGGATAACGCCATGAGTTTCTGAGCAACGGGGACAAATAACATCAATCTTTGCCATCTGTCATCCAAAAGGTAAATCATACTACAGCACTAAATCTGCGTCACTACCAAGAGTGCCGACGATTCAATTTCACATCTTTTTCCACTTTCCCAGTCATTATATTTTCCAAACCAGATAGAATTCCTGAACAGTTAACGCAGGCAGGGAAATCGTTATTCTTATTTCCAACTAGCCTTTTAGTAAATATATAGATTTGGTTGAGGTTTTCAGCTTGCGTTACATCTTTATTAAATTTGGTAACCATATAGTTAAACGCTTGTACCTCTGCATGCAACCCAGCAATGCCGGCCTTTTTAGGTAAAATATTCTTTTGGGCTAAAAGATAATCCCGTATTCTTTTTTCAACTAGAGGAGTAAGCTTTACTCCACTTTTTTCATATAGGCTTTTGACCTCAGAAATATATTTTTCTGTATCCTCTACGTGATAAGATCCTAAATCACTTTTAGGATTCCATTTTGTAGTTCTTGGAATGTTAATCGGTTTATATTTAAGAAGAGCAGGGTTGACTGTATCCTCGATAATCTTCACACCAGGGAATGGATTTTTTTCACTCAAACTCCCGGGAAGATTAAAAAAACCATCTTTATAACTATCAGTATGGATTGCCGTATTCGAAGCGCCCGAATGAGCCGCATAAGATCTTAATTTACCTTTAGTAAATTTCATGTCCACTGCTTCTTTTACTTTCATTTTATCGAGGGTGCCTTTTAATTTTTTATCATTTTCTGCAGACTGTTTCAAAATAGAATCTGTATTTTCAGTTATCTTTTTATAGTGATCCCCAACCCCATAAAATGGTCCGGTAATACCGTTTTTGTTGTAAATTGCGGACCTTATTGTACTATCGCTGACCTTAGTCCTCTCCAAAGACAGCGAATCGAGTTTATTATATTTTTCAGGATCGATTAGCGGCGGTGTATCATTGTTGACTTTCCCACTACGAAGAGGAACGACTATCATCGCATCTCTAGGAGTAATTTCATTTGGGTCACTCTTCACTTTGGGGATAGGGGGTGACTTTACATGCACTACATGCACTAATATTGCTGGTGCCGACGGATCAGAGGTGGATGCTTGTACCTTTGGCGGCGCTACTGTTACCTCTGAAGGAATATTTTTTTGCTTTTTAGTTGAGGATTCATGAGTTTGTGAAGACTTATGTTTGTTTTTACCGAAAAACTCGCGTAAGAACGAATCTTTCCCACCTCCTTTCAGTCCGATATTAGTGTTAAATACCCATTTATTATTTTTATCCAACATTATCGGAGGGTAATGTCCTAACAGGCTAGGTGAAGTGGGGTTTATTAAACGTAATGTATTATTCTCTTTATCATATTTAACTTGATAGAATTTATTATTATTTTTAATGTAATAATTATAATCCTGCACAGATTGAAGGTTGTCAGGACGAATTTTATATATGCCGTGATTAGAGTGGACTCCTTCAAAATTGATATCGTTAACCTCCCACTTTTTCCTGAATAATTCTCTGTTTTTTGTTTCATTTCTTATCCTCCACCATCTACCACATGAATTAATGATAGGTGTTTTTTTATCACCATCAATCAACATCCATCTGTTATTTCTGTGATTTTTTTCGACGTGATACAACTCGCCTTTTTCACCTCTTATGAATCTTTTGCCTGAATTATCTTTCAACACCCCATCATTCATTAACTCTAAATCAGCCTTTATATTTTTACGGGCTAATACATCCCCTGAAAAACCATCCAACGATGTTAATTTTAAATCATTTTTCACCCCTTTATACAGACCTTTTAAAGAAGATCTTAACGGTATAGGTTCCATCGCATCATAAAGTGCTTTTGTCATCAACGATGAGTTTTTTAAGGTTGCGGATAACAAATCTGGTGAAATTTGCCTTGCTACATATGTATACAAACCAAATCCACGTAGTCCATTTTTCATCCCAGCTTTCAACGAAGTGCTGCCTAACCTCATGATTGAAGATGCTGATTTAATTGTAACACCTATGCCTTTAACTACAGGAATAATACTTATGAGATCAAGGAGTAACTCTCCACTGTCAATTTTATATTCTGAATCTGTCAATGAATGGTAAACGATATTAACCAGCGGAATAGTACCTCTTATTGCTTTCCAGATCTCATTAGTTTCATCCATAACTTGATGTAAAACTTCCACATAGGCAGCCTGCGCAATCTCCAGTCCTTGTGCCAGCGTGCCGGCCACTGTCGATGTATCATTAATTAAAATGGGGTTCGCTTTATCGTCTTTTGCTAATGTGAAATATTCGTGTGATATATTTTTTATTGGGTTATTATTCCAGTCGTTACCATACAGTGGCTTGATAATCATATCATTGACTTGCTGACGATAATACAAGTCTTTGTATTGCCTATATCTTTTATCTACCTTTTTAGTAACCCAGTTTTTTTCAAAAGTAACTAATTCATTCGATAACAAATCATTAATCTTATCACCCGCCTGCTCGGTAAGAATTACAGAACTAAGATTACCCATCAAGTTGGATACGAGAATATATCTCCCGGATGATAACTGCATCAGAATAATTCTTCCAGGAATATATTGGGGTGGTTTCTCCACAATATGAATAACCTCATGATGAGCAGTCGTATAGTTATCTAGGGTTTTGCCAAATACAGCTAAAGTCTGTACAGACTGTGGTTTTTGATTAATTTCATCAAATGTTATGCCGCTACCTGCTATAAGACTACAGGATAATATTTCGGCATCATATTTATTATATTTGTCACGATAATCATAAAACTGTTGATTAAATTCACTCCTGCTTTCAGCACTCCCACTTTTCTTAAAGTCAGCAATAGTGAAGTATCCAGCTGGCTTTTCTTTTGAAAAAAATTCAAAAAAAGGATTTAACCGTTTATTGTCGAGAATAAACCTATTATATATCCTTGTTAGATTAAGGCTGGAAATACCCTTTTCTATCGTTAATTTATAAATAACAGCTGAAAATTCTTCCTCAGAAAATTTTTCTGAAAAATTTTTCATCCCACTGATCAGCTCCTGCGCCAAATTGGCTGCGAAAATCACATCTTCATAATTTCCTTTTGGTTTGTAACTCTTCATTTTGGCTATAGTATCTTCATCACCAATTGCCTTAAGGTAATTAATTAACGATTCCATATCAATCAAGGAGAGTTTGGTTAATTCATTCTCATAATTAACCAGCACAATGCCTTCATTTTTTTTATTTTTAGACTCGCTATTTTTTTCTTTAGTTTCATTATCGAGCCATTAATGCATTCAGATGTCAGCTCTCCATTTGCGTTAATTTCATCAGCAGGCAACTTTATGGTGGGTTGTTTACCTTCCCTCTCATCCTTATACATTCTTTCTTTTAATTTTAAATAACTTTCCTCACTGATATTAAATTTACCTCGTAACTTGTAATCTTTTGATTTCAATTTACTGATAGCTATATCAAAATATCTAGCCCAAGTGTGATCCGGATAAGATTCCTCTTCGATTGCCAAAGAGTCAGGGGCAAAAATATTAGGGTTTTCAAACGCCTTGGAAACCAATAACTTGTTGGTAATGGTTTGTCTTTTAAGATAATAGTCGGCCTCCATCGTATTAGCGAGTGTTTCTGAAATACTCACTATATCCATCGGTTCTGGATTATTATAATTAAATTTTTCCTCAAAATTGTCTCTTCCGGCCCTGATATTATTAAGTGTATCAATGCCACTGAAATGAGTGGTAGTGAAAGGCATCTTATGGATATTTACACCTCTATCGATCTCCCGCTTATCAGCATTGTAGGGCATAGCCCATTTGACATCTTCTAAAAGGTCTTCCCCTTTGCAAACAGAGTAATAAGGAATGTCAGAGTCCAGACGAATAAGCACACCCGATTTGGTGCCACGGTTCTCAGGAAGGAATATCGTGTTATTAAGCTTGTGCCCTTCTATATCAACAGGGACGAGGAGCCTGCCGCCGGTTCTGGCAAGATGGGCATTATCTCTGATTCGCTTTGATAATTGTATATCATTCTCTATCTGATACAATACAAACTGAATGGCATGTAAATAGGTTTGTTTTTTCATCTCATCGGAGAAGTCCTTATAATGTATGTCTCGATCAAAATCAAAATTCCCTGACTGTAACGTCGCGTCGGATGGGATGTTATCATGCAATTCAGGGGACGGAGGGGGAGCCGTATTCGCCACTCCCCGTTTACGTCGGTCAGCATCCGGATCATGCTCATCAGACAACGGCTTAACATCCGTTTGCGGCTGTAATGGCGATGAATAACTCATCGGCATGGCCTCTCTCTCATTTGCCGCAGCATTCTCCCATGCAAGGTTATCATTTTCGGCAGCCATTTCGCTCCGTTGCGCCTGTGGATGCATTTCATCATTGCTTTCACCAACATGTTTGCTAACGAACGCATTACCGGAAATAACGTTATTTTCACTTCGGCCTGATTGCCAGCCTCTTTTCGCCCCTTTAAAGGCGGCCGTAGTGGCGGTATCGAGCACTGAATCAAAAACCATCCCCCCCACTGAGCCCATTTTTATTTTTTCACTTTTCTTCCCTTCCGCCACATGTTGACAAACCGCGCTGAATGTTTTCTCGCTGCGCCCGACATATACATTATGCAAGGCCGCACCTGCGGTTAGCCAGGCGCCGGCCGCAAGTTTGATCGCGCCAGGCACGGGCGCCGTCAGTAGATTAAAGCCAAGTTGCTTTAGTTTTTTGCCCAGCAAGCCATAAATCGCCTTATAGGGCTTATCATGACCGGGCATAGTATAATTATTAACCGCGTTAACATTGTACGGTATTTTTATCCCGGCCTTCAGCACCTTATAGGGTAGCCGGAAGAGGCTGGACACGTTGAACGATACCGTATTCAAAGCCTGTTCAAAGGACAGTTCAATAACAATACGGGTGACCCCTCGTGAAATCCGCTTTTGCCCCCATTTCACAATATACTCAACAAGCCCCTTCTCTAAGGCAGCATATTGCTCCGGGCTCATCGGTAATCTCACTTCATCATTACCGGCATTTTCAAGCTCACCGGCAAGCCGGGTGGCGAAGAGATACCCGGCCGGATCGCCGGTTGAAAGAGTCCCCGCTAAGAGCTCCTGTTCCTTCAGGGAGGCAAGTACCTGCTGTGCATCCGGTGGCGGATAATTACCCACGTTCTGTTCTTTGGCGAGGTTTGCCCAATGCTTGGCAAGGCGTGCGCCCCGTGAATGTTCATCCAGTGGCCTTTCTGTCAGCCGTGCAGACTCTGCCGACAGACGTTCCTTCACCTTTGTCGCCAGCAACTGTGCTTTGCCTGCCTGTACCTTGGCCTCGGATAAATTGCGCGCTGAATTTCCGGCAGCAAGAGTAGCGTCATTCAACGCTTGGGCAGCGGTAGCAAGCTCCCTGGCCATGTCAGGCATGAATTTATCCACCAAATGATCAGTCTTCGCCCACAGAGAGCGGGCAATATCAACAGGCAGCCGTGCTTCCAGCATGTCATTGACTGACATCCTCTGCCTTTTAAGCGCCTTCTGAATACTGTCGGTGGTACTACCCAGGCGTGCCAAAAGGGATTGCGCATGGTCGATATCGCCGCCCAGCAACCGCTCCAGCGTCGCCACTTTTACCGCCCGTTGGTTTTCGGGGTTTTCCTGCTCAAGGCTGCCGCTCAGCCATTCCCTGATCTCCGCAACCAGGTCCTCCTCACCCGACGGGCTGACAGGGGTATTGCGGCGCTCTTGTTCGCTTCCCCGGCCATCCGCCGCGGAGTAAGAAGCCAGTATCCCTTCAATTTTTTTCAGCTCATCCACTTTTGACAACAGCGCAGCGCTGGCGTATTGAATTTTGATTGCAGGCTGCTGCCACTGCCATAAAATGCTTCTGATGATGGAATCGGCAACGACGTGTTCAGGGTCCTTTGTTGGCGTTCTGGTGGGGTGACCATGCTGCGTGATCCGGACTAGCCGGTGCGCGTGCACTTTCATTCCCGCCACGGCAGTTTGCGCTTGTGATTTTTTCTTATCAAAACCCGTTTTTATACGCTGCGAGAGAGAATTTGAGCGCAACAAAGAGGCAGCCGCCTCATCATTATTCACCTGCGGTATGGCCGGGGAAGTGGTGCTCGGGCCCGCGTGAATCGACGCTTTTACCAAATCGCTGGAGAGGCTCTGAAGATAGGCGGCGACATGGCTAAAGAAAGTCTGTGGATCACCCTGAAGTTGACGGGCTTTTTTATTGGCTTTATCTGCTTCGTGCCGCGAGGCCGCAATCATCGCATTGACGGTGGAGGACTTACCGGCCTCCCACGCCGCTGCTCGTGCCCAGGCGGCATGGCCTGACGTCTCTGCCGTGATGCTCCCCAGCGCCTGTATCACCGTACTTTTATCACTGGAGGAGAACGCGCCGGTCAACTCAGCGACCAGCATGTCGTGCCGTTTTTCCGGGGTGCTGTAGTCATCCATGGCACGCAGGGTACGGACAACGAGTATCAGTGTCTGCAGGGTTGACTCCAGCCGTCTGGCCAGCGACTGAGCCGTACGCCGGCTCCCCAATGCGGCCTCCGTGGCTTCCCCGTTGCCTTTGCGTGGCAGCTCATGCTCAACCCAGCGCTTTATGACGTCGTCCGAAAGCTTGCTCGTAAGACGCTCTATGTTGCTTATCTGATCCAGCAGCCATAGAGAACTCAGCGCCCCCCCAACGCTTACCTGGAGGCACAGGCGAGATTTGGCCGCGGCCAAGTCGTCACACAGCTGCGTCAGTAACACCCCGTCAACCTCGGGCACCTGGCTGTTATACCCTTTTAGCCTGAATTCCTGAGCTTCTTCCAGGTGGGCCTCACGAATAAAAGCGAATAAACGGCCATAGCCGCCTCCGGACGACAGCTTCCCCCCCTCATCAGGCGGTGAGACACCAACACTGCCCTGGCTGACCTGTTGAAACAAATGGCCAGCATTATCTCTTTCGGTTTCTTTTGAGTGTGTTTTTTTTTCCTTCGACTCACTGGAGTAAAGCATAAGACTATCCTCAGGATATGATTATTTAAGACTGGATTCTGAAAGGCGCTGTGGGGTTCTGTCGCATTAAGTTGTGGTCAGGTGGTAATCATCCCATTTTCGACAGGAGGTTATAGTAGAATATTTGTGCTCAATGTCAGTTTTTGCATCGGTGTTATACCACCCAGCCCCATGTGTGGACGTTCATGGTTATAGCTCCACAACCAGCAAGTGGCAAAATTCTGTACCTCGTCAATATAACTAAATGCATATTGGTTAAATTAAGGTATAGGGGACATTCCTTATCTTCGTACTCCTCAGGAATGGTATATTACTGACGTTATAGGTTGGTAAATATAGTGCCGGATGAATATTTACGACGATTAAAGTAATATACCTAAATAGGTGTTTGGAATTATTTAATTGTTACACTTTCACTTAAACTCAGACAAGCCCGATTTATCAATAGAGTTGATATAAACGTCAGAGCCATCGCAATTTATCACAGCGGTTTCATTACTTACCCAGCCATCAAAAACAGCCCCCATCTGGACGAAATATTCCGCCCCCGTAATACCGGAAACTAGCAATGAAACCGTTACTTTAGATATATCACCTGTCATATTGGCAATAGGGGTGGTATCCAAATCAACATGAGTGACCGCCAATCTGGCTTCAACACCACCACCGATGGTAACAATCAATAGTTCCCGAAGTGCATTACTGATTATCTGTGGATGGAGCGGAGCCGTTTGCTCAATATTAGCAGACAGTGACTTGATCGGCGTCACTTCATCTTGTTTATCACTCAGGCTAATCGGCACAGTAATACAATAATTAAGTGAAAGACGTGGACGATTACCTAATGATTGCCAGAAATTCCCCAAACTATTCAGGTTTTCTTTGGGTGGAATAACCTGCGTATAGGCTCCAGGAATACCTGTCAATTGGCGGTTGTTAATTAACGCATCCAGTACCTGAGACATGACCAGTATTGCCTGATTGTCTGGCTGACTATCCGGGCTACTGGCATCCGTAGCAGGCCCGGTAGATTCCCAATACGTAATTAGATAATTGCACTTGATATTGACCCAACCGGGTAATAACCGCCCCGCTCCGGCATTAAACCCGCGAGACTCAGCGGTGCGAAGCTGTAGATCCTCGTGTATATCATAAAGAAACACACTTACCGCGGCGTCAGACTGTACGGCATCAACATCCGGCAAATCAAAACGAATAGCGACTTCTTTATTCAAATACTCGCGCAACATAGTCTCCATTGCTTTATTCACTTCAATTATTGTTTGATATTTCGACATGCTAAATCCTCTAAGTTAATAATAAATACTGAATGTTTAAAATGGTCTCATTTTAATTTATTGCTAAATTTTTACTGAAACATTAAATGGCGAGCCTGCCTGTTTTGGCTAACTCACGCATTAAGGCAGCTTCGATATTAATATGACTAACTTCTTGATTTTCATTTTCTTCGGCAAAAAACGAGGCCAACAAGGCGATATTTCTAATGTTGGCACCGGTGATATTCGCTCGCTGTGCTAATTTACTAAAATCAGTATCCGGTGAAACTTTAATATTTTTGGGCCATATTTTTTGCCACATTTGATATCGCAATGCTTCATCAGGATAAGTAAAGCGTGTAATAAAGGTAAAGCGACGATTAAACGCGCTGTCTAAATGACTGCGATTATTGGTCGATAAAATAACCAGGCCAGGATAGCTCTCCAGGCGCTGTAACAGATAAGACACTTCAATATTGGCATGCCTGTCCTGAGCATCTTTAGTTTCGCTGCGTTTACCGAATAATGCATCTGCTTCATCAAAAAATAAAACGCCGGCGTCCAACTCTGCCAGATCGAAGATACGGGAGAGATTCTTTTCAGTTTCGCCCACATATTTATTAATCACCGTAGAGAGATCGACTTTGATTAAATCTACGCCAATGGTATTGGCGAGTACTTCCGCGGCCATGGTTTTCCCTGTTCCTGAGTCACCGTAGAATAGCGCACTAATCCCTATGCCATAGCTAACCTTATCTTTAAAACCGCTCGCTAATACTTTTTCCCGATATTTAATTGCGGTGAAGATCTCGTGTAATTGTTGCATGATATTATCTGATACCAAGAGATCGCTTAATGTACGCTTCGGCGTAATTCTTTGCGCTAACTGACCAAAATTCTGCTGGGTACGTAAATTTAATGCCTTTTGAATATCATATTGTTGCAATATATCCGCAGAGTTACGTTGTTGCTGATAGAGTTCTGCCTCCTGCAAAATAAGCGGTAAACTTTCCGGATTAAAGTTATAACGCTGGCTTAGCATGACGGGATCAATATCTGCTGAGCGGTTATCTGGCAACTGGGTAATTAACAGTTGAATTTTTTCCTCATGAGTAAAGATCGGCATTTCTATTTGTAATGTTGGCGTTTTTTTTAGCCATAATGGTGGAGAATACGGTTCAACTAAGCAAACTACCCTTAATCCCGGTTGGTTCAATAATTCAGATAAGGATTCAAGTAGTGAGGTATTCGTCTCCATCAATGCGCCCAAGTTGCGTATTACCATACCCGCTCCCCACATCCGAGCTTCCCGCAACAGGTGTTTTAACCGTACTAATATTGCATCGTCATCGTTCTCAGTATATTTACCTATATCAACCAACAGCGTCGGTCGATTTTCTGATGCGAAGATATTAGCAACAGTATAGGCCCTGGCACTCCCCATCATTCCTCGCAGTAATACAACCGGACGAGGCTCAATATCCCCAGTTAATAACACCGTGTTTAGCGATTGTTTTAAGCTTGCAGGATAAAAGGGCAGTGCCGATGGTGCTGACCATTCAGCACATGGTGTTAATGCCGGAGCCAGATAATGATGCCCAAGTAAAAAATGATAAACACCACTGTCGGCAATAAAAGTGGTTTGGCTCCATGCCAGGTTTTTTTTATTGTTATCAATCGATATTAACTGACAACCGATCAAGGGTGCCCGGTGTAAGAAACTGGCTTGCTGCGCCCGCCTCTCCATTTCTGAATAACAAAATAAGTCTAATGCCAATGAAAAACTGGGTAGCTGGCTTTGTTGTTCCTCTTGAATCAAAGAAAACAGCCCATAATAACGCTTGTCAAAATGGGGTAATAAACCCAATAACAAGGTATCTCGCTCAAAATCAGTGAGTTCAAAGCGGCTAATGAGGTCAGTTAAACCTTCGGCCACCGCTGAATGTTTATTTCCCAGTGAGAACTTTAGTGCCTGCGTGACGGCCACCCAATGAGGTCTGCCAATAGGTTGATTAATTCGCACTTTTACCTCTTCTTCGCTTAACAAAAACTTATTAAACGAATCGTGCTGCGGGTTGCCGAGGCGATAGTAATAATCCTGCAAGACAAGATCTATACGTTCCAGTTCACGAAATAGCAGCGATAATTGGCAGTCGTTATGCTGATTAAAGACAGGCTGAAAGTCTGATGAGAGAGTCATATTTTTACTCGGCTAGGAATATTAAGTGGAATACGTTATAGCCATTGAATACTCAATGGTTGTTGCAGCCAGTTAAAACAGGCCATATTCATCGGCCACGGCCAGGTATTGATCAACGCATCATAAGCTTCTGGGTGAACTCCAATCGTCACCGCACCATCAAGCCAAATGATTTGGCCTGGGCGCTGGAGAAATAGTGTCCGAATATCGTTGGCCCCCATTCGTTTCCAGGCGGGAAGTTGTTGTCGAATTTTTTCTAACCATTCGCTGATCAAGACTTTTTGTTCCGCTGTCGGTGTACACCATGCCGTATCAAAATGAATCGGTAAGCCACAAATCATCTTATTCAAGGGTAGCCGCCCGTGAGATATTTCGTCATCCCCCCAGATTAGCCAATCAAGTAAACATACCGCGTCCACCTGTGCTTGTTGATTAATAAACACCTGCTTTTCTAACAAACCAAAAACGCTAAAAAATGTTGATAGCAGTGGCCAAAAAATCAAACTGCCCGCATTACTGACCGCCAAAACCTCTCCTGATCTTGGCGTCATATCGACTCCCACAGGTTGAGCTACCGGTTTTGCCTCTGACCATGTTGGTGGTTTATTTCCCTTGAGCGTCGTGACAAGGTTAGAATCTGAGATATCTATTTCTACTCCGTGGGTTAAACCTGATACGGTTGATGACGTTTTTTGTGGTAACCATTTTGGCTGAGTCGATATAGCCTCATGGTTATCTTTTGCCACTACACTTTGGTTGCCAAAATAGCGCTCTGCCGCGGTAGTGAATGGTGCTGGCGTGGCTATTGATTCATGATTGAGTTGCGTCACCATGGTGATTGGCTCCGGGCGACCTTCAGCCAGTAAGCGGCATAGCGCCTGCTGTGCCGCCGGTGGAAGGATCATCGCCAAACGCCGCTGTCCCAACGGCTTTAAGCCGTGCTTTGCCAGCATCGGTAACCATTGCTGAGGTTGGCGATGGATGTGGTGCCAGAGATCTTGCTCCATCAACCGGCTGTTGCCGGTATCCATGGGGGAGTGCGGATTTAATGCCGCTGGCCAGTCACCTTGTTGTAAATAGTGATCAACCGCAGCTATCAATGCCGGCCCTCGCACTGGCCCAAAGAAGGGAGCCGCTAAGGACTGCGGCGGCAATAGCTGTTCAGATTGAACGGATACTCTATTTTTTACATTATGGCTCCCGAATAACCCCGCCGGTTGCGGGCGGGCTTTATCGGGTGAAAATGTAGGTGTAGCGTCATAATAGGCTGATAATTCTTTTTCTAATGCTATGGCTAATTTATCCGCCAGCTGGGTTTCAAATACGTTACTTTTGACTTCCCCGAGGTCCAGAGTAATACAACCGAGGAATAAATCAGCTTTCCTATTTAATGTAAGCTTGTGGACTTGCCCTTTAATAATCTCACTTAGTTTCTCATGAAATAAATGAGAAACTTGTGAAATTAACTTATCACTACTAAATCCACAAGTTTCAATGGCTATTTTACTTTTATGTACTAGAGATTTCATTGGAGGTTTATATTGATTCATTGAATAACCTCAATCATACATTATTATTTATAAGTAACATAGCAATAAGCATGTATCCATACTTATTGCCATACATCAATATAATTTACAACCTCAGATTGTATTTTATTATGTAGACACAAGCCCTATACATAACACTCTGGATCTTATAACTTTATAATAAACGCAAGAATATAATAAGGTACGGTGAGCGATATATCATGCCCGTGTTCTACAGTAGTAAAATTAATATTATGTTTATGAGCCTCCCCGTTACCAGAAGAACTTGTCCGTTGTCCATAACTACCGGTTGAATGCTCAGGATACCCGATACCTTTGTCGAAAGAGATATACTCACTGCCATATTTCCCAAATCTGTCACTGTTTCCAATTAATCCCCCAATGTGATTATGTGTTGGCATTTGAGTTAATGTAATTGCGGTACCGTCAGTCGAACCGTTTACCGCTACTGTAGATTTTTTAGTTGTTATAGAGGTTAATTTTGCATTTTTACCCCCTGAAAATGCCGTCGATGATTTACCGTTTTGATCACCAAACGTTCCCCCCATTATAAATCTATCAATCAAATTGGGAGTATTATTTTGTCCATCACAAAGAGCCCAACCTGTTGGAGCCACACTACCCGAAAACATCAGAATCATTCCTTTCTGGAAAGCGAATTCATCTTTTATACTAACGCCATCAGCGGTGACTTCCATTCCTCTACCTGGCTTCACAGAAATACCGCTTGAATCTACTATTACTCCACCATTAGGTTTTAACATAACAGATGCCCCTGTCGTATCCGACATTAAGCCCCCAATCGGCTTCGCCTTAATGCCCACACCCGCAGCCGCAACATTCAAACCCCCAGCCGAATTTAAAGAGACAGATATTCCGTTGTTATCAACCGCAAGCCCGGCGGAAGGTCTGAGTGTCACCGACGCTCCATCCGCTGATACAGCTAAACCGCCACTGGGCTTTGGTTTAATCGCCACGCCAGTTGAACTCACATTCAGTCCCCCGACAGAATTCAAAGCAATATATAATCCACTCGCATCAGTCGCTAATCCAAAGCTAGGTTTTGGTGTAACCGATAAGCCATCATTGCCCACCGTTAACCCACTGCTAGTCTTTAGCTTTACGGACAGAAGCCCTGCGATATCCAGCTGTAATCCTGCACCGGGAGCACCGCTTTGCCCTGTACTTTGGCCCATAGCCTTACGCCCTACATCCGCAATATCAATTAATTGATTAAAATCTGTTTGCAGGGGAATACTGCCCTCTTTAAACCTTTCTTTTAAATTATTAGTGTCTGTCCCTACCGCTGCCCGGCTATTTGATATTGGGTTTTCTTGGTCTGTGATTAAAGAATAAGTATCGTTCATGGTTAACTCCATAAATAGGATTAATAAAATTTAATTAGTTAGATGAATTATTTATCACGTTCTTTCGGTATATAGTACAATTCATTCTGAATTATCATATTTGTGTTCCACTCTGTCTCATCGCTGCCAACAACTTCGGTGCGCTGAGTCTGGCTAGCAATACGCATAGTGCCAATACCCGTCGCACCAGAGGGCAATTTCCCTAATGTTAGATTTTCCAGAATAGAATAAGATGCATCACCCAATGGGGTACCATTATCCTGCCAGCGTCGATAAGTCCTGCCGAAGTTTAAAAACTGTTCGTGATCCATCCAATGGATGATAATAGAAATATGGGCAGGGAGTTCAGTGATGATCGTATCTTTAACCCACTCCTCTAATTTATACGGGTCCACGCTGAGTAGTTCTGATTTAATTAACTTCTTACTCATCACCGCACTAATGACAAATGAGAAACGGTCAGTACGCTCATATTCATCGCCAGAGAAATGCCAATGGTAACGCCAATCATCTTCAAGGCTGGGGAAAACTAAAGTGGAATTATCCTGGCGTTCAATCACCAGCGTACCTTGAATACGATCAAAGCTGATTACCTTAGCGTAAAGCTGCGGCGTGGCTCCCCCCACCGCACGCATCAGCCCAGAGTTATTGGTTAACGTTATTTCACTTCCTACCCTAATCAGGCTCGGAAAGGGGGTTTGCGGAGTTCGGGTTAACCGCCGTTGATTATCCGGCAGTGGTACGTCATCCTGCTTCTGATCACCGGCATAGGCCAGGCGGTAATTCATATCCTCCAACCATACCGGGCTATTTTGCCAGACCAACTTGTCAGCCTTCGCCGCCGCCAGCACTCGCTCTAAGTTGTTTTGCAATTGTGTACTGTTATTGGTATCCAGCCAAAAACTATCACCTTGGCTCTTAACAATCATTTGCCCGCGTAAAATAAACTTATTTGCGTTCGCATCACCCTCATACAACACCAGATTGACGACTTGCCCTTGCGTCAACTTATCACTAATACCTGTTTGGGTTATCACCAGAGAGTGTTGACCGTTATCTCCATCGTCAATCCGCACCGAATCTGGCTGTTGTTCAGCATCAAACTCCGCGTTGGGTTTGATGGGTAACAATGCGCGGTGTTCGATCAGATAGAAAGGCAACTGGCTTAAATCGGGCTGTGAATGAAACAATTCTCCACCCAATCCCATGCGGGCAGCAATACGTTTTTGTAACGGCGACACCTGGTCAATGCGAATATTATCGCGATGGTAGGTTAATACCGTCTGCTGCGCCAGGTAGCCTTGTTGCACAGCAAGGAAATCGCCAGGATCGAGGGTAAGGAGGCATGGAGCTCGTTGCGTAGCAAAATAACCCAACAGGTAATTGATAATATTCAGTTCCTGTTCAGTATCTTGCGCAATTCCCTTCAACCAGAGTTTTAAGCCTGCGGCATAAGCTTGGTGAGCTTCGTCGTTCACGGAACCCGATTTAAAGGGCCACTGCTCCCCCCATACCTGAGTACCTGTACGTTGAAAAGCCAGTAGTTGTGGCAACATAGCTAATTGTTGGCAGCCATTCGCCAGTAATTGCTCAAACGGCAGCATAAACTGATGCAGTGCCCGTATGCGTTCTGACTCAGGCTGCGTTGACAATGACTGTTGTAAACCGTAGCACGGCGGCAAGGTATCACTGACCGGATGATAGCTACCCACATCGCGATGTTGACCATAGCCTAAGATAACCGGTAGATTTTGGATGAGGGATGCATGGGGCAGACTGTCGATAATATCCTGTACATCGGCAGTAACGTTGATTCCCCCTTTAGCCATCATCCGCACTGACTGTACCAATTGATTAATCGGATCCACGCCCCACAGTTGGGGATAATACCCAGCGCTTATTTGCCATGACCAGGCTTCATTCGCAACAGGCGTGATTTGAGCGTTATCGCCACGGCTATCCAGTATCATGCGGCTAACATTTTTGACTCCGTCAATGTCTAGCAAGCTATTAACTAGCCGGCTCAGATTAAGGGTTACACCTTTGGTATAATCCCTACGTGCCGGTAATTCAGGGATCCAGCCGTGTTTCAACTGCGGCCCTTCAAAAATATCCTCGTTGCTCATACCCTGTTGTTGCAGCGATTGCGTGCTGTAACGCAATGCTCTGGGCATCAGATACTGTTCTACCCTAGTGTATACATTAGCGAATACACTGGGGATATTCTGAATATCATCATCCAGTTCAATATCCAGTAACAGTGGAAAATCAACCGGCTTCAGCCAGATAATATGACTGACCGACTCACCAATATTACGGTTGTCCGCCAAAAAATCGCTGAGTTGCTCTTTCGCTGTAGCAAGATTAAGTTGAGTTTGACGAGTCGGCTCCAGATACAACCAGTAGTTACCCCGTAAGGTGAGTTTTTTCGCATCGTCACCACTGGCAAAGCTGTATTCTCTTTTCTCCGTGTCATACCAATAGGTGTAGCGCTGATCTTCCGGTTCACGCACTAATTGCACATTCCGGAATAAAAAATCGTCATCATCATGGGCCGTTTCTGCCGGCCAATCGCTGCTGTGTAAATCCAGCAATGATCTTCGGTAATCATCAGCAGTGATCGGGCCACAGGTTAGCGCACGGTGCGGGCCAAACTCTGTGGGGAAAACCCCCTCACCTTGCTGCTCGGCAGATTCTGGGGTGAGTAAATCTTGTAGCGGCAGTGTATGGCGGTAGGCTAAATCAGAGGCCCCGTAACTAAACCCCTCAAGCATTGTCACACCAGGATCGTGCTCTGTGGTATCCGTCCACAACTTCCCGGCATGCTCTTCAACCACCTGATGAGCCTGACTTAACAATGTGTCGAAATGAATATCCTCTTTCACGAGGTGAAACAGTGGATCCTGATTACTCATGGTTTTTTCCTCGGCGTTGCGCTGCGTCATCGTCTTGCCAGACCAGAACCAGCACCTCGTTATTTTCTGCATTCACCGATGCCGTCTCACTGGGGCTAACCATCACATCTTCCCGCTGTAAGGTCAGATAAGTGACTCGCTCAACCAATGGATGTTGCTGGATCGTTGCCAGCAGTTGAAAGTAGCCAATGCTATTGTTCATAATCACCGCTCGCTGCTCGTCACTACTCCAGGGCATATATGCTTGACTCAGGCTTTGCCGTAGCTGGCGATAGCCAAAATCTGGATTAACGCCCGAGGTGAAAATCACCTGATAATCGATATACACATCGATGTAATTCGGATTAGTAACGGTAATAGAAGCCCAAAGCGAGTCCCGCTGTTCCAACCAATCGGCCATTTCTGCCAGCCGAGCGGGGTTAAGCACCGGGCGTAAGGCGTCATCGCTATCGTTATAGCGGTTAGCCGGGATCACCGTCAGTTGTTGTTGCTCTAACGCTGACACCTGGGTTAATTCATCATGAGTGGGGTATTTAACGTCAAAAATACTGGTATAACGCGCTTTTAACAGCGTAGCCATATTGCCCCAGGTCAGCGCTCGGTTACGGTGCGAGAGGCGTAGGGCCTCACGTTCAAAGAACTCGCCATGAGATTCCGCCCTCCGACCGCCCCATGATGCCCATGGCTGAACCACCGAGGACACCACCGAAATAGGTTCAACAGATCGTTGGATAGACTCGGCAGATAAAGCGGGTAAGAAATGGCTATCGCTAATGGTAGTGGCATTGATCAGCGTTGCCGTCATCGCGTTATAGATAACACCTTGTAATAAAGGGTAGTTTCTCCAACTGCCTTCTTGAGCGAGTACATTAACCACCCCTTTTAGCCAATAACGATCAGTTGGCATTTGGCTCGCCTGATTAGCCGCATCTGCAGGTAGAAGCAGACTCCAGCCACCATCCTGATACAGATTTTGAGTACCATCGTCTACCCAGGCATTTAAAGCGGCCCACTGGTTAGCTTGATTTAGGTAATACCAGTCAACCTTAGGTTGTATTGGGCTTTTTAACTTCCAATACAACGAGAGTGTCTGGCCGGGTTCTATATCAGAGAAACCTAAATAAAGAGAGGGATCTTCCTGCGCCGGTTCGGCGCTCAGGCTGTAACCAAAAGGCGTTAAATAATACAAGTCAAACAGGATATTCGTCGCTGTCGCGGTTTTTACTTCGGGTAGGCTATCAAGCTCCTCTACCGGGCGCTGCTCAACACTGACAGTGACCACCGTTGGCAATTGCAGGCCCTGCGCTACTTGTAACCGCAGAACCGGTTGCTCAAAAATGAGACCATCAAGATTATCAGGAGCACTGATTGCCGGTTCCTGATCGGAAAGCGTGAATGTTACCTTGGGCGACGTCACCACTGGCGTTAATGCCAGCCACCGATCGCCGCTACTGATTTCTACCGATGTAAACTGCGAGTCTGTAACGGGTTGCGCAAAGGTTAGAGTGATGGCTCTTTCGCCTTCAGCCATTGCCAGCAGTGCAGCCTGAATCAAACAACCATTAACTACAGGCCGATCTCCGACAGTTTCACTGAATAGTCGGATCCCCGTAGCCGGTAATTCAACCTGATTTTGAACATCCAGCGGGGCTGCGATGAGCCATTGATCAGATTCACCTTGCCGTAACCAACGTAGATCACTGATATACCCGCGGTTGGCCAGCAAGCTGGCATCCAGTGCATAGTGCAATGGATTGCCTAGTGCATCTTGACCCGCCTCAAATAAGGTCTCTTTCACCAGCAGTTTCTCAGTCACTGTTGGATTTAATGCAATAGACAGGGCGACCTGATCGGGTTGTGCCTGCCGGGAAGATAAACCTAATAGATCCCGATAATACAGATTGCGGTGGGCCGCTGGTAAGGTATTCAATAATGCTCTGGGCGTTTCCAACACTTGCAAAATAGCCAGTATAAAAGCTTGGTGGGGCAGTAATTCCCCATTACTCTCATTTTCCGCCAGATATAATTTAGCCAGTTTTTCCGGATCATTTTCACACATAAATAAAAAATCATCCCAAAACTCACCATCATTATTAAAAGGGATGTTATGAGTATATTTTTTAATATTTTCAAGCAATTTAAAACTATTTATATTATCCAATTTAAAATCTGAATCTGGCACTAACCCTAACAATTTATGATTTAGTTCAATTAATTCCATAATATCACCTGTGTTTTTAGAGCACAGAGCACCCTCAGCGAATAAACTACTATTCACTCCATTTTTAATGCTATTTATTTAGGCTGCTAATTTAATTAACAGTGGCAAAATTTTGTTGAGTAATAAAACGCCCTTTTCCTGACGAAGGGGAGAGATTATCAGGCGCCATATTAGGAGCCATTGCTGGAACCTCCACTAAAAATGTTGCGGTAAATTGTTGCCCTTTGACAATCAAGGGCGCACCGCTGGTGCGGTGAAGCGCCTGCTGGCTGCTGTCCAATAAACTGATTGTGATGGTTCCTGTTCCCTGAGTAGGAAATTGGGAACTATAATAAACCGCCGGAACATTAACTTGCGCCTCATCACCCAGGATACATAGCTTTTTTCCATTAATCTGCGCATGACCAGTACCCCTTATTATCCCTGGGCTGATAACCTGTACCGTACGAGCGCCAAACATAGGTTCAAACATCAATAAATCCCCGTCAATCACAATAGCTTCACTCATGCTACCTCCGCAGCTTGCCCCTCAGCCAAAGCAAGTGAGCCTTGAATTTGCTGGTTAATTTCACTACCGCGTAAACGATAAGCAACCCGCATCTGTAACGTATTACTGCTATTGAGAGACTGACTGACCTGAATATCCGTAATATCAGCCCTGGTTTCGTAACGTAAAATGCCGTCTTGTATACGTGACTCAATTTCAGCTATCAATTCGTTACGGATATTTTCAAACATAAAATCATTCAATCCACAACCGTAATCTGCTCGCATCAGGCGCTCTCCTGGCTCGGTGCTGAAGAGAATTTGCAAACTTTGCCGGACATCCTCCGCACCTTCAGCCATCACTGCGCCCTTTTCCAAGGAAAACAGCGGTGGAAAAGCCCAACCTCGACCATAGAGTTGTGTCAGTATTTGGTTTTCCATTTATCACCTTTACTGGGTAAGATTAATTTTAGCGCCTTTAATTTCCACGCTATTTTTTCCAGACATGGCCAGAGACTTATCCGCAGTAGCATTAATTGACTGCCTGGCTACCAGCGAAATATCTTTATCCTGTTGCAGGGTCATTTTGTTGCTTCCTGCATTTATTGTGATAGTTTTACTTTTGCTATCAATAAGTAACTGTTGTTCTATATCACCCTTTTTAACAATCAGTGTTTTTTCTCTATTATCTTGCGTTGGCTCAAAAGGCGCTCTATTTTTAGGATTATGCATCGCGCCTAAAATAACGGGATAGCGCGGATCATTTTCAAAAAATCCAATGATGACTTCATCACCTGGCTCTGGATAAAAACAAAAACCACTTTCATGACTGGCATAGGGTTTCCCGAGTCTGGCCCACAAATATTCATTTGGACGATTTAATATTGATAAAATAATTGGGATACGATTTAACCCCGCTCTGTCCTGCTGATATTTGCCCACAGTCGCAATATGTAGCCCCGACGCTTCAGGCACCATCGGTAAACTTTCTGGCTGCAATCCTATTTCCAGCGTTGTTTCCCAATCAATTTGTCGGTTAAAACGCTGACGAACGCCGGTAATGGTTGCGGAGCCATCAATTTGAGAACCAAAACCCAATAATTGAATACTGTCCCCCAATTGATAACGCCCACTTCCGTTAAGTAAGAATTCCCCGGTTACCCCAGAAATGCGCTGATTGAGTAATAACCCCTGAGCCAAATAACCACTCTCCAGAGTTGTGAGTGGACTACTGTAGCGAATATCCCAACTTTCTTTATTCAGCGAGGCTAAACGGTCAACAGAAAGTGCACCTTTACCTGTCGCGATGCTACCGTAGCGACCACCTGATTGTGGCTGTTGCTTACTGATATCCCAACCACTGATTTCTAATGAGGCTGGGTTTCGCTGATTGTCAAACTGCCAATAAGCATCTTTAACTACGATGTCTTGGTTCCCATCGCCCCGGTTTTTTAAGGTATGCACCGGTCTCGTATTCAGTGTTTCAGTTTGTACCAAGCTGACGCCTTCCGTCGTTGGCAATAACCATATCCCCATTGCTGAAAGGCGGCACAACAGAAAGTACCAATCAGAACAGCGAAACTGCACCATCTGTTCATGCTGTTGATCCAGCGCAGGGATGTGACCAAAACGGGCTTTCACGCCCGCCTGATTCAACAGGCTACTTAAGATGGCTTTTTCACTTTTGTCACTGAAGCACTGTGAGTGTTGAGTATCCACCATCAGTTGTAGCCGATGTTTGATAACCAGAGTCAGCAACAATTGTTTATTTCTGACCCGTAGAGATTGGCGGGTAATAACGCCGTTAAACAGTACCGATTTTTGGCTCCCTTCGCACAGCTCCATTGTCAGGTTTTTCCCTACCTGACAATGGGCCAATTCCCCCTGAACATCAGCCTGATGGAAAGAGGATAATGATCGGGCCGGTACGCTTAGCTTGATAGTCGTAGAGGCAATGCTATTAACCCGATGATAGATATCGACATCGACGGTGGCCAGTAAGGCCAGCACCTTACCATCGGCGATGATGTTGAGTTTATAGCTCATAAATCCTCCCCTCTGGTGGCCTGCAAAATGTCGCCGGGGATGAAACCATTGAGGTTATCCAACCCGTTTTGCTGGGCGAGCATCAGATAATCGGCACCACCTGCCAAGGTTGATGGCACGCTGGCGGCAATCAGTGCCAAAGAGGTTCCATCCTGAACCCGTACTGCAATTTTTGCCGGTGATTTCAGATTTTGTTCAGTTTCCTGCAATATCAAACTTTCATCAGCGACTAATGTCAGGAGAACCTTCGCCCGTAATGGTGTGGCATCGCGATCAAACAGGGTATAGCTCACCGACAGCGTTTTGGTTCGCCCAGCAAAGTAACCCCGATTTTCCCAGCGCATTTTTCCCCATTTAATGTGTAGAAATTGGGTTTCTTTACTGGTGGCATCCACGCAACAGAGCTGTTTTAACTGCGTGAGTTGTGTTTCTATTGGCGTTTTATTACCCGGCATGGTTGCATCAAAAATTAGCTCAAGTGATAGCCCCGCAGGTTTTGCTTGTATATAAGTACTGCTCTGTTTCTCGTTATTAATGGCTTGAGATTGCAAATAGTCCGTTAGATAGTTCAACTCCAAGGTTGTCGGGTTATACATAGCCTGCAATGTCCCCGCCCATTTTTTCCCTTCCCGATCCTGATAAGCATCGATGGTCAGTTTCGCCAAACCACGTTCAATCAGACTCATGGACGCCACCCTTCCCCATCGCGCAGTGCCGCCAGCACTTCACGCTTAATCCTATCCACCCAAGCGGCCTCATCCAGACTTTCCTGCACCAAAGAACGTGTTTGCTGTTCCGCAGGGTTATTAGGGGTGGCAGGCACGACTCGGGCCTGAATAACTAACTCTCTGATTTCCACTGTCATACCTTGACTCCCAGCCAGCGCATATCCTGATAGCGCAATTCAAGTGTGTTCACTAATATGGCATTACTGCTGGCGTCAAAATCGCTGGTTTGCCAACTTATCGGCAGCGCATTACTTAGCGTCCAAGTAGACAGCGGCAGTAAATTCTCATTCAGCAACATAATCACCACATCGGCATAGATAACATTTTCCCCGCGCAAAACCCGATCGAACATCATGGTCAGGGGAGATACCGTCATCACGCCACGTTCAAGTCTGAGGGTGCCATGCTGGATCTTTTCAGCGAAATAGGTGTTGCGGGCATTTTCGCCCCCCTCACTGTACTGAATAACCTCTAACTCCCGGCTAAGGCCGGATATACGCTGGAAGCGAATATCCAGTGGATTGGGAATACCGTTAAAGACAAAACTGGCCATAAAACGGTGAGATACTGCCGGTGTGTCGTAATCGCTCATCGTGATCTCTCCTCTTTTAAGATAAAAGCGCACCCGTGCGGGTATCAAATACCAAATTGATCTCAATAAACTCAGCCGGGAATAGCACCGCCAACTCTATTTTCATGATCATTTTCCCAGCACGAACATCCTCCGCCGTCATCGTTTCGTTTAACCCCAACAGAACATTAAACGCCTCATCTTCCTGTGTGCCATAAAGTCCCCCCTGTAACCATAATTGCCGTAGCCAGTTGCAGCTTTGTCCTTTGCATTTCATCCAGGTCAGCTCATTATTCGGCTCGAAGGTATACATGCGGGTCAATTGAGCTAAATTAGTGGCGACATAAGAAACCAGACGGCGAGTCTGCAAGTAACGCCATGGTGTATTGTCACTGCTTTCCAGAGTACGGCATCCCCAAATACGAATACCTTTCCCTGGGAAACTACGCACCAGGTTGAGAGAGCTTTCGCTGGCGTTAAACAACTCATCACCTTGCAAGTGGGACTTAACCGGTCTAATCACCTGAGCCAATGCCACATTCGCGGGCGCTTTCCACACCCCGACATTGTTATCAGTACACTGTATGACTGCCGCAATAGCCGCCGTGGGTGACAACACAATCCGTGGCGCGTCAGCCCCTTCAACAGAAGTATCGCGGTAAGTTGTTTCCAATCGTGGCCAATATGCCGCCCCCCATTGACGATACTCTGGCGACAATGTCTGTAAACAGTGCCGGGCGAGAGCAACATCATCAGGTGCATCCAACAGTGCAAATAAGTTAGGCTTGGCCTGACTGAGTTCCAGCAATGCGGCCCAACCGGTAGACCACAAATTTTGACGCGTTGAGTTACTCGGAATAAGGCTGTCATTAAGGCGGGCTATATCCGGTGCCAAAATCAACGTAATCCGCGGCTCACCAGCAATAGTTGCGCTAACGGAAACGTCCTGTAATGCTGAAATAAGATTACCCGCTTCAGATTCGGTCATGACATCGGATGGCATATTCCCTGCTAGCGGCAAAATAAAAGCCTGCTCGCCGCCATTATCAAAATAGTGCCTGACAGCAAACGCCATAAGACTTTGGCTGCCAAATGTCTGGATATAATCCGCCAAACTATCAACACGAATCGCGACCGTTGCAGTTTTTTCTTTTGCGATATAGTCGGTATAACCAATAAATACCGGAACAGCGGTGGCTATCACGCCCTGACGGGTGGATATTATACTGTCGGTCAAGGTGACACC
Organism: Yersinia pekkanenii; assembly: GCF_001152565.1. Classification (GTDB taxonomy): domain Bacteria; phylum Pseudomonadota; class Gammaproteobacteria; order Enterobacterales; family Enterobacteriaceae; genus Yersinia; species Yersinia pekkanenii. Next base: position 43,497 of record NZ_CQAZ01000015.1, on the reverse strand, counting down.
TGGCTGTATTCTCTCCATCATCATGTCCTCCATCAGTGGTTAGATAGGCACCATAAAATTACGGTGCCTGATATTTTTCTCATGGAGGTTATTGAGCAATATCTTGCGTAAATTGCAGAATAATAAACTCAGCGGGTCGTACTGCTGCCAACCCGATCGTCATGATCATTTTGCCCTGTTTGATATCATCATCAGACATGGTGATACCCTGACCAATTTGGACAAAATAAGCCTCTTCAGGGCGATCGCCCATCAATGCCCCTCGCTGCCAAAGGGTATAAAGATAGTTATCAACAGCCGCTTTGGCTCGTATCCAGGTAGGCTGATTATTGGTTTCAAACAGTGCACTGCGCAGTGCCTGACGAATATCCCGTTCAACCGAGCTGAATAACCGACGAACCGGAATATAACGCCAGTTAATATCTCCCGAGTCGCCAACAGAGGTACGTGCCCCCCAAACAACGAAGCCCCGGCCGCTAAAGGAACGAATAACGTTAACCCCTCTGGCGTTCATCTCGCCCTGACGTTGATCATCAACCTTATCGAGCAGGCGCCCAATGCCATTGAGCGCGACATTGGCCGGAGCCTTCCACACACCTCGGCTACTATCAGTCTGGCAATAAACACCGGCGATAACCGCACTCGGAGCAATGATAACCATACGTTGCTGTTCTAGCTGCATCTGGTCATCAATAAGTCCAGCCAGTGTTGGGTTTTCCTCCCGCAGCACTGCCAGGGTCTTAAACTGATCCTTACCCTTTTCATTCTCATAACCACTGACAATAATATTTTCATCATCAGGTAATACCGAGGGTCTCAGGTTAGTTTCCAGTTGAGGATAGTAAACGGCAGCCTGAGGAATTTGACCCACATTCGCCACCGAACCACCATCATTACTATCCGCGATCAGGAAGTAGCCGACCTTCTGACTTAACAGTGGATTTACCGCACGATAAACCGCTGTTTTATAAGCAAGATCACTTTCCGGACAGACTAATAAGGTAATATCTCCTTTTTGCTCAATAACATCAGGGATAGCCGCCATTGCCAGAACATCATCAGCATTTTTTATTGGGTAGATATAACAGGCTCCACCGCCATTTTGAAAATAGAGCTGCAATGCTTCAACTGCGGGAGAAAACTTGACGTCTTCAATACGGTGCTCCCACTTATTTTCAGTGACGTCGGCTACTTTACTTTTCGATTTGGCTCTAGACTTAGGGACTGTTTCAGAATCTGTTGGCGGGATAACTGATTCAGTGGATATAATTACAACTTCAGTTGCAGGAGCCAGAGAATAAGCCGAGGTAAACTCAAGCCAATTATTAATACGGGTACAGGCCCTGGTGGTACCTACCGATTTCGGCGTAAAGTCACCAATAAAAACAGGTACAGCCGTGGCGCTATTATTAACAGAGAATGCCAATGACGCATCTTCTTCAATATAAACACCCGGTGTTGTTCTTGAAATATCAGGCATGGTAATTCCTCATAATCAGTGAATTAACGCTGTTCAATATCTTGGGTAAACTGAAGAATAATAAATTCCGCTGGCCGAACGGCCGCCATGCCGATTTTAATGATCATCTTTCCTTCATTAATTTGATCAGCGGTCATGGTGACACCTAGACCAATTTGCACAAAATACGCCTCTTCTTCACTGTTACCGGCTAAGGCCCCTTGACGCCACAGAGCATAGAGATAATTGCTGATCGCCGCACGTACCCGCTCCCAGGTAGGCTGGCTATTTGGCTCAAAGACGGCAAAGCTCATGGCCCGCTTGATATCTCTCTCTGCGGTATTAAACAAACGGCGCACCGGGATATAGCGCCAGTTATCTTTATCCTCCAGCGTTCTTGCCCCCCAAACTGTGGTACCCGTATTGGTAAAACTTCGGATCATATTGAAAGCCCGATTCGAGTTATAGACCCCTTGCAAGTCATCAGTAACCAAAAACTTCGGTTCCAAACCACCTTTCAACGCGATATTAGCCGGTGCTTTCCACACGCCTCGGGACAGATCCACTGCGGCATACACCCCTGCCATCACAGCACTTGGCGGAATATCGGCATCGGCCCAGTCAGCGGTTAGCCAAGGGTAATAAACTGCCGCAAATGGAGTCGCGGTATACTTATTCTGAGCAGCCTCGGCTCCATCCATTGTCAACGCCGTTTCTGGGCCATCAAGAATGGCAAATAACCCCTTGCCAGGCTGACATAACGTGTCCACTGCCGTTTTAATATCTTCACCTGCAGCAACTAATAATGTGACATCATCCAAGGTTGGAATGACTGCCTCTAGATCACTGGTTTTGATGAGATAACAATAGCCGCCGCCATTGGTAAAATAGGCACGTAAAGAAATACTCAATCTGTCACTATTATTAAAATTGCCAGCAAGATTAAGATAATCCATCCATGAGTTAATTCGGGTTGCCACACCGCTTTTAACAAAATCATTATCTTTTACTGTAGCAAAAGCGGGTACTGCAGTAGCACTGTTTGAAACAGAGAGGGCAAGGCTGTTCAGCTCTTCGATATAAACACCGGGGTAGCTGGTATTAGTCGTCATAATAATTCCTTTATCAAAACAAAATAAGTATCAAAAAATCAAACAGCTTGAATCGTTACTCGATCTGCCGCCAGTGTCACTTCTTGAACAGCAACATCATTGCTGGTGGCATCAAATGAAGGCGAGGTCAGTGAGGTAGGGAAAGCATTAGAAACGCTCCAGGTCATGAGTAACTCGGTACCTGCATCATTGGTCAGGCTAATCGTAATATCTTTTTTCTCTACCTGATTAAGTTGAATTGAATTAATCCAGTCAAATAACTCTGTTTTCCCTGGGAAAACACCTTTTCGCAAGGTGATATTAATCAACTGACGCTGCCCTGGCATTTTAAACCAGTTGCCCACACCATCCCGATATTCAATCGTGTCATAGGTTATATCCAAGCCTGACACACTATTAAATGGGATTTGTTCATCACCAATGGATACAATAAAACGATAAGTAGGAATCGGGTATTCAACAGCAATCTGCGATGCATTTGTAGACATAATAACCTCATTGATTAATAATAAAATACATAGTGAAAAATCAAGAATCAAACTGTCATTGATCTGATGAGCATATATAAAAACAACGCTACCGCCACAAAACGTCAAAGGACACATTCTATTAAAATATTGATATACACTCACACATCGATATTAACAGTGCAAAAAAATCAAAAGAAAGTACATTGCTAACAATGCAAATTGCCTTTTATGCAATTTATATTTCATACACGTTGTCTATTGCGCAAAATAAGGTTATAAACACGCACGACCCGCCTAATTAAGTTATTGTTCATTTCTCATCCGCCATAACTGACATCGCTATAAACAGGGTGGGGGAAAATCAATAAAAGCATAGATAACACAATGAAACAAAAGAGCCACTACAACCAAAGGGAGAACATATGGAATTAGACACCCCAAGCCTTGAGGTCATTATTATATGGCTAATTATCGGAGCATTATCCGCCTGGGGGGGGCTTGTTAGGTATATTATTGATATAAAAGAAAATAATGACAGATGGGACAATAAAAAAGTATTAAGTCAGATAATTGTTTCCAATTTTGCTGGATTCCTTGGTGGGTTCCTCAGTTTTGAGAGCGGTGTCAGCTTGTATATCACGTTTGCTATATCAGGTTTGTTCGGAACCATGGGTGGTTCAGGAATACATTATCTATGGAGAAAGTTCTTTAACCATGGAGGTAAAAATGAGTACAAATAATCTATTTAAATTCAGTGAAAGAAGCGAAAAAAACTTAAATGGCGTGCATCCTGATTTGGTGAAAGTGGTGCACTTAACTTTATACCTGACTCACACAGATTTCATCGTTATTGAAGGCATTAGAACGGCAGAAAAGCAAAAAAAAATGGTTAATGATGGGCACAGTCAAACGTTAAATAGCCGGCATTTAACCGGTCATGCTGTTGACCTGGTACCGTTAATCAATGGCATGACCCCATGGGATAACTGGTCAGCTTTTGCTGAGCTAGCTAATACCGCCAAGCAAGCCGCACAACATCTTAATATTCCTATTATCTGGGGAGGTGATTGGATATCACTAAAGGATGGGCCACATTTTGAGTTATCTCGGCAGCATTATCCATAAAAATTATTTATTTTAAATACTCAGGACCCACATAACACTGACCGCCGAAAAGACAGACCTATTTTCAACTAATTTATTTAAATCATAGTTCTCATGTAGGACATAGATATGTATACAACTCGTTACCAGGATCAACCGGAGATCAAGCCATGCCGAATCGAACCCTCTTATTTATCGGCTTATTGTTACTACTGGCACTGTTCGGTTCAGTACTGAGCACGCGCCATTACCATCGACTTGCCACTGATTGGAAGAACTCAGCTCGACAAAATCAGCAAGCTCTGACAGCAGCTAACGTCGTCCTTGCCGTACAAAAACAGCAACAACAATACGTTGCCGCACTGGATAAACAACATACAGAGGAACTCGCCCATGCAAAAACGACCATTGATGATTTGCGCAATGCTGTTGCCACTGGCTCTCAGCGCTTGCAGCTCAACTCAATCGGTTCCGTGCCCGTTAGAAATGGGGCCACCCGAACCTCCTGCGTGGTTGATGCTGCCCAACCCCGATTTACTGACGCCGCTAAACGGCATTATTTCGATCTCCGGTACCGGATCGCCATCGCCGACCAGCAAATAACGGGGCTACAGGAGTATATCCGGCTGGCTTGTCTAAAATCGGAGCACCAATAGGCATGAAATTAAGCCCCCTTAATGGGCAAAATGATAGAGGCTAGTTTTATAACTATATTTTAATAAAGTAAATAATCAGTAAAAAATCATCTTAATTAATTATATTTTTAATTTCACAACAGATAATTAAAATTGTATCCATGGCTATCTAATATAGAGAGATTCCATATAGATCAGATAAAACAATATTTACGTTTACTTATTACTAACAGATGAAAAACATCACGATTACCTAACCCAGCATTTCTAAAATACCTAGGATATATAGATGCTAAAAATATGTGAAAAACCCAAAAAAAAACCAAAAACTGATGATGGATCAAGTCGTAGCACAACTGAAGCTAGTCCGGAGAAGAACATATTAGTGGTAGGGTATTCGCCTACTGGTGGTGGGCATACTGGCCGTACGCTGGATATCGTGAGGCACGCAATTGAACATGGCACTATAGATAAAAACTATTTAGTCATACTTTATGTCCCGCCACTTTGGGATAAAAAAGAACGCCCAGAAATACTGAAAACACTTATAGAAAAACTATTAGATAAGAGTATTAAGGTGAAAGTAATTGAATCAGAAAAACCTGTTTACGGGTATCTTAATCCAGAAACAGGAGGTTCAGATGACGCTAAAATTCTTGAACGCATAGCGTTACAGCCATTACGTAACAAATTAAATAATATATTTTATGACGAAGAACTTACTTATGAAGAAAAAATCAAACTTTTACAAAAAAATAATTTTCTAGTAAAATATTTTGGTGAACCCATAAAGCTAACAAAAAAAATATCAGAAATAGAATATGAAGAAAAAAACAAATATAAAGGTAAAAAAATCGATAACCTCCAACGTATGCAAGCCAATACACTTATGACTGAGTTGGTTAATGATTATGGAAAAGATAATATTAAAATTCTTTCTGATATGGATCCCGCATTACAAAAAGCAGCTAGAAACAATAACATAAACCCAAGCAATCGATTAGATCAACAAAATCATGCAATACTCTTAGATTTGAAAGATCCTCATGATAAAAATAATCTAAATATGAAAAATGCAGTTTTGGCTAAGGTCTTAGGGGGCCGAGGTGAGAAGATATCTCATATCAGCCTCGGGGGTAAAAACACATTAAAAGAAGCACATACAACCTTAGAAAAACTCTATAAAGAAAACAATCCCCTTATGGAAGGCATTAGAGAAGATATATATAAAAAAATATTTAATGAAGCAAATAAAAATAAATTAGATAATAATAAACCTGAGAATAATATAGACAACTTCTCTGGCGTTATAAAAGGCAAAGAGGTAACTGATCACGAAAAAATTGATTCAGTCATATACATATATGCTCATAAAAAAACAAATAAAATCTTAGGTATCATTAAAGACAGAATAGATAATGAACATGACGGTTATAATGATAAAGTCTTTATTTTCTGTGGTAACAATGCCATTCCAGGTTACAATGCCATGCATTTGGCGTATTTAATTGATGCCCATGGTATTACAACCTCAGGAGCAGGTACCAGCGGTGAATTTGTTTATCTGCATAAAAACGCCGGTGCAGAATCCAATCTTCTGAGTCTTCCCATTGAAGGTCATAATGAGCAAGAGAAAATAACCTGTGTATTACATGAAGATGAAATAACAAAAAAACATATGTTTCCTAAAGATATTAATATTAAAGATTTAGAAAAAAATATTGATGAGTTAGTAAAAGAATCCAGACATGATAAAAAAGATGACAGCAAGTTTTACACAAAAATGCTTAAAGCATTAAGCAATGAAGAAACCTATGTCAAGCAGGCTCACGATATTCTTTTTGGAGAAGAAGAATTGAGTGAAGAGTCTCTTAAACAACAAGAAATTCAACAGAAAATGTATGAAAATGAAAATTTAAAGGGAACAAGAAAATATCTCAATCTCGTTTTCCAATTATTAAACTTTTTAACGGAAAACAAAAATCCTTTTCCAATAAACATTGAGTTCGCTGAAGGAAAACATAAGGCCGGGCTTAAATTAATTAATATACACGAGACAATAAAAACATTTCAATACGATTGGTTAATGAAGAAAAAATTAGGATTATTAAAAGAAGACGATGTGAAAGACCTACCTTTAATTACAGAAGTAAGGACGTTAATTGGCTCTAAAAATTATACCAATAAGGATGAACATGAAAAATTAAAAAAACGATTTGGTGACCATATGACGACCGGGTTTTAATAGGGTACGCAGATCAGCCTGAAGATCTGTTATATATCCGGAACCGGCACGCCTAAATGCTTTAATTTTTAACTAATGTTCGAAGATTGCGTTTTTTCATAACTGAACTCCTTTTTAAAGTATCTTCACTAGGTGTTCTGTTTTTCGTCACAACGCCACAACATAACTGGCTAAAAAAGGGTTGGGTATCAAATTTGAGTGTCTTCACCCTTGCCCATCATTTACGGTGTGATAACCTATCAAAAATTGAGCACCAGGCCAGCCATATCTATTTTAAACATCGGGTGGCACCGAAATAACAAAAAGATAAAACTTTATCAAAATAAATGTGACACTTTAGAAGGAATTTTATGATGGAAAAGATATTTTCAAACGCTTACCGTCGCGGTAAGTTATTAATGCTAGCAATTAGCATTGCGCTTTCAGCACAAAGCGTAGCATCGACTGACGTGGTTCAGCCACAGGCTAATTACCAGAACTATGTGACACAGCGACAAACCGTTGATTTGCTGGTTAGCGAAGCATTGCAGGCATTTAAAAGCCCCACACGTATATCTGGTGCCGGGTTTACCGGAAAATTACCATCCAATATGGAGGTGGTGGCACAGAAACTGCTGCAAGCACACCAGCTAGAACCCTATCGTGCCGACCTGTTGTTTAGCGCAGCTAGCGCCTATGTTTATAACAACAACATTGAAAAGGCCATTGGTATTTATAAAAATATCTTAGCCGATGCCCCTGAAGATATTAGTGCCCTGATTTATCTTTCTGTATGGACCCGGTTCATGGGCCAAGATGCCGAAAGTCAAGCTTATCAAGATCAACTAAAGCGAATTAACCCCTTAAAATCACGCGATCTGGATCGCTTTTTTACCGTTATTAATACCGTGTCAAAAATCCCCATTACTGACAAGCTCTCGGCAGCAGAACTTTCACAGTTACAATCGACACCAGAACAAAATGCGATTGTAACATTAGGTTATGCATTAAATCCTGATGGGACCATGAATGAGGTTCTTATTCAGCGGTTGGAGAAAACATTAGATATTGCCAAACAGTTACCAGAGGCATTAATTATTGTCACCGGCGGCGTCCCGCAGAATGGGAAAACTGAAGGTAAATTAATGACTGACTGGCTCGTGAGTAAAGGGGTTAAACCTGAACGTATTTATCAGGATAATTATGCCCGTTCTACCGTTGAAAACGCTTTATTCAGCCGTTATGTGCTGGCAAAACACCGGATTAAAAATGCCATCATTATTAGTTCTGGCAGTCATGTCCGCCGTGCAGTAGCGGTGTTTACTATCGCCAGTTGGGAAACTGGTCCAAGTAATATCAACTTTATGGCGGTCGCATCACCAGATAAACCGCTGAAAGACCTTCAGGAAATGACTCGTAATGATTTACAAGGCATCTATCGGGATGGCCTGAAAGCGCTTGGGCTGTGGAGTTTCCAAAGTTATCCATTGGAAGAAAGATAAAGGCGCAGTAAGCCGAACATAAACTGGCAGCATAAGTTGCCAGTTTATGTTTTAGCAGGCACGCCTCATAAAGGTTCTGTTAGGCCGCCGCAGGAATATCAATATGTTGAGCGATCGAGTTCTCTATTTTTGTTGGTGCTGAACGGGGATAGATTATTTCGCTGGCCTGATAGAAGACTGCCGGATGACCAATTCACCCTCCACTTTCATTTTCAATGACAGTAATGGTTGTCGTTGCGTTATTTTTAGTAGGGTGTGCAAAGCCATTTCTCCCATTTCCCCATAAGGTAAATCTACTGAGCTTAATTCTGGTGAGAGTTCGGAGGAAATACTTTGATTATCATAGCCGATAACCGCTATATCATCAGGAATATGCAACCCTTGTGACAAAATTGCCTGATAACATCCCAATGCAATATAATCACTGCTACAAAAAATCGCTTCTGGTCTGGAAGGTAATGCCAGTAATTCCAGTGTCTTCTTATAGGCTTCTTTCAATGACCAATTTGTCACCTGGATATAGCATTCATCCGGGCAAATATCATGGTTTATTAATGCCTGCCGGTAACCACTAATACGATCATTGGCAGCATCCATCCACAGTTCACCAGCCAGAATAGCAATCCGTTGATATCCCTGCTGCAATAAATGGCTGGTGGCCTTATAAGCGCCGATTTTATCGGCCGGTAAAATACAGGGAACCTCGGGTAACTCAGGGCAGTAACCATTGAGCATCACCATCGGAATAGATAGATTCTGGAACATCGGGGTCAGTTGGCTGGTCATGCAAGAGGCATAAATCACCCCCTGATAACCTCCCCCACTGATTTCCTCTTCAAGGGCGGCGCAATGTTCTGGTTCATTTTCCTGATCAAAAATTGCCAATAATTTATTATGTTGCCAGGCCGCCTGCTGAACAGCGCTAATCGCTTCAATAAAGGGATCGTGATTTATTAGTCCATTGATAATTAATGCAATTTTATCCCTAACAACCAAACGTTCTACCGCTTTATGCACGTAGCCCATTTCCTGAGCAATGCGTAGCACTTTTTCTCTGGTGTCATCGGCTAATTTGATGCTGTAAGACCCATTTAACACCAATGAAACCGTCGATTGTGAGACACCTGCTTTGGCGGCTATGTGGCTCATGGTCACTTTAGTCTTTTCACTCATAATATTTTACTCATACTGGCTATGCTTCATCTCTTTTTATACTAACAGATTTTAGTCTCGCAGAATGGGAGCTTGGCTCCTACCTGACCAATGACTCACCGAGGTGTTTCATTCTCGCTATTCAAGCCTTAACTTCAGGATAAATACCAATTAATACACTGATATATAATTATTTATCCTTTTTCATCAAAAATATTTTCGTGATGTATGTCGCTTTTAATGCAATAAACATTTGAGATTAGTTCATTAGCTAATATATTAGCTAATGAACTAATTATGTATTAGGTGAAAAATAATGATGAACAAATGGTCTGAAGAAAAATCATGGGAATGGCATAAACAGCAGGGATGGTTGCGTGGCTTTAACTACTTACCGCGTAGTGCTGTCAACTGGACTGAAATGTGGCAACAGGATACTTTCGATCCGACGTGTATTGCTCAAGAGCTGCAATGGGCTGCCGAGGCTGGGTACAACACGCTGCGAACCAATTTGCCTTTTGTTGTCTGGCAGCATGATCGTGATGGGTTGATGGCTCGAATTGAAGATTTTCTCGATATTTGTCAGCGAGCAGGCATCAAGGTGATGTTAACCCTGATGGATGATTGTGGATTTTCAGGTGACCATCCATTTATCGGGCAACAAAAACAACCGGTTACCGGTTTACATAATAGTCAGGCCGCTGCCAGCCCTGGTCGCAATATCGTTATGCAGCCTTATTTATGGGGGCAAGTTGAGCACTATATCAAAGATATTATCGGTCATTTCGCTCAGGATGAACGGATCGTTATCTGGGATCTTTACAACGAACCCACCAATCGTATGATTTTCACTCTGACCGGTGAATATGCCTTTGATTCAGCAATGGAAGAATACAGCCACCAGCTAATGGAAAAAGCCTTTGTATGGGCTCGGGAAATCAGCCCGCTACAGCCATTAACGGTCGCAGCCTGGCATATCGCTAATATTTTGGATCTCAGTGCGCCTATTTATCAGCATCCGACCGATCAACGGGCATTGGAATTATCAGATATCATCTCTTTCCATGCTTACGTGCCATTGGATTTAATGAATAAAACGATCGGTATCCTAAAAGAATATAAACGTCCAATGCTGTGTACTGAATGGCTGGCACGTCATGCCGAATCGAAAATACATGAACAGTTACCTTTATTTAAAGCTGAAGGCATTGGTTGTTACCAATGGGGGTTAGTCAAAGGAAAAACCCAAACTTACATTCCGTGGCCTGAAATTAAGCGTATTGATAAAGACGATGAAGCTCGTTGGTTCCATGATGTCTTTAATGAGGATGGTGTTGCTTACGACCCCTCGGAAATAGAACTTCTAAAAATGCTAACTCAACAAGAAAAATAAATATAGCCTGTTCCGTTATGTCAGCTAAATCTTATGTATTGCCATAGCGGAAATTAAAAAGTTACCTGTATCCTACATAATATAAAAGGCTAAGAATGGACATGAATCATTCAAGTGCAAAAATACCAATGAAAGAACTCGCGTCTTATTTTGGCTATGGAATGGGCCAGTGCTTCAGTTTCGGGCTGGTTGGCAGTTTTATTCTCTTTTTCTATACCGACATTATGGGGATCTCACCAGTAGCAGCAAGTATGATTTTCTTGATCGCCAGAGTATGGGATGCAGTACATGACCCACTAATTGCAGGGGTGATGGATACGATTAACATGCGGCGTGGAAAATTCCGCCCATACTTGTTGTTTACACCATTTTTGATTTTCATCGTCACCGTGGCTGCTTTTTATAATATCGAAGCCAGCCTGATGACCAAAACAATCTATGCGGGTGTCACCTATGTCTTGTGGGGGACGTTATATGCTCTTTCTGATATTCCGTTTTGGTCGATGAGTACAGTAATGACGGATGAACCGCAAGAGCGTGCTAAGACCGCGACTTGTGCAATGTTGGGTGTGAATGCAGGCATTGGTGCCACAATGGTTTTATTCCCGTATATCAGTGGGTTATTTGCGGAGAACAGCGCCGATCGTGGCTATCTGGCTGGGGTTATCATCCTCATGGTTTTGGGGGTGATACTGATGTTGAATGGATTCTTTAATACGAAAGAACGCGTAAAAGTCACGGTTATTGAAAAAGTCACTTTAAAGCAGACATTTATTGTCGTTTGGCAAAATAAGCCGCTATTCTTTATACTTAGTGCCTTTTTTATGAACGTTTTTTCTAATATCGTTAATGCATTTTATATTTTCTTTTTCACTTATAATATGAAAGATGCTGAACTGGTTTCTGTTATAGGTTTAATTACTTTCGTCTGTGCTTTGGCTTGTCTGGGAACACCTTTTTTAACCCGTCACTTTAAAAAGAGAGACTTGTTTATTGCACTCTGCGTGCTGGAAATAATCGCCCGCATTGGTTTCTGGTTTACGGGTTATAATAATGTGGTAGCAGTCATGGTGTGGCTGACCATAATCACTGCAATTTTTATGATGACCAATCCGCTTATTTCAGCGATGATTGCTGATACTGTAGAATATTCTTACTATCATACCGGTAAACGTTGTGCCGCCATCACCTTCTCTGGGCAGACTTTTGTCGGAAAACTATCGGTTGCCGTCGCTGGTGGTGCCTCAGGTTTGATCCTGTCAATATTGGGCTATATACCTAACGTGGCTCAGTCAGAGTGGACATTAAACGGTTTATTCTTCTGTATTTCTCTGCTGCCCGCATTAGGTGCAGTAGTCCGTATTCTGATTATGAGAAAATATAAATTTACTGAAGATAAGCACGCGATCATTCGAGAAGAACTGAAACAAGGGAGATTTCACCCTTCGGTAGGTAAATAAAGAGAGCCTGTCTTAATAGATTAAAGAAGCCAGGTAAAATCAGTTAAAGTCGGCTTCCCGCAATGACATCAGATGACTCGGGTAAAATCTTACCGGAGTCATCTGTTTTTTATCAAGGGGAAAGCTTATTAACCGTTATTGAAGCAGTGCCAAAGGCTCTGAGGCATTAGTCATTTTACCCATGACGAAAGCCAGGTTAGCCGCAGCAACCAAAGAGGCCGCATGAGCATCGGTGCTCATTTGTTGTGCATTCAACAAACTATTTGCTGCCTCATTGGCGACCGTGATTGTGCCGACACCATTACGATAAGACTCCAGCGCAGCGTCATAGGTGATAAATGATGTTTTCACCAGATTTAAGGCCGCCTGATTGGATTCAAGCGCGGAGCGCAAGGTATCGGCCGCCACCACAATTTCACGCACAGCCAGATCTTGCATCTTCTTAAACCCTTCAGCAGCAACTGCCGCGCGGGATCCTGCCTCTTTAACTCGCGCCGCACGTATCCCGCCATCGTAAAGAGGAACACTGACACCAACCAAAATACTGGAAGAAGAGGTTTGCTGGCTGATACCCGGTAGACCCTGAATATCAAAGCGCCCATCACCGCCCGCGACAGCCCCGGCAAGATAGACTTTTGGTAAGAAATCGGCCTCCGTGGCTTTGATACCCGCCTTGGCGGCTTCGACCGCCGCATAGCTGGCTAACACGTCTGGCCGCTGGGAAAGGGCCAGCCGGATCATGTTTTCGGTCGGCGCGTTGGTAACATCCGGCAAAGCGCGATCTTCGGCATAAGCGACGTTGATATCCAGTGACGGAGAAACCCCCATCGCACCCAGTAATGCCTGATAAGCATCACGTTCAGTGCCTTTTGCCACTACGCGGCGTAGCTCAGACTGCGCAACCTGCTGTTGTGCCAGCGCCACTTCTACGGTGGTCGCAATACCATTTTTCCGCCGTTGCTGCGCCGCATCCTGGATCTTTAGGCTATTTTTCAGCGTTTGTTCTGCTATCTGCCTCTGGGTTTGTGCTGCGCCATATTGGAAGTAAGTGCGAGTGACATCATAAATGAGCTTCTGGTGCATGCCATTAAAGCTCACATTGGCAGCATAAGAGGTCTGTTTAGCCGCATTAAGCAACGCGCTGCGCTGCCCAAAATCAAAAATAAGCCACTGTAATGCTAAAGCAGGAACCACCGCGCTTCCAGAGGTATTAACATCCTTATCACCGCCAATGGCATAAGGTAACGGCGTGCTGGTACTTTGGTAGCCGCCAATCACACTCGCGGAAATGATCGGTAAAAATACCGCCTCCCCCATTCCTACCGCCAACGCTGCCTGCCGCGCCTGCTGCCAGGCAATACGGGTATCAGGATCCTGAGTTTGGGCAATATCGATCAGCTCTGGTAACGAGTAAATATGGCCGCTCTTTATTGTCGCAGGCTGCGCCAGTTCCGCCACCCGCGAATTCGGCGGTACGGAAAAATTAGCGGGCCCCGTGGCAACCCCGCTATTCACATCAGAAACCCAAGGTTCGGAATACAATGCTGGCGCGAGATCCAATCGATCGGTGGCGCAACTGGCAATCAACATACTCAAGCCAATTACCGTGCAAGTAAGACCTGTTTTGGCTATCCGGGCCGTCAGTACAGCATGCGTCATCATGTCCCCAGAAGTTCCTCAAGTCGCTTTATACGTTGTTGAATAGTCAACTCAACCGGCGATAATTCTTGCCGTAAAGCTCCGCTATTCTGCCGTTGTCCATCCGATAATGTCATCAGGTCACCACTGCCCGAGAGACGGCGCAGTTGTTTAACATCAGACAATGATTTTTTAGTTGCCAGAGATAGCGCTGGGCACAATCTGCCCATCTCGACCAATATAGCGTGCAGACGTGCGCACTCTTCTCGCGAGGGGCGTAACTGGGCTGGCTCAAAGGGGATCAGCGCCAGCTCTTCTTGTGCGCGGGCAATCTCTGCTTCAACGATTGTGGCTTCTCTTAGCGCCGCAGGCCGAGCATCGGGCGACAGTGCGGCCAAATGGGTCAGCCCCTTCAACGCGTTATTAATATGTACGCGCACAGCATCGACAATGGCCACTGGCCACACCCGAGTAAAGATCACATACACCACCAAATTACCCAGCAGAATACCAATCACCCGGTCGAGAGCCACTCCCATATCGGTGCTCGGCCCAAAGCCTTGCAATACGGTAAGCAGGAAAGCCAACCCTATCTGCACACCGGCATACGCAATACGTTCATTGCCACATGACACCCACGCGGCCAATATAACGCCGCCAAATACCAAAGCCATTAACTCGCCAATATCACTCAGGTAGGGAATGATGAAAATGATCGCCAGCACTCCCATCAGCGCCCCGATCAGGCAACCGATAATCCGTAGCACTAATTTATGAACAGTCTCCCCCGTGGTACCCAGTGCCGCAACATAGCAGGTGATCATGGCGGTATGAATGTCCTGCCAGTCCAAGGCGGTGTAGATCAGATAGCAAATCAGCGCCGCTGCCGTCGTTTTCAATGCAAAACGCTGATGAACAGGATTAGTGAACGCGTCCGCTGCAAAAAATGAGGATTTCGGCGCAGCCAAATCTTGCCCATTATCAGCATTCGCCAGTGCTATCAGCGCGTTGCTGATTTCATCGAGTTCATCACCTGCATTTTCAATAGCAAACCGGGGGGGAGCCGCAAGATCACCCGCGGCAATCGCCTGCGCAGCATCGTTACAGTAGGCCGCCAGCTCAAGGCGCACACTCTCTGCTGAGGTCGCAGGTAACGCCGAGGTGGCCAACAGTAACCGGTAACTGCTTTTTACCGCACTTTCAAGCCAGATAGCCTCAGTAGCAGGCCGCAGATGAAAAATACGGACAAAAAGTGCCCGTTGCTGATGTTCATTTTGCCCTTCTGCTAGCAGCGTCTCAACACCAGCCATAGTGGCGGCATCAGGTTGCCGCAATGCCTCGGCAACAGCGAATAATCGTTCGGATAAACTGGCCCGCAATAACCCTTGTGGCATCCGACCAAGAAAAAGATTAAAGCCGATAATCAGTAACATCGGGGAAACAGCCATTAACCAGGCATACAACAGCCCTCTTGTTGCCACTTCGCCCATGGGAATATTGCTGAGTAACGTCATCACAAAAGCGATAACCAGTGCGATAATACTGCCTACCGGGCCAAGTTTGCTCGCCGAGCCAAGATAGAGAAATAAAAACGAACTGACGATCAAAGCGGCCATACGCAGTGGCGCGGCCTCCAGAGTGAAATGGATAAGTAGAAATACCAGCCCAACCACCAACGACACCAACACCGTGATAGCGATGGCCATCACCATGCTTTCAACAGCATCTGGCTTCATAACGAAGATAATAAGATAGCAACTAAGAGCCGATTCCGGGATGCCATACACCATGGCGACCATGGCCATTAATGCACACAGCGCCGCCACACGCCAGGCCATAGCAAACCGCCCAGGGAAAAAGGCTAAATCAGCTTTTGCCTGACGGATCATACCGCCAAGAGTACCGTCAGCAACCGTCGTCATTTCGCACTACCACCACCGCAGTGGCACCGATACGCATCAGCTCCTCCGGTGGACTCTCCAGACTGATCCTCACCGGGAAGCGCTGAACAACCCGCACCCAATTCAGCGACTTCGGCACATAAGGCAGGCCACGGGGGATATTCAACATATCCTCAGAGCTAACGCCCCAACCAATCCCCTCAACCCGCCCCTGAATTGCGCGCTGTCTGTCCGCCATGACATATACGGTGGCGCAATCACCCACCTTGATGTTCTTCAACTCCGTTTCGCGGAAAAACGCCGAAGCATGCCAATGTTCAGTATTGATGAGGGTGAAAATAGCCTGATCCGGCACGATAAACTCCCCGGCAGAAACCGTCAGCCCCACCACCCGACCATCATGAGGTGCACGGACTTGCGTATTCGCCAGTTCACGTTCAGCAATAGCCAACGCCGCACGCCGCGC
The DNA here is from genome assembly GCF_001152565.1 of Yersinia pekkanenii. GTDB lineage: Bacteria > Pseudomonadota > Gammaproteobacteria > Enterobacterales > Enterobacteriaceae > Yersinia > Yersinia pekkanenii. The sequence continues at coordinate 26,981 of NZ_CQAZ01000015.1, read as the reverse complement.
GACCACCAGCGCTTCAGACGCGGCGGTACTGCTGACCAAGGCTTCAGCGGCAAAAGACTGTTTCAGTGCTTGTTTCAGGCTGACCTCGGCATCGTGTTTTGCTGTCGCCGCATCGTCAACCTGCTGGGCTGTGACATAGCCTTTAGGTAGCAGCGGTTGCAGCCGTGCCAGTGTCTGAGTGGCTAATTTAAGATTGGCTTGTGCCCGTACAATCTGCTCATTAGTGATCTCCGCATTGGATTGTTCAGCGACCACCGTTCTTTGCTGGGTATCCTGCGCGGCCTGCGCCATTTTCAACTCAGCCTGCGCCTGCTCGACCCGCAGACGATAAAGATCCGGCTCGAGAGTCAACAGCAGGTCGCCACGCCGGACTTTGCTGTTCTCCTCGACATTAATCGAAATAATACGGCCCGGTACCGAACTGGCGACATGCACCACGCTGGCCCCCAACTCTGCATCCTCAGACAACGGATTCAATGTGGTTTGCCGCACTGAAAGCCACCCCGATATCGCCGCGGCGACCACGATAAGCCCTGCGATAATCAGCGCCAGTTGCCGCTTACGCCCACTCTCCGTTTGTTTATTCATATTTATCATTCATCGCGCAAACAGTAATAGGGAACAGATAAATGCCACCGCCAGCGCCAGGCAGACATACACCAACAGCCGCCACGGCAGCACCTCATCAATACCTACGCGAATAAACAGGACTCGCGCCATCACCGCCGCGATAACCCCGATAAAAGCGCAAGCCAGCCAGGAGGGAAAATAGGAACCCAATAGTGCAAAAGAGGGAGCCGCGACTCGTGTACAACCACTCAGGGCGATAACCGAAAACAAAAGCCATGACTCACGCCATAAGTTCAATTTCCCAGAGCCTAAGCACTTGAAAAGCATCCACTGCGGCTTCCTAAAGGAAGTCATTTTATTCATTAAATGGCCTCAATTAACAGGGTTCACCCCTCCAGAAATCAGGTTCCCTCTCATAAACTACCGCTACTGATCGTTTCCCAAGGTGTTTTTGAAGATTTGCCCATCTTTCATGATTAACCGGAAGGCTTTCTCAGGCTGAGCAATAAGTTGGATATCATCCAGCGGATTACCATCAACCAGAATCAAGTCAGCCAGCGCATCATTCTCTACCACACCCAACTTACCGGGATAGGGATTTCTTGGGCCAGAAAAGGCGCAAAGTTCAGCGTTAATACGGGTCGCCATCGTGAGGATCTCAAGAGGTGAATACCAACGTATCAGCTTGGCTAATTGCGCCCCCTGCCGAGTTGCCAACCGGGCATCAAACAGCGTATCGGTACCCCATGCCGTTTTGATGTGGTATTTTTTCGCCAGCATGTAGGCGTTATCAGTACCAGCGACCATTTCGAGCTGCTTGGCGCGTGACGCGGGGCTGGCCATAGGCACGGCATCTTCGTCATCAAGGAAGGGTTGCAAGCTCCACCAAACTCCTTTTTCTGCCATTAACTGGACGGTTTCTTCATCCACTAATTGGCCGTGTTCAATACATTTAACCCCCCCTTTGATGGCCATCGTGACCGCTCGGGCAGTGTAGGCGTGAACCGTGACATAAGTGCCCCAATTTTCAGCCGCCGTAACCGCCGCCTGAATCTCTGGAACAGACCCTTCAGTGACACTGATTGAGTCGTACATAGACGCCACACCACCGCCCGCCATATATTTGAGTTGTGATGCTCCCCGCATCAATTGCTCTCTGGCCCGCAATAGCACCTGATCAGCACCATCGGCAATCGCCGTCATACCCACGCGCTCGGCGTAGCTAAGGGGATCTGATGGGGTATGAGGTAATTCACCGATTAAGCGAAAATCACCGTGCCCACCGGTCTGGGTAATGAAGGCACCCGAAGGGAAGATACGTGGGCCAATGGCTACTTGTTCGTCAATGGCACGTTTCAAGCCAAAAACCGGCCCCCCCATATCACGCACGGTGGTGAAACCACGCATCAATGTTGCATCTGCCTCAGCGATGGCCAATGCCTGGATATAGTTAAAATCTGCCGTCATTGCGGTCATCATCGACGGACGAGCCATAATGGCGTGCCAGTGTGCATCAATCAGCCCCGGCATCAATATGCCACCACCACCGTCAATCAGCTCTACATCCGGCGACAACGGGGTATCCGCAGGCTCTACCGATTTTATTTTGTTGCCTTCGACTAATACCCGTAATCCATCTCGCAAGTGGTCTGAAACACCATCAAAGATACGAACATTAATAAAAGCCATCACGCGCACAGCATTAGCGGCAATATCTCTTTTTTGTGGTTTTGCTCCCGGTACTGCCGCGGCAACGGTAGCCGCAGTAATGGAGGCTGACTGGGCCGCTTTCTGGGAAAATACGGTATTGATGCGTACAAACGCGGGGCTATTACAGCGGCAGCTTTCACCGTGAGTATGAGGGAGCTGAATTAATGGCATATGAGACATAGAACTCTCCATTATGGGCTATCCCTCAATCAGTAATCAGAGGGCCACGCTCTCGATCATAGAACAAATTTTCTTGTAACAGCTTATTTTTATGACAAAAGCTAACCCAAAAGAGTGATGAAGCTCTTATCCTGACATGATAAGGCGGATTCAGTGGGTTACCAGCCCGACATCAGAGGATGAGACCAGCAACGCATATCGGTTCAGCAGTTGGGCAAACCGGCTGTCTATCTGCTGGCGTAGGGCTGATGGTGCTGTTTGCCCTGACGTCGACTGTACCTGATACTGCCGCAGCAGTTCTTCCAGCGGTAATCTCTCTGCCAGTGGTTGCTGGATAGCAAAAACCTCAGATTTCAGTTCAGAGACCGTCATATAACGCCCTCTCTTCTCATCCAAACTATTTAGGCGCTCAGCCAATTTTTGCAAACGCGCTTGTGCCAGCGCATAGTGTTCCAGTTCCATCAAGGGTGCGGCACCAGCCTCCCGCTGTTGTTGCCACAAGGCACTCAATCCCTTGACCTCTTGACTGGCTGGCCACAGTTGTTGTGCCTGAGCTAATAGTGCATCCCCTTGATCTTGCGCCCATAACGGCGGCAACGCGGCCAGTTGTTCTAACTGGGTGGCACTGGCTTGCAATATCGGTTCAGCCAGGCGCGACCACTCGGCGTCCGAAACCTGTGTTTTCAGTTTATCTATTGACTTGGCGGCCAGCGGGGCGGGTAAGGACGCGACACTGGTCAGTAATACTTCCTGTAACGGATAGGTTGACACCGACTGCCAGATAACGAAACTGCCGCCCATTAGCACCGCCATCAGCGATAAACCGGCGACAAAACCGTGTGCGGCCTTCCAACGTGGAAGCGGAGGGGGCGGTGGTGGCAACGCCAGCTGAATCTTCGGTGGACTGGGTTCACTGACAATATACACCAGTGGCTCTCTGACCGCGGCTGACGAGAATACGGGTGGCACTTGCGGCTCAGAGACAGCAGGGTGTCGCACCGGAACCGTTAAGCGCTCTGGCGTATCAGCGGCTGTCTCGGCACTTTCCAGCCGCAGTGCCGCGTTATGCAACATCAGGCGAACACCATCCAATTTACTCAGATGTTTGAGTTCCAACGTTTGCAACTGCGTACATAATGGTTCCAACGCGCGTTCTGCGCGGTACACCAGCGCCAGGTCGCCGTAGCATAACGTCATGGTTCGCCAGACTTGTTGCAACCGGTCACTCAACCAAGCCAATAATGCCACCCGAGCATGGGTTTGCGGTGGCCACAACGCACTCCATTGATGAGACAGCAATCCCGCCAGCAGCTCCAGCCCCTCACATAGGCCCGCTAGCCCGGCAATGTGCGTACGCGCCAAGGTAAAATCAACCGTGGTCTGCAATTCAACGCCATTCTGGCGAAACAGCGCCAAACAAAGCTGTTCAACCCGCTCCCAGTCAACATCAGGACGAGCGGGATGATGTAATTTGCCGATTTCGTCACGTAAGGCACTGAATTCAGCAAAATGGCGAGGATCGCCCCCGGTATTGACGGTACGCCCTGAAGGCATCGGGACAGTCATAGATGTTCCTGTTGTTTAATATAACCAATGTTTACATCGATTTCTTTGGTGACAACAAACGGGGTGTGCATACGAATGCCAGTCAGCTTGTCGGTATTGTTATCGGTTGGGATGTACAGGTTATGATCCTGTGCCACGATCTTAATACTGCCTTCACAGCTTTGCACATCAGCAGACGACGATCTTTGGTGGTTCCAATATTCTCGCGCTGGATCAGTTCTAGGTAATGGGCAATGCGCGACAGCAGGAAGATATACGGCAGACGAGCATTGATACGGCTGTTGGCGGTGGTATCAGAGGTGCCATATAGCGCCGGTTTCTGCGCCGAGTTGGCCGAGAAGAAGCACGAATAATCACGGTTTTTATAGTACGACAGCGGGATAAAGCCCAGATTGGCAAACTCAAACTCGCGGGTTTCCGGGATCATCACTTCTGACCGGATTTTCACCTGATTACCGGTACCCAAATCGTACAGGTGGAGCGGCAGATTGGTGTCAGAGCCGTAAGGCAAGTGCCCACTGATTAGCTCAGCGTGTATTAAAGTAAAAAACATTCTCGGTAGATAACCCTATCCATTCATCCGATGGCACGAAACAGTATCGGACAGGTATTTTTCACACGTATTAGCATATCAATTAAAAACCAGCGGGCGCAGTGTAGAAACATTAGCCATCTAACACCAACGGGTTAAATGTAACAATGTGTAACTCATTGAAATCTAAAAGTAGCATTTCATCCCACTGATACATAAGATTTTTCTTACATAAAAATATAACCCTATACAACCAAAGGGATTAATAACCATTATAAAAATTAAACTAAGAATCATGGAAAATTAATGTAGGAATATGCCTACGAATATTTTTTCAGAAATGTGATATCTATTCTGGGTATTTTTCCGCCACACTGATGGTCACGACCAAAACAATGACCAATGGTCAAATCCCAAAGCCTGATGAAGTAAACCAGTTAGTTTCATTTTTCGTGATGTAAACAACATGTTATACAGAAAAAATTATTGCGAAGAGAGTTGTACAAGAGAAAGTCGTGCTACGCTTTGATTAAGTGATTACGGTGCAATAGCGACTGTTTACGATCATACAACCACCCATCGTAGAATCACTAACTTAATAAGTTGCACGTCCCCACAGTGAACAGGAGCGTTACGATGCATCCTCCTATATAAGTTCGTTGAGCGTACTTAAAGAATAACGTAGATAACAGATCGTTGCTCTTACCTGTGTGGGGTTCCCAATATGTCCCAATTTGATAGTTATGGTACGCTCGTTGCGGCAACGCTGGTCCTATTACTCGGCAGACAATGCGTCAAAAGCATTCCCTTCCTGCAAAAATATGCTATCCCTGAACCCATTGCTGGCGGTCTGCTGGTGGCATTGATGCTGCTGCTTATCCATCAGACAACCGGTTGGGAAGCCAGCTTTGATACATCATTACGTGATCCACTAATGCTGACGTTTTTTGCCTCAATTGGTCTTAACGCTAATCTGGCGAGTTTAAGGGCCGGCGGTAGGGTACTGATAAAATTTATTGTGGTCGTGATTGGTTTGTTGTTGCTACAGAATTTAGTGGGTATTGGCATGGCCAAAATGCTGGGGCTAGAGCCGCTGATGGGGTTACTTGTCGGGACTATCACACTGTCTGGCGGACATGGTACCGGGGCCGCATGGAGCAGTGTATTTGTTGAAAATTATGGTTTAAGCAATGCCACTGAAATAGCCATGGCCTGCGCAACCTTCGGTCTGGTATTAGGGGGATTGATCGCCGGTCCTGTTGCACTTTATCTGATTAAGCATTCAGCCACTCCTGAGGGAAGACCGGAAGATGCGTTACAACCGACGACATTCGAGAAACCTCAGTCAGGGCGAATGATCACCGCTCTGGTCTTGGTAGAAACCATCGCCATGATTGCCATTTGTTTGATGGCTGGCCGCTATATCATGGGATTACTGGCGGGTTCACTATTTGAATTGCCGATCTTTGTTTATGTCCTGTTTGTCGGGGTTATCCTCAGTAATCTACTGACTTACACCGGGTTCTATCAGGTTTTTGACCGTGCAGTCTCTGTTGTCGGTAACGTGAGTCTCTCTCTTTTCCTGGCGATGGCGTTGATGAGCTTAAAATTGTGGGAGTTGGCATCTCTGGCATTACCGATGTTGGCTATTTTGCTGGTGCAGACACTGGTCATGGCGTTGTACGCCATATTTGTCACTTATCGAGTGATGGGGAAAAATTATGATGCGGCGGTTCTTGCGGCCGGGCATTGTGGTTTAGGTTTAGGGGCCACACCAACGGCAATTGCTAATATGCAAGCGATTACCGAGCGTTTCGGCCCCTCCCACGTGGCATTTCTCATCGTGCCAATGGTTGGCGCTTTCTTCCTGGATATCGCCAATGCGGTGGTGATAAAACTGTCTTTATTACTCCCCATGTTTACGCAGTTAAGTTAACTCAACCAATTGATATAATTTAAATTTCCCAGAGGAGACCGGGGCATCGGATACTCAGGTTGATGATAGCCCCCTAGCTCTTCAAGTGTATCTAGCAAGATCGGTGACAACCAAGCCACTAACACCAGTACGCCATAAAGTTCACGGTGGACCTCGCCAGGCAGCACTCCCCTATCAGATGGCGACGTAAGGCTTTTACCGTTGAGGATCCAGCCGCTACCCAAGCGTAGAAAGCATTCGCGCCTTCGGCCCGCTCCCACAACACCTCACCGCCCAGACTCTCTTCGCCTAATGACTGCGCTTCTACCCGCGCCGCGGCCGGGATCTGTACCCACCGGCGTACTGCATCAATTAACAAACTGCCATGGGCCGGTTGATGTTTCGCATCACGTGGTAACCAGTGCACTTGCGCAAACGGGTATCGCTCAAGATTGATGCAATCACCTGCGACCGGCACCTCAAAAAAAGCCTGCACCGGTGGTGGGTTAGTCTGTAATAGCAATTGTTCCAAGATAGCCACCGCTGCCGGTAACGCGGTTTCATCAGCAATCAGTAACGCCTGTGTCATCTGTGTTGGAGGAGCCCACTCATACCCGCCACTGTCGAGCGGATACTCCGCATTCGGTGCCACCACCTGAATAGCATCACCCGGTTTGGCATAGGTTGCCCAGGCAGATGCCGGGCCCGTCACACCATGCAAAACAAACTCCACGTCCATCTCGTTATCATCCGCACGTAACGCGCGCAGGGTATAGGTGCGCATTACCGGACGCTGTTGTTTTGGCATAGCCATGTAGCGGCGATACCAATCATCACCTTTTTCCAACTGTGGGATCTGACCGTCTTCTGCCGGGAACAGCAATTTGATGCGCTGATCCGGTGCTTCAAGTTTCATGCGATTGATTTCGGCCCCTTCAAATACGCAACGCAATAGTGAAGGTGATATATTCTCTTTTGCTTTCAATTTGATATCAAAAATTCGGTAGCTTGATACGCCAGACATGTCAGTTACTCTCCCGCAGAATGTGCTGCTTCTCGATGCTGACACCACAGCCAGCCACTTATACCGCCCAACAAAACGGCCATCATCAGAGCCGCAGCAATTAACTGTGACTCACCGTAAAACTTTGCCACTACTGGCACCATTAACGCGCTCATGCCATAGCCCAAGGTATGACTGGTCGCTATCACGCCAGAGCCTTTACCGGTGGATAACTTGTCGTTCAACATCAATTGGTAACCTGGTGTCGCCATGGCGGCACCGAAAGAGGCCAGCGCACAACCTGCATAGAATAATGCCAAAGATTGAGCACACATCAACCCTAAGCCAAACACCATGAATAAGGCCGCCACCAGCAGCAACTGAGAGGGGGTAAAACGTTGTCGACGCACCACCAAAAATTGAGCTAACAAAGTACAACCGGCAGCCATACTCAGTAAAATGGCCACATGGTGGCTCACTGACGTCGCCGAATCATTGAATAATTGGCTCAAATGCGGTGCCAGTCCAAGTTGCATCAGGCTGACGGTGGCCGCCAGCAGTAGCGCACAGAGTAAATAAGGCAACATACTGAAGCGTAAACGATTTTGTTGATGTGCTACCGACGGTAAAGGTGGATCATTGTATTGGAAACACACCACCAGCAGTGCAATCAAAGGGGCTATCGCCATCAGCCAAAGAGGGGCCATCGGGTGCAGTGAGAGCGCCAGTGCGGCACATAACGGCCCCAGCAAACGGCCACAACTCAAACCTGAACTGATGGTCGCCAACGCGGCCATGCGCTGTTCATACCCAGCGCGCTGCAAAGCCCAAGTCTGACAGGCCGGTACCATGCCAGACACCGTCAGGCCATAAATAATACGCGCGACGATAAGCCCGCCCAGCCCGGCGAGCGGCGCTAACCACCCTGCCGCCAGCCCTCAGACCACTAACGCTAACAGGGCAAAACTGAGTAAATAACCCGCCAACGCCATGATGACCACAAACTTACAACCGCGAATTTCTGATTGGCGGCCCCACCACGGCGATCCCACTAAAAACAGCATTGAACCTAGAGTCAACAAGCCAGCCCATACCGACAGTGAGAGATGAGTCTTACTCACCAATACCGGTAGCACCACCAATAAACCGTTTTGCCCAATACCCAATAGCCCAGCGCAAAGGGCTAACGGCCAATTGGAAGAAGACATATTCCCGTTGAAACGGGTGCCAAACTGGCGGGAGATGCGCATCAAAAGTGAATTAATCATTAATAACAATGACGATTTAAGTGAGTTTGGTTGAAAAACTGTATCATAAGCTGATTGATAACGATAAACATTATTGATATAAGAATCATTCTCAATTTAATTAAAAGTGATATGGGATCATGACTATCCAGTTAGAAACCGCGACAACCGATGTAGCTGCTCAATGTTTCCTCAACGCACTGATGCGTGAAACCTGGGATTGGCAGATAGTTCCGGTAGCCGGCAACTTACAGTATCCACAACTTCACATTCCTCTTTCGTCTTCACAAGCTATCCGTATTGCCTTACGGCATGTTTCCCCGACACAACATCATCACTATCTATTTCCGGCCTATCTGCATCAGCAGGATGACCACGCAGGTGTGGCAATCAGCGTGGAACAGCTTGTCGCCTTATTGCTGGCGAAGCCGGCGGTGAAAGGTGAGCTATCTGAAGAGGTAGTGGCACGTTTCCGTCAGCGGGTGCTGGAAAGCCATTACAATACCCAGCAAGCCATCAATATTCGTTTGGATTGGCCGTCACTGCGCGATAAACCGCTCAATTTTGCCGAAGCAGAACAAGGATTGCTGGTCGGCCACGCCTTTCACCCGGCACCAAAGTCTCATGAACCCTTCGATGAACAACAGGCACGCCGTTACCTCCCCGATTTTGCCGCCCGCTTCCCATTGCGCTGGTTTGCCGTAGATAAACATTCGCTGTGCGGTGATAGCCTTAAACTGACACTGCAACAGCGCCTGCAACGCTTTGCCTGCGAGAGCGCCCCACAATTGCTGCCGTACTTTACCGATGACGTTTGGCTGTTACCAATGCACCCATGGCAAGCCGACCACCTATTAGCACAGGATTGGTGCCAACAATTAGTGCAACAAAACGCATTACAGGATCTGGGCGAAGCCGGCGAGCGCTGGTTACCCACCAGCTCTTCACGCTCGCTCTACACCCCATCGAACCGCGATATGATCAAGTTCTCACTCAGCGTACGTCTGACCAACTCGGTGCGCACCCTGTCAGTGAAAGAAGCCCAACGCGGTATTCGTCTGGCACGGTTGGCGCAAACCCCGCGCTGGCAAGAGCTACAAGCACGCTACCCGACCTTCCGCGTGATGCAGGAAGATGGCTGGGCTGGTTTACGTTCGGCAGACGGCACGGTGCAGGAAGAAAGCCTGATGGTGTTACGCGACAACCTGCTGTTCAGCCAACCCGACGACCAAACCAATGTGTTGGTGACGCTGACACAGGCCGCTCCAGATGGTGGCGATAGCCTGCTGGCTTGTGCTGTAAACCGTTTGGCTACCCGGTTGAACCTACCATTACCACAAGCGGCCCACTGCTGGCTGGATGCCTATTGCCAGCACGTCTTGTTACCGCTGTTCAGTACCGAGGCCGACTACGGGCTGGTGTTACTGGCGCACCAGCAAAACATTCTGGTGGAAATGCAGCAAGACCTGCCAGTAGGCATGTTATATCGCGATTGCCAGGGCAGCGGTTTTACCCGTGATGCGGCACCGTGGCTGGAAGAGATTGACGAAGCCGATGCGGAAAATTGCTTCAGCGAACAGCAATTACTGCGTTATTTCCCGTATTACCTGCTGGTGAACTCCAGCCTGGCAGTAACCGCTGCACTGGCTGCGGCCGGTTTCGACAGCGAAGAAAACCTGATGGTCCGAGTACGCGACGCACTCCGTGGTCTGCGGGCTACTGCCAAAAATACCCGATGTCTGGATTACGTGCTCGACAGTTCACACTGGAATTGCAAGGGTAATTTCTTCTGTTATCTGCACGATCACAACGAAAACACCATCGTTGATCCGGCCGTTATCTACTTTGATTTCGCTAACCCGTTTAATTTTACTGATCCTCTTTATGTCGCTAACCCACAGCACCAAGAGGTTACCCAATGATGCCGCACGCCAAGTTAATGCATTCCGGTAGCAGTTTTCGCTGTGAACATCTGGCAAAGAATCTACCCCTCGGTTTAGGGCTAGACAGCAGCGCGGTACTCCACCTGCCAGGGGTATTACCACAGGGCTGGTTGGTCGCCGCGTTGGATCAATTATTCGTTGCCGCACCACAATTAACTGGCATTACGTTGCCGTATGCCGAGTGGCGTGCAGAGCCGCAAGCACTGGCACTGTTTGCACTGGTAAGCGGCGACTATCTGGCTCGAGAACTGTTTTATCAGTTGCCGTTGTGGTTGGGCACGGAGCGTAACCGAGCTTCTGGTCAGATGCAGTATGACGCCGAGCGGGATATCTGGTTCCCGCAACGACCAACACGCCCTAACGGGGAAGTTTATCGTCGTTTTGACCCACAAATTAAACGCACTCTGAGTTTTCGCTTACCGCAGATTGACCGCGATGCCGAGCTGTTCACCCGTTGGATGAACTCACCGCGCGTGGATGCCTTTTGGGAAATGAGCGGCCCGCTTGAAGTACAGACGGCTTATCTACAACGCCAGTTGGATTCCAGCTATTGCTACCCGTTACTGGGCTGTTTCGATCACCAACCCTTCGGCTATTTCGAAGTGTATTGGGCTGCGGAAGATAGGATTGGCCGCCATTACCGCTGGCAGCCTTTTGATCGTGGGCTACATATGTTGGTTGGCGAAGAGAACTGGCGTGGGGCGCAATACATTCGCAGTTGGTTACGTGGCCTAACGCATTATTTGTATCTGGACGAGCCGCGCACGGCACGAGTAGTAGCTGAGCAGCGCGCCGATAACCAACGCTTGTTCCGTCACCTGCCCGCCGCAGGCTACTACACCCTGAAAGAGTTTGATTTCCCACATAAACGCTCGCGTTTGATAGTGAATCAGCGTGTTGATTTCTTCCGGGAGGGAGCGGTATGACCATCAACGATTACAGCCACTGGCAACGTGTTAATCACCAGATGGTAGCCAAGATCCTTGCCGAGTTGGAATACGAGCGCACCCTCCAGGCCGAACCACAGGAAGGAGCATGGCGCATCAGCTTACCCGACGCGGTTTATACTTTTAACGCTGAGCGGGGTATTTGGGGCTGGTTGCATATTGATGCCACCTCATTGCACTGCGATGGTGTGCCGTTGACCGCCGACCATCTGCTGCGCCAACTTGCTCAGGTTCTGGCGATGGACGACGCTCAGATTGCTGAGCATTTGGAGGACTTGTACGCCACGCTACGCGGCGACATGCAACTGCTTTCCGCTCGCCATGGCATGCGCGCAGACGATCTAATAGCCCTCGATGCTGATGCGCTGCAATGCCTACTCTCCGGTCACCCGAAATTTATCTTTAATAAAGGCCGCCGTGGTTGGGGCCTGACCGCCCTACACCAATATGCACCCGAATATCAGGGCCAATTCCGCCTGCACTGGGTGGCAGCTAAACGTGGCAGTTTTGTTTGGTGCGCCGATGCTGAACTCGCACTGGATACGCTACTCGATAGTGCGATGGCGAGCGCTGAGCGTCAACGCTTTGAGTGCCGCTGGCGCGAACAACAGTTGAACCATGACTGGATCCCCGTGCCGTTGCACCCATGGCAATGGCAGCAAAAAATTGCCCTGCACTTCCTGCCGCAGCTTGCTGAGGGTGAACTGGTCGAACTGGGTGAGTTTGGCGATTATTACTTGGCGCAACAGTCACTGCGCACCTTGACCAATGTCAGCCGCCGTGTGTCATTTGATATCAAACTGCCTCTCACCATCTACAACACCTCTTGCTATCGAGGCATCCCCGGTAAATACATCAGCGCAGGTCCGGCGGCATCACGTTGGTTGCAGCAGGTATTTGCACAAGACAGTACGCTGCGTGAAAGCGGTGCCGAGATCCTCGGTGAGCCGGCTGCCGGTTACATGACACACCAAACCTACGCCACGCTGGGTAAAGCACCCTATCGCTATCAGGAAATGCTCGGTGTTATCTGGCGTGAGAATCCGTCCTGCTATTTACACGCAGGTGAACAAGCCATTTTGATGGCGACGCTGATGGAAACCGATAATCAGGGCCATCCGCTGATCGCCGCCTATATCGCACGCTCAGGGCTAAGTGCTGAAGCCTGGCTGGAACAGATGTTCCGCGTGGTGGTGGTGCCGATGTATCACCTAATGTGTTGTTACGGCGTGGCGCTGATTGCTCACGGCCAAAACATCACATTGGTAATGAAAGACCATATGCCACAGCGCATCTTATTGAAAGACTTCCAAGGTGATATGCGTCTGGTAGATGAAGAGTTTCCGCAAGCGGCCACCCTGCCCGACATAGTGAAAGATGTGACCGCTCGCTTGCCTGCCGACTATCTCATTCACGACCTACAGACCGGGCATTTCGTCACCGTGCTGCGCTTTATTTCGCCGCTGATGCAGGCTTACGGCGTCAGTGAACATAGATTCTATCAATTGCTGGCGCAGGTGCTGGAGCGCTATATGGCGCAGCATCCAGACATGGCAGACCGCTTTACTTTATTCAGTTTATTCAAGCCACGCATTATTCGTGTGGTTCTCAACCCGGTGAAACTCACCTATTCAGAGCAAGACGGCGGCAATCGCATGCTGCCGAATTACTTGCAGGATCTGGATAACCCTCTTTATTTGGTCACCAAGGAGCTAGCCCAATGAATCAGACTTTGGATTTCATCGGCATTGGCATCGGTCCATTCAACCTCAGCATTGCCGCACTCGGCAGTGAAGTCCCTGGCTTTAACTGCAAATTCTTTGAGCGCAAGCCGCGCTTTTCCTGGCACCCCGGCATGATGGTGCCTGACTGCCACATGCAGACCAGCTTCCTGAAGGATTTAGTCAGCGCGGTATCGCCGACTAACCCGTACAGCTTTCTTAACTATTTAGTCCAGCGGAAAAAATTCTACCGATTTTTAACCACTGAGCACCGCACGGTTTCACGCGAAGAATTTGCGGACTATCTCAGTTGGGCCGCCAATGGCCTGAGTTCATTAGAATTCAGTCAAGATATTCAGAGTGTGGATTTTGACGACCAACAGCGCCACTTTGTCGTCACCACACCACGTAATGTCTACCATGCGCGCCATGTTTGTTTGGGGATCGGTAAGCGCATCAAACTGCCAGAATGTGTGACCGAACAAAATGACCGCTGTTTCCACGCCAGTGAGATGGCACTGCGTAATCCGGATCTAACCGGCAAACGTGTCACCATTGTTGGCGGTGGCCAAAGTGGGGCAGATTTGTTCCTCAACATCTTCCGGGCCGAATGGGGTCAACCGCAGCAACTGAACTGGATTTCACGTCGTAACAACTATAACGCGCTGGATGAAGCCGCTTTTGCTAATGAGTACTTCACGCCGGAATACGTTGAGAGTTTTTACACCCTGAACGATAACGTCAAGCAACGCATGTTAGCCGAGCAGAAAATGACCTCTGACGGCATTACCAGTGAGTCACTACTGGCTATCTACCGGGCGATGTATCACCAATTTGAAGTATTACGTGAGAAGCCTTGGGCGAGTTTATTACCCAGTCGCTCACTGACATCGATACATGCGCAGGGCAACCGTTATCAATTAGTCACCCATCACCATCTCGATCAGGGTAAAGAAACCTTTGATACCGACGTGGTTATCTTTGCGACCGGCTATCAGCAGGGCCGCCCCGCATTCCTTGAACCGCTGGCCAACCGCTTGATAACGGTTGCCGATAATCAATACCGGGTGGCACCCGATTTCACCCTCGACTGGCGAGGCCCGCACGATAACTGCTTGTTTGCGGTGAATGTGGGCATGCACAGCCACGGTATCGCCGAACCCCAGCTTAGCCTGATGGCCTGGCGATCGGCGCGTATTCTCAACCGGGCATTAGGACGTGATCAGTTCGATTTAACCTCCACCCCGGCGGTGATCCAATGGCGTAGTCAGCAACCGGGAGTTACATCCCGCGCTGAATCCGCAGTCCTTAATTATACCGAATATTAACTTTTAACCTTCATCCAATCAGGGAAAACAGGGAATCTTAATGAAACGCAAATACCTCTGGGCAGTAAATCCGTGCCTGCTAGCCATGCTCGCACCCGCAGCATGGGCAGAAGATCAAATGGTGGTTTCCGCCAGCCGTTCACACCGTAGTGTGGCAGAAATGGCACAAACCACCTGGGTGATTGAAGGCCAGGAACTCGAACAACAGGTTCAAGCGGGCAAGGAGATCAAAGATATCCTGGCACAACTGATCCCAGGCATGGACGTCAGCAGTCAGGGCCGGACCAATTACGGTATGAACCTGCGTGGCCGTTCAATGATGGTGATGATCGACGGCGTTCGCCTGAACTCTTCACGCAGCGATAGCCGCCAGCTCGACTCGATTGATCCATTCAACATTGGACACATTGAAGTGATCTCCGGTGCCACCTCGCTTTACGGCGGGGGCAGTACCGGCGGTCTGATCAATATCGTGACCAAAAAAGGCCAGCAAGAAAAACAGGTTGAGCTACAGATCGGCGGCAAAACGGGCTTCAACAGCCGTAATGATCGCGATGAGAATATCGCCGCCGCCGTGAGTGGCGGTACCGAACAAGCATTCGGGCGGTTTTCTTTTTCTTATCAGCGTTATGGCGGCTGGTATGACGGTAAAGGCGACGAAGTATTAATCGATAACACCCAGACGGGTTTACAATATTCTGGCCGTTTGGACGTGATGGGCAGCGGCACTTTCAACATCGATGACCACCAGCAATTGCAATTGACCGCCCAGTATTTCAACAGTGAATCCGATGGCAAACACGGCACTTCTCAGCAGTGACCGGTAGCGGACAGGCGTCTAACAGCTCAAATTTGCACTCCGATCGTATTCCGGGGACTGAACGCCATCTTATCAACCTGCAATACTCCAATACCGATTTCTGGGGGCAGGATTTAGTGGCTCAGGTGTTTTATCGTGATGAATCTCTGACCTTTTATCCGTTCCCGACCCTGAACAAAGACGGCACAGCGGTGACCAGTATTGGCGCATCGCAACAGAAAACCGATTTTTATGGCGGTAAACTGACGCTAAACAGTAAACCTATCGACAGCCTGACACTGACTTACGGTGTCGATGCGGAACATGAAAGTTTCAATGCCAATCAGCAGTTTTTCAATCTGGCACTAGCGCAGCAGACTGGCGGTATGACATTGCAAAATGCCTACAACGTTGGCCGTTATCCAAGTTACACCACCACCAGTCTTGCGCCGTTCCTGCAAACGAGCTACGACATCGACCCAATCTTCACCCTGAGTGGTGGAGTGCGTTATCAATATACTGAGAACAAGGTAGATGATTTCGTGGGTTATGCGCAGCAGCAAGCCATTGCCAACGGCACTGCAACCTCGGCAGAGGCGATACCAGGGGGAAAAACCGATTACAACAACTTCCTGTTTAATGCCGGTTTACTGGCTCATCTGGCCGAACGCCAACAGACTTGGGTAAACTTCTCACAAGGATTTGAGATCCCGGATCTGGCGAAATATTACGGTTCTGGTAGCTATAAGTTGGTCAACGGCCACTATCAACTGCAAAACAGCGTCAACGTCAATGACTCTAAACTGGAAGGCATCAAGGTTGACGCCTATGAACTGGGCTGGCGCTATACCGGTGATAACCTGCGCACACAAATCGCCGGTTATTACTCACTATCTGACCAGACTATTTCAATTAACAAAACAGACATGACCATCAATGTATTGCCGGACAAACGCCGGATCTACGGGGTTGAGGGTGCGGTGGATTACGTCTTCGAAGAGAGTGAATGTAGCACTGGGGCAACCTTTAACTTGATCAAGTCTGAAACCAAAACTGATGGCAAGTGGCAGAAATTGACGGTCGATACCGCCAGCCCCTCAAAAGCCACTGCCTATGTTGGCTGGGCACCGGGCGACTGGGATCTGCGGGTACAGTCCCAACAGACCTTCGATGTTTCCGACAGTAAGGGCCGTAAGATCGACGGTTATAACACTATCGATTTCCTCAGCAGCTACGCCTTACCGGTGGGTAAAATCAGCTTCAGTATTGAAAACCTGCTGGACAAAGACTACACCACGGTTTGGGGCCAACGCGCACCGATTCTGTATAGCCCAACCTACGGCTCACCGGATCTGTATACCTACAAGGGCCGTGGCCGTACCTTTGGTGTGAACTACTCGGTATTGTTCTGACAACGACGGTTCTGACAAATTGGGTTCTGATAAAGAAAGAATTAACTTGATAACTCCGGGCGTAACTTTGCGGTTGCGCCCGGCTATTTTTCGTCAATTAGGCCCATTCAGCGATAATAAACCGCGATATGCTGATCTTGTACCTTTTCAATACTGACTTTGATATCGAAGATTTCCTCCAGAATATCGGGTTGCATAATCTCTTCAGGTGCCCCTCGATAGATAACTTCGCCATTTTTCATAGCAATAATATGGTCAGAATAAGCGGAGGCGAAATTGATATCATGAATAACCAGGATGATCGTTTTGTGCAGTTCATCTGCCGCACGCCGCAATTGCTTCATCATCGCAACGCAATGTTTCATATCTAAGTTATTCAATGGCTCATCCAGCAAGATATATTCTGTATCTTGGCAAAGCACCATGGCAACATAAGCGCGTTGCCGTTGCCCGCCCGAAAGTTCGTCAAGATAACGATCTTTGAACGGCATCAGATTAAGGAACTCCATCGCGGCATCAATATACTGACGGTCGTCTGCATTGAGCCTGCCTTTCGAATAAGGATAACGCCCAAAGCCAACTAAATCCGCGACCGTCAGGCGGCTGGTAAAATGATTCTCCTGACGTAAAACAGACAGGATGGTTGCCAGTTTATCCCCGGACGTTTTCGCCACATCCAGCCCATTAAACAGTACGCTCCCAACATCGGGTGTCAGCAAGCGGCTCATAATCGACAATAAGGTGGATTTACCGGCACCGTTTGGTCCAATAATTGAAGTCACCCCGCCCGAAGGTATGCTCTCATTTATATTATTGAGGACCGATGTGTCCTGGTATTTTTTATTAATGTCATTAATTTCAATCACACCGGAGCCTTTTTAATTAATAAATAAATAAACAGCGCGCCTCCGACAAACTCAATAACCACCGACAGGGTTCCCGACATGTTCAGCAAACGTTCAAGGATCAATTGCCCGCCAACCAAGGTAATGGTCCCCAGCAGGAAAACACCGGGCAGCAAATATTGATGACGGAACGAGCCAACAATCGGATAAGCCAGATTAGCAATAAGCAAACCTAAAAATGTCAATGGCCCCACAAGTGCGGTGGATATGGCCACCAACAGCGAGACAAGGAGGAGGATGGCGGTTATTTTTTTCTGGTACGCGACCCCCAGATTAATCGCGGTATTTCTACCCAGCGCGATAATATCGAGGCAATGGCGCATGCGCCAAACAAGAATAGCCACGATAACAATTATTCCGCTGGATAGGGCAATAATTTCCGGCGCAGCTCGGGTAAATGTCGCGAAGACTCGCCCCTGCAATACGGCAAACTCCCCCGGCGAGAGAAGACGCTGCATCAGACTGGATAAACTGCGAAAGAGCGTGCCACAAACCAAGCCAACCAGCAGCACTTTGTGCAGATTGATCCCCACTCCGGTCAATAACCAGCGGTATAGAAACACCGAGAACAACAGTAATAATGCTGATTCACAGAGAAATTTACCGGTAATGCCTAATACTCTGAAACCATTGGCATCGACAAAAAATATCAGCATGGTCTGGATGAGAATAAACAGCGCTTCTAATCCCATAACTGACGGCGTTAAAATGCGATTATTGGTGACGGTCTGGAATAAAACGGTGGCAATACCGGCAGCGAAGGCGACCAATACCATGGTGGCTAAAATAAGGCCGCGATGCACCAGAACATACTGAATATTGCCCCTCAGATTAATGGTCATAAATATGACCATTGCGCCAACAGCAATGATGCTTAATAACAGCAAGCGCTTTGCCGGTAAGCTTAGCCTATTGCCTATTCTCAGAAGGGGATTTGCTTTTGCAGAAAACTCATCAGCCTGCATGACGTTTTGTCCTAACAATTAATAACAGGAAAACGAGTGCACCAATCGCCCCCAAAATAACGCTGGCAGGAATTTCAAAGGGGTAGCTGATTAATCGACCAATAATGTCGCAGAAAACCACCAGACCACCGCCACATAGACTGACCCACGGTATGGTTCGGCGCAAATTGTCGCCCATCGCCATACTGACAATATTAGGTACAATCAAACCAAGGAAAGGCAGCACGCCAATCACCACCACCACCACACCACTGATGATGGCAATAATAGACATCCCCATTAGCATAACGCGTTGATAATTCAGACCAACATTAACCGAAAAATCTCGCCCCATTCCTGCGACGGTAAAGCGGTCAGCGATCAGGCAGGCGATCAGTGTTAATGCGCCAACTATCCACAGCAGTTCATAGCGGCCCTGCAATACACCAGAGAAATCACCGGATTCCCAACTGCCTAACGATTGCAGGAGATCGAACTCCATTGCCAGAAAGGTTGTCACCGCACTAAATACAGCACCCAGCATAATGCCAGTCAGCGGTACCATCAGCGCCGATTTCATCCTCATGCGCGCCAGTAGCATCATGAACAGCGCGGTGCCCCCCATGGCGAATACCGTTGCCACCAACATTTTTACTATCACTGGAGCCGATGGGCTGAAAACCATGACCAATAACAAGCCAAGGCTGGCAGATTGAGTGGTACCCGCAATCGAAGGTTCAACAAACCGGTTTTGCGTTAGCATCTGCATGATGAGACCAGCAACACTCATGGCGCTGCCCGCAAGGACCAGGGCCAGCGTTCGCGGTACTCGGCTGAGTAAAAATATGTCGCGCATGTCCGGATCAGACCAGACCTCTGCGAAGGTGACATGACCGGCACCGATAAACAGGCTACACGTCATCAGGCCCAGTAAGATAACCAAGCCTGCTATAAAGCTAAGATTTTTCATCGTTAGGAATTACTGTGCTGCCGCTTGTTTATCCAGTACCGCACTAATTTTATCCATCAACTGGGTATAACTCTGGATGCCACCCGCGATGTAAAGCGAGGCCGAGTCGATATAGATAATGTGATTGTTCTGCCATGCCTTGGTTTTATTAATCAATGGGTTATCAAGGATCTGTTGTGCCGACTGGCCTTCAGTACGCCCGATTGCATTGTCTCTATCAAGGACAAACAGCCACTCAGGGTTGGCATTAAGAATGAATTCAGAAGTCACCACGTTGCCATGATTACCGGCCTCAGTGAAGTTGGCCGCAGAGCTGAAACCTAACTCGTCAAAAATAAAGCCGAAACGCGAACCCGGCGTGTAAGCCGACATTTTGCCGCCACTGACCATCACCACCATGGCAGACCCTGCATGAGCTGATTTCTGTTTGATGGTATTGATCTGAGAGGTAAATTTGCTCAGCAGCGTTTTCGCCTCTGCCTCTTTACCGAAGATTGATGCCAATTGTTCCGTGCGCTGAGTCAGACTCTGGGTAAAGTGCTTAGGGTCGATATCCAGGGCGATAGTCGGTGCGATGGCGCTAAGTTTGTCATAGGCATCATGAGCACGTCCCCCCGCGATGATCAGGTCAGGTTTAGCCTGACTCAATACCTCATAGTCGGGTTCAAACAAGGTACCGGCATTGAGATACTCAGTGCCACTGTACTTGGATAAAAATGCGGGTAGATGGGTACTGGTCTGAGGCACACCGGCCACTTTAATGTCTAAGGCATCGGCCATATCCAGCACTGAGGGGTTCAGTATGATGACCTTTTGCGGGTTCAGTGGAACTTGAGTGGTTCCTTGCGCATGTTCGATGCTGATTTTTGCTGACTCTTCCGGTGCGGCAGATGAATCATCACACCCGGTAATTGCCACCGTCGCTGCCAACAATGACGAAAATAAAGCTAAACGTAATCGCATTTTCTCTCCTGAAAAGTGGGGATGTAAATATCCTTGAGTGCTAACGCTAATGATTTGCATTACTAATGGCTAGATAATACCGATATATACGAGTGATGAACAGAAGAGAAAAGCTCATCTGTGAAATAGGGACTTAAAAGAAATACCGCCTGTAGTTGCCCCCCATATTCGAAAATAGAATGATGCCTACCCCGCCAATAGCACATACATAACGGATTTTACTGCGCGCTCGCCCACAATTTTCGTGTAAATATTGAGCGGTTATATGACAATTTTGTGAACAATATCTAAAGGTATAATAATTAAATTGACCAATCTACGCGGGTAGATACACTTAAAATACGGAACAACATTAATGCTTTCTAATGTTTACTTGTCCGACAGCGCGTGGCCGATTTATCCCAACCACGGAGTAAACGATCAATAAACAAACAAACATTGATGCGTGAACATAATGCTTCAACACCAGGGGAACCTTTTTAATGACTTCACTCAATAGCCCAGCAGCAGACAATGCTCCATCAGAGAGCATGGCTGCGGAAGAGCGTCTGGCTACGCCCGAAGGTCGTAAAGATTTTTGGCGGGCGGCCTTTTCATGCTGGCTTGGCACCGCTATGGAGTATGCAGATTTTGCACTCTATGGTTTAGCCGCTGGCATAATATTTGGTGATGTTTTCTTCCCTGAAGCAACACCTGCGATCGCTTTGTTATCCAGCTTTGCGACCTACTCTGTCGGTTTTATTGCCCGCCCTATTGGCGCGCTGTTGTTTGGCAGATTAGGTGACCGCAAGGGCCGGAAAGTGGTCATGATTACCACCATCACCTTAATGGGTGTTTCCACCACCCTGATTGGCCTGATCCCAAGCTATGCCTCTATCGGCTTGTGGGCACCGGCCAGTCTGGCATTCTTACGCTTTATGCAAGGGTTAGGGGCGGGTGCTGAACTCTCTGGCGGCGCGGTGATGCTAGGGGAATATGCCCCGGCTAAAAAACGCGGTCTGGTGTCTTCAATTATTGCATTAGGTTCGAATAGCGGCACACTACTGGCTGCATTGGTTTGGTTATTAGTGTTGCAGATGGACAAGCAGAGCCTACTTGATTGGGGCTGGCGTATTCCGTTCCTCTCCAGCATCTTAATTGCCGGTGCTGCATTGTTTATTCGCCGTCACATGCGTGAAACGCCGGTCTTTGAACGCCAAAAACTGCTGCTGGAACAACAACGCCAACAAGCTCAGGCTCAGGGTCGCGAACACCTAGCTGAAGTAGATAACCGCAGCTTCTGGCAGCGCAGCAAATCATTCTGGATCATGGTTGGCTTGCGTATCGGCGAGAACGGCCCGTCTTATCTGGCTCAAGGCTTTATGATTGGTTATGTCGCCAAAGTGCTTATGGTGGATAAATCGGTACCGACCATGGCGGTGTTTATCGCCTCCTGTCTGGGCTTCCTGATTGTTCCTCTGGCAGGTTATCTGTCAGACCGATTTGGTCGCCGTATTACCTATCGCTGGTTCTGCTTACTGCTGATTATTTATGCTTTCCCCGCGTTTATGCTGCTGGAAACTCGCGAACCGATTATTGTGATGGGGACTATCATTGTGGGTATGGGCCTGGCATCACTGGGTATCTTCGGGGTACAGGCGGCATGGGGTGTCGAGCTATTTGGCGTGACTAACCGCTATACTAAGATGGCAGTGGCAAAAGAGTTAGGTTCCATCCTGTCGGGGGGGACTGCGCCACTGATTGCTGCCGCCATGTTGACTTTAACCGGCCACTGGTGGCCAATCGCCCTGTACTTTGCCGTCATGGCAGGGATTGGATTTGTCACCACCTTCTTTGCTCCTGAGACGCGCGGACGTGACCTCAATTTGCCAGAAGATGCCATTTAATATCGCAAGACAGGTTTCGAGGTTACTGACAAACCTATTGATAACTCGGCGAGTGAAGGGGTTAAACAGCCAATGCACGTTTCCCCTTCATTTTACTTTGTCAGTAGCCTAATCCCCGATATTATGTGAAGTAAATAAAGGGGTTATATGGCATCTGTATTCAGATTAAGTAGGTCACGTTGGTAAACCCTCAGTTTCATCGTATTACACGTTCTGATGTCGCACGTGAAGCAGGCACTTCTGTGGCGGTAGTGAGTTATGTCATCAATAATGGGCCGCGTCCGGTCGCGCCAGCCACCAAACAGCGTGTACTTGATGCCATTAAAAAAACCGGTTACCGCCCTAATGAGATTGCCAGAGCCTTAGCCTGTGGAACCACCAAAACTTATGGGTTGGTAGTGCCCAATATTTCCAACCCATTTATCTCCTCAATGGCCCATGCCCTACAACGGGAAGCCTTTGCTAACGGGCAAGTGTTGTTACTGGGCGACGCCGGTGACTCTCGTCAGCGTGAACTTGAACTTATCAATAATCTGCTGCATCGTCAGGTGGATGGTTTGCTGTATACCAGTGTCGATCGCCATCCCTACATCGAATTAATTCAGGCTACCGGCACACCGTTTGTGATGCTGGACAGAGTCGATGCTGCGCAACAAACTTGTGCCATCCGTGTGGATGAGCGTGCTGCGGCCTTTCAAGCGACCCAACATCTGATTGAACATGGTCATCGTGAAATCGCCATTATTTGCGGTCCACTGGATATGCTTAATACTCAAGATAGGGTTAATGGCTGGCAAGATGCGTTGCAACAAGCAGGGTTGAGCGTGCGCCATGAGTGGACTTTTTCAGCCGATTATACCCGTCCCGGTGGTTATCAGGCGGCACAGCAGATGTTGAAAGGGCCGTTACCACAGGCACTGTTTGCTACCAATGAATTACAGGCGCTCGGCTGCCTGCGAGCAATGGCCGAGCACAACCTGACGGCTCCCAGAGATCTGGCGCTGGTCTGTTTTAACGGCACCGTTGAATCGGAATATAACGTGCCGTCATTAACGACGGTGCGCCAACCGGTGGATGCGATGGCAAAAACCGCGATTGAGATGCTAAAAAACTGGGATGGAGTACCGACCCTTCGTGAATTCGACTTTTCGCTGCAAATCGGTGAGTCCTGCGGCTGTTTTATCCCCAAACTCATTGATCTTCCATTATAAAAAGATAAAAACATGCGTTTAATTATTGATTGTGACCCAGGAAATGGCGTACCCGGCGCCAATGTAGATGATGGTTTAGCTCTGGCGCTGGCCATCGCGGCCCCGGAAATAGCACTAGAACTGATCACTATCGTGGCAGGTAATACCTCAAGCGAAGTGGGGTTTTCTGTTGCTCATGATTTGATTACCCGTCTGGGGCTGAATATCCCCATCATACGCGGTGCCTCACAGGCACTGGTCGAACCCATGGCACGCTGGCGCGATAAGCTGGATAATGGCGCAGTCAAAAATGGATTAACGGCACTTTGGCAACAGACTCATCAACCGCCCATCGTGATCTCCGGTGCGCCATTGGCGGCCCACGCTATTGGCGAACTAATCTGTAATAACCCCGGTGAGATAACCTTAGTGGCCATCGGCCCGCTGACTAATATCGCCCATGCCATGCAGCTTTACCCACAACTGGCGTCATCTGTAGCAGAAATTGCTATAATGGGTGGCGTGTTTAATGTTGATGGTTACCTTAAAGACACTAATTTTGGTATCGATCCCGAAGCGGCACATGTGGTGCTGACCAGCGGTGCCAACATGACGCTCGCCCCTTTGGATGTCACGACTCAGACCCAACTGGTGCATCAGGATTTGGACAAGATTGCGCAAATCGACTCGCCACTCAGCCGTTATTTGGTCGAAACTATGCGCCCGTGGGTAAGCTATTCGATGCAAACACGCCAACTGCCGGGCTGTTGGGTTCATGATGCGCTGGTGGTGGCTTGGTTACTGGATAAGACCTTGGTGACCACCACCCGCGACTATGTCGATGTGGCTCTGGAAGGCGTGCTGACCCGTGGAATGACGTTGCGTTTCAGTCCGAATAATTTACGTTTAGATGTCGGTATCCCGGCCCCACAGGGCAAACCGGTAAAAATACTGCAAACAGTTGATAATAAAAAACTCTTGGATCGAATTTATCAATCCCTGAGCAATTTTACCTAACCGGATTGGAGCCACCTCGCCACCACTGAGATTGACTATGCTAACTCTGCTTCATCTGCTTTCTTCTGTCGCCCTGCTGGTGTGGGGAACACACATTGTTCGCACCGGTATCATGCGTGTTTACGGTGCGGATTTGCGCCGAGTTCTCAGTGCCAGTATCCAGAAAAAACCGACTGCGTTTATCGCCGGGATTGGGGTCACTGCGCTGGTACAAAGCAGTAATGCGACCGCGTTGCTGGTTATTTCGTTTGTCTCGCAGGGGCTGATTTCACTGTCACCCGCATTGGTGATTATGTTAGGTGCCGATGTTGGGACGGCGCTGATGGCACGGGTGCTGACCTTCCCACTCTCCTGGCTGTCACCCTTGCTTATCTTAGTCGGGGTGATTGTCTTCCTCGGCCAACGCAAAACCCGTATTGGTCAGATGGGCCGAGTGTGCATTGGCCTCGGGCTGATTATTCTGGCGCTGCAACTGATTGTCACCGCCGCCGGGCCGATTACCCAGGCAACCGCCGTTCAGGCCATTTTCTCATCCCTGACCGGCGATACTATTCTGGCCTTACTGATTGGCGCACTGTTCGCCATGATCAGTTATTCCAGTTTGGCCGCCGTCTTACTGACCGCCACATTGGCCGCTACCGGTTTGGTGCCACTGAACATTGCGCTGTGTATTGTGATTGGCTCAAATCTGGGCAGTGGTTTGCTGGCGCTGATCAGCAGCCGTGGACAGAATGCTATCTCCCGCCAGGTCGTGTTAGGCAGCTTGTTGTTTAAAGTTACCGGCTGCATCTTGGTGGTTCCTTGGGTCAATATGCTAGGCCAATGGCTGTTCGCGCGTAACTTACCCGCCGCTGAAGTCGTCATTTACTTCCACGTATTCTATAACCTGCTGCGCTGCTTGCTGATGCTACCATTTGTTGGAGTAATGGCTCGAATCTGTAGCCGATTGGTCAGCGATGACCAGAATATCGTGCAGCCCTCGGCCCCACGCTATCTTGATATCACCGCCATCGATACGCCGTCACTGGCATTAGCCAACGCCGTGCGGGAAACCCTGCGGATGGGCGATGTACTGGAGCAAATGCTATTCCGCTTTAAAGAAGTGCTGGAAGGAAATAAACAGCAAAAACATGAAGTGAGCCTGCTGGAAGACGAGGTCGACATGCTGTACAGCGCGATTAAATTGTATTTAGCACAGATCCAGCAAGATGAATTGGGTGAAATTGATTCGCGCCGTTGGGCTGAAATTATTGATACGGCAGTCAACCTCCAGCAAGCTGGCGATATCATTGGCCGTATGACCGCCGATGTGGCCGCCAAGTCGCTCAATGCACGCAAGCCATTTTCTGCCAAAGGGTTCGAGGAGTTAAATACCCTGCATACCCGCTTAGTGGCTAATCTGGATTTAGGGATGTCGGTATTTTTATCCCGTGATATCAATAACGCCAAGCGGCTACGTCGTGCCAAACACCGTTTTCGCTTACTGAACCGTCGTTATTCTCACTCACACGTTGAACGTCTACATCAGCATAACGTCCAGAGTATTGAGACCAGCAGCCTGCATATGGGGCTATTAGGTGATATGAAACGCTTAAATTCACTGTTCTGCTCAACGGCATACCATGTGCTCGAAGTGCAGGAAGAGCCGCTGGATTAACCATGAAAAACGGTACATACCCAATGATATGTACCGTTAATGACTTATAATGCCTTACTTTACACCCTAAATAATTCGAGTTGTAGGAAGGCAGGCATAGTTAGAAATTATATTTAACACCCAGTGTGATACTGCTGTCACTGTAGCCATTATTACCCACTTGCTGACCCACATTCCCCCACAGGTTCAGTTTGTTGTTTATCTGGCCGTCAACACCCAACTTCACTTCCGCCACATTGGCTGCACCCGCTTGTTTTACCGTGATGCCATCTAATGTGGTGCCGAAATCTTTGGTGTTATGGATCCAGTTGGTTTCAATATAAGGTTTAAATACTGGCCCTTGAGCTTTATCGGCTGTTTGGATTGGGCTGATAAAGGCTTTCGCTCCCAGACGAGTTTGAATATTGTTATCGCCTTCACCAGAGACAACCGTACCATTGGTTTCTGTATGAGAATCAGCTTTGACGCCCATCCATACCATCTGAGCTTTTGGCTGAATAAAGTAGCCATTATTAGCACTTTCACCCACTTTAAAGGTATAGCCACTCTCAATTGAAGCGGTAAACCCTTTCGAGT
>NZ_CQAZ01000014.1 GCF_001152565.1 Yersinia pekkanenii | reverse complement strand
GCGGGTGGTTTTAATGCCGATAAGCCGTTGAGTTTGCGCTTCATAGCGATATTCCGTCACCACGCCATTGCCACTCTCTTCACGCAGTTTTTGCCCGGCAGCGGAGTAGCTGAGGGATTTAACCATCACCTGTTTAGCTCCGCCCTTCAGCGTTAGCCAACTGCCGCTGAGCTGACCGGCACGGTTATAGGCCATCTGCTGTGTATGGCCTTTGGCATCGGTCTGGGTGAGTGGCTGGCCGAGGGCGTCGGTGGTGCAGTGGGTGACAAAAGGTTGATTGCTAGGGCGGGAAGCCCATCTCTGTTCTTTACCAAACCAATCTACCGGGCCGAGGGTATCGGTCAGTAAGCGGCGTTGTTGTTGCAGTGGCGCACCGGTGATAGACAGGCTAATAACCTGCTGCAATCCGGCGGTATCATAATGGCGGATGCACTGGCCGTTGAGGTTAGCTGCTTTATGCTGTCCATTGTTTTCAGCGTAGAAGAAGCGGTCGGTAACCGTTTTTTGCCCCGCTTCAGTTTGCTGATGATGCTCCAGTGGGCGGCCCAGTGTTGGCTCGTAGGTGACCCAACTGCGGGTGCCTTTGGCATCCAAACTCATCACTGGCCGGCCTTCAATATCCGTCAGTTGCAGTATTGCGCCATTATCGACACCGTCGGTGCGCAGCGCGGCGCCGGCAAGGTTATACTGATAGCGGAAGTTATCGATTTCAAGGCGGGCATCACGGCTGGCAATCAGTTGCCCCAGTGGGTTATAGCGATTGCGGGTGATCAGCTCATTAGGCGTGTCACTGTCATTAGTGCGGTTATAGGCCAGTGTACGAATACCCAGCCCACGGTTATCGCTGATGGCGATGGTGGGGGTGTTAGTAATGATATTGAGAGAGTTTTCCATGTATTTTCCTTTTAGTATTAAGATTTCTATTGCTTGAGTTATTTCTCATCTTAAATATGGATAAATAAGATTGATAAGGGTCAAATTTTTTATTGATATAATTATGTACTTACATAGATATACCTAACCTAATTGTAGATGGATTTATGAGTTGATTAGAAGCAACCTCATAGAATGGAAAGTTGCTTCCAATCATTACGTTTAGATACTACTACTTACTTCGTAATCTTTGCTTTTACTGTCACCACTACGACAGAATGAGAGGGTTATTCTGTCATATTTTATATTATTATCTTTTAATGAATTTATTACTTTTTCAAGGTTTATTGGGCTAAATGTTTCTTTAACTATGCTTCGCTTGTTTAGGGTGAGGACATCAAATTGCTCTTTAATATCACCAAATGGTGAGTCTCGGTTAAAGATTATAGCGTCGGATGCTTTACCATTACCCTTAAAATATGATAATAAATAGTTTCTAACTTTACTTGGCTTGTATGTTCCAGTAAGTCTTTTTATTTCTTTATTCTTTTCTTGGTGAGGCTTTGTCCATTTTTCTTTTTCATTTCTCACTTCTTCTTTAGATATAGTAGCAAGCCAATCACCTGTTTAGCTCCGCCCTTCAGCGTTAGCCAACTGCCGCTTAACTGACCAGCACGGTTATAGGCCATCTGCTGGAGATGGCCTTTGGCATCGGTATGGGTGAGCGGCCAGCCGTGGGTGACAAAAGGTTGATTGCTAAGGCGGAGTGTTGGGTAACCGAGTTTTTTAGCCATTGCCTATATCCTTTTTGATTTAACACGTTATAGGAATATAAGTATTTACACAATTTTCAGGACAGGGCCAAAAAACAGCATGTTACCCAACGACGCCTTAATGCGACAGAGCCTCAGGATTTATACCTAATGGTGAGAAGATTCCATCGGAGAAAATGTGCGACGAACCATCTTTCCTCTGGCAATCTGGTCAGGTTTATTGTTTATCTTAATTCTCCGGGTGTGCTCTCCTTCCATGCTATATACATCTCCCAAACCATGGTAGGCTTTTACAATACCGGCGAATCCTTTATTGAATAGTTCATCACTGACTTTTTGTGCAAATGATTTTTTGAAACCTAAGTGCTGTAACCAACTAGGTTTTTTAAATCCCGCGCTTTTGTCCAGTGCTTCATTGTCAAAACTCTCTGGCTCTACTGTATCTGCGCCAAAGCAAGCATTAAAACGGATATCATCAAACTCTTTAGGTAACCCTTCTGACGCCAGTAAGCCGACTATTTGTTTAGACGTCAATAAACCGGCTTTGCCGGTAATATCGGCGGAAATATCGTCGCCAGCAGCGCTACCATGTCCCAACACATAGAGTTTATGTTTACCGGGAGTCAGAGTACTGAGTGTATGAGGAGTTCCACTTTCAATATTACTGGAGTATACCGTTTTACTTAAAACAGGTCCTGTACGCGAATTCAGTGTCATGGCCGCTGTACTTTTATTGTATAAAGTTTCGATCTTTTGCTTTTTTTCTGGCGTGACTCCTTCCACATCAAATGCGTTGGCTTTATTATATAAATCCACCGCCTCCTCCCTGTTCTTGGCATGCTCACTGTAAAGCTCATCAGACAGTTTCTTAATTGTTGGAAGATTATTTTCTCCTGACGTAATCACTGGGTAAAGTGTTTTCCCTTTTATATATCGACGAATATTAATACCAACCGCCATTGCCACCATATCGGGTGAAATGAAGGGGAGATATATATATCCTTCCCTTCCTGAAGGGGGCGCGTTGTTATCCAGTTGCTTAGGATTAAGGCCATTTTGGTCAACATAGCGCACCGGATTATTCCGGCACATGCGATATAAATTCAACCCATCAATGGTCCCTGCCGGATCGCTACTTAACCATCTGCCCAGCCATGGCATATAATAACGTAAGCCATAATAATAGAGGCCGGTGGCATCGCGCTCTTTACCGGAGTAACGCACAGTTTTATATTTCGCTTCCACCGTGTTACGCGAGGCAAATACCGCCGTACCACCAAACGGGTAATACTCTTCCTGGCTGATAATATCGCCGTTATGATCCAGCTCTAATAAACTGGAGCCAATTTGGTTATCGAAGCTGTAACGCAACTGATCGTTATCAATCCCTTCCGGTTTGCCGTGTTGCCACCGTAATACCCGCACCTGGGCGCGACCGGCAGCACCGACGGTGATCACCTGAAAATCTTCCGTCAGCTTATGGTTATTATGCTGAGTGCGCAGCTCCAGCCCCGGCAAATACACTACTTTGCTGGTTTGGTTTTGCTGAATACTTTGCTTCACGATGCGCATGCCATCACTGCCGTACAGGTAGCTTTCGTAGTCATTGTTGTCGTCATCACGCTTAACGGTAATCACCTGTTGCAACTGATTGCGGGCATCCCATTGCAGTGGCTGGCCGGGTTGCAGTTGTTGTTGGTTATCCTCAATCACATGCCGGTAGGATTGCTGGCTTTCGCTGATGCGCAACAGCAGTTGTTGTTCGTCATAACTGCTAGCCCAGTGATCGGTTGCCAGCCAGGAGTAAGGCGTAACCTTGCCCTGAGGGCGACGCGGATAATTGATGGCAACGCTGTGTAGCGGATGACCATACTCATTGCAGCGCATCACAATGCTTTGACTGCACTGCGGATCTTGAGGAATGCGCTCATAGTGGTAACTGAGCTGCTCCAGTGACATTGGCATCGTGATGGATGAAACTGCGGTGTTATCGGAGGATCGGACTTGCCGTACCTGATAGCGGGCGCTACTGGTGGTGTAAGGTACGTCGTTCAGGCCAATATCGTCCAGACCATAGAGTTCACTGTGCAGCAGGCTGCCTTTCAATGCCCGATACAACCAATAGCGTTGTTCGGTGGTGGTTTCTGCCAGTAAGTCATCGGTTTCAGCCTGGCTATTGAAAGCAGTGAGGCGGGTAGTACCCAACTGATATGCCTGGTCATCGCCCTGCCAATACTCTGTTTGATAACGGGTTTCATCATCAGCACGGCCGGTATGGAACCAACTGCGGCTGAGTGATGGCGGGGTGCGTTCCTGAGCGGAACCCTGTGCTTCAGCATGGGTATCGAGCGTGTCTACCCGGCCAAAGCCACGGAATTCGCGCTCGATACCATCGTAAAAACCATGATAGTAAAAAGCTTGTTGGCTCAGGCTATTGTGGGTGATTTCATCAAATTGTGTGGTGCGCGCGAGTAAATGCATCGGGAAAGGCATACCACAGGCAATTTTCTGTTTTTTACTGGCCGCCGCCGCTTTTTCATCCAGCCAGAACTGTGCTGAACTGCGGTAGGACAAGCGGCTCTCGGCACCCATATTGTTATTGACGGTGCATAACAGGTAAGGCTTGGTCGTGGTGAAATCGTAGCGCCAATGGCGGTTTGCCATATGCGGTACACTTAACAGCAAGCTGGTGACCCCCAGCCCTTGTACATCGGCCATGGTCAACTGGCAGGTGTTATCGTAACGGACTCCTTTTGGTAAAGGTAGTTTCAGTGGTGCGGCGAAGCGGTTACCGCTCTGATTGCGGTAAATCAGTAAATGATCACTGCGAGCGTAAATCAAATCAACTGTACCGGAGCCGTCAATATCTGCCAGCCAGATATGCTGCGGGTTGAAACTTTTCGCGGGCTGATTAAAGCCGTTCAATGTGACTGGTTTGCCAAAGGTGCCATGACCCAAATTTGGCCAACAGGTGACACTATTGTGGCGCACTCGCAGCAGATGTTGTTGGCCGCTACCCAGCGGATCACTGAAAGCCACTAACTCCGCCTCACTGGCACCGGGGATCGGCAGCGCGATGGCCGGGTCTTGATAGACTTGCTGCGCGGCGGCAAAACCATCACGCTGATTCGCATACAGGCGCACACTTTTTGGCCCGATCAACGCCAGATCAGATAGGCCATTGCCAATCAAATCCGCCAATTGCGCTTGTGGGTGGAAGTACTCGGCGGGCAATGCCGAGAGAGGGGTGAACTGGGTCCAGCTTTCATCGGGTTTACGGCTGTAATAACCGCTAATGCCTGATTGGCTAATCACCCAGTCCAACTGCCCATCGCCATTGATATCCATCAGGTTGGCGGGTCCCCGTAGCACCGGGATCTTAGGCAAAGTTTGTGCCGCGCCGAAGCTGACGCCATCCTGGCTATCAGGGGTGCGTACCGGTGGGTGATAGCGCCAACTACTGCTATCTTGATACAACATGCCCGGCAGCCCTTCACCGTTCAGGTCAATCAACTGATAATAGGGGCTAAATTTGTTCCACTCCGGCATGGCCTGCCAGTTTGTTTCTACTTCCGCTTGCAGTTCCTGATAATCGAATTCCAGTGGTGGTAGCGTCAGCGTGGTGCCGTCTGGTTCATGGGCCACTTGTTGGCAACTGATTAACTGGCTGGCATACGGGCTGGCCAGATAGTTCAGGCGCAGGCGGGCGACCAGTGCTGCATCGCTTTCATTTTTATCGTCAGACAGAAGTTGCAGGTTATGAAACATCAATACTTGTTGGCACAGGCGGCGGGTGCGGATTTCAAAACCGTATTCGTAACGCGAGAACGGATCCTGGCGGCATGACCAGGTGCCCGACGTGGTTAGCGCTGGCGCGACGGGCAAGGTATTGGTGCGTTCGCCATAATCAAACACCAGCCTGAATAGCCACTGGTCGTCTTTGGGTTGCGATTTTTGGCCGGCAAATAGCGTGTCGTTTGATGTCAGATTACCGTAGCGTACTTGCTTCAAATAGCGCTGCGCACTGGCTTGTGGGTGAGCAGCACTCTCTGTTGCATCAACGTGGGTGTCATCTTCGCTTTGATAGTCATAGCAAATATGCTCACCGGTAGCTGAGACGGACTCTTCCAGTAGCCATTCAGCAATCTGCATTGGATTATCTGGATTGGCGATATGTGCCTGTGCGGTTTTACCCAGACAATGCTGCTGACCATCAGTGCTGTAAACCCGCCAAAAAGTAGTCAGGGCAGAGGCGGTGTCTTTGGGCTGCCAGAATTCGATACGATCAAAACCGCCTTCAATGCGCGGCTGATAATGGGTAACCGTAAAATCAACTAATTTACCATTTTGATCTGGCGAAACTTTATCTGATTCAGACACCGCAATCAGCACTTCACCGTTGGGGCCAATAAACTCATCCCGATGGTCGTAGTGGGGCACGCCCCTGGCGGTACGTCGGGCAATAGCCATTATTCCCATATTCCAGCCGAGGCCGAACGGGCCATTACCGCTGCCGCTGTTGTAACTCAATGCCAGCGCGGGGGCATAGCCACGGCCAGCAGAAATAAGCAAAGGTACGGTTAAGTTGGCCAATCCGCTTGGGCCGATAGCACCCAGTGATTCACCCATTCCTGTAATGGCACCGCCTCCTTTAGGGAGTGATAAAGGCGCTACACCGACTTGCTGTTTGTTATTTTCCATAATGGATCCCTGTCGGGCCCCCTTGCAGGGGCCCGTGGAGTTAATGAAATAGTTGTGTTTTTAAGCGCGGATGGTGTAGCGAATATGCAAAATGATATCGCTCAGGCTTTGCAATAATTCCTTTTGCTTGTTGGTGGCATTAGGGAAGCGCAGCACGAATGTGCCTTTATCTTTAATATCAATGCCTTCGAAGGGCAGATATTTACTGTCGTTGAAGTCCAGTTGGAACTGACCGCTATCATTCATGCCGCGTGAAATGGCAATAGCGCTGCATCCTTTGGCGAACCCGGTGTTAGAACCGGCATAGCTTAAAACCGCCTGCACATCTTGATAAGGTCCCAATAAGGCCGGCAGGGTCACGCTGATTTGTTTAAATAAGCGTCGGTCCCCTAATCTCATTGCTGTGGGATAGTCGTCACTGAGTTGCAACTCATTGATATTGAATGAAGCGCTTAAGATGTTTTCTTTGATGCTGAGAGTGCTCCCCTTGCCGATGCTGTGCTCTGCTGTTGGTCCGGCATTGACATACTCAGCGACTTTTTCCGCTAAGTTAAAGCTACCCTGTGCCTGATAAAGCTCTGCCAGTGAAAGGGTACGTTCCACTTCCAGCGCCCGTCCTTCCCATTTCTGGTAAGCCTCTTCCATGGTCGCCAGATTTAACATCAGAGCTTCGCCGCACAGCAAGCCGGCACGCCCCCCCAGCCAGGCACTCGGTTTAATATAGGCGGTCGTATCCAGGGTTTCCCACTGGTAACCGTATTGTGCTCGCAGACAGCGTGACACGGTCTGGTCGTAGAATTGGGAATACAATTCTGACAGACGACCTCGCATCCAGCTATAGAGTGCTAAATTGGTAAACTTACTGGTCATCAGCGCGTATTGAGCCTGATGTTGTGCCTGTTGTGTTTCCAGATAGGTGGTTTGTAACACCGCCCCGGTGTAACGGATTTTCAGTGCTTTTTGCTGTGCGCTGAGCTGCTCAACCTCCGTGTTGGCACTGTCCCTGGCAATACCCCACTCTTGGCGACGGCGGCGGTACATCTCGGTGGTGGTTATCCCCTCAGCGGCCAAATAAGATGTGGTTGAAGCAATACTGGAACCGATGGCAATGGCATTGGCGATTGAACCATAACGGGCTCCACCTACCGCCATCCCGTAGATATTTGGCACCATATCCAGTGCTGCGGCAGTCATATGCAAGGCTTGTGTTGTTCCGGCGATGTAGCCTGCGGTGGACCGTAGCACAATGGCACTGGTTTCACCGGTGTTGATATTTTCGTCATAGAGCGCGTTATAGTGTTCATAGCGCCCTTGCGCGCCAGCCAGTGCTGCGGCCAACCCGATGGTTTCGTGATGCAGTTCCTCCAGGCTTTTCTTTTGCATCGAGACACTTTGTGCCAGCAACTCTTTGCCTTGAGTTTGCATCAGTGTCGCCATCTGTTCGGCATCCTGGCGCTCAATCACGTTGGATAAACTATTCCCAAACTGAATTAATTGCCCGACCATGCTTCTGGCGCTGTCCAGTATCACCGGGAAGCGTTGCAAGCCGATAGTGATGCCATTTGGCAAGGGCTTGCCATCTTGAGATGCAGTTGCGGCCTCGCTCAGTAATTTTTTGGGATCGGCCGGGGCGTCAAACATCGGCGGTAGTTGCGGCTGACCGTCGATCGACAGGTTGTGGCGCAGGTTATACAGCCGTAGTTTCAGGGTCTGATGGTAGCCTTGCAGTTTGGTATTATGCTGCGGCATAAAGAGACGGTTTTGTTGACCGGCTGCGTCTTTCAGCGTCTGGGCTTTCCACGGAGTGATGTTCGCCGAGCGTTCGGGTTCTTCTCCCAGCAAGGTGCTGGCCTGTACATACCACATTTTGGCTTCCGCCAGGCTACCGCGTTGCAAGCGACGGTAGGCCTGGTCGCCACGGGCCAGCAGTAAATCCAGCAGGCGCATAAAGGTGCTGAGTTTGTAATGCATCGGATCTGCCTGTGCCACGGCATCCGGGTTGGTGGAGTCTAGCGGTGTCTTATTCCAGGCAGTATCTTCCTGCAGAGGGCGGGTATTCCATGGGGTGCCGTCTTGGGCAGGATTAAAGACATAGTTCAGCCAGTGGCTGGCCAGATCAAAGTCCTGCTCTTGTAGCAGGCGTTGCATCACCAGCATCGGGGTATAGTAGAACAGCTCCCAGAAATAGAGGGCATTGGCCCCGCCAAAATCCACAGATTGGTGAGCGGCGTGATTAGTATTGTCGCCGAGATTAGGTTCCCTGATTAATTGAGTATTGGGGCTGAGAATATTATCAATGCCACTGTCGGCGAGGCGCACCAGTTGTTTGGCAAATAAGGTGTTCAGGCGCACTTGATACTTATTCTGTTTGCCCCATTCCAGATACTGGGCTTGAGCCTTATTGGTTTTTAGCGTTAGATAGTTATCTGAGGCAACCGGAATAACAGTAATAGGGATGCTCTGTTCCATGGCACCATAGAATAATCCCTCGGGGGCCGGGGCGGTCATTTTGATATCAATATCGATGTGTTTTGAATTTGCAGGGATAGGCAGTGTCACTTCCATCGGCTTATCCCATTGGTAAGTGGCTTTCGATTGATCTATTGATAATTTACACGTCTCGGTCTTAGTTTCCCCCCCTAAAGATACGTTTACTATCAATGAGTCAGGGGCATGGATATAGGAGCGACTCTGCCTGGTGACATAAGTGGTATCGTCAAATAAATTCGCCCAGTCAGGCTCATAAAGTTGGGCCAGTGAAGTATAGGATTCGATCGTAATATCTTTTATGCGGCCCTGACGACCTAACCAGTCCAAGACTATAAATTTATTATTGGGTAAGCGTAGTTTTTTATTCCCGAAGGCTTCTTCAAATACCGTCTGTCTGTCACCATAATCCATTTCCCCAGAATATTCAGTATCTTGAGTGCGCATATGAATGGTAAAATTGTGTGAGTCACGGTGAGCGATAACAATATCAATAGCACAAGTATAATATTCATTCTTTGGACGACCATATGAAGATGGTAAATCATTTGATGTAAGACGAATGGATCCGCTATAGACGATACAAGGCTTATTGGCATCATCATATTTATCACGCATCCTCTGTAGGGTTCTTTTGGCGTTTGCTGTTAGTTGGGTATTATTGTCAACGCCCAGTATTGTTACCGGGTTGGGTTTAAATTGTAGAGTTATGTCTTTTTCTGTTGAATTCAGAATTTTAATATCAGTAAAACCAAACGGGGAATTGGCAAAACCCTGTATATTTTGTAAGCCGGTCGCGGCAGCTCGCACAGGGGGTTTATTACTTGAGTGATTAACGGATAATTTGATTTCCTCGCTAGAAAGATTACCGATACGGCGCTGATCCAGGGTATCAAACTCATTGACCTGGCTGGTGACCCAAGAGGCAATATCTGCGGCGTCTGTCAGTTCAGTGAGCGTCATCATCTCATCAATAACCCAGAGCTTGGCCGGGCTATCTTTACTGTAACTGGCTTGTTTCTTATACAGGCAGACTCGTATTTGAGTTGGTGTCCCTGAGGTGGTGCAATGCAGGCCACTGCCGTACTCTTTTTTAGCGCTATTCTCGTTGAAGTCACTCTCGTCGATTTGGGTATCAAAGCTAAAGGGCACGCTCCAGGTCCCGTCGTAACGCAGATGAGACAATTTTAGTTGGTAGCGCCATTTTTGACTGACCTCGGTTTTTCTGTTGACGGTGTCTTCGTTACGCTCCAGCCACAACAGATACAGGCGGCCATTAAAGCGGACTGGGCGGATAAGTTGTTGGTAGGGGGTGGCCGCAGCGGTGATTTTTTTCCACTCGGACCAGGCGGTCGCCGGGAATTTACCCTCGCTGAACTGGGCGTGATCAACGGTTCGCCAGTAGTAAGCCGGTGGGGCGGTGAGGCTTTCACCAATAAAATAAGTGAGTCCTTGTTCGATACTGGCATCATTGTGATAACCGCTGATCACGCTCAGGTTGGCAATCTCTTCAAATTCGGTCAGGTAGGTTTTGAATGCTGCCTGTACGGTGTCGGCAGAGAGCTGCCCCTGATTGATGGTCTGTAGCAGGGTTTCCATCATGCTGGTCTGGCCGATACGCATCGCCGGATCAATATAGTTTTCCGGGAACCAGGCCAGTTGTTTAATGCCAGCCCAAGTGCTATAGCCTTTGTTATAGCGATCCCATTGGCTGAAGAAGGCCCGCTTTAATACCGCCTGGCTGACCCCTGGTTCCTGCTTGGGCTGGTAACGGCAGCGATTGATATATAATTGCAGGCTGGAGATGGCTTCGGCAATGCGGGTGGTTTTAATCTCCATGCTGACCTGGTTATCAATTAACAGATAGCTGTACAGGTCATCGTGGTTGGTCAAATTAAGGTTTTTATCAGCGATATTGGTCAGGTAATAGTGGACCAAAGCGTTGCCGTATTCCTCGGTCAGTGTGGCTTCTATTTTGGCCATGTCTGGGGCTGGCAGGGCATTGAATGCGGTGCTCATTAATGACGATAGGTAGCCGGCTGCCGCTTTATAAGTATGTAACCGGTCATATAACGGTAGCATAACCTTGACAGGCACCTGCAGCGCCCCGGCGGCTTGCTGCCAGTAAAGCACCGTTTCAATATCACTGAAATCCGTAATGTAGGCTCCGGATTTATAGGCATTACTGTAGTTAGGGAGATAACTGGTGATATTGGTATCGTTGGGTTTATAAGCATCAGCGGTGTATTGTAGATAGTCGAAGTTACCTGGCTTTTCGCCGATGATTGCCACCAATTTCTGTAGCGTTAATTCGCCATTTTTCAGGGCCACATACAGAGCACTGACCTGCTGTTCAGCCAGGGAGCTAATTCTGTCGTTGAACCGGCTGAGTTCCATCAGGGCTTCAAGAGTCAATTTTCCGTTTTTATTTTTTATTTTTAGTGTGAAACCGGGTAATTCCAATATCGACAGTGCTAGCTCAGAGAGTTCTAACCGTTGATAAATCGTCGCCCGCGTGCCTTTCGACGGGGTTGCCATCATTGCTGTTAAATCAGCGAGATTGAGCTCGTGTCGTTTAAACCACCGGGCGGAGTCAGTGAACTTTTTGAAAACACCAAGTAATGATACAACATAACGAGAAGGATCAGTTTTCTCTCCCACAGCTAACGGCCACAAGTATTTACATTCACTTTCCGTTAACTGAGGGTGGTGTGCCAGCAGCGTTCCCAACTCATCATTGGTTATATCCGGGTTTATACTGACTATTTTGCTGACGTCAGCCAACGATAGGCGATAGTCTTGCAGGAGAATTTTAGCCAGATAGAGCACACTGAAACTGTCAGTTATGACATCTTGATATTTGAGGATGACAGGGACTAATACCTGTGGCGGGAGGCGGGTGTCACGGTACAGTAAAAATACCCGATGAAGTGCGGTGCGATAGCTGTTCTGGTCTTTTTTTGCAGTCAGCAGGCGTTCTGTTTCTTCCACCACGGCGAGCGGCAGATCGTAATAGAAGGCCATCTCCTGTGAGGAGGTGGATACAACATCAGGTGTAGACGTTGATCCCAATTCTACATAACGGGAAGGAGAAACTCCCAGGTCAAGTAGTAGAGGTGTTTCTTCAATAATGTTTGCGGGCCACAACTGGACTGCCGTAGTTTTCCGCGCTTTAAGCACCTGTTGCCACTTTTCAAACTCAGCATCGTAATGTTCATTGGCAGTTTTCAGGAGGGTATTGACATCAGCGGTGCCGCTTTTTTTCCTAATAGCTTCAGTTAATATCTCATTGGACAGTATCAGGGTAGAGATTTCGTTATCCTGATTCTCCTGACTCAATAGCAGTTGGCCGATATCCGGGCGGCGCTGATCAATATGATAGGGCTCAGAGGAGGGGTGTAACTTACTGCTATGTTTATACAGTTCAGCCAGATAGGCTGCTGGTGAGGAGCGGGAGGCAATCTCCCCTTCATTAACGTATTCGGTATGGCGCTCAGGGATGAACTCATTGCTGTACAGCATCGCCCCTGCGGCGTCGGTACTGTCTGCTGCTGGCGCTGAATTATCAGGGTGAATTTCCAGCGATTGGGCTTGTTGCAGTTGTGGGTTACCCCGTGCTGACGATTTGCGCTCAGCCGCTTGTTGCTGTTTTTGCTGTTTGCCGATGTTATCATGCAATATTTGGACTTCGCTTAAGCTCAAGCTGTCTTGTAATATTTCATACATTTCTTCCAGCGAGGAATCGGTAAAATCGTTCGAATTATTCATTTCGTTATTCATATCGGACATAATTGACCTCTGTATTTTGGGGGGAGATGACCAGGTATTTTTATTCCCTGGTATTTCCATAGCTACCGCACGGTGAGGGAGTTAATTCCTAACCTTGACAGCGGTGAGTTTCTCTAAATCCGCTTAATTAATTTTATGAAATAGCTGTGATTACTTAAAATTACCCCTGGTGATTATGTAACCAATTGAAATGTTGTGAATATATTAATTTTATTTTTATCCGATTTTATTTTTAGATATTTCAATTTAATAATTATTTGATCATGGGTGGCCTCTCTAAGATGAAATGGTAACCCTTTTTAAAACTGGCTAATATAAGTTGTAATATATGGTGGTATAGGGTGTTTAGTCTATTTTAGATATTGGAACGACTACAGTGGTTCTGGTCAACTTGCCGGGGGTTGGCCAATGGTTTTAATTTACGCGTCAAGTAAGAATATTATTATTTATTCGCATGGGTTGAGCGCCAGGAGGCTAAATAATAAATTACCTTTGGTTATTCACCATCAGTGGCCCTGACCGCCAATGCAGGCCGGTCAGGGTTAATGGCTGATAGTGTTAGTTTTTACTTGCGCTAACTTCTGCTGCGGTGTCGTTCTCATCCTCACTGATCACAAACCATGGGAAGTATTGCGCCCGGCGCAGATATCCCTTCGCGGTAATTACCTTGATTTCACGCCCCAGCGGGTCGTAAACATGGGCATCGGCGTAGGTATCAGTGCGGGCGCTGTCATCGCTGATATAGCGCCAGTCATCAAGGAAGTAAGGTTGATAGGCGCGGATGGCCAGCCCTTTGTTGTCATATTCGACGCGGCCAGAAACCGCCCAGCGCTGATCGCTAATTTCAACTGCGGGTTGCTTGTTTTCAGTGAACAGATTGCCATTTTCTTGCCGGATATAAGCTTCGCCAGTTTCAACACGCTGTGCCGATTGCAATGCGCGGCCAAAGCCATCGCTGCACACAATGGCTTGCTGATGTTGTTGCTTTTGCTGATCACGATCATAGCGGTCGGTAACCACCGTCATGGCATGGGGCGGGTGGCGTCGTTGAGTGTGGTTATCGATCTCAATTCCCATTGCTTCACTGAATGGATACTTGCTCTGTCGCAGCCATCGGCGATAACCCAGAGTGCAGATATAACCCTCTTCGGTGATGAACTGGTTTTGGATAAGGCTTTCTAGCGTTAAAACAGGTTCTTTTATCCATTCTTTTTGCTCCTCCTCTGGGAGTTCAGACATCATCTCCTGCATGTCTTTTAAATAACTTAGCCACTCAACTACCGTTGAACCGTAAAGTTTTATCATCCAGCTAAATGGCTGATAAACCGAGAATTGAGCCACAGGGATGATCTCATTCTCTTTTGCAATAGCCTCTTCGATACTCTGTGGTGCAGTAAATGGCGCATCAGTGGATCCGCAGTCAACCAGGAGGCCCTCATGTAATTCCGTTCCCCAAAAGCGTGAAGAGGTGACCCGGCCAAAGCCATCCAATGCAACCTGATGCACGTTATCGTTGATATCCGTTAATTGGTACGGGGTGATAAAGCGATAGTCATATTCGGCTTTGGTGGTACTGCCATCAGCGAGCGTGATGGCGATAACGGCATAACAATACTTATCCCAAATGAGGGACGTTAAACCGACCAGCCAGGTACTTCGCTGAGCCAGTGGCCGATAGAATTGATCGGCGTCAGCATAATCAGTGAAGCCACGGTGGGCGACCCACACTTCTGCTTCACCTTCGCGAGGAAATAGACGTGGTGCCTGGTCATAACCGGCTTTCTCCAGTTCTTCATTCCGCTGATTACCTGCAGGCAGCATCTTGTCTAATGCCGTCAGTGAAACTTCATCAAACACTGCTGTTGTGGTGCAACATACCAGCCCGTGTAACTGATGTTCTGCGAGGTAGATCACTTCACTTTGACCAATATAGGTGTCTTCAATCGGTGTGCCGAGTTTGTCCTCTTTCTTCAGGATGGTTTCATAGTTCAGGCCATTAGCTGGAACGGCATTAGCGTCATAAGTCTGTAACGCTGATCTGTTTGATACGGCGTTTGCTGCCTAATTGCATGGCTGCTGGATAGTCTTTATCTAATGCCAGGTCATTGATGTTGAGTGTGGCGGTTAAGATGCCCTCTTTGATGCTAACCATGCCACCACTGGTATCCTCTTTGGCATCTACAGCATCAGCAATCGCCTTGGATAAATCAAAGCTACCCGGGGTAGCACGACGATAAACTTCAGCCAGAGAGACGGTACGATCCACTTCTAATGCGCGTTCATCTTCAATCAGCCAGATATTTTCCAGCTTTTGCAGATTTAGCATCAGATCTTCACCGGCCAGCAGCCCCTGATACAGATCATTCCAACCTGAGCGAGTGAACAGATGCTGTGTTTTATTTTTGTCGATATCACGTTCCAGCGCGCTTTTTGCCATCAGGCACAGTGGTTGAGCGGCATCGAACAGTTGGTAATACAAGCCAGACAGGCGGCCAACCATCCAGTTGTACAGCTCTTTACCGCTAAAGCGGGTGGTTTGCATCTGGTAAATCGCCAGTGAGTGGGATTGCTCCATTTCAGCCAGATTGCGCTGCTTTTCTGCCATTGAAATCTGCAGATCCAGGCCAGTGAGCTGCTCTTGTAACTGTGCTACGTCTTTCTCTGCCAAGGTTTGCTGTAACTGCCATTCTTGCTCACGGCGTGCATGGTTGGCCCTGATATCGATGATGTTTGCACCCTGATCGGTGGCATAGGAGGTCAGTTGCATGGAGTAGCCAGTGGCTTGTGCAACCGCTCCCCAACGAGAGCCACCATCGGCGAGTCCAAAGATATTGGGTGCCAGATCGAGTGCTGCTCCGAGAGTGGTTGGTACTATCGAGCTCATATTCAGAAGATGTGCAGCAGTACGGGAAATTAAAACTTTCTGCTCATCGCTGGAAATCCCCTCTTTAATTAATTTCTTATAGTAATCCCAGCGTTCTTCAGCGCTGCTTTGCATCACTTTGGTGGCGGTACGGCTACTGCGCAGGATCTCTATATTCGTGTTTTGGATGTCGAAGGTTTGTTTCAATACCCATTGCTGCTGCTTTTGTAGCAATAGAGTCAGGGCTTCGTTATCTTGCTTTTCCAAGGCGTTTTGCAATGCATTACCAAATTGCATCACTGAGCTGACCGCCCCTTTGGCGCGCTCTAACAGCAATGGGAAACGGTATAGACTGGTGGCCGCGGCCAGCAGTGTGAGAGAAGTGCTGATACCATCACCGACACCATGCTCGCGTTGTAACTCTTTAGGATCAACTGGCGTCGCAAACGGTGGCAAATGCTGCAACTGACCGTCCAGGCTGAGATTGTGGCGCAAGTTATACAGACGAATATCGAGCTTATCCCAGTAGGCAAGCAGTACTTCGTTGTAGGGTGGCAAGAAGTTGCCGTCTGATTTGTCGTCGGCGATGGACTTCGCGTTATCTTGTAAACTCAGATCTTTCCAGTCATGTGCGACCGTAATTTCAGGGCGTGGCCCTAATAATTGGCTGGCCTGCACGTAATACATTTTGGCATCGACCAGTGTGTCGTGTTCCAATTGACGATAAGCTTGATCACCACGGGTAATTAATACATCCAGTGTGCGCATAAAGACCGCTAACTTATATTGCATCGGATCTTTCATGGCAATAACGTCAGGATCATTGGTCGCCAGCATAGTAGCGCTGTCCCAGTCAGTATCTTTTTGTAGTGGCAATATATTCCAATGGCGGGTTTTATCACCTTCTTGTTGTAATTTACCTTTAGCATCGCGGTAACCGGCGCTATTAAACAGGAATTTCAACCAGCGCTCAGCTTCATCAAAACGTTGTTCGGTAAGGAAACGGGCAGATGCTAACAATGGGATATGGAAAAACAGTTCCCACAGATAAATGCCATAGGACTGATTAAAGGCTCCCAGAGTAACGAACTTATCTTGTACGTTGTAATCAAAAAGTTTGTCGATGCTGACTTGTAAGCTACTGATTAAATTAATAGGATCGCCTACCTCCAGTTTCGTTGGTTTGTCAGTAATAATAATATTTGAGCCATCAGGGTTACTATGCCCTGCAGTTGTTTTCCAATTGAAGGAAATATGTGTGGGTTTTTCTTTTTTATTCAGTATGGTTATTTTTATTATTTTATTTTCAATTGTTTCTACTGAACCATTTTCAAAATAAATATTTATATGGGTGATGGTGATATGTTCTGCACTTATTGATGTTGATCTAAACGTCCTTGATTGAGACAGTAGAGTCTCAGCGTTATTATAAATTAATGTCAAATCTCCTTTTGCGGTTAATCCTGTTGGGTTCTCTATTGTTTCTATTTCAAAATGAGAACCTAACCCGTCAGTATAATTTTCATCTATTTTGTTTAATTTATTAATATTAAATTTAGTAATGTCATTTTCTACTTCATATTTATCATAGTTTATCCAATTGTCATCATCATTTTTATAACAAAAGTTAACATAATTGATGGTTATTTCTTTGTTATCTTTTGTTTTTCTAATTTCACTGGATTCCCATAAGACATGCAATCTATTTCTTTGCCAGAAAACGGTAATGTGATCTTTTTTTAATCCATCGATATTACTATTAACTTTCTTCCATTCTGACCAAGTGAATTGATTTTCACTTAAAGTTTTATCTTCTGCACAACTGCGCCAAAAATACTGATAGGGTATTTCTTTAGTGCGCCCAATAAAGAAGTGTGTATTTTTTTCAGGTACGACAAGGTGGCTGATGGTATCCAACCGTGCTAGTTTTTCATAGCTAATCAGATATTTTTGCATCGCTTTTGTCACTGCATTTTCAGTCAGCTTAGCCTGATTAATACTTTGTTCAAACTCAGTAAACAGTTCTGTTTTATTATAACGTAAGGTGGGGTCAATATAATCGGCGGCATAGTATTTCAGCTTTTCTTTACCGGCCCAACGAG
This sequence comes from Yersinia pekkanenii, assembly GCF_001152565.1. Taxonomy (GTDB): domain Bacteria; phylum Pseudomonadota; class Gammaproteobacteria; order Enterobacterales; family Enterobacteriaceae; genus Yersinia; species Yersinia pekkanenii. Next base: position 95,923 of record NZ_CQAZ01000014.1, on the reverse strand, counting down.
AGTAACGTTTGTTGTAAATACTCCAGTTATCCAGGAAGTTATCGGTGCTGAAATGCTTGGCAACTTTATCAGCAGCGGCGTCAGGTTCGGCTCCGTCAACACAGCGTTCAATATAGAGTTGCAGGCTGCTGATGGCTTCCGCCACTTTAGTGGTTTTTACTTCGTTGCTGATTTTGGTATCCAGCAGTAAGTGTTGGTACAATTCGTCAGCAGTTTTTATTTTTTCATCAAATTTATTTTCGGCAATGGCATAATTAACCAATGCATCACGGCGTGATTCACTGATTTTTTTCAATACGATAGCATTAGACATAATATTATATCCTGTAAAGTTTATAGATTTAAATTAAGGTATTAAAAACCAGAAGCTAAACTTTTGGCTATATTTTCAATAACTGTTTTTGAGTCCTTTAGACTATCTTCTAATACTAAAGATTTTAAATTAACTAAATCTTTGGTGACTACCTTAAGTTTATTAGCCATATTGATATGTTTACAAAGTTTGTTGACAGCCATAAAATTCACTGGATATTGGTCATTTAAGACGGTTTTAATCATCTCGTCCATTTGGTTATTATCCCAGCCGTGAATAATAACAAGCATCCTGTCTTCTGAAGAAAGAATTTCGTTAATTATTTTATTGTTATTATTTATTTTTTCTCTAAATGATTCTATCTTTTTGTCTTCCAGAGTTTTATCGGAGTTAATTAAATGCAAGGAGTCATTTAACAGTTGTATTCTGAATGTTTCACTCTGTTTTTTCTTGTTTTTAACCTCCAGGTCTGATGTTAAAATATTATATTCTTTTAGGTGTTCTTCTTTTTTTCTCTTGTTCACTTCATTATTACCAAAAGCACCGGTTCCGAAGAGATCATTAACTTCATCACTAGTTAAGATGTTTATTTTTTTAATTAAATCTTTTTTTTCTGAGATGGATGACTCTATATTTTTTATTTCTACATTCAAGTCATGTAATGATTTATTTGATGATTCAATATTATTTGATATTTCTTTCCGTTGATCATCGATAGGTTTAAGTTTGTTATTTTCTTCAGCTAATTGCTTTTGTAACTCTTTCTTTTCTTCTTCCAACTTATCCACATCAGTGTGAGAGCTGAATAATGAGAAGTAACGCAATGCCTCAGATACCGGCACTGTTACCTGCTGTTGCCAGGCTTTAAACTCAGTCAACAAGCGTAATAATGACAAACTCGGGTACAATAGTTTATCACTGCCATCGATCGACTTCGGTTGCAGTAATAATTCAATATCCTGTTGAGTCAGTTTTGCCCATTTAACAATCAGTACGTACTGACTGAGTTTTTGGCATTGGCTGACTAGCTGCGGATGATGTTCTAGCTTTTCTAGTGTTGGGTTATTGCTAAAGACCTCAATAACCGCATGATTGAATTTTTGGGCAGTAAATTTACTATCATTACTTTCCAGCCAACTGACCAAACCAGCAACCACTTCTGTTTTCAAATGGAAACCTGCAGCCAGACTGCGGCACAGATTTTGGGTTAATAACTCGGGAGCTGCTTGCTTATCCATTGAGTGATAGATATTGGACAGGAAATTAAACAGCTCCGGTGTAGCGGTTACACTGTATTTGTCAGTGAGCATGGCCTGTAATGTGGTCAGATCCAGTTTCTGCTCGCTCATCCATTGCAGGATATTTTCAAACAGGCTGATGATAGTCAGAACATGCGGTGCATTCCCTTGAGCAATACCCTGCAAGGCTCCAGGTTTTCCGCATAAGGTGAGCAACATTTCCGCTTGTGCGGTACTCAGGCCAAATAGAGATGAGATAGTCTCCATGCGAGGCTCTTTCTGATCACCCGCAGTAGCCTCTTGTTTGCCGACCATGATGGTAAACTTATCAGCAGACAGACCATATTGTCGATTAAGCCGTACATACTCAGATAGTACTGCCAGAATTTGTTCTTCGTTTACACCGCGACCTTTAATACTGGAAACTAACGTATTGAGCTGTTCAACCGTGAGTTTAGTCGCATGAGCCAAACGTTGACGGCTGGCCTCTTGTGCCAGCTCGGTTTTCACCAGTTCATAACTGGCTGGGTTTAATCCCAATTGTTCTTGTACCAACGCTGGGGTCAGTCCCACGGCCTGCATATCAGGGCTATCAGCCAGCACAGCAGCAATATTACGCAAACTGGTTGCTTTGCTCTCTAGCACTGCATTAATGATAGTGAGATTATCGTCATAAGGCAGGGTGAATGAATCGTCGACAGATGTGGCCGTCGGAACCGACCACTCTGGTAACTTGACCCCTTTCTTCAATGTTTCCAGCAAAATATCCAGGGTGGAGACTTCTTGTTCCATATTCGTTTGGTTCAATAACAAATCTTTCAGATCTGGACGGCGGTTATCAATATGCAGTGGTGCACTTTCCTGGTGTAACTCTTTGGCGACATTATATAATTCGCACAAATAACGTGCAGGAGAAAACATGGATTGGATTGATGTCGTATTTACATATTCAGATGATCTTTCTGGAATGCTGTTTACTCCTAGTTTAGATATCCTATTGACAACCGGATCATTACGCAATTGCTGCGCACGTTGCTCCGCATGATTTTTTTTCACGTTAATTGAAGTGGTATTGTTTATTTTATCTGACATAACTTACCTCTATATCTTTAGGGAATGAAAGAACTCAATACAGCCGTGTTTGAGGTCTCTATTGGGGCGTTAAATTAAACTAGTGACGGCTTGTTACCTCTCGCCATATCAATGACGAGTTCTCTTTCACATGCTTAATGAAAAACTCTTTACTGATGACGGCACTTTTAAAATAAATGTAATAATTGATGTCAAAATTTACATTTATATCGCAACTTATGCTGGATGAGTTGTAACGTTTTTTTCTGGCGTTCAATCCCTCTGTAGTCAGGGATATCCCCGCTCCTTTTTTTATTAAATCATGTCTGATTCTTGGGTCATCAATGTGTAATATGTTTCCTCTATAACCTTGTTCTTTCATGTGATTTAAAAAATTTTTAAAATAACATGAAGAGGAAAATATGGTACTTTGCAGTAATGGCAGTTGCTTTAAGTACTCTGATGTATTTTTTAATTCGTTTATATATGAAGCATATAGTAAAATAGCCCGACAATTTGCCGTTAATTCCACATCAAAATTACAGTCTTTAATTTTCTTGGTGCTTAATATTATATCTGACTGATTTAAATCTAAAACATTCTATTTTAACTCGATGTTACAATTACCGGAATCTAAAAAATAGTCACACAGAAAACCTGCGTACTCCGATTTCAATTGATGTGTGCCAATATTAATTGTGCCGCTTTTTTCTTTCTTATAGTTGGTGCTTAGTTCGGTTAAACACATAAAAGATGGGTAAATGTCCTTATAAAATTCTTTGCCACGATCTGTTAGTTTTAACCCTGTGGTCGTGCGAGCAAATAATTTGAAACCCAGTTCATCCTCTAATATTTTTATACTCCTGCTCATCGGCGGAGCAGTTGAGAATAATTTTGCGGCCGCATTAGTTAGCGAACCTTCCTGAACCGTAGCAATAAATACCAGCAAATTTTTTGATATAAACATATGCACCACTTGGTTGAGATTAAATGCGCGATATGTAGCCTGTAATATATATGATTATATATATCACAGGCTATTCCATAAATTGGAACGATTACGATGTTTTAGGTCAAGTTGTAGGATAAAAAACATGTATTTATAATTCAACAATTGATGGGGTTTTTATTAATAGGATATTTCTTACTTACTATAGGATTAATGCCCGTGTCCTCATTAATGATTATATTGATAACCTCTCTAAACAGGTGCTATCGGTAGCCCTGATAGACTTCGGTAACTCGTTTAAAATACTCAGTTAAATAATCGATACAGACTTGAACTTTGAGCGGCATTTTGTCTTTCTCGGTATATAACGCATATACCGGACGCGGGTCAGAATGATATTTTTTGAAAAGAACTTCTACCTCACCACGTTTAATTTCTTCTATTACCCACATTAATGGTGCATAGGCGATGCCTGCGCCTGCTTTGAGCCAACGGATCATGGTTTGCGAGTCATTGGTGACAAAGCGCCCCTGGGGCGATATCTGCGTAGTAATGCCCTCTGGTGCGATTAACTCAAAGTTGCTGTCTGGCCGTACGCTGTATTCCAGCCAAGAAAAGTTGGTCATATCACTGGGTTTTTCCGGTGTGCCGTGCTGCGATAAATAGCTTTTGGCCGCACAGACGACCATCGGCATTGAACCGAGGCGGCGGGAAAACAGTCCTGAATCTTGTAAAGCCCCGACACGAATTACCACGTCCAAACCATCGGTAATCAGATCCGGTGCCGGAATGCCGGTGACTAAATTAACGGACAACCCGGGGTACTCTTTCAGCATCTCTGCCGTCATTGTTGCCAGTACATTTTGTGCCATCGTGGATGAGCAGCCGATGCGCAGTGTGCCGGTCGGCGTGTTGTTAAAGGCATACAGTTGCTCATGAACTTCTTGTACTTCCTGGAGCATGCGCCGGCAGCCCTGATAATAAATCCGCCCCACTTCTGTCAGGCCAATACGGCGAGTACTGCGGTTAAGCAGCTTAACATTTAGCTCTGTTTCCAGTTTTGATACGGTTTGGCTGATTGAGGAGACACTCATTTCCAACTGCTGTGCGGCCCCCGTAAAAGATCCGCACTCAACCACTTTGGCAAATACTGACATCCGTTTTAGTCTTTCCATGGTTCACCCTGGGTGGTTTGTGTACTTTGCGTCTATTGTTGGCATTGCATTGATTGTTGGCATTGCATCGATTGTTAACTCTGGCTTAAAAGTGATTTAGATTACACCTTGTAGATAAGTTGATAATAAGCAGGCTAATATACTGTTGTCGGGAGGATAGTCGAAGTTTGAAAGTCACGTAGCCGCAGTGTTGTTTCACCTCGTCCAAGTTGCAGTTAATTAAGTTTACCTTATAAGATGGCGCGATGTCGGGTGCTTTTAGCTGTGGTTGGGCGTGTTTCATCATAATGTCTTATTATTTACTCAGGTCTATCTGCCGGGACCTAATAATAGAAAGGGTTTAAAGAATGAGTTTGCTTCCGGTGATGGTTATTTTCGGCCTATCTTTTCCGCCGATATTTCTTGAGCTGCTTCTCTCGCTGGCACTTTTCTTTGTCTTGCGTCGTGTGCTGCAACCTACCGGTATTTATGAGTTTGTCTGGCATCCGGCACTCTTTAATACTGCGCTGTATTGCTGCCTTTTTTACTTGATTTCCCGTCTTTCTTCCTGAGGTCGCCGTGAGTACTTTTGTATTAAAAATAATCCGCATCGGCATCACCTTATTGGTGGTTTTACTGGCTGTTATCGCTATTTTTAAGGTATGGGCCTTTTATACCGAATCGCCATGGACCCGTGATGCCAAATTTACCGCTGATGTGGTCGCTATTGCACCCGATGTCAGTGGCCTGATCACTGATGTCCCGGTTAAAGACAACCAACTGGTGCAGAAAGGCCAGATCTTATTTGTGATTGATCAACCGCGTTACCAACAGGCATTGGCTGAAGCCGAGGCCGATGTGGCTTATTACCAAACACTGGCCGCCGAGAAACAACGGGAGTCTGGTAGACGGCAACGTTTGGGGATCCAGGCCATGTCACAAGAAGAAATTGACCAGGCCAACAACGTATTGCAAACCGTGAGACATCAGTTGGCAAAAGCCATTGCAGTACGTGATTTGGCTAAACTTGATCTAGAACGAACCACAGTACGAGCACCGGCTGAAGGTTGGATTACCAACCTGAATGTCCATGCTGGGGAGTTTATTAATCGAGGGGCTACTGCTGTCGCATTAGTGAAAAAAGACACTTTCTATATATTGGCCTATCTGGAAGAAACCAAATTGGAAGGTGTTAAACCGGGGTACCGGGCGGAAATTACCCCGTTAGGTAGCAACCGTATTCTGCATGGCACCGTCGACAGCATCTCTGCGGGCGTGACCAACAGCAGCAGCAGTGCAGATAGCAAAGGGCTGGCGACGATTGATAACAATCTGGAATGGGTACGCTTGGCGCAACGGGTACCGGTGAAGATTCGCTTGGATAGTGACGATCAGCAACATCCCTATCCGGCAGGTACCACTGCCACTGTGGTTATCACGGGTGCCACCGATCGCGACCCAAATCAGGCATCGCCGATGGTTAAGCTGATGCATCGCCTACGCGAGTTTGGCTAAGATGACCAGCCCGACCTTTATCCGCCTGCGCTTCGCCTTTAAGCTGAGTTTTGCCATTGTGGCGGCGCTGTTTCTCGGCTTTCATTTGCAATTGGAAACCCCGCGCTGGTCGGTATTGACGGCGGCGATAGTGGCCGCAGGCCCGGCTTTTGCTGCCGGTGGTGAGCCTTTCTCGGGTGCTATTCGCCACCGTGGCTGGTTGCGCATTATCGGAACATTTATCGGCTGTATTGGTGGCTTGGTCATTATTGTTCTGACTATCAGAGCGCCGGTATTAACGCTGATGCTTTGTTGCCTGTGGGCTGGGGTGTGTACCTGGATTTCATCATTAGTTCGGGTCGAAAATTCTTACGCCTTTGGTCTGGCAGGTTACACTGCGCTGATTATCATTGTCACTACCGGCGAAACGCCATTACTGACGCCGCAGTTTGCTGTTGAACGCTGTAGCGAGATTGTGTTGGGGATCGTCTGCGCGGTGATGGCAGATCTGCTGTTCTCCCCGCGATCGATCAAACAGGATATTGATCGCCTGGTCGATAAAGTGCTGGTTGATCAATACAGGCTATTGCAACTGTGTATTCGCCCAGCGGAAAAAACCGATATCGATCGCGCCTGGAATGATCTGGTTAAAAACACCACCGCATTGAATGGGATGCGCAGCTATCTGATGATGGAATCTTCCCGCTGGCAGCGTTGTGATCGTCGCTTGCAGGTATTGCATACCGAGTCACTGGCGCTGATCACTCAGGCATGTGAAACCTATCTGGTCTTGACCAATCACCCCGATTTACTCACTGCCAAGTTGAAAGCGATGCTGAGTGAACCGGCAGATACCCCAGTTGAAATTCATCAGCAGATGAAAAAGCTGCGTCAGTTCATTGGTGCCAGCCATAGCGAGGGGGTTCCCCTAACCATCAGTAGTTGGGTGGGGGCAGCGACTCGCTATTTATTACTGTCAAAAGGGATCCACACCAACAGCAGTATCAGCCGGGTGGAAGAGGGTATTCTGGGCGGTGATATGCCCGTCAGGCATGTTTCAGCCGAAGGCCATCATGCGATGATCAATGGCTTGCGTACCGGTGTTGCTACGGCTATCGGTGGCCTGTTTTGGTTATGGACCGGCTGGACTTCAGGTGCGGGCTGTATGGTAATGATTGCGGTAGTGACTTCACTGGCAATGCGTACCCCCAACCCTCGCATGGTGGCGATCGACTTTTTACTTGGGGTGATTATGGCGCTGCCCATCGGTGCGCTCTACTTTATGTTTATCATCCCTGCCACTCAGCAAAGTATGCTGCTGCTGTGTATCAGTCTGGGATTATTGGCATTTATTATTGGTATCGAAGTACAAAAGCGGCGTCTGGGTTCGCTGGGGACACTGGCCAGTACCATCAATATTATGGTGCTGAGTAACCCGATGGAATTTAACGTCAGTATGTTTCTCGACGGTGCACTGGGCCAGATTGTTGGTTGCTTCGTGTCCTTGATCGTTTTGATGTTGATCCGCGATAATGCCAAGGACAGAACCGGCAGAACCTTATTAAACCGCTTTGTTTACAGTGCGGTATCAGCGCTGACCACTAACAAAGCCAGGCGCAGCGAAAACCATTTACCGGCGTTATATCAGCAATTGAATCAGTTATTGATGATGTTCCCCGGTGATATCGATAAATATCGCCTGGCGTTGACATTGATCATCGCCCAGCAGCGGCTCAATAACACGGAGATCCCGGTTAATGCTGAATTGAGTGCTTTCCATAAGCAAATTCGCTATACCGCCGATCGGGTTATTAATGCGAAGAACGATCAGAAGCGGCGCTATTACTTTGCCCGGTTATTACAGGAGTTGGATCAATATCAGCAGAAATTAGTGGCTTATCACTCGCCTGATTCTGTTATCCGTCCGGTAAAACGGCTGGCTGATATGTTGCATCGTTATCAGAGTGCGCTTATCTAGCGATACTCTTCGTCCTTGAAACCACAGGGTTGTTAGCGGCGCTCACTTACCCGAATCACTGACCTGAGTCAGCTCATCGGGACGCGCTCACTGGCTGCCTACCTGCAACTCCAAGTTCTTTGGGTATATACTTAATAGTGAAGCAACCTTCCTCGCCCTCCATTGACGAGGGCATCATTTCCCTCAGGAGGTCGAAAGATGTCAGCACACAACCTATTACGCAATCCATTACAACCGCAACGACACAGCGATGGCGTATACCATATTGGCTATTTTGTCGGGGGCAAATGGCATCAGGCACCAGACACTTTCGAGGTGCGTAATCCTGCTACCGGCGAGTTGGTGGCAAAAGTGGCTAAATCCGGTAAAAAAGAAACTGAAGCCGCGATAAAGGCGGCCAGTGCGGCCTTTCCCGTCTGGCGTAAAACTCCAGCCAAACAACGGGCTGAAATTCTACAGCGCTGGTATTTGCTGATAATGGAACATCAGCAATCATTGGCTGAGATAATGGTTTCCGAGCAAGGTAAACCATTGAATGAAGCGTTAGGCGAGGTTGCTTATGCCGCCAGCTTTATTCAATGGTTTAGTGAGCAGGCCAAACGTGCTAACGGTGAAATCATTCCGCCAGCCAAAGAGGGCGCTCGTATTTTTGCGACTCGCGAACCTGTTGGCGTCGTTGCCGCTATCACGCCGTGGAATTTCCCGCTGGCGATGCTTACCCGTAAATTGGGGCCAGCATTGGCTGCCGGTTGTACCGGGCTGATTAAACCGGCTAACAACACGCCGTTATCTGCTTTTGCCTTGCTGGCGCTGGCCGAACAAGCCGGTGTGCCTGCGGGAGTGCTCAACGGGGTCGCTGGTGACACTCATGCTATCAGTGATGCCATTATGGCCAGTTCCGAGGTGCGTAAAATCTCCTTTACCGGTTCGACAGCGGTTGGTAAAACGCTGATGCGCAATGCAGCCGCCACCATGAAGAAAGTCTCAATGGAACTGGGGGGCAATGCACCCTATATCGTGTTTGATGATGCAGATCTGAATGCGGCGGTGGCCGGTGCCATGGCCTGTAAATTCCGCAATGCCGGGCAGGTATGTGTGTGCGTCAATCGCTTCTATATACAAGATGGCGTATATGACGAGTTTGTCAGCCGTTTGGCCGCAGAAGTTAAAAAACTGAAAGTCGGCAATGGAATGGATAAAAACGTCAATATGGGGCCGCTGATTAATATTGCAGGCTTGGAGAAAGTGGAAGATCACGTCAAAGACGCACTTGAGAAGGGCGGTCGATTGTTGGCGGGGGGCAGCCGCCATGAACTGGGGGGCAATTTCTTCCAGCCAACCGTGATTGCTGATGCCAACGAGCAGATGAAAGTGGCCTCTGAAGAGACCTTTGGCCCACTGGCTGCCTGTTTCCGTTTCAAAACGGAAGAAGAAGTGATTAAACGGGCCAATAACACGCCATTCGGGCTGGCGGCTTATTTCTATACGCAGGATCTGCGACGAGTATTCCGGGTTTCAGATGCGCTGGAAAGCGGTATGATTGGTGTGAATGAATGTTCAGTGTCTACCGAGCTGGCACCATTCGGTGGTGTTAAAGAATCGGGTCTTGGCCGTGAAGGCTCAGTGCTGGGGTTGGACGAGTTTATGGAAGTCAAAACGTTGCATCTGGGCAATTTATAAATCAAATTAATACACTAATTTGGTTGAAACCGTGGGATGTAGATTATCACGATGAGCAGCACAACCGTTATTGGGAGCCAGGGGGTTAAGGAGAACCATGAATAAACGACTTATGGCCATTCTGGGCGCGGGACTGTTGCTGATTGTGGCGGCGTTGCAAGGTATTGGCGGTGTCACTGCGCGTGATATCGGTCAATCGGCAGATCTTGAGCGCTCACCATTATCAGCCCCTGCCGCTATCGAACAATTAACGCAGCACCAGCAGGTGGTAAAATACCTGCAACTGCATCATCGCCTGCCGGATTTTTATATTACCAAGCAGCAGGCGCGAGCGAAGGGCTGGGATCCAAAAGAGGGCAATCTGTGTAAGGTATTGCCGGGTAAAGCGATTGGTGGCGATCGTTTTTCGAACCGTGAGCGCCAATTACCTGAAGTGAAAGGCCGTAACTGGCGCGAAGCTGATGTTAATTATCGTTGCGGGCATCGCGGTAGCGATCGTTTACTGTTCTCCAATGATGGCCTGATTTATCTGACTCAGGATCACTACAAGCATTTCATTCGAATGGAGTGAGAAGATGGTAAAAGTGGTATTTGATTTTGACCATATACCGGATCTTCCCGCATTTTATCGCGCATTTTCCCAACGTTTTGCGCTGGGCGAAGATTTTGGTGCCAATCTGGATGCATTGTGGGATGTGGTCACTGGCGGAATAGCATTACCGGTAGAGATTGAATTTATTCATTTCAATCATCGCCGGAAACGCCGTTTTGGGGCCATTGTATTGTTGTTTGAAGAGGCGGAGGAGGAGCTGGCGGGGAGCTTACGCTTCAATATAGTTTGAATGAGCACCTTGTTGAGTCGGGAGCCGAGTCTGACCCGGCCCCGCCCGATTACTATTTTTTCTCGGCCAGTTCACGCAGATACTGGAAGATCTGGCGGAATGATTTTGGCGGTTTGTTAGCGGCTTTCTCTTTCTGGGCATTACGCACCAGACTACGCAGTTGCTGAAGATCAGCATCAGGGTACAATTCCAGCACCGTTGGAATGACATCATCACCTTCTTCAACCAAACGGTCGCGTAATGTTTCCAGTTTGTGGAATAGCGAGATTTGTTGGTTATGGCGATTTTTCAGTTTATCCAATGCGGTTTGGATAGGTTCTACATCACGGGCGCGCAGCATTTTACCAATTAACTGGATTTGGCGGCGGCGGCCTTCTTTCTTGATTTTCTTCGCCAATTCAATGGCAGCCAGCAGATCTTCATCTAGTGGGATCTTCTCCAGCGCATTTTTACCCAGCTCAACCAGTTCGGTGCCCAGGTCTTTCAGTGCTTCGGCATCACGTTTAATTTCACTTTTACTGACCCAGATAATTTCATCGTCATCTTCGTTTTTATCTTCTGGGACTTCATCTAGCCAGTCTTCGGGCTGTTTGTTCATGGTCAAATTCCTTAAAAAGAGGCTAATCCTAGCAGGTTGTTGGCTTTCTGCGAAATTGTACCAAGATCTCTGATAAACTCAGAATCAGGACATTCTCTATTTTATCCGTGTAAGTCGTCGTATTACGACACTTTCCTGAACGATTATCTCATTAATTATGGCAGACTGATGAAAGTAGTCACTCAAGTTGCAGAACAGCGTAAAACGCTGGAACAAGCAGTTGCACAGGCTTTAGAGTTAGCCCGTGCCGGTTCTGATGCGGCCGAAGTTGCCGTAAGCAAAACCACCGGAATTAGCATCAGCACTCGCTTTGGTGAAGTGGAAAACGTGGAATTCAACAGCGATGGTGCGCTGGGAATTACCGTTTATCACCAGCAGCGCAAAGGCAGTGCGTCCACCACCGATTTAAATCCAGATGCTGTCGCCCGTACGGTGCAGGCCGCGCTGGATATCGCCCGTTATACCTCTCCGGACCCTTATGCCGGTCCAGCAGACAAATCGCTGCTGGCCTTTGATGCGCCGGATCTGGATTTGTTCCATCCGGGCGATTTAGATGCCGAGCAAGGTATCTTGTTGGCTGCCCGCGCGGAACAAGCGGCATTGCAGGCGGATAAGCGGATTACCAATACCGAAGGTGGTAGTTTTAACAGCCATTACGGCATCAAGGTATTTGGCAACAGCCACGGCATGTTACAGAGCTATTGCTCCAGCCGCCATTCGCTTTCCAGCAGTGTTATCGCTGAACATAATGGTGATATGGAGCGGGATTATGCTTATACCATAGGCCGACGGATGGAAGATTTGGCCAGCCCAGAATGGGTTGGTGAAGAGTGCGCCCGTCGTACCTTATCCCGTCTGTCCCCCCGTAAGCTGCCCACTATGCAGTCGCCCGTGCTGTTTGCCGCTGAAGTGGCGACCGGTCTGTTTGGCCATTTGGTTTCGGCTATCAGCGGCGGCAATATTTACCGCAAATCGACCTTCTTGCTCGACCACCTCGGTAAGCAGATTTTGCCTGAGTGGCTGACGATTGAGGAGCATCCACACATACTGCGCGGTTTGGCTTCGACACCGTTTGACAGCGAAGGCGTGCGTACGCTGCAACGTGAAATCGTCAAGGATGGGGTGCTGCAAACCTATCTGCTGACCAGCTATTCTGCGCGTAAATTGGGGCTGCAAAGCACCGGTCATGCGGGCGGCATCCATAACTGGCACATTGCCGGTCAGGGGCAGGATTTTGCCGGTATGCTCAAGCAACTGGACAAAGGTTTGGTGGTGACGGAGCTGATGGGGCAGGGCGTTAGCACGGTGACCGGTGATTACTCTCGTGGTGCGGCTGGTTTTTGGGTTGAAAACGGCGAGATTCAGTATCCGGTCAGTGAGATAACTATCGCCGGTAATCTGAAAGACATGCTGCGCAATATCGTGAGTGTCGGCAGTGATATCGAAACCCGCAGTAACATTCAGTGCGGCTCTATTTTATTACCAGCCATGAAGATTGCGGGCGAGTAATAGATTGTTGCTGTAAATCTAAAGCTGGCCTCTGTTGCCAGCTTTTTTTGGTCTGAATCCCACCCCCATCCCATTTCTTAACTGATTACAAAAAATCATTGTCAGATTGCTCCTGCATTGCCTATGTTATGTATGAGCAATGTAATAGTAATGTGCCGTGATTTAACAATAATTATAAGGAATGTGAGCATGAATAAGAAAATAATGAGCTTGATGGCCGCGGCATTGCTGTGTGCCAGCAGCCTGGCGATGGCGGCCAGTGTGGCAGATAACATGGATACGATTGCCGAGAATTACGGCAAAGTGCTGAAGGCCGACTCTACCGATGTGATTAAGCAAGGTTTACAGGCGATGCGGGTGGCTGCACAAGATGCACAGAAAGGGATTCCGACCAAGTTGAAAGACAAAGCTGAAGATAGTCCCGAAGTGAAAGATTTCCGCCACGGTTTGGACTTATTGATTGGGCAGATTGATGGCGCACTGGCATTGGCCGATCAAGGCAAGCTAGATGAGGCTAAAAAAGCGGCACAAGACTTCAAACCGACGCGCGATACTTATCACAAAAAGTACCGCTGATCGGGGAAAGAGGGTAATGGCTTTAGGTCGTTACCCTCATGACATCAATTAGCGGTGATACTCACCGGCAGCTTCTGGCTGATAAAGTAATTCCAGCACAGTAATTCGGGTTTCATCCCCACCTGGTAGCTTCCAACTAATTTCGTCATTGACGTGCAACCCCAGCAATGCCGCACCCAAAGGTGCCATCACGGAAAGTTGTTCGTTGCTGTCTTTCAGCGACGCCGGATAAACCAGCGTACGAATATGCTCTTCCAGGCTGTTCAGATCGCGAAAACGCACGCGGCTGTTCATGGTCACCACATCTGCCGGAATGGCACTAGGTGGCAGGATTTCAGCCCGATCAAGTTCTTCATTGAGCGCTTGTGCGACCACCGAACCGGCAAATGCCGGTTGCGCCAGTAACGCATCCAAACGTTCAGCATCCAGCTCGTTAATCGTGATGGTTGGCTTGGTCATACCACTCTCCAATTCAATTTCAGCAAAACATAAAAACAACACCCCCACGCCATAGGAGAGGGGGTGTTCGAAAATAGCTAAATTATTAGCTGATATTAGGCGCTTCCGGCAAGAAAAGAAAGAGATCCAGATCACGAACTTTTTTCCGCTGCAGGCTTTCAGCGTGCATTTATATAAAAGTTATTTTGTTGTTAATGATTAAGTTAGATATGTAACTGTGCGTTTTGCGAATGTGATCCCGCCGGTACATGATTTTTCCACTTTGAACTGGAAAAAATGCCGCTACACACCCATTCCGCTTGCAGGTAGGGTGAGGTTATAGCGCAGAGGCAAGGGAATAAATAACGGAACTTATCTTTGCAGTCAGAAAGTTGTAGCAGCAAAGAATAGAGGATTGTCAGAGTGAATAATGTAGCCGCATTGAATGCAGCCAAGGATCCTGAAATGGAAGAGGCGATTATCATTACTGAGCGGGTGTTAGCTGAAATTACCGCGATGTTAAATGCCGAAAACATTTTTACTAACGACGTTCAGCAGCAAATGTTGACATCACATATTCGAGCGATGGTGTTGCGCTCAATCACTGGCGAGCCATTACCCGAAGTGGATAAATCATTATTTGATGAGATTTCTGCACATTCGATGCAAATGGCTCAGCAAGTGGTCGATAAATTTGCCAATTTGCCGATTGAAGAAGCTTATCTGTTGTCGGTGCATTTTGAAGTAGCAAAAGATAATAACCCATAAAAGACTAATCTGGAGAAGAGACTATGAGTCAAATTACCGTGGTGATTGGCGACCGTTTAGGCAAAGGCCAGAAAGTGGGGCAAGGCGTTGAATTAGCCGGGGGCCGCGTGGTGGTTATTCCCGGCGTCGCCGCAGACATGAAACTGGGTGATGTGATGAATAGCGAAGAAGCCGATTTCGGTATCTCATTCTGTGGCAGCGGTGGTGCCGGTGCCATTACCGCACAAAATAAGTATGGTTATAAAGCAAAATACGGCATGCGTTCTGTTGAAGAAGGTGTAACGGCAATAAACGAAGGTTACAAGGTTTTGGGTTTCGGATTTATGGATAAAGAAGAGTTAGGGCAGAGGTTAGTGGAAGCCTATATCAAGAAATATGGTCAGCCGTAATGAAAGAGCAATATACCACTCAGGTGCAGGTAAAAGGTAAAGGCGATACTAAGGGTAAAGCTTTCGCCAATGCGCTGGGTAATGTCCAAAATACGGTATTGAAGTCGACACAAAATATTCTGTTACGAATTGAACCACAAGACGTAAAAGTATTACGCGCGGAATTATCAGTAAAAAATGAAAAGTTCTTATTCTTTTTTCTGTCGCGAGAAAGAAAGACTTACAGTGTTGAATTAGATATTACCGTGAATATCACCATTATTGACACGGATAAGGTTGTCTTCGTTTCTAAATAAAATGAAAGGATATGTAGATGTTTTTAATTATTCTTTTTAAGTCGATTATTATCGGCGGACTGGTCGGTGTGGGGGTAGGTGTTGGGGCCGCCCGTATGTTCCATGCGCCGACCATACAGGGAATGGGCGCGTTTCGTACTTTGGGCGAGTTGAACTCGTGTGAGGGGGATCCTGCCTCGCATTTCTCCTTCGGGTTAGGGTTCTTCTTTAATGCCTGGGCCTCTTCGGTGGCAGCAGGTGCTTTTACTCAGGACGTCGACCACCGCATTATCCCTAACTGGGGTGCTGCCGCATTGATGATTAAAAATCGTAATGTAGCAGAAACCATGCATAACCCGAAAAAGATGGCTATCGCCTGCGGGATTATCGGGGTCATTGTGGTCAGCTTCCTCAATACCACGGCTTCTGCTGTTCCGGCGGCATTACAGGTCACGGCAATTAAGGTGCTGGTACCGGCGGCTAATATTCTGGTTAATACCGTAATGCCGGTTATTTTCTGGCTGGCGGCGATTGATGCCGGGCGGCGTTCTGGTTTCTGGGCCACTATTTTCGGCGGCCTGGCACAATTAATTATGGGTAACGCGGTACCGGGTCTGGTGCTGGGCATCTTAATTGGTAAAGGTGTTGAAGAAAGCGGTTGGAATAAAGTAACCAAGGTGATGATGACCGTCATTGTGCTGTTATTTGTGCTCAGTGGTTTCTTCCGCGGATTCGATCTGAAGTTCCTGGAGTCATTCAGTCTGAATGCACCAGTATGGCTCGATACCATTCATAACGCATTAAGCGGAAAATAACACAGCGAGAGGAGCTTGATGATGGATGAACAAACCAAGAATAATTTCTGGTATGCCGACTGGTCCTTTCCAATCTTTGTAGGATTGTTATCTTCCGGCGTATTTGCGGGTACCCATATGTATTATTTATATGGTATCGGTGCATTTAACGAAGTGGCATTTGTTTCAATGTTGCGTGCGGGTATGGATACCGGTGTTTATGGTGCGGTTGCCGCATTCGGTGCCAGCTTCTTATTCGCCCGTATTATTGAGGGTTCACTGGTTGGTATTTTAGATATCGGCGGTGCGATTCAAACCGGTGTCGGCTTAGGTGTGCCTGCATTATTACTGGGCGCTGGGTTTGTGTTCCCAGTGGCTAATTTTGCCGCATCGCTGGTGACCGGGCTGGTTATTGGCTTAGCCATCGGTTATCTGATCATTTTGGCGCGTAAATTCACGATTAATCAAAGTAATTCGACTTACGGTGCTGATGTCATGATGGGCGCAGGTAACGCATCTGGCCGTTTCCTTGGGCCATTGATTATTTTGTCCGCCATTACTGCATCCATCCCCATTGGCATTGGTTCTTTGGGCGGCGCATTACTGTTTTATCTGTGGAATAAACCTATTACCGGTGGCGCAATTTTGGGTGCCATGATTTTAGGGTCTATTTTCCCGGTCGCAATTTCATGATGTCAGGGGTAAATATTCAAATTATCGGATATTTACCTTGCTAACACGGCTGCAACGTCAAGTAAGAAGGACATAATGGAGAATAAAGATAATGTATGACTTTATTATCACACGCGCACTATTAGTTGACGGTCGTCAGGTTAATATCGTAATTAATGATGGAAAAATAGTGGCTGTTGACGCGGTTATTGCCACTGAAGAAAATAGTCAAACCAAGCCTTCCGTTTCTTCCGCCAAAAAAGTATTGGATTTGGCCGGGAAATATTATATCAGCGCCGGTTGGATTGATTCCCACGTCCACTGTTATCCCGCCTCCCCTATTTATCATGATGAAGCTGATTTAGTCGGTGTTGCCAGCGGCGTTACCACGGTGGTGGATGCAGGCAGTACCGGTGCCAATGATGTGGATGATTTTTACCGCCTGACACGCGCGGCTAAAACCCATGTTTATGCTTTTCTGAATATTGCCAAAACCGGCATTGTCACGCAAAACGAATTAGCGGATATGGCGCAGATTGATAAACAAAGTGTTAGCGAGGCGATTGCCCGTAACCCCGGTTTTATCATCGGCATTAAAGCTCGGATGAGCAGCAGTGTGGTGGGTAAAAACGGCATTAAACCGCTGGTGCGGGCAAAAGAAATTCAGCAAGAAAACAATCAATTACCACTGATGGTGCATATTGGTAATAACCCACCGGATCTGGATGAAATCGCCGATTTGCTGACGCAGGGTGACATCATTACCCACTGTTATAACGGTAAACCTAATCGTATTCTGACGCCAGCCGGTGCCTTGCGTGAATCTATTCAACGGGCATTGAAACGCGGCGTCTTACTGGATGTCGGCCACGGTAGCGCCAGCTTCAGCTTTGATGTCGCCGAACAGGCCATCAAGCAAGGTATTTACCCGCACACCATCAGTTCCGATATTTATTGCCGCAACCGTATTAACGGCCCAGTGCACAGCCTGGCGACCGTGATGTCCAAATTTTTCACCCTCGGTCTGAGCCTTGAGCAAGTCATTGCTTGTGTAACAGAAAATGCCGCTCAGGCGCTGCGTTTGGCCCATAAAGGGGTGCTTGCAACCGGCTATGATGCTGACCTGACGATTTTTGAGTTGAAGCAGCAACCTCAAGTATTCAATGATTCAGAAGGTAAATCGGTAACCGGTGAGAAATATCTGGTGCCACTGGCTGCGGTGGTAGCGGGTGACGTAGTATTAACTGACGAAGGGAAGTCAAAAGATGTCTTCAGTCTATGAAAAATACCAGCTAAAACATGTTATTAACGCATCTGGTCGTATGACGATGTTAGGCGTTTCGACGCCACGGCCAGATGTGGTCGTGGCGGTAGAACTGGGTCTAAACCATTACTTTGAAATGAAAGATCTGGTGAATAAGACCGGTGCTTACATTGCCGGGTTATTGAATGTTGAAAGCGCGGTGGTTGTGTCCTGCGCCTCTGCTGGGATTGCCCAGTCGGTCGCGGCGGTGATCGTGAAAGACGATGCCAATTTACTGGTTAACCTGCATGCCGCACCTCGTATTGTGCCCCATGAAATTGTCTTGCCGAAAGGCCACAACGTTAACTTTGGTGCGCCGGTCGATACCATGGTGACGCTGGGCGGCGGTAAAGTGGTGGAAGCAGGTTATGCCAACGAGTGCTTGCCGGAACAGTTGGAAGCAGCGATCACGCCAAACACTGCGGCGATCTTGTATATAAAATCACACCACTGCGTACAAAAAAGCATTTTATCCGTGGAACAAGCGGTAGTCATTGCCCGTAAGTATCAATTACCGTTAATTGTTGATGCGGCAGCGGAAGAAGACCTGTTGTGTTACTACCAAATGGGCGCTGATTTGGTGATTTACAGTGGTGCTAAAGCCATTGAAGGGCCAACCAGTGGGCTGGTCTTAGGTAAGAAAACCTATGTTGAGTGGGTGAAATTGCAATCAAGCGGCATTGGTCGGGCGATGAAAGTGGGTAAAGAGGGCATTCTCGGCCTCACCCGCGCCATTGAAAGCTATATGACGCTGGAGAAAGAAACCGGCCAGCAGATGATTGACAAAATGACACCATTTATCAGCCAGTTAAATACTATTAATGGTGTCTCAGCTAAAGTGGTTTGGGATGCCGCAGGCCGTGACATTGCCCGCACTGAAATCAGTTTTGATGAAGCTAAAATTGGCCGTTCGACCCCGGATTTGGTGGATGCGCTGAAGAACGGTGATATCGCTATTTATTTCCGCGCCTATAAAGCCAACGAAGGTAAGATTGAGGTGGATGTACGCAGCGTGACCCCCCCGCAGCTCGATACTATTTATTCCTGTATTAACCGCCTGGTTAAGGGAGCTTGAGCCATGAAACTGACCCCGAATTATTATAATGACCGTGTTTGCCTGAATGTGCTGGCAGGTTCAAAAGACAATGCCCGTGAGATTTATCAAGCCGCTGAAGGCCATGTATTAGTTGGTGTTTTATCGAAGAATTACCCAGATGTGGACAGCGCTGTCAACGATATGCGTGAGTACGCGGCACTTATCGACAATGCCTTGTCGATTGGGCTGGGCGCGGGTGACCCGAAGCAGTCGACGATGGTCAGCCAGATTTCACAACAGGTTCAACCGCAGCATGTGAATCAGGTCTTTAGCGGTGTCGGCATCAGCCGTGCACTGCTGGGGCAGCATGAGACTGTGGTCAACGGCCTGATTTCGCCGACCGGCAAAGTGGGTTATGTGAAGATTTCTACCGGTCCGCTCAGTTCACAGCAAAAAGACGCGATTATTCCGGTCACCACCGCCATCACCATGTTGAAAGATATGGGCGGCAGCTCGGTGAAATTTTTCCCAATGAACGGGCTGGACTCTATCGATGAATACCGTTTTGTTGCCGAGGCTTGTGCAGCTACCGGTTTCTGGCTGGAGCCAACCGGCGGTATCGATTTGGCGAATTTCGAACACATTGTGCAAATTGCGCTGGATGCTGGCGTCACGAAAATTATCCCGCATATCTATAGCTCGATTATCGACAGCAACACCGGTAATACCCGCCCGGAAGATGTGAAAACCTTATTAGCTATCGTGAAGAAAATCGTACAGTAAGGCGTTTATTGATCGGATAGAAACTCAGTTATTGATCAGATAGAAATTCAGTATCGGTGGGGGTATGTGTGGCCGTTTGGATTGGATGGACACATACCTTCTGGTAGCTCCTCCCTATGAGTAAGGACCAACATGAATAACTGTTTAACAGATTCTGGTTTAAAAAGCCTGTCGGCAGGCATTGCTCTGGCTATGGTTACACTGTTTAACCCGCTGGCTCATGCTGAGCAAGCTACCAATAAGTCTTTCGCTTATGTCGGTACTTATAATCCGAACGGTGAAGGGGTTTACCGGCTACAGGTTGATCCCAAAACCGGTGAGTTGACAGAAAAAACGCTGGTCAGCTCACAGGCGAACCCGGCACAACTGGTAGTGGATAGTCAGGGTAAAACCTTATATGTCGCCAGCGAAGTGGCGGATTACAATGGGGGTAAGCACGGCGCTATCGCGGCATACAGCATCAACCCGGTCGATGGCAGTTTGACGCTGATTAATCAGGTCGATTCTCAGGGCGCAGGGCCGGTTTATCTGTCATTGACACCATCCGGCAGCCATTTGCTGGTTGCTAACTATATCAGTGGTTCAGTGGCAGTATTCCCGGTACAACGTGGCGGAAAATTGTCTGACGCCAGCTCAGTAGAGCAAGATGAAGGCCCCGCGGGAGCCGCTAAACCGGCTGCGGCGGTGGACGGCAGTTTCGCCATCAGTGACCATAATGGCCCGCATGCGCATATGGTCGCCAGCGACCCGAGTGGTAAATTCGTCTTTTCGACGGATCTGGGGCTGGACAGGATTTATCAGTACCGTTTTGATGCTGACAGTGGCAAATTGACACCGAACTCTCCGCCCTACATCAGCGCATCATCTGCCGGTGCTGGCCCGCGTCATTTTGTGTTCCATCCTAACGGTAAGACGCTATTCTTGGTCAACGAAGAAGCCTCGACCCTGACCAGCTATCAATTGGATCCGCAGAAAGGTACGCTGAAGCAGTTAGATACGCAGTCATCGTTACCGGCAGATTACCGTGGTACCAGCTTTGCGGCTGGTCTGACGTTATCGAAAGATGGTAAGTTCTTGTATGTAGCCAACCGTCTGCATAACAGTATCGCTCAGTTTGCCGTGACCGCCGACGGTGCGTTTACCCCAGTGGAAGAGGTATGGACGCGCGGGGATTATCCACGCACGCTGGTACTGGATCCTACAGGTCACTATCTGTATGCCATGAATCAGCGCAGCGATAACATCACTCGCTTTAACGTCTCACCACAAAGTGGCAAATTGACCTTTGTTCCGGGCTATACCGCCGTCGGCAGCCCATCGCAGATGGTATTTGTACCGTCGGCACAGAAAAAGTGATGTGAGATAACGCTCCCCCTACGGCTAAGGCGGTGGGGGAGCCAGCAAGTGCCCTTAATAACGGAGTGGAGTAGTGAGATTTCCCTATCAACGTCTGGCCTATATGTTCGATGCACTGCAATCGGAAACGCTGCCTCAAGATGAGCTGGCGAAACGCTTTGCGGTCTCGACACGCACCGTGCGGGCCGATATTACGGCGTTGAATGAGGTCATCGAGCATTATGGTGCGCATTTTATCCATAATCGCGGTTTTGGTTATCGTTTGATGATAGATGACGCTGATCGCTTTCGTGCCTTACAGCAGCAAAATCGCAAAACACATTTGACCCCGCGTAGTGCCAATGAGCGGGTGCACTATCTGTTAATCCGTTTTCTGACCTCTGCCTTTTCATTGAAGCTGGAAGATTTAGCAGATGAATGGTTTGTCAGCCGTGGCACATTGCAAAATGATATGGCTGAGGTGAGAGAAAAGCTCAATGGTTACCATCTGACCATTGAAACCAAGCCACGCTATGGCATGAAATTATTTGGTACCGAATTGGCCATCCGCACTTGTCTGACGGATCTTTTGTTCCAGTTACAGCTACAAGATGCAGATAATCCATTATTAAAAAATGAATTTCTTAGCATTCAGACTATCCCCGAACTGACCGGGTTACTGCATGAGCTATTGGCTCAATACGCGGTGCGGTTAACTGATGACGGTGAGCAATACCTGATTTTTTATTGTGCGGTGGCGTGCAAACGGATCATCGATGGTTATCCGTTATCTGATTTTGATGCAGAAGATGTGGATGAGGCGGTCAAACTGGCCTCTGGCCGTTTAGCCAATGAGCTTAAGCTATTATCTGGTAAAGATATTTCAGCGGCGGAAGAAGCCTATTTACGGGTAAATATTGCCGCCCGGCGGGTACAAACCAGCCAACTTAACACCAGCCGCCCCAGTGAAATCAATGCCGATGACGAAGAGACGCTGGTGGACTACATCCTCTCGTATATCAACGCTCACTATAACTACAATTTACAGAATGATAAGCAACTGCGCAGTGATCTACTCACGCATATCAAAACCATGATTACGCGGGTGAAATATCAAATAACCATTCCTAACCCTTTGTTATCAAATATTAAACAGCACTATCCGATGGCTTATGACGTGACGCTAGCGGCAGTATCCAACTGGGGTAAACATACGCCGTATAGTTTGAATGAAAATGAAATCGGTTATTTGGTACTACACATTGGGGTGGGGTTGGAGCGCCATTATAATATTGGATATCAGCGCCACCCGCAGGTGATGCTGGTGTGTGATAGCGGTAATTCCACCACCCGGATGATTCAGGCACAGATTTCCCGTAAGTATCCGCAGATCGTAATGACTCAAACTATTTCCCTGCGTGATTACGAAAATCTCGACCATATCGACGAAGATTTTATTATTTCTAACTCGCGATTGGCGGAAAAGAACAAGTCGGTGGTGGTGATGTCACCCTTCCCGACCGAGTATCAGTTAGAACAACTGGGTAAGTTGGTATTGGTTGATCGCACCCGGCCTTACATGTTGGAAAAGTTTTTTGATAGCCATCATTTTATGATTATCGACCAGCCGATGACACAAGAGCAGTTGTTCAAAAAAGTTTGTAGCCAGTTGGAGGATGAAGGCTTTGTTGACGCTGATTTTTACCCATCAGTGGTGGAGCGGGAAGCGATTGTATCCACCATGCTGGGTGAGGGGATTGCGCTGCCACATTCACTGGGCTTATTAGCCAAAAAAACGGTGGTGGTCACTCTGTTAGCCCCTGCAGGCATTGCCTGGGGCGACGGCGAGGTGGCGCATGTCATCTTTCTGCTGGCTATCAGTAAAACTGATTATGAAGAAGCGATCGCAATCTATGACTTGTTTGTCACTTTTGTGCGTGAACGATCCATGAGTCGTTTATTGAGTAGCCAGCATTTTGATAGTTTTAAGGCGATCGCGATTGATTGTTTGAGTCGGATCTGAGCGTATCAGTTATGCAGCGATACGGGTTCCGGCTTATATAATTTAGTCAGATTCGAAACATCAATGTTCTCTTCTGCTTTTCCGCGATCATAAGCCGCCTGAAGGCGGAGCCACATGGCCGGGGTGCTTCCCAGAACCGCCGCCAATTTCACCGCCATTTCCGGCGAAACTGCGGAGTGACAGGAGACAAGGCGCTGCACAGTGGACAGCGCAACGTTTAATGCTCTCGCCAACTCCCTAATCCGTAGATTTAGATCTTCGAGGATGCCTTCAATCATTTCTCCCGGATGTGGGGGATTATGCATTTTCATTAGTGATAGTCCTCGTAGTTAAGAATAAACGCATCTCCGTTTTTAAACTCGAACGTAATGCGCCAGTTCCCGCTCACCGTTACTGACCAGATGTTTTCCCTGTCACCCTGTAACGAGTGGAGTTTGTACCCCGCGACATTGATATCTTCAATTGTTTCCGCCAAGTCGATAAATCGCAAACGGTCACGGAGGCGCTTAACATGCTGCGGGTTAACGCCCGCAGCAGAACCCGTTTCAAAGAAGCGTTGCAGTCCCTTGTGTTTCGCTTTGCGCAACACACGCTGCATTAAAAATCAAATCACTGCCAGCCATATCGCCGCACAAACCACCCTTTCATTAACTGCGTTGTCACCATATAACCGGCAAGGATCACCATCAGCCAGGGGAAGTACGACAGTGGCAGCGCCTGCAATTGCAGGGATCCTGCCAGTGGTGAGAAGGTCAGCCCGATACCAATCACCACTACCGCCAGTGTCATCAGGCACAGCGGCCATGAGGCGCGGCTCTGAATAAACGGGATCTTACGGGTACGGATCATATGTACAATTAAGGTCTGGGACAGCAGCCCTTCGACAAACCAACCGGATTGGAACAATGTCTGCATTTCCGGTGTATTAGCCTTAAATACCCACCACATCAGGCTAAAGGTCAGTACGTCAAAAATTGAACTTATCGGGCCAAAGAACACCATAAAACGCCCTAAATCACCGACGTTCCAGCGTTGTGGCTTGGCCAGTTGTTCTTCGTCGACGTTATCGAATGGGATCGCAATCTGAGAAATATCGTACATCAGGTTCTGGATGAGTAAATGCAATGGCAACATTGGCAAGAAGGGTAAGAATGCACTGGCAATCAGTACGCTGAAGACGTTACCAAAGTTGGAGCTGGCGGTCATTTTTATGTATTTCAGCATGTTGGCGAAGGTGCGGCGGCCTTCGAGTACCCCCTGTTCCAGTACCATCAAGCTTTTTTCCAGCAAAATAATATCAGCAGCTTCTTTGGCGATATCCACCGCAGAATCCACAGAAATCCCGATGTCAGCAGCCCGTAATGCCGGAGCATCATTGATGCCATCTCCCATAAAACCCACCACATGGCCTGCTTCTCGTAGGTTTTGCACGATGCGTTCTTTATGCATCGGTGTCAGCTTGGCAAACACCGTGGTGGTACGGGTGGCTTCGGTCATCTGCTCAATATCACTGCCGCGCAAGACATGCGCGACAGATAATCCGACATTTTTACAGACCTTACGGGCCACTAACTCATTGTCGCCGGTAAGAATTTTGACGTTGATACCACTTTTTTTCAGGGCCAGTAGTGCCGGAGCGGTGCTCTCTTTGGGGGGATCGAGGAAGGCGATATACCCTTCCAGAATCAGGTCATATTCATCGATAACGGCGTAATCGCGCTGATAAGCAGGCATGATGCGGGTCGCAACTGCAACCACCCGCAGCCCTTGCTGGTTTTGTTCATCAGTAACACGGCGGATACGGGTCAGCAGCGCGTCAGTTAATGGGATAACCTCATCCCCCTGACGGGCATGGCGGCAAATAGACAGCATCTCCTCCAGTGCGCCCTTGCAGATAAGTTCGTGATAATCCGCTTTATCTCTGACCACGACTGACATGCGGCGGCGTTCAAAATCGAACGGGATCTCATCGATTTTACGGTAACCTGCTAATGTGTCAGCCGCCTGCGATTGAGCCGCAGTTGAATCCGCCATGGAAGAAAGCACGGCCACATCCAGCAAATTTTTTAATCCGGTTTGGTAGTAACTGTTAAGCCAGGCATAGCGCAGTACCCGTTCGCAGTTGGCACCCAATACATCGGTATGGCTCTCCAACACGATTTTGTCTTGGGTCAGAGTACCGGTCTTATCGGTACACAGAATATCCATTGCGCCAAAGTTCTGAATCGCATCCAGTCGTTTAACAATAACTTGCTGTTTCGATAGTTTTACTGCCCCTTTTGCCAAGGTCGAGGTCACGATCATCGGCAGCATTTCCGGGGTTAAGCCCACGGCGACGGACAGGGCGAACAGGGCGGCTTCCCACCAGTCGCCTTTGGTAAAACCGTTGATCAGTAACACTATCGGTGTCATGACCAACATAAAACGGATCAACAGCCAACTGACTTTACTGATGCCACTCTGGAAGGCGTTAGGTTGCTCATCCTGATGGGTAACCCGTTCAGCCAGCAGACCAAAATAGGTTTGATTACCGGTACCGATCACTATCGCCAGTGCCGATCCGCTCACCACATTGGTACCCATAAAGCACAGGGTATCCCGTTCCAGGGGATTCGGTTCGTCACACTCACGGCACTGCGCCACTTTCTCAACCGGTAGCGATTCACCGGTCAATGAGGCTTGGCTGATAAACAGATCCTTCGCGACCAAAATACGTAAATCCGCCGGGATCATATCGCCAGCAGACAGTTTAATTATATCGCCGGGGACTAATTGGGAAATGGGCAGTTCGTGGTGCTCGCTTTTACCGGTATGTGCATCGCTGCGAAGAACCGTGGCGGTGTTGCTGACCATGGCTTTCAACGCATCTGCCGCGCGGTTAGAGCGTGCTTCCTGAATAAAATGCATCAAGGTGGAAATGAATACCATGGCACCAATCACCAGCGCGGCAGTGAGATCTTCAGTCGCATAGGAAATCAGGGCCAGAATGGTTAGCAGTAAGTTAAATGGGTTACGATAACAGTGCCATAAGTGAACCCAGCCACTGGTAGTTTGCTGATTTTCAATCAGATTACTGCCACTGTGCAGGCGAATTATCTCCGCTTCCTGCTCGGTCAGACCTTCAGGGTGGCTCTTAAAGCGCGCATAAAGTTGTTGTGGTGTTTCATTTGCACACTGCAAACGTTGTTGAGTCAGTGCTGCTGGCAAGTCTTTGGCCGCACTTCTCTGTGGCAAACCTTCTAACATGGTTTCGCGGCGGATCAGGCGGCGGGGCAGGCTACGGCTCAACACATTGAGCAACTGCCGGGTGAAATTTTTAACTTGCATGGTTCTAACCTTACTGTCATGCCATGAACGATCTTCATGTTGCGCCCACGGCAAGCCTGCCGTAGAGATAGCAAAAAACATTATTAGCAGAAACCAACGCGGGGAAGCGGGGAAAGTGCGCAGTGACTGCCTACCAGACTATTTCAGGTAAGGCGGCCACGTCAGACGGGGAATGACCTTACCGGTGCACCCAAAGGGTGTCGATCGAGGGTACTGGGTCCACTGTGTAATTCACCTCCGGTAAGTTGAAAGACAAGGTAGGTGTTAGGCGATATCTACCCCTTTACTTGATAACTACGGGTATCTAACCATCAGCTTAGCAACCAAACAGCTAGACAGACCTTAAACGGCATAACTAATTTTGCCACGGCAAAAAACCACCCTGACGGTCAGATAATCCGTTAGGGTAGTAATATGCGCGAGTCATTAGGATATCATGCGCTGAGTCTGATTATGTGCATGCTAAACTTCCCACGACTGATTTAAATATAAATAATCTATTTATTATATATTTCTAAACCTAAACATTAGGTAAACCATGCAAAACCGTTTGACCATTAAGGACATTGCCCGCATGAGTGGAGTTGGAAAATCCACGGTTTCGCGGGTACTGAATAATGAAGGCAGTGTCAGCCCACAGACCCGGGAACGGGTAGAGGCAGTGATCCGTCAGCAAGGTTTTACGCCATCAAAATCAGCTCGTGCTATGCGCGGACAGAGCGATAAAGTTGTGGCCATCATGGTATCACGCCTGGATTCACCGTCCGAAAATCAGGCGGTACGCACCATGTTGCCACTGTTCTATCAGCAAGGTTACGACCCTATCCTGATGGAGAGCCAGTTTGATCCCGCATTGGTTAGTGAGCATTTACATGTCCTGCAACAGCGCCATGTGGATGGTGTGATTCTGTTTGGTTTCTCTGGGTTAACCGCAGAAATGCTCTCGCCGTGGCAGGAGAAAATGGTCGTACTGGCGCGGGAGTACCCCGGTTTTTCTTCCGTATGCTACGACGACGACGGGGCTGTGCGTCTGTTGATGGATAAGTTACGCCAAGCTGGGCATCGCCATATCAGCTATATCGGTGTGCAGCCGTCGGATGCCACCACCGGCATGCGCCGTCATCAATCTTATCTTGATTATAGCCAGCAGCATGGCTTGGTAGCTACGGTTGCCTTGGGTGAACTGAGTTATCAAAGTGGCTTTCAGCTGGCACCTCAGGTGATCAAGCCTGATACCTCGGCGCTGGTGTGTGCCTCTGATACCATCGCCATGGGAGTGAGTAAGTACTTGCAGCAGCAAGGTCAGCAACATATTCAGGTATGTGGCATTGGTAATACGCCGCTATTGCACTTTCTGTTCCCTAACACCCTATCAGTCGAACTGGGTTATGGCAGCGCAGGCGAGAAAGCGGCGCTGCAACTCCTTGATCAACTTAATCGTAGTCAGTCAATTCAACAGATTATTATCCCCGGCCAACTCACCTGATTCTTTTTTCTCATCGTGATGCTATTTGCAATCCCACCCTGAGAGGTGGGAATACTCTGCGGCAGCTTGTTTGTGACAAATTGTTTGTGGCAAATAATGGCTAAATTGTGATCTTCAACCCAAGTAGGGAACGTTCCCATTTTATAAAAATAAATACATAGCTAATCTTTAATTAGCCGAGTATTTAATCGGCTATTGGTGTGATTTTTTCTTTAAGACAGACCTTACCTCTTTTATTAAGCAAGTCTCATACCTTGTACGCTATCCCACCTTTTATGAAGGTACGTTGAAATGAGCAAAGTAAAACAACAAGACATCGATCAATTGATCGTACTGGTGGGAGGCAGAGACAATATTGCCACCGTCAGCCACTGCATTACCCGGCTACGATTTGTTTTAAATGACCCGTCTAAAGCCTCGCCAAAAGAGATCGAAAACTTATCGATGGTCAAAGGCTGCTTTACCAATGCCGGGCAATTTCAAGTGGTTATCGGGCCGGAAGTTGATGATTACTACCAAGCGTTAATTGCTAAGATTGGCCTGAATGAGGTGGATAAAGAGCAAGCCAAACTGGCTGCACGGCAGAATATGACGTGGTTTGAGCGCGGAATTTCTCACTTTGCAGAGATCTTCTTCCCGCTGTTACCGGCATTGATCAGCGGAGGCTTGATCCTTGGCTTCCGTAACGTGATCGGTGATATCCCGATGTCCGACGGCAAAACGCTGGCACAGATGTATCCGGCGTGGAAAACCATTTACGACTTCCTTTGGTTATTGGGAGAAGCCATCTTCTTCTACTTACCGGTGGCTATCTGCTGGTCGACCGTGAAGAAAATGGGCGGTACGCCGGTGTTGGGGATTGTTCTGGGGATAACCTTGGTCTCACCGCAGTTGATGAACTCTTATCTGCTGGGGCAACAGATCCCTGAGGTGTGGAACTTTGGCTGGTTTACCATTGAAAAAGTGGGTTATCAGGCTCAGGTCATTCCCTCGATTCTGGCTGGTCTGGCCTTGGGCTGGATTGAAACTAATCTAAAGAAAATTATCCCCGCTTACCTTTATCTGGTGGTGGTGCCGGTGGTTTCCTTGCTGTTGGCGGTGTTCCTCGCCCATACGCTGATCGGGCCATTTGGTCGCATGATTGGTGATGGTGTGGCATGGGGCGTGAAAGCGGTGATGACCGGCAGTTTCGCGCCGATTGGGGCCGCATTATTTGGTTTCCTGTATGCGCCGCTGGTCATTACCGGCGTACATCAGACCACGTTGGCCATCGATATGCAGATGATTCAGAGCATGGGTGGCACGCCGGTCTGGCCGCTGATTGCACTGTCAAACATCGCACAAGCCTCTGCGGTATTGGGTATCATCATCATTAGCCGTAAGGTTAACGAGCGTGAAATCTCGGTACCTGCGGCAATCTCAGCCTATCTTGGCGTCACCGAACCGGCAATGTACGGTATCAACCTCAAATATCGCTTCCCAATGCTCTGCGCCATGATTGGTTCTGCATTGGCGGGCCTGATTTGCGGGCTGACCGGTGTGATGGCGAACGGCATCGGTGTGGGAGGCTTGCCGGGTATTTTATCCATTAAGCCGCAGTTTTGGGGAATTTATGCCCTGGCGATGTTAGTGGCGATTGTGGTGCCGTTGTTCCTGACCATCATGGTTTATAAACGTAAAGAGCGTCGCGGCGAGTTGCCGGTCTAAGTCATGCTCCTCCGCCACGGCTAGCGTGTGGCGGAGTCATTTTTCAATTTTCGCGGTTTTTTCTACAAATAAGAGTCTGCTATGAATAATCCTATCCCTTGGTGGCAAAACGGCGTCATTTATCAGATTTACCCGAAGAGTTTTCAGGACAGCACCGGTAATGGTTACGGTGATCTGGCGGGTGTGACGCAGCGTTTGGATTATCTGCAAAAGCTCGGTATTGACGCCATTTGGCTGACACCGGTCTATGTTTCACCGCAGGTGGATAACGGCTATGACGTCGCGGATTACTGCGCCATTGACCCGGCTTATGGCACATTGGAAGACTTCAAAAATCTGGTTGCCGCCGCCCATCAGCGTGGTATTCGTATCGTGATGGATATGGTGTTTAATCACACGTCTACTGAGCATGCCTGGTTTAAAGCCTCTCAGGATCGTAATAGCCGGTACCGCCAGTTTTATATTTGGCGTGATGGGGACGGTGATAATTTACCGAATAACTGGCGCTCTAAATTTGGCGGCAATGCCTGGCAATGGCACGCGGCCAGTGGCCAATATTATCTGCATTTGTTTGCTACCGAACAGGCTGATCTGAACTGGGAACACCAGCCGGTGCGCGATGAACTGAAGAAAGTGTGCGAGTTTTGGGCTGATATCGGTGTTGATGGTTTGCGCTTGGATGTGATCAATTTAGTGTCCAAACAGCAGGATTTCCCTGATGACTTTACCGGTGATGGCCGCCGTTTCTACACCGATGGCCCGCGTATCCACGAATTTTTACAGGAAATGAGCCGTGATGTCTTTCAGCCGCGCGGCCTGATGACGGTGGGTGAGATGTCTTCCACCCGCCTGGAACATTGTCAGCGTTATGCCGCATTAGGTGGCGATGAGCTATCAATGACCTTTAATTTCCACCATCTGAAAGTGGATTATCTCGATGGCGAAAAATGGTCGCTGATGCCGCCGAACCGGGTAGAACTCAAGCAGATTTTTAACCAGTGGCAGCAGGGGATGCACAACCGTGCATGGAATGCGTTGTTCTGGTGTAACCACGACCAGCCGCGCATTGTGTCGCGCTTTGGTGACGAGGGTGCGCTGCGCTTGCCTGCGGCCAAGATGCTGGCAATGGTGCTGCATGGTATGCAGGGCACACCTTATATCTATCAGGGTGAAGAGATTGGCATGACCAATCCTAATTTCACCTCAATAGACCAATACCGTGATGTAGAAAGCCTGAATATGTTTGCTGAATTAAGTGCCGAGGGGCGGGATACTGATGAATTACTGGCGATTCTGGCGAGTAAATCCCGTGATAATGGCCGAACCCCGATGCAATGGGACCGCAGCCGTAATGCCGGATTTAGCCAAGGTACGCCGTGGATTGACCTTTGCAGTAACTATACCCGCATGAACAACTGCACCCGCATGAATAACAGCGATATCAACATTAACAGCAGCGATGAGATTAACGTCGCTGCTGCGTTGGCAGATGCTGATTCAGTATTCTATGCCTATCAATATTTGATCGCTCTGCGTAAGCAACATGATGTTTTCACTTTCGGTGACTATCAGGACCTCTGCCCACAGCACCCAGACTTATGGTGTTATTTACGTCGCTGGCAAGGTAAGCAGTTGCTGGTGGTCGCTAACCTGAGCGGCGAACCGCAATCCTGGCAGCCGGAGGGGATTGAGTTAGACGGTAACTGGCAATTATTAATGAGTAGCTACGGTGAAAGCGCCTTCCAACCGCAACCGATGGTATTGCGGGAGTATGAGGGGATTTATTGGATTAGGGACTAGCTTTGGTACGGTGATTCGGTTCGCTCATATTCTCTTGGAAGCCCAATAATATATTAACGCAAAAGGTAATATTATCTTTTGCGTTAAATTAACTTGTGCAATAATTCCAACAGCATAAGGAGCATGCAATGTTTGAACTTTTATACCACCCCGAGGCTGTACAGGAAGTCGAAGGTTTACCGGATATTCTACGCGGTAAAATGGCTAGGCTATTGGATCAGTTAGAATGCCGGGGGAATGGTTTGCGTTTTCCTCTTACTCGTCCAATTAAAGATGGGTTATTTGAACTACGGGCGTCTGGGGCTGATATAGCGCGAACGTTGTTTGTTTATCAGCAAGGGAAGCGAGTTTTTATCCTACGGTGTTTTGTCAAAAAGTCAGAGCGAACACCTCCTACAGAGATTATGTTGGCCTTACAACGATTGGAGGATTTAACCGATGCCTAAAGTCATTGCAATAAGTCATTTTGATGTCAAAAAACGTCTGTTAAATACGCCGGAGGCCATTGCAGCCTACGAAGAAGCCGCTGATGAATATGCGTTACTCGAACAGTTAACAGAATGGCGTATCAAGGCAGGCCTCACAAAAGCTGATGTGGCCCAACGTATGGGGGTTAAACCTCCTGCAATAAACCGCCTTGAGAATAATATTACCAAGGCGTCATGGCAGACCTTAAGGCGCTATGCGGCAGCCTGCGGTGTATCGTTGGCCATTACTGCCCGCCCATAATTCAGTCGAGTTGCTATGGTGATGATTGGGGCAGCAGATGACCAAATGAAAATGGCTGGCACTGAGGCCAGCCGTATACCGCTTTACATCGGAATTAACGACGTACTGCGATAGCTTCAATTTCGATTTTCACGTCTTTTGGCAGACGAGCAACTTCAACACATGAACGCGCAGGGAATGGCGCGTTGTGTTCAGTAAAGAATGCTTCGTAAGTGGCATTAACCGTGCTGAAATCATTCAGATCTTTAACGAATACGGTCGTTTTCACCACATCGGCAACTTTCAGGCCAGCGGCTTCGATGATAGCTTTTACATTTTCCAGTGACTGACGTGTTTGGGCTGAAATATCGTCGGCGACCAGACCGGTTTTGGGATCAACGGGGATCTGACCAGAAGTGAAGATCATACTGCCCAGATCGACGCCCTGAACATAGGGACCAATAGCGGCTGGGGCAAGCTCGGTGCTGATAGTGCGTGACATGGTGGCTCCTGGTTTACATAATGCAGAAAGAACCCGCCATCTTTCACGTCACAGGTGTGTTGGCGACTCTCGTTTACCGCCTTCCTGCACCATGAAATCTATTGGGTTTAATGATTTCTATATTATAAAGATGAGTGGGATTACAGCAACCCGCGTGTGTTAAGTTTGCGGCTAATCTGCTTGTAGCACCACCTGATGATCGAATTCTTTCTCGCAATATTGACATTTAAGGTGAATCTCACCCTGTTTGGCTTTTACTTTAAAGCTGGAATCGACTGGCTCGTTATGGCTGATGCAGTTACTGTTCGGGCAAGTCAGCACACCGTCAATATGTTCCGGTAGGCTGAGGGTGAGTTTCTTCACCACGTTGTAGTTATCAATACGGTTGACGGTAGCATCCGGTGCATACATTGCCAGTTGGTTGGCTTGTTGCTCTGTCAGGAAGGTATTTTCTATTTTAATCAAATCTTTACGGCCTGATCGCTTCGACGGTAGATTCAAGCCGATAGTAATACGCTGATCAGTCGCGGTCAGTTTGAACAGCGACAACAATTTGAACCCGATTTGCGCCGGAATATGGTCAATCACGGTACCGCATTTAATCGCTTCAACCTGTAGTTTGTAATCCTGAGTCATGTTTAATCCCCCCTTAAAGAGCCAATTCTGCGTTTAATACCAGTGCCAGCAGCGCCTGACGGGCAAAAATCCCGTTACCTGCCTGTTGGAAATAGTAGGCATAGGGTGTTTTGTCGACATCGGTGGTAATTTCATCAATACGCGGCAATGGGTGTAGCACTTTGAGGTTATCCCGTGCGCCGTTCAAATCAGCAGCGCGCAAGATAAACTGAGCTTTGACATTGGCGTATTCCGATGGGTCAAGACGCTCTTTTTGTACCCGAGTCATGTAGAGAATATCCAGCTCTGGCACCACTTCTTCAATGCTTTCGTGCAGGCTGTATTCGAGACCTTTTTCTTCCAGCATTTGCAGTAGATAAGCCGGCATTGCCAATGCATCCGGGGCGATAAAGAAAAAGCGGTTGCCGCTGAATTTTGCCAGCGCTTGCATCAGTGAATGCACGGTGCGGCCATATTTCAGGTCACCGACCATGGCGATATTGATGTTATCGAGGCGGCCCTGGGTTTCCTTGATAGTGAATAAATCGAGCAGAGTTTGCGTCGGGTGCTGGTTCGCGCCGTCACCGGCATTGACCACCGGCACATTACCAGAGAACTGAGCCGCCAGACGGGCAGCGCCTTCCTGTGGGTGGCGGATGACAATGGCATCCACATAGGTGCTGATCACTGAGATGGTGTCAGCCAGCGTCTCGCCTTTCTTGCCAAGGGATGTATTGCTGCTATCAGAAAAACCGACCACCGAGGCACCTAAGCGGTGGATGGACGTTTCAAATGACAGGCGGGTACGGGTTGAGGCTTCGAAAAAGCAACTGGCGATCACTTGGTGTTTTAACAGTTCAGGTTGCGGCGTACTTTTCAGACTGGCGGCGGTGCGCAGCACCAGTTCCAGTTCATCGCGACATAAATCGTTAATTGAGATGATGTGCTTGTGATACAATGGGTTGGCCATTTCGCTCTCCTCTGTGACCCGTCATACTTCAAGCTGCATGTGTGTTGGCTGCTTTCGCTCACCCCGGTCACTTACTGGTCGTTGACCTTAAAATAAGTAAGCTCCTGGGGATTTACTCAATTGCCGCCTTTCTGCAACTCGAATTATTTAGGGTATATATTTTAATTGGTGGTAATGCTTAATCTGGCCCCGATCAGCAGACAAAAAAAAGCCCCTCAACGAGGGGCTTTACGGGATCGGTTTAGCAACGGGAGAAACCACGGCAGTTGACTGCCTGTTGGCAGGCAATTTTGTCGACCATCAAGAGGGCCATTTTCAACAAAACGCGCTTGGCTTTCCATCATATCTCCCAGCAAATTGTGGCGAATTATACTCGCGTGTAGTTTCTCTGCAAGGGGTAAAAACCACATTTTTTGCAATTAGCAAACGATTACTTATGGAAGGGAATGTCATTATCTGATGGTTCAGCCCAGCGCTAACTCTCTGGATGTCAGCCTCTCCAGAGGGAACACAACTTGGTTTTGACTCCAACTATTCCAGTAACTTAGTGACCTTGTCAGGTAAATTACCGAGAATAAAATCATTGATGATACTGTCAAAATCCTTATCGCTATTGAAGCCTAACGCGTTGGCATAATGTGCCTCGAAATTCCCAGGCCAGGAGCTGACAATTTTCTCAATCAATGGATCTTGCTGAATTTTAATACGATCAACGGTGGCATCACCCGCAATCCGCCGTAATGCATCAATCATTTGCTGCACCGTGATGGATAACCCTGGCAAATTAATAACCCGGCCAGATTTAAGCTGACGGGCATCCAATTGGTGGCCATGGATCAGATTATTAATCGCCATTTTCGGCGATAACAGCCATAAAGGTGTTTGCGGGCTAACAGGGCAAATCACCTCAACACCTTGTAACGGCTCACGGATAATGCCGCTGGCAAAACTGGAAGCGGCACGGTTTGGTTTACCTGGACGAACAACAATGGTTGGCATTCGCAGGCTACGGCCATCAATAAATCCCCGGCGGCTATAATCTGCCAACAATAAATCATTTAAGGCTTTTTGCGTACCATAGGAACTCTGGGGCGACCACCGATGTTCATCGGGTACGATTGCCGGTAGTTCACCGCCAAATACTGCCACCGAGCTGGTAATAATGACTTTAGGGCAGTGCCCAAGCCGACGGGCCTGTTCCAGTAAACTGCGGGTAGCATCAAAGTTGATACGCATACCTAAATCAAAATCTTCCTCTGCCTGACTGGAGACAATTGCCGCCAGGTGAAAAACCGTGTCAATTTGTTGAGTGAAAACCTGGGCAAGCCATTGCGGATCGGCAATATCACCGCAAAAAACCTGTACCCGTTTATCTGCAATATCCTGAGACACCACATCACAGGCCAGTATCTTACTGATACTGCGCTGATTACCCTGTTGGTCGGTCAGATAGTCCAGTGTCAATAGATGTTCAATCAACCGACGACCAAGAAAGCCTGCCGCCCCTGTTACCATTATCTTCATTATCTATCCTTTATCTGCGTCGTTAGCGGTTCACTGTCTTGGCCGGAACTAAAAATACCAATGCCGCACCAATAAATAGCATGGTGGAAATAATCAGCATCCCGGTAGTGGTACTTTGTGTCAGGTCTTTCAGGTATCCCATCATATAAGGTGCGACAAAACCGGCCAGGTTACCCCAAGAGTTAATCAGGGCGATACCCGCCGCCGCCGCCGTCCCTCCGAGGAAAGCGGTCGGCAAGCTCCAAAATAGTGGCAAGGTACTCAATGCCCCCATTGCTCCCAGGGTTAAACCGATCATGGCAATAACGATGTTGTCACTGAAGCTGGCCGAAATAATCATCCCGATCCCACCCAAGGTGGCGGTTAAGGCCAGATGCCAGCGTCGTTCCCGCAAACGGTCAGCGCTGCGTGATACTACTATCATGGTCAGGGCGGCAGCGGCGTAAGGAATGGCACTCAACAGGCCAATAGTCAGTACGTCTTTCACCCCACTGTCTTTAATCAGTGTCGGTAACCAGAAGCCAATAGTGTAGAAGCCGGCAATCAGGCAGAAATAGATAAGCGTTAGCAGCCAGACTCGGGGTTGTAGGAAGATCTCTTTCAGGCTGCTGTGGACATGATGTTGTGTGTCGTTATCAATGTTGGTTTGTAAGATCTTTTGCTCTTCGTCAGTGAGCCATTTGGCATGACTGATACGGTCAGTCAGTTTAAAAATCACCAAAATACCGATTAAAACTGAGGGAATACCTTCCAGAAGAAACATCCATTGCCAACCGGCAAAGCCATGGAAGCCATTAAAGGCATCCATGATCCAGCCAGATAACGGCGCCCCTATCACGCCGGATAACGGAACGGCGGTGGCGAATAAAGCATACATACGGCCACGACGGTTTGTTGGGAACCAATAAGAAAGATAAAAAATGACGCCGGGATAGAAACCAGCCTCTGCAATCCCCAGTAAGCAGCGCATCACGTAAAATGACATCGGTGTGGTGACAAAAGCCATCCCCGCCGAGATGATGCCCCAGGTGATCATAATGCGTGCAATCCACAAGCGCGCCCCGACACGATGCAGCATCAGGTTACTGGGGATTTCCAGAAAGAAGTAGGCAATAAAGAAGATACCGGCACCGAATCCATACACCGCCTCTGAGAACTGTAAGTCATCCGCCATTTGCAATTTGGCGAAGCCAACATTAACCCGATCCAAATAAGCGACGACATAACACAGCATCAGTAAAGGTAAAATATGCCACGCGGCTTTGCGATAGGCATGATCCTCCGCAGGGACTCGGTTAGGTGTCACTGATTGTTCAGTGGGTGATTCAGACATGATGGAGCCTCTTATTTTAATTATTTGCAGGGAACAAGGTTCAGCGAAAATCCTGTTGGCTATCGCGCTGGCGTTATACAGAAATAGAGGATGTTAATTTTAGTTATTTAATGTTTGATAAAGTTAAAAATAAGGCTTTTCCCAGTAACTAAATGCGATTAAACTCACAACTGTTAACAATAGGTGATGTAAGTAATGTAATGCTTTGATTTAAATTGGATTTAAAATTTAAGTTTTCACAAAAATAAACATTAATTGAGATATAACCAGCGGTAAGCGGGAACAATAGGGTGGAGAGGGAGGTCTCTAATTCAAAGGGCAGGGTATGTCGAAGAGGCAATAATCACCGTACTCCGTCAGCCGGAACGATGATTAGGATGAAACCTGTGCAAGCGTGCTATTCCAAATGGGGCGGGTGGTGGTGGGTTGATCAACATTCAAGTAAACGGTGAGGTTATAACTCGCGAACTGGGTTATCTAATCATTCACTGTTGAATCATCAATGTGAACTGCAACCTCAATCCTCATCAAACCCCGAATTAAACAACTCCATAACTGCTGCCAGTGCTTGGATCTCATCAGGACCAGTGGCTTCAACCTCAATCTGGCGGCCTTTGGCTGAATCCAGCATCAGCAGTGCAATCACACTACTGGCTTCGGCTTCGGTACCACTGTCATTGCGTAACATCACTTCTGCATCAAAACTCTGAACCAGCTCGAACAATTTCATGGCTGGACGGGCATGCATACCCAGCTTGTTCTTGATCTCAACAGTCTGTTTGACAGTCATTATTTACGCTTTTCCAGAGTACGATGGCGTGATTGGACATTCTTACCGCGAGCGCGGAAATAATCTGCCAATTGTTCCGCAACATATACCGAGCGGTGCTTACCACCGGTACAACCAATGGCAACCGTCAGATAACTGCGGTTATTGGTTTCCAACATCGGCAACCATTGTTCCAGATAGCTGCGTGTCTGATAAACGAAGTTATGTACTTCGGTATGGCGATCAAGGAAGGAGATTACCGGTTTATCCAGGCCGGTCATGGGGCGTAATTTCGGGTCCCAGTGCGGGTTTGGCAGAAAACGAACGTCAAAGACATAATCGGCATCAATGGGAAGGCCGTGTTTAAAGCCAAAGGACTCAAATACCATCGTCAACTCACGCTCACGTTTACCCAACAGACGGGTACGCAGCATCTCAGCCAACTCATGTACTGACATTTCAGACGTATCGATAACCAGATCCGCCCGTGAGCGCAGAGGCTCCAGCAGGATACTCTCTTCATCGATAGCACTTTCTAATGACAGATTTTTAGCCGAAAGTGGGTGCAGGCGACGGGTGTCACTATAGCGACGGATCAGGGTATTACGGTCAGCATCCAAAAACAGCAACTGCGGTGAAAAACTGTCTGGCAGTTGAGTCATGGCATGTTCAAATACCTCAGGAGATTCCGGCATATTGCGTACGTCTATGCTCACCGCTGCTGAGATATTCATACCAGCAAGTGTACTCGCCAACTGCGGCAGTAGAACCACGGGCAAATTATCGACGCAATAAAAGCCCATATCTTCTAATGCGCGCAAAGCAACAGACTTTCCTGAACCGGAACGGCCGCTGACAATCATCAGCACCATGTGAGTAACTCCCCTTTATACCCGTCATCTTTCAAGTTGCAGGTGTGTTGGCTGCTTTCGTTCACCCGAATCACTTACCAGTGTAAGCTCATCGGGATTAATGAGCCTCTTTGAGGCTCACCCTGCGGGCTAGCATAAACGGGTCACCGACCGATTTGTCTCTCCCTTGCCGCCTTCCTGAATCTTGAAATCTATTGGGCTATATATTAGAACCCTTTATTCCGGCTACAACAGCCGGGCATAGTGAATAAAACAGACGTGATTTGCCGGATTACGCTATTTCTGGCGGTAATTCAGTCATTATCTGATAAAGCTCATCATCACTCTGTGCCGCCCGTAGACGCCGACACACTGTTTTATCAGCTAATCGCTTGGCCACTAAAGACAATGTGTGTAAGTGAGTTTTACATTGATCTGCCGGTACCAACAAGGCAAATAATAAATCAACTGGTTGGTTATCAATAGCATCGAAGGCAATTGGTTGGTCCAGACGGATAAATACCCCTACCGCACGTAGTGTGTCTTCTTCCAACTTGCCATGGGGTATCGCAATACCACTACCAATACCGGTGCTGCCCATACGCTCGCGGGTCAATACAGCATCGAAAACGACCTGTGAAGGCAAGTTAAGTTGTTTGGCAGCCAACTCGCTGATAATTTCCAAAGCCCGTTTTTTACTTGAGCAATGTACGGAGCTTTTGGTGCACTCGATATTTAATACCGAGCTTAATTGCAATGCTAGATCGTTGATCATCTCATCTTTCACTTAAGCGCTGTTGTATACCTGATACCCACGGTGGAGTGTATTCTCCGCCGCAGGATGAGGTTATGTAGCGAGTGTAGAACCTTATTCGGTGAATAAACAGCCGCAAGGAACCCTAATGTTGTTTCAATTTATCTTTATGTTTGTTCAACTGGCGGGCCAGTTTATCAACCAAAATATCAATTGCGGCGTACATATCCTCCTGCTCTGAGCTTGCATGCAACTCGCCTCCATTCACATGTACCGTTGCTTCTGCAATTTGTTTTATTTTTTCAACACTTAAAACCACATATACCTGGTTAATGCGATCAAAATATTGCTCAAGTTTGGCAAATTTAGTGTTAACAAACTCGCGTAGTGCTTCGGTTATTTCGACATGATGTCCGGTAATATTGAGCTGCATAGTGTCTTCCTTCTCAGTTCAGGTCAAACCAACTGTTTACGCTGATTTGACGGCGGGATGGATAACGACTCTCGGTACTTCGCGACGGTACGGCGTGCCACCATAATGCCTTGTTCACATAATAAAGTGGTCAGCTTACTGTCACTCAGTGGTTTGGCAGGGTTTTCTGCCGCAACCAATTTCTTCACCAGTGCACGAATTGCAGTGGAAGAAGCTTCACCACCACTTTCTGTATTGACGTGACTGGAGAAAAAATATTTCAGCTCGAAAATACCTCGGGGACTGTGCAGGAACTTCTGCGTGGTCACGCGGGATATTGTCGATTCATGCATATCCACGGCTTGGGCAATATCAGCCAGTACCATGGGTTTCATAAATTCGGGCCCATTATCAAAAAATGCCACCTGCTGCTCGACAATGCAACGAGCCACTTTTAGTAGCGTTTCATTGCGGCTTTCAAGGCTTTTTATCAACCATTTGGCTTCTTGCAGATTGCTGCGGATAAATTGCCCGTCGCTATCATTGCGGGTACGGCTACCCATCGCCGCATACTGTTGGTTGATTTTTAG
Source organism: Yersinia pekkanenii (assembly GCF_001152565.1). Classification (GTDB taxonomy): domain Bacteria; phylum Pseudomonadota; class Gammaproteobacteria; order Enterobacterales; family Enterobacteriaceae; genus Yersinia; species Yersinia pekkanenii. Next base: position 55,357 of record NZ_CQAZ01000014.1, on the reverse strand, counting down.
GCGCGGAATGCTATCGGCATTAAGCTCGACCGTCCATTGATCTTTGTCTTTACGCACCAGAACGTCCGGAATGACATACTCAGACTCGCCGGTATTGATGGATTGGCCCGGGCGTGGGTCCAGAGATTGAATCAGGGCGATCGCTGGTTTAAGTGTATCTTCTTTTAGCCGGCTTAAACGGATCATTGTGCGGAAATCATGGTTACCGAGCAAATCCAGATACTCACTGACCACCAGGCGTGCTTCGGCCAGATATGGAGTATCTTTGGCATATTGTGACAGCTGTACCAGCAGGCATTCACGCAAGTTTCGGGCGGCAACACCAATGGGGTCAAAGTGTTGAATTCGTTTAAGTACCGCTTCAACTTCGTCTAGCGCGACGTTCTCATCGCCCATGCTTTCCAGAATATCTTCCAGCGGAACGGTGAGATAGCCCGTTTCATCTACCGCATCAACGATTGAGGTTGCAATGGCAACATCGGTATCTGAGAACGGAGTCAAATCAACTTGCCACATCAGATAATCTTGCAGCGTTTGGGTGGTTTCACCCTGATAGACGGGTAATTCGTCATCACTGTAATCGTTGCCCATACCTGATGGTGTACCTGCGGTATAAATCTCATCCCAGGTGGCATCCAGCGGCAACTCTTCCGGCATCTCTTTCTGTTCCAGTGCCTCACGAGTATCGAGCGATTCACTGTCTATGGTTTCTTTGGCATCTATCTCTTCATGAAGATCCGTTTGCTCAAGCAGGGGGTTACTCTCCAGCGCTAACTGAATCTCCTGCTGGAGTTCAAGCGTAGAAAGCTGCAACAAGCGAATAGCTTGCTGTAGTTGCGGAGTCATTGCCAGTTGTTGGCTGAACTTGAGTTGCAAACCTTGCTTCATAATGCAGTATCAATTTTCCTTAATGGATGACGAAACGACTTACCCGGTGGATCATGCGGTCAGAGGCGGAACTCTTCACCCAGATAAACCCGTTTAACTTGTTCGTCAGCCAAAATTTCCTGTGGTGTACCGTGAGCGATTAAGTGCCCTTGGCTTACAATATAAGCCCGCTCACAAACGTCTAACGTTTCACGCACGTTATGGTCGGTAATCAATACGCCGAGGCCACTATCGCGCAGATGCTCAATGATTTTTTTAATATCAATAACGGAAATGGGGTCAACCCCGGCAAAAGGCTCATCCAGTAGAATAAACTTAGGATTTGCCGCCAGCGCACGGGCTATTTCAACACGACGGCGTTCACCGCCGGACAGTGATTGCCCCAGATTGTCACGTAAATGGGTGATATGGAACTCTTCCATTAATTCCTCAGCCCGTTCCTCCCGCTGTTCAGCAGAAAGATCTTTACGGATCTCCAGCACCGCCATCAGGTTGTTAAATACACTCAGGCGGCGGAAGATTGAGGCTTCTTGTGGTAAATAACCAATCCCGCGACGGGCGCGTTCATGGAGAGGCAAGAGGCTGATATCTTCGTCATCAATCACAATACGCCCGGCGTCACGCTGGACAATGCCGACGACCATATAAAAAGTGGTCGTTTTACCCGCGCCGTTCGGCCCAAGCAAACCCACAATCTCACCGGACTTCACATTCAGACTCACGTCCTCGACCACTTTACGGCCTTTGTACGCCTTAGCCAGCTTTTCTGCGATTAATGTTGCCATAAATGATTACTTACTCTTCTTTTGGCCTGACGCTGCTGGCCCTTTGTCTTGTAATTGGGACGGTAATAACACGGTTGTGACGCGATTGCCTTTGTCACTGAAGGCTTCCATCTGCTGTTTTTTCACCAGATAAGTGATGCGATCCCCTTTGATATTGCTATCAAGCTGCTCCAGATACGCGTCACCCGTCAGCGTTATGAACTCATTAGTAACTTCGTAACGCAATTTTTGGCTGTGTCCTTTTACGGGTTTACCGTTGTCTTGCATCTGGTAGAAGGTTATCGGGTTACCAAAACCTTCAATGAACATTTTGCTTTGATCACCATCTGGACGTGTGATGACCACTTTATCTGCTTTGATCTCAATCGTGCCTTGTTTGATAACCACGTTACCACTAAAGGTGGAGGTGTTTTCCAACATCTTAATGTCTTGTTTATCAGACTTCACTTTAACGGGTTTCTCTGTATCACCCGTTAAAGCAAACGCAGGCAGGCTTGCGGCCAACAGTGAACTGGCAAGCAACAAATGACGAATTTTATTTTTGAATTTCATAAGAGGTTTTAACCTTTTCAATCAGCTCGGCGGTTTTGTCCCGCAAGTTCCCACGCATTTTCATGCCGTTAGATGTGAATCCAACACCAAAGAGGGTAACTTCATCGTCTGAGGATACATCCTGAGTGATCAAATTAACCTGGGCGTTATCGGTTTTGATTTTTTGTAACTGTGCGTCGGCGGTCAGGCTATCAACCTCAACATGCCCATACAAATAAAGCATTTTATCATTGGTCAGCTTGGCGCGATCTGCTCGCACTGTCCAAGTGGCGACAGTATTGTCACCAAATAGGGTCATGACCGGCTTAGTAAACCAGGTCAGTTCTTGGGTGCTGAAATTCTGAACGTTTTCTGCTACCAATTTATAACTCAGTTTCCCGACCGGATTGAAAACGACGGTCACAGTATGCTGACTTTGCGAGGAGGGTTCATCATCAGCTACCACTGTCTGCGTATTCTGCTGATTAAAACCGGACAGATTCCAGCCAATTAATGCCAACGTAATCAGTGCCAGAGATACCGTTATCCATAGTCTTGTTTTACTCATATCGACAATCCTGTGGCACCTTCGAGTTTACCTTGAGCCAATAATATCAAATCACATATCTCGCGTACTGCACCGCGCCCGCCATTGATTCGCGTAACATAATGCGCCTTGGGGATAAGTGACGGATGGGCGTCCGCCACCGCAACAGATAACCCAACTCGCGCCATCACCGGCCAATCAATCAGGTCATCGCCAATATACGCAACCTGCTCGGGCTGGCATTTTAATGCTACCAACAATTCGTTATAGGCTACCAGCTTATCAGATTGCCCCTGATAAAGGTGGGTAATGCCTAAGGTGTTGGCGCGGTGTTCCAGTAATTTGGCGCTGCGCCCAGTAATAATGGCCACTTCAATACCTGAGGTTATCAGGCAGCGGATACCGTAGCCATCACGCACGTTGAAAGCTTTCAGCTCTTCGCCTTGGTTACCCATGTAAATCAGGCCATCGGACATGACACCATCAACATCACAGATCAGCAGGCGAATTTTCCCCGCACGTTGCATAGTGCTGTCGGCTACGGGTCCGTAGCAGGTGTCCAGATATACCATCTTATCCATTTTACCCTTCTTACTTGAATATGCAGCCAGTCGGTCAGACGACTCCGGCCCTTAGCATGTCGTGCATATGCACCACGCCTAACAATTGGTCACCGTCGGCTATCAGTACGGCGGTAATATGACGGGACTCCATCAGGTTAAGTACGTCTACCGCTAACATGGTTGGAGGAACTCGAATTCCGCCACGGGTCATCACATCGGCGATTTTCGCGTTATTCAAATCAATCCCCATATCAAATATCCGGCGTAAATCACCGTCGGTAAAGATACCTTTAATCATCATCAGATCATCACAGATTACGGTTAAACCCAGATTTTTCCGAGTAATCTCCAGTAGGGCATCGCGCAATGATGCGTCAGGACTAACGCGGGGGATACCTGCGCCAGTGTGCATGATATCGCTGATCCGTAATAGCAACTTGCGCCCCAGAGCTCCGCCCGGATGGGAAAGGGCGAAATCTTCCTGAGTGAAGCCTTTGGCTTGTAGCAAGGCAACGGCAAGCGCGTCGCCCATCACTAAGGTGGCAGTCGTGCTGGTGGTGGGGGCCAGCCCCAACGGGCAAGCCTCTTGTGGGACTTTAATGCACAAGTGAATAGTGGCCGCTTTACCCATGCTGCTTTCGGGGTTGTTGCTCATGCAGATCAGCGGAATATTCTGGCGTTTAAGCACCGGGATCAACGCGAGGATTTCGTTAGACTCGCCTGAATTAGAGATGGCTAACACAATATCTTGTGGTGTAACCATACCGAGATCGCCATGACTCGCCTCGCCGGGGTGGACGAAGAATGCCGGAGTACCGGTGCTGGCGAAGGTCGCGGCAATTTTGCAACCAATATGGCCAGACTTGCCCATCCCCATAACCACCACTTTGCCATGGCAGTTAAATATTGCCTCGCAGGCTTTGGCGAAATCGTCATTAATGTATTGATCGAGTTGTGCTAATCCTTCGCGCTCAATGTGTAATACCTGTTTACCCGCCTGCTGGAAATTCATTCCTCGCTGTAAATCGAGATCCGGCTGTAAATCAAAAGTAGACATATTTGGTTCCTGTATGCGGCATTGTCTATGTTATGCCACATTAAATGGCGCGAAAAACAGCATCGCAAGATAAGCGATAAACCCACAAAATAACAGAGCGCCTGCCATATGGCCGATTCGATGTTGACGCCCCAGGCAAAGCAGGGTGAAGATTACACTGACACCGAGCATCACCCAATAATCACGCTGGAAAGCCGCAGGATCGATATCACCGGGAGACAGCAGTGCGGGAACACCTAACACAATAACAATATTGAAAATATTTGAGCCAATGATATTACCGACTGCCATATCATTTTCCCCTTTTAACGCACCGGCGATGAAAGTCGCCAGTTCAGGTAAACTGGTACCAATGGCAATGACTGTCAGGCCGATAATCAGTTCGCTTACCCCAGCGACTCTGGCAATAACTGTGGCGTTGTCGATAATCATTTTGGCCGACAGTGGCAAAATAATAAATGCCAGCACCAACCACAATAAAGCGACGGTATTACTACTGTCCTGTGGTAATTCGGCCAACTGTTCGCGGGTTAGGATGTCATTTCCTTCCGCGTGAGCCAGGTGTGCAATTTTTAGCATCAGAATAATAAAAGCTGCTGCTGCCACCAGCAAAATAACCCCATCCCCACGGCTGAGATGGTTATCTGCCAGCAGAAAACCACACAGCACCGTGACCACTAACATCAAGGGCAGTTCGCGGCGTAAAATCTCTGAGCGAATGGTCAGCGGGCGTATCAGAGCAGCCCCCCCTACAATGAGCAACAGATTGGTAATATTAGAGCCAAGGACATTCCCGACTGCCATATCGGTTTGATTATTCAGTGCTGCAGTCACCGAAACAATTAATTCCGGCAGCGATGTGCCGATACCGACAATGGTCATCCCGATAATGAGTGGGGGGATACCAAAAGAGCGGGATAACACGGCAGCGCCATAGACTAATCGATCAGCACCGTACACTAATAAAACCAAGCCAATAATTAATAGTGTTATCGCAAAAAACATGCAAAGTCCTTTATTAGGTATAATCCCGATCCGTTGGCAGACTCTGTCAATGGGTAACCGATAGCCCGTTGGCAAAAACCATTAAAAACGCGTTACGCTCTTTGTTGGTTAACCCTAATTTTGACTGTGAGCGTCAGAAAAGTAAAACTTATGGCAACTTTGGCGACGAAAAAACGGTAATAAGTTGCCAAATGACTTCCTCATTGTGCTCATTGTCGCCATTTGATGTAGCATTGGCGGCAGATGAGTAACCCAATCCCTAAGGGACGAATGATAATGAACCAACTGGCGTCGAATTTGATAGAGATCCGCGGAATGAGTTTTACTCGTGGTGAGCGTCCGATATTCGCCGATATCAACATGACGGTCCCGCGCGGCAAAGTCACCGCGATTATGGGGCCATCAGGGATTGGTAAAACCACATTGTTGCGCCTGATTGGTGGGCAGCTTGCACCGGATGCAGGTGAAATCTGGTTTGATGGTGATAATATTCCGGCGCTTTCACGTCAGCGTTTGTATGATGTGCGCAAAAAAATGAGCATGCTGTTTCAATCTGGCGCGTTATTCACCGATTTAACCGTATTTGAAAATGTGGCGTTCCCCTTACGTGAGCATAGCCGCTTGCCTGAGGAACTACTGCACAGTACGGTGATGATGAAGCTTGAAGCTGTGGGGTTACGTGGTGCTGCTCATCTGATGCCCGCCGAACTGTCTGGCGGCATGGCTCGCCGTGCGGCGCTGGCACGGGCGATTGCCCTTGATCCTGAATTGATTATGTTTGATGAGCCGTTTGTTGGTCAGGATCCTATTACCATGGGTGTGCTGGTAAAACTGATTGATGAGCTTAATCATGCATTGGGTGTCACTTGTGTGGTGGTTTCTCACGATGTGCCTGAAGTCCTCAGTATTGCAGATTATGCTTATATTGTGGCAGATCAGCATGTTATTGCCGAAGGAACCCCTGAGCAGTTGCAAACCAATGCGGATATGCGGGTACGCCAGTTCCTTGATGGCATTGCTGACGGCCCGGTGCCTTTCCGTTTCCCTGCTGGGGATTATAAAACTGAGCTGTTAGGCTAATAGATGGAGTATTCATGTTAGTACAGACATTAGCGTCTTTAGGTCGCCGGGGCATTAATGTCTGCGCATCCTTTGGTCGCGCAGGTTTAATGCTGTTCAATGCTCTTGTCGGGCGGCCTGAACCGCGAAAACAGTGGCCACTATTAATCAAACAGCTCTATAGCGTTGGGGTACAATCCCTATTGATTATTGTGGTTTCCGGTTTATTTATCGGCATGGTTTTGGGCTTACAGGGCTTTTTGATCCTGACCACCTACAGTGCGGAAGCCAGCCTCGGCATGATGGTGTCTTTGTCACTATTACGTGAGTTAGGCCCGGTGGTGACGGCACTGTTGTTCGCCGGGCGTGCCGGTTCTGCCCTGACGGCTGAAATTGGCTTGATGAAAGCCACTGAGCAGATTTCCAGTCTGGAAATGATGGCCATCGACCCGCTGCGTCGGGTGGTCGCGCCCCGGTTCTGGGCAGGTGTTATCAGCATGCCATTATTAACCGCGATTTTTGTTGCCGTAGGTATCTGGGGCGGTTCTATAGTGGGTGTTGACTGGAAAGGGATCGACGCAGGTTTCTTCTGGTCCGCCATGCAAAATGCCGTTGAGTGGCGTACGGATTTACTGAATTGCCTGATTAAGAGTCTGGTATTTGCCATTACCGTGACCTGGATTGCGCTGTTCAATGGTTATGATGCGATCCCAACGTCTGAAGGGATTAGCCGGGCAACGACCCGTACCGTGGTGCATTCGTCACTGGCGGTATTGGGATTAGATTTTGTGCTGACAGCACTGATGTTTGGGAACTGAGTCGATGCAAACGAAGAAAAGTGAAGTCTGGGTAGGCGTGTTTATATTGATTGCTATCCTGGCGGTCGTATTCCTCTGCCTGAAAGTGGCGGATATCAAATCAGTTGGCAATCAGCCCACTTACCGGATTTACGCAAATTTTGACAATATTGGTGGCCTGAAAACCAATTCGCCGGTCAAAATTGGCGGTGTTGTGGTCGGGCGGGTGGCGGAAATCACGCTGGATACCAAAAACTACAGCCCACGTGTGGCTATCGATATTCAACAACGTTATAACCATATTCCGGATACCAGTTCATTAGCAGTACGGACTTCGGGTTTATTGGGTGAACAGTTCCTGGCGTTGAGTGTCGGTTTTGAAGACCCTGAAATGGGTACCAGTATTTTGAAAGATGGCGGTGTCATCCAAGACACCAAATCTGCCTTGGTACTAGAAGATCTTATCGGTCAGTTCTTGTACAAGAGTGGCGGGGATGGTAATTCTGATACGCCAGCAAGTGAACCGGCAGCCCCAACGGCTGTGGCTCCAACACCGGCAGAAAGTGTACCTGCAACTCAACATCCTTAAGAGGGTATCTGAATGTTTAAACGTCTACTTATGGTTGCGTTGCTGGTGGTTGCTCCACTGGCTAACGCTGTCGATCAAACTAATCCATACCGTCTGATGGATGAAGCTGCGCAAAGAACATTCACGCGTCTGAAGACCGAACAACCGAAGATCAAACAGAACCCAGACTATTTACGGACTATCGTGCGTGAAGAGCTGTTGCCATTCGTTCAAGTTAAATATGCCGGTGCACTGGTGCTCGGTAGTTACTATAAAGCGGCAACACCTGCTCAGCGCGAAGCATACTTCAATGCTTTCAGCCAGTATCTGGAGCAGGCATATGGCCAGGCATTGGCGCTATACCACGGTCAAACCTACGATGTTGCACCCGATCAACCACTGGGTGATGCCAATATCGTGGCTATCCGCGTGACAATCCTGGATCCAAATGGTCGTCCGCCAGTGCGTTTAGATTTCCAATGGCGTAAAAATAGCCAAACCGGTCACTGGCAGGCGTATGACATGATAGCCGAAGGGGTTAGCATGATCAGCACCAAACAGAATGAATGGGCCTCTATCCTGCGTCAGAAAGGTGTTGATGGCTTGACGCAACAGCTGCTGATTGCAGCAAAACAACCGATTACGTTAGATAAACAATAATTATGGCTGATAAACTAAGCTGGCAGTCTCAGCAAGAAACGCTGGTACTCCAAGGTGAATTAGACCGTGAAACGCTGTTGCCCCTGTGGCAACAGCGTGATGCATTGTTGGCCGATAAGACGCATATTGATGTCAGCCAATTACAGCGCGTTGATTCATCTGGTCTGGCATTGCTGGTGCATTTTCGTGAACTGCGGAGCAAGCAGGGTGTCTTACTCACCATTACCGGTGTCAGCGATCGGTTATCTACTCTGATTGAACTATACAATCTCCAGCAAATCATTCCGGTGGAAACGGCCAAAGAATAACCATTGGAATTAAGTTAGCGGCCGCCTATATCCATCCATCGGTCATTCGGCTGCTAGAGCCGCGCTAACAGCGCCCAGTGCTGAGTAAGAAGGGTAAGATAATCAGGCCCCTGTGCGTAATAGCAAAACAGGGGCTTTTCTTTAGTTTCAGAGCAAGCCGTATTCCACTAATATGTTTGGCTGGTTATGCTCCTCTTAAAATAGAATGAATCTTATGGATATTAACGAAATTAAAGACGTGCTGATGAACGCATTGGCACTGCAAGAAGTACATGTTACCGGTGAAGGCAGCCACTTTCAGGTGATTGCGGTGGGCGAGTTGTTTACCGAGATGAGCCGGGTGAAAAAACAGCAGGCTGTGTATGCGCCGCTGATGGAGTATATCGCTGATAACCGTATTCATGCCCTATCCATTAAGGCGTATACGCCGCAAGAATGGCAGCGAGATCGCAAGCTAAACGGCTTTTAATGCTGTTGGCCCATAAACTGTTTAACCCTATCGTTAGCAGTTTTAAGGCGGGCAGTGAATTCGAATTGATAACAGAGAGTGGCCATAATGGATAAATTTCGTGTAGAGGGGCGGACCCGCCTAAGTGGTGAAGTCACTATTTCCGGTGCGAAAAACGCCGCATTGCCCATATTGTTCGCCGCATTATTGGCGGAAGAGCCGGTAGAGTTACAAAACGTCCCAAAGCTCAAAGACATTGATACTACTATCAAATTGCTCAGTCAATTAGGGACTAAAATTGAACGTGCTAGCTCAGGTTCTGTTTTTGTTGATGCCCGTGGTGTTAATGAGTTTTGTGCGCCTTATGATTTAGTGAAAACCATGCGTGCCTCGATCTGGGCGTTAGGGCCGCTGGTGGCGCGTTTTGGTAAAGGGCAAGTTTCCTTACCGGGTGGTTGTGCTATCGGCGCACGCCCGGTTGATTTGCATATTACCGGTTTGGAACAACTAGGTGCTGAAATCAAGCTGGAGGAAGGCTATGTTAAAGCCTCCGTCAATGGCCGCCTGAAAGGCGCGCATATCGTAATGGATAAAGTCAGCGTTGGCGCAACAGTGACCATTATGAGTGCAGCAACCTTGGCGGAAGGTACCACTGTGATTGAGAACGCAGCCCGTGAACCTGAAATTGTCGATACGGCGAATTTCCTGAACACGCTGGGTGCTAAAATCAGTGGTGCAGGTACCGACAAAATTACTATCCAGGGCGTTGCCCGTCTGGGTGGTGGTGTTTATCGTGTGTTGCCTGACCGTATCGAAACCGGGACTTTCCTGGTTGCAGCGGCTGTCTCTGGCGGTAAAGTTATCTGCCGTCAAACTCGCCCTGAAACGCTGGATGCTGTATTGGCCAAGCTACGCGAAGCGGGTGCTGATATTGAGGTCGGCGACGACTGGATAAGCCTTGATATGCATGGGCAGCGGCCTAAAGCGGTTACTATCCGCACTGCGCCACACCCTGGTTTCCCGACGGATATGCAGGCTCAGTTCAGCTTATTGAATTTGGTGGCTGAAGGAACGGGTGTGATCACCGAGACCATTTTTGAGAACCGCTTCATGCATGTACCTGAGCTTATTCGTATGGGTGCACATGCAGAAATCGAGAGCAATACCGTGATTTGCTATGGCGTTGAGCAATTGTCTGGTGCTCAGGTGATGGCAACTGATTTGCGTGCTTCCGCCAGTTTGGTCTTAGCCGGTTGTATTGCTGATGGCGTGACTATTGTAGACCGTATTTATCATATCGACCGTGGTTACGAACGTATCGAAGATAAACTGCGGGCGTTGGGTGCCAAGATTGAGCGAGTGAAGGACGAATAAGTCATCCGCTGAATAGCTGATAAAAAAATGCCAGCCGTTGATATCGGGCTGGCATTTTTTATTGTATTTCAATGATAAGTCAGGGTGTCGGCTGTTGACCAAGCACTTCATTTTGATCTAATTCTGTGATGGTAATCTGTACCGCTATTTGCTGACCGTTACGCAGCAATAAAATCGGAATTATGGTCCCAGGGCGGATTTCTGCTACCTGATCCATGGTTTCTTTCACGGAAGTCGCAGGTTTGTTATTAACGCTAAGAATGATATCACCCACTTGCACATTCGCATGTGCCGCCGGGCCATCGGGCGATATTTTATTCACTTTAATACCGTGGATCCGATCCGCACTGTTGCCATTGGCATTGAATGGAGGGTACTCCCCGCCGGTAATCCCGATATAACCCCGGATCACCCGCCCGTCACGGATCAGTTTTTCCATCACTTTGGTCGCCAGTGCCGTCGGGATAGCAAAACCAATGCCCTCAGGTGTTTCACCGTTGCTGCTTTTATCGAAGGATAACGTATTAATTCCCATCAATTCGCCCAGCGTATTCACCAGTGCACCACCGGAATTACCCTGATTGATTGAGGCATCGGTCTGGAGGAAATTTTGTCGCCCTGAATCACTTAAACCAATGCGCCCGGTGGCACTGATAATCCCCTGAGTCACCGTCTGGCCAAGGTTGTAAGGGTTGCCGATTGCCAGCACCACATCACCAATATGCGGTTCACGATTAATATTGATAGGGATCACCGGCAAATTCACGGCATCAATTTTCAGAACAGCTAAATCAGTCAAATTATCCGAACCTACCAGCAGCGCCTCTGATATTCGGCCATTTTGTAACGCCACAATAATTTGTTCAGCATTATTGATAACGTGCTTATTGGTAAGGATATAGCCCTTATCACTCATGATTACGCCAGAACCCAATGTGCGGATGGCCAGCCCCTCTTGTGTGGAGCTTAGGCTACGGTTATACACATTCACAACCGCAGGTGCGGCTCTGCGTACCGCCTGGTTATAACTGGCGGGGGCCTCTTCATCTAACCTATTGCTGTTACCGGAAAAAAAATGGCCCGGACTGCGGAGCATAGGCATAGCGACCAGCAAAATACCGGCAACAATTAGCCCTAAAATAATAGAACGCAATAGCTTAATAAACATGAGGTTTAAGGCATGAGTAAATGGATGACCGGAGGATAACATGAGTTTGACGGACACAGCATTGTGCTGTGTCCGATTTTTCTACGAATTAGCGTATTAACAGGTAAATATTCTCTTCACCACGCACAATATTCAGTGCAATTACAGCCGGTTTCGCATCAAGAGCTTTCCGCAACTGGGTGATATCCTGAACCCTGACCCGGTTTACGGCAATAATCACATCGTCTTTCTGCAAGCCAGACTGCGCCGCAGGTGAGCCTTTCGTCACGCTCTCAACTTTGACCCCTTTGCTGCCGCCTTTGATTTCACCATTGCTCAACGATGCCCCCTGCAATGATGGAGACAAGGTTTCTGCACTGGTTGAAGTCGGACTGCTGTTTTCCAGCGTCACTGCTACTTCAAGTGGTTTACCATCGCGCAGCAAGCCAACTTTAATGGTTTTACCTGGCCCGGTTGTCCCTACTTTGGCACGTAGCTCAGCGAAGCTGCTGATGGCTTTGCCATCAACGGAAACCAACACGTCGCCCGCTTTGATACCGGCTTTAGCTGCCGCTGATTTTGGTAACACTTCGCTGACGAAGGCACCACGCTGAGCATCAATATTAAAGGCTTTTGCCATGTCAGCGGACATTTCGCTGCCACGGATCCCCAACAGCCCGCGTTTCACCTCACCAAACTCAATCAGTTGCTGGCTAAGGTTTTGCGCCATATTGCTTGGGATGGCAAAGCCGATACCGATGTTCCCGCCGCCAGGCGCCAGGATAGCGGTATTAATGCCAATCAATTCGCCGTTGAGGTTAACCAGCGCACCACCAGAGTTACCACGGTTGATGGAGGCATCGGTCTGGATAAAGTTTTCTAACCCTTCCAGATTCAAGCCACTACGGCCAAGGGCCGAAATAATCCCTGAAGTTGCGGTTTGCCCCAGACCAAATGGGTTACCCACTGCGACGGCAAAATCACCTACCCGCAGATTATCGGAATCTGCCATTTTAATGGCGGTCAGATTTTTAGCATCAATTAGCTGTAATAACGCGATATCGGTTTGTTCATCACGCCCCAGCAGTTTGGCATCATATTCACGACCATCATTGAGCTGCACACGGATTTTATCCGCATTATTGATGACGTGATTATTGGTGAGTACATAGCCTTTTTCAGCATTGATAATAACGCCAGAACCCAGCCCCTCAAATGGACGGTTGCTGTCTTTACCGGTCGGCGCATTCGGGCCAAAGAAGAATTTGAACTCTTCCGGTAAACGTTGTTGCTGTGCCTGAGTGCCTGAAACATGAACGCTGACTACCGCAGGCAACACTTTTTCCAACATAGGTGCCAGGCTCGGAACCGCTTGCCCGGCTACCGCCACGGGAAGTGCTGCTGCGTTCACCATAGGAACGGACGCGAGACCTAAGCCGACACTCATTGCCAGCGCACTAAGGAATAAAGATGTTTTCTTCATTGGTTTAAACTCTCTCATACCTAACGGTGAATGAATAGGGTGGATGGCTGTTACAGGCCCGATGTAAATTCAGACCCTAAGTAAGTTAAAAAATTCACTTATTTCAAAAGGCTACTGCTGTTTTAAAATAAGTATCTTAAGATATCGTTTGATATAAGGTTCGCGGTAGCGCAATTCAAGGAGAGGTAAGTATAGAAGTGTAAATGTACTGACTGCGGTGGCGCGAGGAATACCCCACCGCAGTCAGTTCGTGTTTAATCGCGGGTCTGATGTTCCGGGCGCAATAAGCCCGATGCCCCTTCAGAGTAGTCACGAGGTGGCATTTTAACCGGAGCCTGATCATTATCGGCTTCAGATTCGGTCAGGCGGTAGCGGAACGGGTTATCCTGCAACGGTAAATCTGGTAATAAGTTATTGGAGCTTTTCGCCATATGCTGATAAAGCTGACGATAGTCTCGAGCCATATTATCCAGCAATTCAGCACTGCGGGCAAAGTGCCCAACCAGTTCCTGACGATATTCTTCCAAATCTGTTTTGCTCTTCTCCAGCTCATTTTGCAGCACTTGCTGCTGACGCAATTTGCGGTTGCCAAAGCGCATAGCCACTGCGCCAATCACAATACCCACAACCAACCCAATAAGCGCATACTCCCAGGTCATGATGACTCCTTGTTTGACTTCATTGTTCAGCAGGACTTTTTCACTTAATAATACCCACTATAACCGTTAACCTTGTCTGAGTGGAATCCTGATGCAACTTTGGCTAAGGTTATCAGGTTTCTTTCGTCGTAGCAGAGTCGGTAAATGCTACGATTGTCCGATAAATCAGCAAGAAAGCGTCGCTAAAAGTAGATAACTATTTTATCAGGGATTGTTGATAAACATGCAACCAAGTACACCAACCGCGCTTTACCAGCAGGCACTTGATGCCGGTGACTACCAACCTGACGATGTACAACGGCGTGCGGTGGCACGACTGGATACGATTTATCAGGCATTGAATCAACAGCTAAGCACGCCACCGGCCCGTGCGGGTTTGCGTGGGCGGCTGAGCCGTTTGATCGTTCGAACGGCCCCACGTAGCGCGATACGCCCGGTTCAGGGGTTATATATGTGGGGCGGTGTCGGGCGCGGAAAAACCTGGCTGATGGACTTGTTTTTCCACAGTTTACCCAGTGAACGCAAGCTTAGACTGCATTTTCACCGTTTTATGTTGCGGGTACATCAAGAGTTGACTGAGTTGCAAGGCCATGAAAATCCATTGGAAATCGTTGCCGATGGTTTCAAAGCTCAGACCGATGTGCTGTGTTTTGACGAGTTCTTTGTCTCGGATATTACCGATGCAATGTTGCTGGCAACATTATTGCAGGCGTTATTCGCCCAGGGTATCACGTTGGTCGCTACATCCAATATCCCGCCCGATAATTTGTATCATAACGGTTTACAGCGTGCTCGTTTCTTGCCTGCCATTGAGTTAATTAAGCAATATTGCGACGTGATGAATGTTGATGCCGGTATTGACTACCGTTTGCGCACTTTGACTCAGGCTAATCTTTACCTGACACCGCTGAATTCACAAACTGAGCAGGCCATGGAGGATATTTTTGTCAAACTGGCCGGTAACGATGGGGATAAAGGGCAAGTACTGGAAGTGAATCATCGGCCATTGCCCGCTATCTGCTCAGCACAGGGGGTTCTGGCGGTGGATTTTCACACTTTGTGTGAAGAAGCACGCAGTCAACTGGATTACATTGCGCTGTCTCGACTCTATCACACGGTATTGCTGCACAACGTCCATCGTATGGAGACGCGGGATGAGAATACCGCCCGACGTTTTCTGGCCTTGGTCGATGAGTTTTATGAACGGCGGGTGAAATTGATTATTGCGGCAGACGTCTCGATGTTCAAGATTTATGGTGGTGAGCGCCTTAAATTCGAATATCAGCGCTGTTTGTCGCGGTTACAAGAAATGCAAAGTGAAGAGTATCTCTCTTTACCGCACCTGCCATAAACAGGCCAGTGATGTGAACGCGGTTGGCCGCGGTGAGGCCATGGATGGGTCGAGTAACGAGGGTCGCTAACCCCCTTTTAGCTTCAAATACAAAGGGTATATTCACTTTTTACTCATAGAAATGCTATTCTATTGGGGGCGATTTTCCTTCGTCCTTATCTAACATGTTTAATTTATGCCTTTCTCGTCAAAAACAGTTCGATTTTTAACGTCGACTTCTCTATAATCTTGCGACCCCACGTTACAACAAAGTTTTTTTCCCAAAAACTTTGATAGTGCCGGCATTGGCTATTCGAAGGGGTAGGTTTGCTGGACTGATGGTCGTGTGAGCCTCAACTGTTTTTGAACGTTTGGGTGTTCACCAACGTGTAACTTATTAATTGGGTAAGCTTTTATAATGAAAACTTTCACAGCGAAACCAGAAACTGTAAAACGTGACTGGTATGTTGTTGACGCGAACGGTAAGACCTTAGGTCGCCTCGCTACTGAACTGGCTAGTCGCCTACGCGGCAAGCACAAGGCGGAATACACCCCGCACGTTGATACTGGTGATTACATCATCGTTCTGAACGCAGAAAAAGTTGCTGTAACCGGTAACAAGCGTACAGACAAGATTTATTACCGTCATACCGGCTACGTCGGTGGTATCAAACAAGCGACCTTTGAAGAGATGATTGCCCGCAGTCCTGAGCGTGTGATTGAAATCGCGGTTAAAGGCATGCTGCCGAAGGGTCCGCTGGGCCGTGCAATGTTTCGTAAACTTAAAGTTTACGCAGGTACTGAGCACAATCATGCGGCGCAGCAACCGCAAGTTCTGGACATTTAATCGGGATTATGGCAATGGCTGAAAATCAATACTACGGCACTGGTCGCCGCAAAAGTTCTGCTGCACGCGTTTTTCTTAAGCCGGGTAGCGGTAATATCGTTATTAACCAACGTAGCATCGAAGAGTACTTCGGTCGTGAAACTGGCCGTATGGTTGTTATGCAACCGCTCGTACTGCTAGATATGGTTAGCAAGTTTGACATGTACATCACTGTTAAAGGTGGTGGTATTTCTGGTCAAGCTGGTGCTATCCGTCACGGTATTACCCGTGCACTGATGGAATATGACGAGACTCTGCGCCCAGAACTGCGTAAAGCGGGCTTCGTAACGCGTGATGCGCGTGAAGTTGAGCGTAAGAAAGTGGGTCTGCGGAAAGCACGTCGCCGTCCACAGTTCTCCAAACGTTAATTTTTTGCCTTTACGGCATCAGATTAATGGTAAAAACCCGGTGTTTCACCGGGTTTTTTTATACCTAAAAAATACCCTCCCGCCATGTGATTCATTATATTTTTGCTGCTAAACCGTTGTCAGATAAACAATTGATCACGAAATCGCAGTACCATCCCCACAAAACATGCAAAATCTGGTAAACTATCACTCACTTTTGTGCCTGTTCGGCGAACTGTTGGCGTCCGTGTATCTCCCCTGGCTGAATGATTATCTCGACCAAGGCTTATTTACGGCAGCAGCTGTTGAGATAACGAACCGGCGGTAAAACGACTCAGGATAGCAACCTAACCGTAGGCTATTCGCACTGTTTTCTAGATAATCTTGGAGGTTTTCATGGCTGTCGCTGCCAACAAACGTTCGGTAATGACGCTGTTTTCCGGCCCGGCCGATATCTTTAGCCATCAAGTGCGCATCGTACTGGCGGAAAAAGGTGTCAGTGTTGAAATTGAGCTGGTTGAAAAGGATCATCTGCCGCAGGACTTGATTGATCTCAATCCCTATCAGACCGTCCCTACTTTGGTTGATCGCGAATTAACATTGTATGAATCCCGTATCATCATGGAATATCTGGATGAACGTTTCCCTCATCCGCCGTTGATGCCGGTATACCCTGTTGCGCGTGGTAGCAGCCGCTTGATGATGCACCGCATTGAGCGTGACTGGTATTCCCTGATGCATAAAATCGAGCAAGGTAATGCACAGGAAGCAGAAGCAGCACGTAAGCAGCTACGCGAAGTACTGTTATCTATCGCTCCGGTGTTTAATGAAACGCCTTACTTCCTAAGCGAAGAATTCAGCCTGGTTGATTGCTATCTGGCTCCGCTGTTGTGGCGTTTGCCGCAGTTAGGTATTGAGTTTACCGGTGCGGGTTCTAAAGAGTTGAAAGTCTATATGAAACGGGTGTTTGAGCGTGATGCGTTCCTGGCTTCTCTGACTGAAGCTGAACGTGAAATGTGCCTGGCAACTCGGGGTTAATCATCATGGAGATGTCGGATATGTCTCCGCGCCGTCCCTATCTGTTGCGCGCATTTTATGAGTGGTTGATCGATAATCAACTGACGCCACATCTGGTGGTGGATGTTACCCTTCCGGGTGTTTCGGTGCCGATGGAGTTTGCCCGTGATGGGCAGATTGTATTGAATGTGGCACCGCGTGCCGTGGGCAACCTGGAACTGGGTAACGACGGCGTGAGTTTCAATGCCCGTTTCGGTGGTGTTCCTCGTAAGGTGACCGTACCTATTGCTGCAGTCATGGCAATTTATGCGCGTGAAAACGGTTCTGGCACGATGTTTGAGCCTGAAGAAGCTTACGATCCTGATGCTAATGGTAATTTTGATGGCATCGCAGAGGAAGATAGCGAGGCTGCGCCAACTGAAAGCCTGATGTTAGTCACAGACGTTCCCCCGTCCTCACCGGACGATGATAATTCGCCGAATGATCCGCCGCAGCCTCCGCGCGGTGGTAGTCGTCCGGCATTACGGGTCGTTAAGTAACTGCTTTCATTTTCAGGTAAAGAGTTATACCCAATTAAGGGCGGCATTTTTGCCGCCCTTATTATTTTGACTCAGCCATCGTTAAGCTAATTTTTTAACGCCCAATCTTTTTCAATTCGGCTAGGCAGTTATCACGCTGGCTCATCATATCGCTATTTCTGATCGTCGATAAAGTATGGGAAGCACGTTGCTGGAAGCTGGTTTTGGCAGCACTGTCTTTGGCATCTGCCGGTGCGGTACAAACCTCTGACAACGTCAGTGTTTTACTATTGCTTACCGCTTTTAGCACCGCCGCGGGGTTATATATCAGCGCGGAAGAGAGGGCTGACTTTACTCCAGCAGTGAAACTCGTATTTCCGCCTTCGGCCAATTTAGGGGCCATGGCAATCCAGTTATCATCACCCAGCTTAATATTATTCTCCACCGCAGGTAACTGGCCAGCTTTTGCCAGCTCTGCCACCACAGCTCTGGCTCCGCGCGCCTCAATATTATAGCCAACTTCTTGATAATTAAGAGACATCGCCAATGCGCTGCCGCTTATAGCCAGCAATCCGCCAGCAATAAAAAGTAAGTGAGATTTCATAACAGATGATCCTTTCTCTAAAACAAGGCGTAACATTATATGCAGGCCAGTGAAGTTGGCCCATAAAGCATAAATAAATACAAACTCGGCCCTTACTATAGCGCTTCATGGTCAAAATGCTGCAAATAAGGCGAATTGAGATTGTTACAAAATTTTGAGTGAGGACGGGCGGGAAGCAACAAAAAAAGGCTGGATAACCAGCCCTTGATTTCTTTGGATATATCGATGGATATTGGCTATCAGACTGCCAGATAATTCATGATGCCTTCTGCGGCTTTGCGGCCTTCAGCAATGGCAGTCACCACCAAATCAGAACCACGGACAATATCGCCACCGGCAAAGATTTTTGGGTTACTGGTCTGGAAGGCATTATCAGTGCTTTCAGGTGCGACCACACGGCCCTGTTTATCCAGCGCTACGTCGTGAGCGGCCAACCATTCCATACTGTGTGGGCGGAAGCCAAACGCCATTATCACGGCATCGGCGGGCAGAACATGTTCTGAACCAGGGATCTGCTCAGCCATGCTACGGCCCCGTGCATCAGGTGCGCCCAGTTGAGTACGAACCATTTTTACGCCACAGACTTTGCCGTTGCTGTTAACGTCAATACTCAATGGTTGCAGGTTGAATTTAAATTCAACGCCTTCCTCACGGGCATTTTTCACTTCCCGCTTGGAGCCTGGCATGTTGACCTCATCACGACGGTAGGCACAGACCACGTCTGTTGCCCCCTGACGGATTGAGGAACGAACGCAGTCCATAGCGGTATCGCCACCACCAAGTACCACCACGCGTTTACCTTGCATGCTGATGTATGGCTCGTGAGCGGTTGCCTCGTAGCCCATCAACTGTTTGGTATTGGCAATCAGGAACGGCAGCGCATCATACACACCGGATGCATCTTCGTTTTCCAGATCACCGCGCATAGACTGGTAAGTCCCCACACCAAGGAACACCGCGTCATACTCCTTCAGCAGAGCATCCATGGTGATATCTTTGCCAACTTCGATATTTAGCTGAAATTCAATACCCATCTCAGAGAAGATTTTACGGCGCTTAATCATCACTTCTTTTTCCAGCTTAAAGGCCGGAATACCGAAGGTCAGTAAGCCTCCAATCTCTGGGTGACGGTCAAATACCACCGCCTGCACACCGTTACGCGCCAATACGTCAGCACAGGCCAACCCGGCAGGGCCAGCACCAATAACGGCGACACGTTTACCGGTAGGGTGAACATGGGACATATCAGGCTTCCAGCCCATCTCAATCGCTTTATCACTGATATAACGCTCGATATTACCGATGGTTACCGCGCCGAACTCGTCGTTCAGAGTACAAGACCCTTCACACAGACGGTCTTGCGGGCACACGCGGCCACAAACCTCTGGCAAGCTGTTCGTCTGGTGGGCCAGATCCGCCGCTTCCATAATCCGCCCTTCATTGGCCAGTTTCAGCCAGTCAGGGATGTAGTTATGAACCGGGCATTTCCATTCACAGTAAGGGTTACCGCAAGACAAACAGCGGTCTGCCTGTGCTTTAGCCTGTGTTTCCGAGAATGGCTCGTAAATTTCAACAAATTCAATTTTACGGATCTTCAGCGGCTTTTTCGGCGGATCTACACGCTGTAGGTCGATAAATTGATAAACATTCTGACTCATTTCAACCTCTTACTGCGCTTGAACCCGCAACTCGGCGGCGGTTCGGCTACGGTGGCCCAACAGTGCTTTCACATCGCTGGATTTCGGTTTAACCAAAGCAAACTTGGTCACCCACTCCGGCCAGTTAGCCAGAATTTCTTCGCCACGGCCAGAACCGGTCAACTGGACATGCTCAGTGATCAGCCCGCGCAGATGTTCTTCGTGGATTGCCAATTGATCGACATCCAAGACTTCTACCAGCTCAGGGTTAACACGTTTACGGAATTCACCGTCTTCATCGAGAACGTAAGCGAAGCCACCGGTCATACCGGCACCGAAGTTAATCCCGGTGCGGCCCAGTACGCAGACGATCCCGCCGGTCATATATTCACAACCGTTATCGCCGATACCTTCAACAACGGTGATGGCCCCGGAGTTACGTACTGCGAAGCGTTCACCGGCACGGCCTGCGGCAAACAGCTTACCGCCAGTAGCACCGTACAAGCAGGTGTTGCCGATAATACTGGCTTCGTGACTGCGGAAGTGGGAACCCACTGGAGGACGCACCGCGATACGGCCACCCGCCATCCCTTTGCCCACATAGTCGTTGGCATCACCAGTCAGCATTAGTTCAACCCCACCCGCATTCCAGACCCCAAAGCTTTGACCGGCAGTACCGGAAAAGTAGGCTTTGATTGGATCAGTTGCCATGCCCTGATCGCCATGTTTAGTGGCGATCGCGCCGGATAAGGCGGCCCCGACAGAACGGTCTGTATTGCGAATATCAAAGTAGAAGGTTTTGCTGTGTTTGGCTTCGATATGTGGCGCAGCCTGCGACAGCAATTCTTTGTTTAGCGTCCCTTTGTCGAATGGCGGGTTACTTTCAGTGCAAAACAGTGCTTTACCCGGATGCGGCGTGGCGGTTTGCAGCAACGGCGACAGGTCCAGTTTGTTCTGTTTGGCTGAGATACCATCCAGTTCCAGCAACATATCGGTACGGCCAATCAAATCAACCAGTTGACTTACCCCCAACTCGGCCATGATTTCACGGGTTTCCCGCGCGATGAACTGGAAGTAGTTCACCACACGCTCAGGCAAGCCGTGATAGTGGTCGCGTCGCAGTTTCTCATCCTGAGTTGCTACACCGGTGGCGCAGTTATTCAGGTGACAGATACGCAGGTATTTACAGCCCAGCGCCACCATGGGGCCGGTACCGAAGCCGAAGCTTTCGGCACCCAGGATAGCCGCTTTAACAATATCGACGCCGGTTTTAAGGCCGCCATCCACTTGCAGACGGATTTTATGGCGCAGGCCGTTGGCGACCAGTGCTTGTTGAGTTTCAACCAACCCCAGTTCCCACGGGCAACCGGCATATTTCACCGACGACAGCGGGCTGGCACCGGTACCACCGTCGTAACCGGCGATAGTAATCAGGTCGGCATAGGCTTTCGCCACACCGGTAGCAATGGTACCCACACCCGGTTCAGAGACCAGTTTCACCGAAATCAGGGCTTTCGGATTGACCTGTTTCAAGTCGAAAATGAGCTGTGCCAAGTCTTCGATCGAGTAAATATCATGGTGTGGTGGTGGTGAGATCAAGGTCACACCCGGCACGGAATAACGCAGTTTGGCGATATACGGCGTGACTTTATCACCCGGTAACTGGCCGCCTTCACCGGGTTTTGCACCTTGTGCCACTTTGATCTGGATAACATCGGCGTTTACCAAATACGCCGGTGTTACACCGAAACGACCAGACGCCACCTGCTTGATACGGGAAACCTTATTGGTGCCGTAACGAGCTGGATCTTCGCCACCTTCGCCAGAGTTAGAGAAACCACCAAGGCTGTTCATGGCGATGGCCAGTGATTCATGTGCTTCCGGACTCAGTGCCCCGATAGACATTGCCGCAGTATCAAAGCGGGTAAACAGTGATTCAGCTGGTTCAACCTGATCCACTGGGATCGGAGTGCCTTGCGGTTTAATCGCCAGCAGATCACGCAGCGTAGCGATCGGCCGCTCATTGACCAGTTTGGCATAGGCCTGATAGTCGCTATATTCGCCGCTGTGAACCGCTTTTTGTAAGGTACTGACCACATCCGGGTTGTACGCGTGGTATTCCCCGTTATGGACAAATTTCAATAAACCGCCCTGATCTAATGGCTTGCGTTTCAGCCAGGCGCGTTTGGACAGATTCTGTAGATCCTGTTGGAAATCACTGAAGCTGGCCCCGCCAATGCGGCTAACCACCCCCTGGAAGCAGAGCTCAGACAGGTCACGATGCAAGCCAACGGCTTCGAACAATTTGGCGCAGCGATAAGAGGCCACTGTCGAGATGCCCATTTTGGACATGATCTTGTACAGGCCCTTATTGATGCCGTTGCGATAGTTAAGCATCACATCGCGATACTTCTTATCAATCGCTTTGGTATCAACCAATTTAGCCAATGATTCATAAGCCAAATAAGGGTAAATCGCAGTGGCACCGAAACCAAGCAACACCGCGAAGTGATGTGGGTCACGGGCGCTGGCGGTTTCAACGATAATGTTGGCGTCGCAGCGCAGATTTTTTTCTACCAGACGAGTCTGGATAGCACCGACCGCCATGGGGGCTGGCATCGGCAGGCGATGCGGGGTAATTGCGCGGTCAGAGAGCACCAACATGACGGCTCCATCACGCACTTTACGCTCAGCTTCTTCACATAACGCCAGAACCGCTTGTTCCAAATCAGTCTCTGACGGGTCAAAGGTCAGGTCCAGACGATCAGCGCGATAGTGTTCCCCTTCCAGCGTGGTCAATTGCTGGAAGTCGGAGAACAGTAGGATCGGTGATTTAAAGCTAAGACGGTGCGCCTGACCTTCAGCCTCGCAGAATACGTTCATTTCACGACCGATACTGGTGGCCAGTGACATGACGTGCGCCTCACGTAGCGGATCGATTGGCGGGTTGGTGACCTGCGCAAATTGCTGACGGAAGTAATCGTAAATGATGCGCGGGCCGCTGGAAAGTACGGCAAATGGGGTGTCATCACCCATCGAACCGGTCGCTTCCTGACCAATTTCACCCAGTACGCGGATGACTTGATCCAGCTCTTCACTGCTGTAACCAAACTGCTTCTGATAGGTTTCCAGCGTCGAATCATCTAACTGACGGCTGCCCACCTGATCTTCGGGTAGATCTTCGAAGGGTACCAGGCGCTTAACGTTCTTCTCCATCCACTCTTTATACGGGTGGCGGCTTTTCAGATCGTTATCGGTTTCGGCTGAGTGCAGGATCTTACCGCTGCGGGTATCGATCACCATCAGTTCACCAGGGCCAACACGGCCTTTCTCGATCACTTCATCGGGCTGATAATCCCAGATACCGACTTCAGAGGCGCAGGTGATCAATTTGTCTTTGGTGATGACATAACGCGCAGGGCGCAGACCATTACGGTCAAGGTTACAGGCCGCATACCGGCCATCTGACATCACGATCCCGGCCGGGCCATCCCACGGCTCCATATGCATGGAGTTGAAGTCAAAGAAGGCGCGCAGGTCAGTGTCCATATCCGGGTTGTTTTGCCAGGCCGGTGGCACTAATAGACGCATGGCGCGGATCAAGTCCATACCGCCACTGAGGAACAGTTCCAGCATGTTATCCAGTGAACTGGAGTCCGAACCGGTCTCATTAACGAATGGCGCGGCATCCTGCAAATCCGGGATTAATGGGGTTTTGAATTTGTAAGCCCGTGCCCGTGCCCATTGGCGGTTACCGGCGATGGTATTGATTTCGCCATTATGGGCCAGATAGCGGAACGGCTGAGCCAGTGGCCAGCGTGGCACGGTATTGGTTGAGAAGCGCTGATGGAATAGGCAAATTGCCGATTCAAGGCGCAGGTCAGCCAAATCAAGATAGAAGCGTGGTAGATCCGCAGGCATGCATAAGCCTTTATAGATCGTCACCAGATTAGAGAAACTACACACGTAGAAATCTTTATCATCTGAAATACGCTTTTCGATACGGCGACGCGCGACAAACAGACGGCGCTCCATATCGCGTGGACGCCAACCCGCAGGGGCGTTCACAAAAATTTGTTCAATCCGAGGCAGGGAGGAGAGGGCGATTTCACCAAGAACGTCCGGGTTGGTCGGCACTTCACGCCAGCCAATAATCGACAGCGTTTCGTTTTGCAATTCTTCTTCTACGATGCGGCGGCTTACCTTGGCGAGTTCTTCGTCCTGGCTAAGGAACATCATGCCTACGGCATAGTTTTTGGCCAAACGCCATCCGCGTTCTTCAGCGACCATCCGGAAAAAACGATCCGGTTTTTGTAATAGCAAACCACAACCGTCGCCGGTCTTGCCATCAGCAAGGATCGCGCCACGGTGCTGCATTCGGGCCAGCGCGTGTATAGCTGTACGCACCACCTTATGGCTAGGTTCGCCTTCTATGTGGGCGATTAGGCCGAAACCACAGTTGTCCCTCTCTTGGGATTTATCGTACAACATATTTGTGAACCTCCCCAGGCTCTGCGCGACTCTCACAAATCGACTCCAAAAGGACATGGTTACATCAGACGGTATGGGCTGACAGGCGTGTATTTCTCGGCCAATCTGCTTTTCCGCCCTCCGCCAATGGCCTCTTGTGACGGTTCTCACAAGTGGTAAAAGACTTGTTTTAAGAGGGAGTCTTAAATTACTGCATAATTATGACTAGACGTTTGCCCGTCTAGAAAGCTTCCAGCGGACCTCCAACTTAGCGAGAAAGAATACTCAGGTCAAATATAGGCTTAAGAGTTATCTTTAAAGCAATAAATGGGTTATCACTATGAATAATATAATTTTATTGGTTTTTTTGCCTGTTAGGTACCCGATGGTGTCGGTGTTAAAGTGTGAGCTGTCTCACTATAGTGCAATCGACAAATCTCTGCACCCTGCTAGTGCTGGCGGGGATGTTGGAATTATATTCTAAATTTTTTATATTTATTGGTATTTAAAACTGTTTTTCACTGAATTGTAACAGAAGCGCTAAGGGGTTGGTGTAAATAAGAAAATTTAATCATCGGTCAAATGATTTTATTTGCACTTATAGTGAATGGTTATGCGGAGTTGCACCCAAGAGCATGGGAGTTGATCTCTGTCATCGCGCATTAGGTCGCTGGTGAGTAGTCTACTGACTCTTTTTCGACAGGCAGCATCAAGATTATGCAGTTGCAACAATTAGTCAATATGTTTGGTGCGGATTTACAGCGCCGCTACGGTGAGAAAGTACATAAACTCACGCTGCACGGCGGGTTTAGCTGCCCTAATCGTGATGGAACGCTAGGTCGTGGCGGTTGCACTTTTTGCCAGGTGGCTTCATTTGCGGATGAGCAAATGCAGCAACAGAGTATTGCGCAACAACTGGCGGCACAGGCGAAAAAAACCAATCGGGCAAAACGTTACCTGGCTTACTTTCAGGCTTATACCAGTACTTATGCAGAGGTGGATGCGCTTGCGGCGATGTATGAGCAGGCGTTGGCCGAGGCTGATATTGTCGGTTTATGTGTAGGAACCCGGCCTGATTGTGTACCGGATGCGGTGTTGGATTTATTGAGTGGTTATCATCGGCAAGGTTACGAAGTCTGGCTTGAACTGGGGCTACAGACGGCAAATGATAAAACCCTAAAGCGTATTAATCGTGGCCATGATTTTGCCTGCTATCAGCAAACTGCGCGCCGCGCTCGTGCCAGAGGTCTGAAAGTGTGCTGCCATTTGATTGTCGGCTTGCCCGGTGAGGATCAGGGGCAGTGCATGGACACGCTGGAAAAAGTGGTCGCAACTGGTGTTGATGGTTTGAAACTACATCCGCTGCATATTGTGGAAGGTAGCACCCTGGGGAAAGCATGGCGGGCAGGGCGTTTGCAGGAATTAGTGTTGGAAGATTACGTGTTTACCGCCGGTGAAATGATCCGCCATACCCCAGCCGATATTGTTTATCATCGGATTTCTGCCAGTGCGCGCAGGCCCACATTATTAGCGCCGTTATGGTGTGCAAACCGGTGGACCGGCATGAATGAGCTGAATAACTATATGCTTGCTCATGGCGGGCAAGCATCGGGGTTGTGATCGGCTACTGCGCGTCGTCATACTGAGATTATGCCGTGCTCAGTCTGGCTTAGCTCGCTACGCCGTAAGTTTTGCCCCCCACCTTATTTTGGCTATGCCTACCGTTTATTGGCAGATAATTGGCTTGTTTCGCAATCTCTCTCCATGATTTGCAATCTTTTCCACACTTCTGAGGAAGCCATCTTATCTCTTGCCGGTTTTACGGTATGATTTATACCCTTCGTATTTGAAGTCGCAGGGTTGTTAGCTGTGCGCACTTACCCGAATCACTTACTTGAGTAAGCTCATCGGGATTCGCTTGCTGGCTGCCTACCTGCAACTCCAATAACTTTGGGTATAGATTCCAGGGGATATCCAGAAACACTGACAGGGGTTGCTATGAAGCAAATCAGGGTATTAGCCCAATACTACGTTGATTTAATGGTTAAGTTAGGACTGGTTCGTTTCTCACTGCTTCTGGCTTCTGTGCTGGTGTTACTGGCCATGGTGGTGCAGATGGCGGTGACTTTTGTGTTGAGTGGCGCTGTTGAAACCCTCGATTTAGTGCGTTCTATCTTCTTTGGTTTACTGATAACACCCTGGGCGGTGTATTTCTTGTCGGTGGTGGTTGAGCAACTGGAAGAGTCGCGCCAGCGCCTGTCGCGTCTGGTGGATAAGCTTGAAGTGATGCGTTATCGTGATTTAGAACTGAATCAACAACTGACAGAAAATATTGCTCAACTTAATCAGGAAATTGTTGAGCGTGAAAAAGCAGAGAAAGCGCATCTGCAAGTGGTCGATAAACTGAAAGAAGAGATGGGCCACCGTGAACAGGCTCAGATTGAACTGGGCCAGCAGTCTGCTTTATTACGTTCCTTTTTAGATGCCTCGCCAGATCTGGTTTATTACCGCAACGAAGATAATGAGTTCTCTGGCTGCAATAGGGCGATGGAATTGCTAACCGGCAAAAGCGAGAAGCAATTGGTCGGGTTGACACCTAAAGATGTCTATGCGCCTGATATTGCGGAAAAAGTCATGGAGACGGACGAGAAAGTCTTCCGCCATAACGTTTCTCTAACCTACGAGCAGTGGCTGGTTTATCCCGACGGGCGGAAAGCCTGCTTTGAACTGCGTAAAGTGCCGTTTTATGACCGTGTCGGTAAGCGGCACGGATTGATGGGCTTTGGGCGCGATATAACGGAACGTAAGCGCTATCAGGACGCGCTGGAGAATGCCAGTAGGGATAAGACCACCTTCATCTCAACCATTAGCCACGAGTTGCGTACGCCGCTTAATGGCATTGTGGGGCTGAGTCGTATCCTGCTGGATACTGAATTAGACAGCGAGCAACTGAAATACCTGAAAACCATTCATGTCAGTGCTATCACTCTTGGCAATATCTTCAACGATATTATTGAGATGGATAAGTTGGAACGACGAAAAGTTCAGCTAGATAACCAGCCGATTGATTTTACTGGTTTTATGGCTGATCTGGAAAATCTGTCCGGTCTGCTGGTACAGCCAAAAGGGCTGAAGTTCATTATGGAACCGCAATTACCCTTGCCAGATAAGGTGATTACCGATGGTACCCGTTTGCGCCAGATCCTGTGGAATTTAATCGGCAACGCAGTGAAATTTACCCAGCAAGGTAAAATTGTGGTGCGGGTACGGCGTGAGAGCAATGATCGCTTGATATTTGAAGTGGAAGATTCAGGCATGGGTATCCCTGAAGATGAACAAGACAAAATTTTTGCCATGTATTATCAGGTGAAAGACAGCAATGGTGGCCGCCCGGCAACCGGTACTGGCATTGGTCTGGCGGTTTCTAAACGGTTGGCGCAAAGCATGGGGGGTGATATCACGGTGAAAAGTGTGCAAGGGTCAGGTTCATGTTTTACCCTGACCATTCAAGCACCAGTGGTAGAGCAAGCCTCCAGCACACCGTCAGGTGATGATATGCCCCTGCCAGCTCTGCATATATTGCTGGTGGAAGATATCGAGCTGAATGTCATTGTCGCGCGCTCGGTGTTGGAAAAATTAGGTAACAGCGTTGAGGTGGCGATGAACGGCCATGATGCCTTGGCGATGTTCAAACCGGATGATTTTGATTTAGTACTACTGGATATTCAGTTACCGGATATGAGCGGGTTGGATATTGCCCGGCAAATTCGGGCGGAATATGACCCACAATCACTGCCGCCACTGGTGGCATTGACCGCCAACGTCCTCAAAGACAAAAAAGAGTATTTAGATGCAGGGATGGATGACGTGCTGAGCAAGCCGTTGTCGGTTCCGGCACTCACGGCCATGATTAAGCAGTTCTGGGATCATAAGCCTCCTTCCTCCGCAAAAAAACAGGAACATATTGTGATGCAAACCCATGAATCGTTACTTGATACTGTGATGCTGGAACAATACATCGATTTGGTTGGTCCACAATTGATTCATCAAAGCTTGGAAATGTTTGAACAGATGATGCCGGGATATTTAGCGCTGCTGGACTCAAACATGACCGCGCGGGATCAAAAAGGGATTACCGAAGAAGCACATAAGATTAAAGGTGCCGCCGGCTCTGTTGGTTTGCGCCATATCCAGCAGCTTGCACAGCAGATCCAAACACCAACACTGCCAGCATGGTGGGACAACGTGCAAGATTGGGTCGATGAAGTAAAATTAGAATGGCGCAATGATGTGCAGGTATTACGTGAGTGGGTAGCGGAAGTTGAAAAAAAATAACCCCGACCGAGGCCGGGGTGCGCTAATACTGCGCCAACACCAGGGAAATCGTTAACCTGCGATACTCGTCATACTTCAAGGGACATGTGCGTTGGCTGCTTTCATTCACCCCGGTCACTTACTGATGTAAGCTCCTGGAGACTCGCTCAGTTACCGCCTTCCTGTAGCTCGAATTATGTAGGGTATATTATTTCGATTTCGAGTGGATTCGCAGGTTGTAAGGATTCGTCCATACATCATACAAGCAATAACATAGCAAATGTAAGCGCTCTTGTTACAAGATTCATTAAAATATGTGATAGAGATTGGTCTTTGTTACTAGAACGGGTTAAGCGATTGACAGCGTACAAAAAGGAGAAGTGTGATGACAACGGTCGGTGTAGTACTTAGCGGATGTGGTGTTTTCGACGGAGCTGAGATACATGAATCTGTCTTAACAATATTGGCATTGGATCGTGCTGGCGCAGAGGTTGTGTTCTTTGCCCCAAATAAACCCCAACTGCATGTTATTAATCATATTACCAACGAGGAAATGGCCGAGCAGCGGAATGTATTAGTGGAGTCGGCCCGCATTGCTCGTGGCGCTATCAAGCCTCTTTCCTCCGCCGATTCAGCGCAATTGGATGCACTGATTGTCCCCGGTGGCTTTGGCGCGGCAAAGAACCTCAGCGATTTTGCCCTTAAAGGGGCTGAATGCACTATAGATCCGGATTTAGTCACGTTAGTTCAGTCAATGCATCAGTCGGGTAAACCCATTGGGTTTATGTGTATTTCGCCGGTGATGCTACCCAAATTATTGGGTAAATCTATCCGTCTGACGATGGGTAACGATCTCGGTATTATTGATGCAATTGAAGTTATGGGCGGAGAGCATGTTGTATGCCCTGTCGATGATGTGGTGGTCGATGTCGAGAATAAAGTGGTGACAACCCCGGCCTACATGCTGGCAGCATCAATTTCTGAAGCAGCAAAAGGAATCGATAAACTGGTGACAAAGGTACTGGATTTAGCTGAATGATGTCAGTCAGGCGCGGTTTGAGTTGGCTTTGGTATTGGGGGAAACGGGGCGTTATCGGCATCGCTGCGCTATGGCTGGCGGGCATTTTGATTTTTGCCTTTTTGCCGGTCCCTTTTTCTATGGTGATGATCGAAAGGCAACTCGGGGCCTGGTTAACGGGGGATTTTTCGTATGTGGCCCATTCTGATTGGGTGCCAATGGATGAAATTTCACCTTATATGGCGCTGGCGGTAATGGCGGCTGAAGATCAAAAGTTCCCCGAGCATTGGGGGTTTGATGTTGGTGCCATCGAGTCAGCGTTATCCCATAATCAGCGCAATCAAAATCGTATCCGTGGCGCATCAACACTGTCGCAGCAAACGGCCAAAAACCTGTTCCTGTGGAATGGTCGTAGCTGGGTGCGTAAAGGTCTGGAAGTGGGGTTGACCGCCAGTATCGAACTGATATGGACCAAGCGCCGCATCCTGACGGTTTATCTGAATATTGCAGAGTTTGGCGACGGTATTTTTGGCGTCGAAGCGGCCTCACGTCATTTCTTCAACAAACCGGCCAGCAAATTAAGCGCCTCAGAGGCCGCCTTGTTGGCCGCAGTGTTGCCCAATCCGTTACGTTTTAAGGTAAATGCGCCATCGGGTTATGTTATTTCCCGCCAGCAGTGGATTTTGCGCCAGATGCGGCAATTGGGTGGGAAGGAATTCATACAGGCGAATGAGTTAGATTAATGGTTTGATGTTTTGGGTAGCTAAAAATGGGCCTGAATTTCTCCCGGCCCATAATAGGATTTATCTTTTTAAACGACGGCGTTATTTCACAATAGTGAACGCGGTGGTGACGTGCTTAACGCCGCTGACCTGACTGGCGATCTGTGCCGCCGATTGCCCTTCCTGTTGAGTGACCAGACCCAAAAGGAATACTTCGCCGTTCTCGGTAGTGACTTTCACATTAGACGATTTAACTGAATCGGCGGTCAGTAATTGTGACCGGACTTTAGTGGTTAACCAGGTATCCATCGATGCGGTGGTCAGATCGACCGGTTTACCCAGGCGCATCTCGTTATACACTTCCGTTGCACCATCGACACCTGCGGCAATTTGTTTGGCGCGGTCAGACAATTCTGTGGTTGGCGATTGCCCGGTCAGCAAAACCTTCCCTTGATAAGCTGTCACCACAAAGCGTGTCTGGCTTTTTATCTGCTGATCTTTGCTCAGCGCGTTGACGACTCTGGCCTCCAGCGTGCCATCGTCTACCTGAGTGCCGACAGAACGTGGGTCTGTAGCCGATTTAGTTGCAACGGCTGCACTGCCTACCACCACGGCACCGATACAGCCTTGCAATAGCAGGGCGCTGAATAGCATGGCAAAAATATAACCGACCTTCATTGGTGCTCCTTTAATCGTCCTGATGAGGAAATAGAGTGTTATCAATTAAGTCACACAAGCAATTCACTGTGAGCATGTGTAATTCTTGAACGCGTGCGCTACGGTGCGAAGGTATCCGGATTTCAACATCCTGCTGGCCTAACAGCCCAGCCAGCTCACCGCCATCATAACCGGTCAGGGCAACAATGGTCATATCACGGGTGACTGCCGCTTCGACCGCTTTTACAATATCACGGCTATTGCCGCGAGTAGAAATAGCCAGTAAAACATCGCCAGCTTGACCGAGTGCCCGCACCTGTTTGGCATAGACTTCGTCGTGCAAACGGTCGTTAGCAATGGCAGTCAAAACAACATTATCCGCATTCAAAGCAATAGCCGGCAGGCTTGGCCGTTCGGTCTCAAAACGGTTTATCATGCTGGCAGCAAAGTGCTGTGCATTAGCCGCCGATGTGCCGTTACCACAGCAGAGAATTTTATTGCCGTTGAGCAGTGACTGAACCAACGTCATCGCTGCACGGGATATGGCATCAGGCAGAGCCTCAGCCGCGGCAATCTGGGTTTGAATACTTTCTGTAAAGCAGCCTTTGATTCTATCCAGCACGTTAACCCACTCAGTAAAATTATTTACCCGGTATCAAACCGGAGAAAAGATTGTCAATCTGCATTGAAGGCGTTAGGCAGCCATTCTACCTGACTGCCTGTGATGGCAAAAACATCAAAACGGCACGCTGTTGAGGCAAAACTGGCACCTCGCTGCGCCAGCCATATCGTAGCGGCCTGGAGTAACCGTTGCTGCTTGCGATAGGTGACACTGGCAGCGGCCCCACCAAAAAGGTCATTGCGCCGAAAGCGAACCTCAACAAATACCCAGGTTGACTCATCGCGCATAATAAGGTCAATTTCACCGCATTTATAGCTGACATTGGCCGCCTTAAACATTAAGCCAGCCCGCTCCAAATGGCGACGAGCCTGATTCTCGTAATGGGTGCCAGTGTTCCGTTGGCTCATTTGCACTCCCTGCAACTCCACGTTCTTTGGGTATATTATCAAATTGTACGTCGTCAAATTACGCTGCCGGTACCACCATCCCCTGACGATATTGCAGCCAAGGTAATTTACGAGTGATAACACAATCCGCTGATGCGGTTAAATCACCGGTGGTGCCGCTGACCTGGAAACCAGGGATCTGGCGCATTTCAGCAAAATGATTCGACAATGTCCACGCATCAATACCCATGGCATACAAACGCACCAGCGAATAGTCGTTGGCATATTTGGCTGCCGCTTGTTGCATCAGCGCGGGGTTAGAGCCTGCCATCAATGGAATATCGCTAAACTGAATGCCTTCCATCTCCAGACGGTAATCCGGGCCAGCCCCTGCCTGATAGCTACGTGAGCTGGCAAACAACGCCGGTTTGCTGCGTGTACTGGTGGCCATATCAATCATTGGCTTAATCAGCGTCAGTTCGGCGGGAGTGGCAATGACATAAACCGCATCAATGTTACCCCCCGCAGAGGTGGATACTACTGGTGCATCGACCGGGGGAGCCGGGATCGTCAGGCCAGCAATGGTAACCGATGCCGGTGCGGCGGCAGGTGTAGCCGAAACGGTCACTGGCTGACCGGTCAGACGGATACCGGCACCACTGTTGATAGCTTGTTTCAGTTCAGCAGTAGAACCGAAGTTTTGCTGCAATACCGTCTGCCCGCCCTGTTTCTGCCACTCTTCTGCGAAGGCTTTGGCGACGCGGTCACCAAAGGCTCCACGTGGGGTCAGCAACAATGGCATTCTTTTTTCCTGACTCCACAGATGATGTGCGGCGTCGCGGGCTTCGTCTTCTGGAGATAACGCGAAGTAACAGATGTTTGGGCTGTTGGTACTGACTTCCGGCTGATTCAATGCCAGAATATTCAGTGTACTTGGCGTGGCGCTCAACTGTTCAACATCGGGCTTCAGCAATGGGCCGACAACCAGTGTTGCGCCATCTTGCTGGGCTTGTGCCAATAATACCGCCATGGGCTGAGTTGTGGTGTCATAGACCTTCACCTGTACATTGTTAGTCGCAACAGGGGCGGCCACTGGAGCCGGTACGACTGTGGCGGCCACATCTGTAGGTGTTACCGCAGTTGCATTGGTTGGTGCGCTTGCGGTGACATCAGGTGTCACGGAGGCCAGGGTTGTGACCGGTAAACCATTTTGTGCCGCAGTAAAACCTTGCTGGATAGCATCGGCAAATACCTGGGCCGGGCCACTTAATGGCAGCAATAACGCAATCTTTGCCGTAGATGCCTGGCTGAAGTTACTGATCTGAGTTAATGCTGTTGGCAGGTTTTTCGCCGCTGGGTTTTGTGGGTAACGGTTCTGCCAGTCTTTAATACCGGCTTTCAGCAGCTCAGGGTCTTGCTTGTTATCCTGATACACATGCAGTAAATCCAACCAGCCTTGCAGCACGTTTTCATCGGCATTAATCACAATATTATTTAATTCTTGCGGTGTCAGCTGTGCCAGCGATTGCCAGGTGCCATCAAGGTTATCCTGATGAGCCTTATCCTTCAGCAACGGTTCCTGAGCGATAAACGCACGGATCAGGGGCAGTGTCGCTTTACCTTGATTGGCAGCAATTTGGGCTTGATAGAAGCGAACCTGTTGGTTAGCCGAGAGCTTACTGGCATCCAGCTTACCGAGTATATCGGCTGCGGCAGGGGTGTTTTTCTGAGCAATCAGCAGTTCTGCGGTCAATAATTGCTGTTCCTCGCGCTGTGCATCGCTCAGATTTGCCGGTAAAACACCCAGCTGTTCAGCCGCCAGAGGGGTTTTCCCTTCGCGTAACAGGGCACGAATGGCGAGTAATTGCCAGCCAGCCTTGTTATCATCATCGCTCTGTTGTAACTGTTGCAGATAATAGTCAGAGTTAGCGCTTGCTTCGTCCTGTATATTTACGGGTGGCGGCGTCTGTGGTGCTCTGCCTGAACAGGCAGCCAGTATCAGGGCAGCCAGCACAACAGGGACAAGCCCTGCTTTGGAACGAACGAATGTTGAGGAAAGCATACTGTATCCAGTGATGTTTTTTTCAAGATGCTCAATATTAAATCGGTAATTCGGATGAAACAATGAATCAACACGATCGAGCAGTGATTTCTGCATCTACGCTTTATGTGGTACCCACCCCAATCGGTAATTTAGGGGATATTACCCACCGGGCGTTAGAGGTACTGAAAGGCGTTGATTTGATTGCGGCAGAAGATACACGTCATACAGGGTTGTTGTTACAGCATTTTGCGATCAACGCCCGTCTGTTTGCACTTCATGACCATAACGAACAACAAAAAGCCGATCATTTGCTGGAGAAACTGCAAGCAGGCCAGAGTATTGCGCTGGTTTCAGATGCAGGTACACCACTTATCAACGATCCGGGCTACCATTTAGTGCGCCGTTGCCGTGAAGCTGGCATCAGAGTTGTGCCATTACCGGGCGCGTGTGCGGCGATTACAGCACTTTCTGCCGCCGGTCTTGCCTCAGATCGTTTTTGCTACGAAGGCTTCCTGCCTGCGAAAACCAAAGGTCGTAAGGATACTCTGCAAGCGCTGATTGAGGAACCTCGAACACTGATCTTCTATGAATCAACGCATCGCTTGTTGGATAGTTTACAGGATATGGTAACCGTACTTGGCCCGCAACGCTATGTGGTACTGGCCAGAGAATTAACCAAAACCTGGGAGTCTATTCACGGCGCGCCGGTCGGCGAGTTACTGGCCTGGGTTCAGGAAGAAGAAACCCGCCGCCGTGGCGAAATGGTCTTGATTGTTGAAGGGCATAAAGTGCAGGCCGATGATGCCTTACCTGCTGTTGCGTTACGCACCCTGGCACTGTTGCAAAAAGAGCTGCCACTGAAAAAAGCCGCTGCCTTGGCTGCGGAAATTCATGGCGTGAAAAAGAATGCACTCTATAAGCACGCACTTGAGCAAAATGCTCAAGAGCAGGGCGGCGGCGAGTAAGCATTGAGTCCCTGAGGCATGATAGCCAGCCTCAGGGCGCTTTTAGTTTTACCTGCCGCGATGATGCCAGCCATATTGTGGGTGATACCAACCCCAGTTATATCCTTCCCTATAGCGCCATACATAGCCCCGTGCGGGCCTTGGGTAGTTGGGTTCCACATAGACGACCCCAGGGGGGGTGACGACATCTGGCTCCACAATCACGCTTGGTTCAACCACCATTCCGGGTTCCGCATACCGTGTTGGCTCGACGACACAGCCACTTAATAGTGCAACAGTAATTAGCGGGATGATAAAACCGACTGAACGTTTCATGGTAAAGCTCCCGAGCAAAAATAAGGAAATCAATTAATCTTGCTCTAGTGGTGGTGACTATCTTTAATTCTAGTCAATAAATATTATCTATCCTCATGACTTAAAAGAAAATTATTGTAAATTTATTTACAATAAGCTTTACATTATTTAAACCGCATAGAAATGAAAACCGCTAATTTAGCGTGCTGAATCTTTATTGCCGCTGGAAGATGACATTCAGCGCTAATATGACTATAATCCGCCGCGGAGTTGACTAGACAGTCGCCGCTTCGCTGCCGTCCCTTTCGGGGGAGACAGGTGAAGGGGAGGAAAGTCCGGGCTCCATAGGGCAGGGTGCCAGGTAACGCCTGGGAGGCGCAAGCCTACGACAAGTGCAACAGAGAGCAAACCGCCGATGGCCCGCGTAAGTGGGATCAGGTAAGGGTGAAAGGGTGCGGTAAGAGCGCACCGCGCGGCTGGCAACAGTTCGTGGCAGGGTAAACTCCACCCGGAGCAAGGCCAAATAGGGGTTCACATGGTACGGCCCGTACTGAACCCGGGTAGGCTGCTTGAGCCAGTGAGCGATTGCTGGCCTAGAGGAATGACTGTCCACGACAGAACCCGGCTTACCGGTCAACTCCACTCATTCCATAAAACCCCGCTTCGGCGGGGGTTTTGTGTTGTGCGTGGCAAACGTAGCCGCATGATATGTCGATGTGGAGCCGTTATGGGTAAATACCGGAGTAACGTCGGCTCGCTACATCGCAGGGCCGATGAGACATTCCCGTTTAAATTCATGGGTAGCTGATTGATGATGCGGGGAAGGGGCGATAATATCCGAGTGTTGCGGAACCGCTAAGTTAGGGTATCAGTACTGTATCTGCATACTGATACCCCGATATAACACAACCTAATCCTGACTTACCAACTGACCCGCGCGCCGATTGTGCCGCCGACGGTATGGTTGTCACCGGCATTCCGGGTGGCACTGAGCAGGTTTACATTGCCATACACTGCGTAGCGTCCATTTTGCCATTCATAGGTGCCGCCCGCGCCGACACCGACCGACTGACGCTCATCTCGGGTAGCGAACTCAACACCGGAAACGTGCACTTTGCTGCCATTGAGAAACTCATTGTGCAGGTCGACATTACTGTAAATATGTGTGCGGCGGGTAGTGCCATCTTTCGCCGTCCAGGCCGTTTCTTTATCCAGTGAGACGCCAACCCGCCCGCGCAGACTGTCGCCGTCTTGCAGTGAAACCTCACTGCCAAACGGATCACGGAAGGTATCGAAATCTACCCGCAAATAGGTCACCTGCATTTGTGGTGTCAGCGACAGCCCGTGACCCAATGAGTAACGTTTACCGGTTTCGATCGCCGAGGCATACCCACGGCCATTATTGTCGCTGGCCACAGAGTGCCCTTCGGTACTGGAGTTCAGGTCGCTGTTAAACCACATCGTCTGCAACTGACCATCGACATACACGCCATTATTGCCATACCAGGTCAGACTGGTGCCGATACCGTAACCCGAGGTGTCAATGCTGCCATAACCAAAGAACGCGCTGATGTCTGCTTTGGCTTTACCGTAGGAGAAATTCACCCCACCGGCCAGTAGTGAACCATCCTGGCCCTGATATAACGGCATATCAATACCGGTCTGCAACGTCCAGATATCAATATCACGTTGCGAACCACTGGTAGAGCGCGCCGGGTCAGTGACCTGACGACTGCCTTCGATACGGCCCCAGGCCCATTGATTATTGTCAAGGCTATCTGGACTCCGTTCAGTCAATGCGCCTTGTGACCAGTCGCGGTTACCGACACGCTGTTGCAGGGTTGGCAGGGTGTTCAACGCCGCCAATATTTGTGGATATTGCTCATACAGCGGGACACCCGCCTGATAGCGCGGACCTGAGCCGTCACCCCCATCCGGATCTGGACCTTCTGGTCCCGGGCCTTCTGGATCCGGAAGTTCAGAAGAGAGATACCAGTTACGGCCTGCGGTGGTTGCCTGCCCATCCGCGTGTAAGGTATAGGCATAAGCCCCACCCACCACCGCCTGATAACCATCGGTGGTGACATAGTCCCCGGCCAGTAAGAAGGTACCATCCTGTGCCAGACCGCCCACGGCAATGAGATTGATACCCTTAACAGTATCAGCGCCCAGACCGCCCGCATTGTTAACCCGAACGGAGGTGGTGCCAGTCGCATTGCCCTCGATGACTAAGGTATCGGTGGCCGAGTTGTCGTCACCGAGCACGGTATCGAACGTCAGCCATGCGTTTTCACCCGCGTAGTTGCCGGTCACGGTCAGTCGGTCATCGGTAGCGGATCCATTACCGCCGGTATAGCGGTTTGATAACAGGATCTCACCGGCGCTGGTGAGGTTACCGATCAGGGTCGATGCGCCAAGTGAAGACAGCGCCGCACCGTTGTCCAGTGTCAACGCACCGGTTTCAGTAGCGACCAGGGTAGGATCAA
Organism: Yersinia pekkanenii; assembly: GCF_001152565.1. GTDB lineage: Bacteria > Pseudomonadota > Gammaproteobacteria > Enterobacterales > Enterobacteriaceae > Yersinia > Yersinia pekkanenii. Next base: position 17,161 of record NZ_CQAZ01000014.1, on the reverse strand, counting down.
CGGCGATATCGGCAGCACTGAGACGGCTTAACGCCACAGTCGCGGTATTAGCCAGTGTAGAGGTCAAACCCAGCGTGGCGTTATCCAGGACTAAAATACCGGCAGCGATATTGGCAGACAGGAAGGCATTAACGCTGCCGTTGTTCATGTTGGCGTCGGTCAACGTCCAGATGCTATTGTTAGTTTTGGTCAGGGTACCGAAGCCGGTGATGCGGTTGGCCTCGCCATCCAGAATAGCCTCTTCGCGATTATCGATACGGCTGAGGTCGAAAGTGGCCCCGCCGGTGCCGCCCAGCACCAAATGACTGTTGGCCAGATCCAGCGAGGCATTGCTCAGATCGACATAGTTGCCATTAAATACCAGCGCCTGTGTGGCCCCCTCAAGGGCGTAACCGGATTGCAGTTCTAACGTGGCTGATTTATTAATATTATCCAGCCGATGAATGCCAATAGCGGTGCCATTGCCGCCGTGCACCAAACCCCCTACCGTGACATAGCTCTCTGCGGTATTGGTTTCGATATTAATCCCGTAGCCTTCTTGCGAGACCAGCGCGCCACGGGTGATGATGTCGATGGCAGATAGGCCGGTATTATTGTAGGAATCGTCGCTAATATAAATGGCATCATCTTTACTGACGATATTATTGGCATCCACGTTGATCAGTGTATTGCCGCTCTCTGCCGAAGATCTAAGCAGAATACCTTTGCCTTCGCTGGAATTAATCTGCCCCGCCACGGTGAGAGAGGTTGCTGAATTTCCTTCAATTGAGAAGGTTGTTATATCCACACCTTCGGAAACTGAGGTGACATTATTGAGATTAATTATTGCGGTGGCATCCCCCTGATTAACATAGCTCTGGAACCTTGCTCCTATGCCATCAGTGATGAGATCTCCAGTTGCGGTAATGGCCGATAAAATTAAACCGTGAAGGCCCGTGTTGTAGGTTTCGAGCGCTGAGTTGCCAGCCTGGGAATAAATGTTATTTACATTGGCGATGATGGTGGAATTGACGCCGCTCGCATTAATGAACACATCTCCGTGATTTTCACTACTAACATTACCCGAAATATCAAGGCCTACGAGCGAGTTACCATTTTGACTTCTGGCGTTAATATTTATATTACCGTCTTCAATATTAACGTTCGCTAATTTGACTGATGTCTTGACGTCTCCGTCGTTCGAATAAGTATCGACACCCAGCCCCCCTGAAATACCGGTAAGATCACCGGTCAATATAATATCGGTTATCACCGCGCCCTGATCGCTGTTATTAAGGACATATAATAAATCAGTGGCATTATTTGCCCGCAGCGTAAAGCTTGAAAGACCGTCGTCCGCAGAGTTATAAAAATAGGAGCCTTGGCTATCTGTTGAATTAATATCACCATCAACATTGATATTGGTTATAACCGTTCTACCGGTATTATAAATACTCAAAGCACCGGATTCTGCACTGATGTTTTTTGAGTCGAAATTAACTATACCGGCGTAACCATAACTACTATTGTTGATAAACGCACCTATATTTTTGACGTTGATATCATCGGCAATATTGATGTTGGTGATGGCTGTTCCGTTGGTTGAATAGTTGGAGCTTTGAATACCGACAAATCCAGAAATAGCATGGGTATTCAGTGAGACAGTGCTGTCTCCCATCGCATATGAATAGATGTCAAGGGCGGTAGAGTCACCCAGGCCGCTGGATATCATCGCGGAAGCATCCACCCGTATGGCGGAGTCGGTAGCGCTACTGTTGTTGATGAATATACCACGGCCCATCGAACCGTTGGCCTGAACGTGAGTGGACGCCGATTGCCCGGTTGGGTAGGTATCATTCTCGATATGCAGGGAATTGGCACCTGCGGTATCGAGTACAGAGCCGTGGGTATCCAGGTAGCTGATGGCACCAGAACCGATTAACGACAGCGCAGAGTCCGTATTACTCGGCTCGATTATACTGAAACCCGGTTGGGTCTCAACCGCGATGTCTGTACCGCTCAGGGTGATCCCAGCCGTATTTACGCCTTCACAGAGATAGGTGCCCACTCCAGTGCTGGTACAGGCTGCCAGTGCGGTTTGTGGTAAAGCAATGGCAGAGAACGCAACCACCATCGCCAATGTTATGGGGTTGATCGCGGCGGCAGGAACTCGCGAGGAAACTTGTTTGCACTCTGCATCGGGTTGAATACTCGTGGTAGAAAGATATTGTCTGAAGTGTTTGAACATAAAGTTACCATATTAACTTGCCCAATTTATTGCAGATCCTTAGCTTATTTCGGATGAAAAAGAATTGTTCTCTTTCTCTCTAAACATTGTCAGCAAAAAGTGAGGCGTCTGATTAATTTTTAAAGTTACGTCTGTCGACGATTGACTTTCTAAGGTGGGATGTTCTTAACGAAGACTAACAGGGCTATGGGGTGATAATAATAAGACCATGCTATTTATTTGTAGGAAATTTCCCAAAGCCAATTCAATAACAAATAACGCCCATGAAGATTACATTAATATTACTTAGCGCGAGAGTAGTTAATTAATAGTGTCAGATAAATGTTAATTATTAAGAGTGGTCTCACTCGGCCGGTCAGGTATGGAATGAATACATTATGCCTGGGTAATGGTGAATGTTTTTAGCGGGATGTGACTGACGAGTTTAGCCTCCAGTACGACTATTTTTACCGCACTCTCATGGCTAATATCAATAAGTTGGCTTCCTTCCCGCACCACATCACGTAAGAAATTTCGCCAATATAATGTAGGAAATAACTGACAAAGGAGGCGTAAATACTTATTATACTTAATAAGTAATAAAATAATCACTTATTTTATTCAAAAGTGAATGTAATAAATTCGTGTTTTTGTTGTTAACAACCTAAACATTAAGAGTGTTATTTATTATATATTCACATTGATACTTTATTGAAATATTAAAAACGAGTGATAAATATTACAGCGATGTATCCTGATGTAATATTTATTTTCGTAAGTTATAATATATCAATCATTTATCTTAAATAAATGGCAAATATTGCAACATATAGGTAAGGTATTTTACTTTATTTATAATGCGCGCTAATGTTGTATAAATAATTATATTTATTGTACACTGACTTCCAGACGCTATCCGTCGGATATAAAATTAGATATATTTCTGAATTAAATTCGGTAAGTGTATTTAATTGTTCTGGCTATTTATATTGTACATAAAATTATGGTTAGGCTAAAAATAGCAATAACCTTGGTATTTTAATGAGTAAAAACTCAAAAAATAGCTTACTTAAGCACATGTATTAATCCCTATTTTATATAGATAATGCTCGCAGAAAGTCTCATTAATATTTTGACATGGAGAGTTTATTATGATTAATCGCTTCGTTTTTTCCTTATCATTAATCAGTTTATCAATGACTACTGCTCTTGCCGCTGATATGGTGCTCGACACGCCAAGGTTCAGTAGTATTGATAATTTCCGCGATGTAGCAGGGACTCAAACCGCCAACAGTACCCGTTATAATGGAACCATGCGCTCAGGCGTATTTTATCGTTCCAATGCATTGGTGCCATCTGATAGTGAGTTAACTGCATTTAATGCTGTTGGCATTAATACAGTTTTTGATTTGCGTACGCAGGATGAAATAGCTGAAATTCCCGATATATTGCCCACGGGAGCGAGTTATCAGCATATAGATATTCTCGGCAATAATGATTCTGGCAGTAATATAGGTAGCGTAAGGCCGACGACGGCTGCTGAATCCATGGCAATGATGCAACGCGTTAACGTCGACTTTGTCAGCAATGACGAGATGCGTGATAAATTCGGTTTATTGTTTAATGAACTGGCGACCGCAGAAGGTGCGGCATTATTCCATTGTACCGCGGGTAAAGACCGTACCGGTTGGACAGCGGCAATCTTGCAGAGTATTGCTGGCGTGGACAGCCAGACTATTATGGCAGATTATTTGGCGACTAATGAATATGCCAAAACGCGGGTCGATGCTACGCTGGCCGCGCTACCTGTTGAAGCCGCTGCTGTGTATGAACCTATGCTCACCGTAGATGCCAGTTATCTTCAAGCTGGTTTGGATGAGGTTATAAAACAATATGGTGATATGGACCACTATTTAAAAACCGGTCTGGGTCTTTCGCAAGAAACGATCTATGTATTGCGTGCAAGAATGGTTGAATATCATGCTCTGCCAGGCCAGGAAAACAGTATAGGTAATGCCGCCGCTGGGATTAATTTATTGAAGAAGTTGCAGAATAGTGAATTATCCGGTCGCTATACGGCTTATAACTATTATTTACAATCGGCTATCGAAGCAGAAACATTAGGCGGCGTTGAGACCACCGTGGGTGGCCAAGTTTATGCTGATACTGCCAGCTACTTGCTACGGCAGCCCGCAACTATTGATCGCGCGTTACAACCTTATATTAATGGTATTGAACTTGATGTCGGCCAAAATAAAGTGTGGGCACATATGCTGGCAGATTATATTAGTGCCGATGGTTCGAAACAGGCAGTCAGTAGTGACGAACAGACTTATGGAATATTATTAGGCTTGACCCACCGGCTAAATGAGAACTTGAGTACCTACGGTGATCTGGGATATGCGCGTGGGAAGGTGGAAAGCGGTGGCGGTCATATTGATACCAATACGACCTTTATCGGCTTTGGTGGCCGTTACGGTTTTAATCGTCTTGAACAGGGGTTGTACACCGAGCTAGGATTTAATGCGGGAGTCATCGACTACCAGAGCCAACGCGAAATAGGCGATGGGCTGGGTAGAACCCATGGCGATACACGGGGTAATCAACTGGGTGCCAAAATAGCGCTGGGATATGTGTATACAACATCCACTATAACGGTGGAACCCTCAGTAGGAATGAGAGTGTCACACCTCCATCTCAATAATTTCCAAGAGACCGGCAGTGAATTGGCGCTCAATGTGCAGGGTTTTGATAAAACAATGACCAGTGCAGTCGCCAATATCAATTTGGGTGTTAAACCCTTCATTTCTGCTGGCTGGACAGTGGCACCTATGATTAAGCTGGGTTATGAACACACCCTCAGTTCACCTGACGTCCGTAGCCAAGGGCAAATTTATGATTACGGTATAGAACAACGTGCTGCATTCGATAGCCGTAATCAGTTTAAAGGGGGGGTAAATATGGCGGTCAGCCGTGGCCCACTCACTTTGATTGCCGGCGGTGATGCAACCGGAGGCCAAGGTCATCACGGTTATGGTGGTAACTTAGCCTTGGTTTATGCTTTTTAACCCTCTTTATCCGTGATATTGCAGACCATGAAAGGTGTGGGGCACGCTGGGGGTTAAAAAACAGCAGATGCAACGGGAGCCAGTCAGGCACTGGCTTCTCCGCTAACCTGGCTGTGCCGATCATTCTATAACGATGATCCCCAGACGCCCCATTAGCTCTGATACCTGATAAGTATCGAGTTTGGCTCCCTCCAAATCGGTTCTACGAATGTCGAGTTCACCTACCGCAGAATTAGTCAGGTCACAGTGGGTAAAATTTGCTGAACTCCAGTCAAAAGATGAGAATTCACCGCCAGATAAATCAGAGCCGCTAAAGGTTGCCCCTAAAACATGGGTACCAACCCAACGGTTTTCCCATAACTCACATTTTTCCAGCACCACCTTTGAAAAATTAGCATAACTTAAATTGTTGTTAGTGATATAGGCACTACAAAACCAGCTCCGTGCGGTGATCATATTCATAAAACTGGCACCGCGAAAATCAGTGCCTTGCGCTTTGCAATTTCTTATTTCTATGCCTAATGCATTAATATTCATGAAGTTACTCATGGTTAAATCGCAGTTTTTAAAACTGGCATCTTTTAATGTTGCGCGCTTAAAGTTACATCCTACCTGATTTTCTTGATCGTAAAATTGGCAGTTTATGAACTGTGTATCGGTTAAGTCGTTGCCAGAAAAATCGCATTCAATAAACTGACAATTTTCTACAGTATCCCCGGTAAATTGGTTGGTACTGAATTTTTGACTGCGATAGAGAGATGACATTATTACAAGACCCGTGTGTTTGCTCAATCTGAGCAATGTTAGTTAACTGCATCAACCTGTTTTCTCGTTCGGTAGTAGAGCACCGCTACTCCGAAATTTATCATAGGTTTCAACGAATTTTTTTGTTCTGAGTTCGATTTATTTAACAGGGTCCTCATTTTCGGTTAAAGGTACCTGCACACCTATTTTTTGGGCTATAGGTTTCATACCTCGCTGTATTGCCGATCTTCTTTGCGGTGCGCTTGGTTTTACCCCCTCCCCAAATATCTGAATAAATCCTATTTTTACCGAGCAATAATCCTAAAGTATGGAGCGTATATTGGATTTGAAAGAAAAACCGGTATGTTGGCCTATTATACGATGAATTTAATCACATCCTTCTATGGTGTAATTAAACTGTCGTTAAAACCTGATGCATGGAGACTATACAGATATTTACCTGCTGATTATTACAGAAAAATAAACGCTTTTTTAAATCTTGGAGTAACCTGGAATAGGTTTCTTTTTTCATTTCATCGCGCGAAATTATTTTTCTCATGTGCTCAATATTCTTGACCGTAAATCCATTATCTAATGGATTTTTTTCCATTTCTGACTCTGTCACCGCGTTATCTCCTTATTTTTGCATTGTTGTATTCTCTGTTTATAACAGAATAAGGTCTAATTAATGTTTATCCTGATCCCCCCTGACCACCGCCTTTCCCGTGATGGCTTTCGCGACTCACACCGGAGTCTTTCGTTATTCCGAAGTACTGGAAAACTTATTGGTCTTCGATCTGCCATCTGAACATGACCAGTAATAACGATGAAATCACTCATAGCGTCTACAGTTATCTTGTCTATGTTAAACCCAGCAGCATTTGTCGGAGTGGTGGAAAAATGAAAATTATCCGTAGCGGTTCCCAACCTTCTCAACCAGGCCCGGAAAATTACTTTACCGGTCAGGTTCGTCTTGATGCTCCTTTCCAGGCAACACCACCTGCTCGTGTCGGCGGCGCTTCAGTGACATTCGAGCCTGGTGCTCGTACTGCCTGGCATACTCACCCACTGGGTCAGACTTTGATTATTCGCCAAGGGCGCGGCTGGATCCAGGAGTGGGGTAGCGAAATTAAAGAGATGAATCAAGGTGATATCGTCTGGATCCCCGAAGGGGTTAAACACTGGCATGGGGCGACACCGGACACCGCCATGACTCACCTTGCTATCGCTGAATCCCTCAATGGCAGCCCGGTTGAGTGGATGGAAAAAGTCAGCGACGAGCAGTATCAGAAATAGAGGTAGGATGGTGACCTGGTATGCTTCTGCTCTCCCGGTAACCATCTCCTTGAAGCCAACTGTCCTTATACTCAAACAGTTTATCCTCGACGTTCTTTAAGGCTTATCGAGCTTAAAATCACAGTGTTTATGATACCGGAGATACAACATGACAATGAAAGTACTCGGTTATGCTGCCAAGTCAGCACAAGTTCCTCTTGCACCGTTAGAATTTACCCGCCGAGATCCTCGCCCTGATGATGTGGTCATGGAGGTGCTCTATTGCGGTGTTTGCCATTCTGACTTGCATCAAGCCCGTAACGACTGGGGGGTTAGCACCTATCCACTGGTACCCGGTCATGAAGTGATTGGGCGAGTTACTGCGGTCGGCAAGGATGTCACTAAATTTAAAGTGGGTGATCCCGCTGGCATTGGCTGCATGGTGGATTCCTGCCGTGTGTGCCAGCCCTGTAAGCAGGGCCTGGAGCAGTATTGTGAAGAAGGCAATGTGCAAACTTACAATGGTGTTGATCGCCATGATCATCTGCCAACCTACGGTGGCTATTCACAAACTATTGTTGCATCACAAGATTTTGTGCTGAAAGTCCCGGCCGGTTTGGATCTGAAAGCTGCCGCGCCCCTGTTGTGTGCCGGTATCACCACCTGGTCACCGTTGCGTCATTGGAAAATAGGTAAAGGCAGCAAAGTGGCGGTAGTCGGTCTGGGTGGTTTGGGCCATATGGCATTGAAGCTGGCGAATGCGCTGGGCGCAAAAGTGACGTTATTTACCCGCTCACCGAGTAAAGAAGCCGATGCCCGCCGTTTGGGGGCCCATCACATTGTGTTATCCACCGATGATAAACAAATGGCGGCGACCAAAGGGCAATTTGATCTGATTATCGATACCGTGCCTTATGTACATGATATCAACCCATATATGCCGACACTGAATGTCGATGGTACGCTGGTGTTCGTCGGTTTCTTGGGGGATCTTAGCCCGATGTTGAACACCATGCCATTGATTCTGGCGCGGCGTTCGGTGGCTGGCTCATGTATCGGTGGTATTGCTGAAACCCAGGAAATGCTGGATTTTTGTGCCAAACACGGCATCGCCTCTGATATAGAAATGATCAATATTCAGGATATTAACCACGCCTACGAACGCATGATAAAAAGCGATGTGAAATACCGCTTCGTGATTGATATGGCTTCTTTAAAAGCATAATCATATACAGGGCCAACTCGGGTGGAACGTCTTGTTCCGCCCATTAAATATCGGCAATATTGACTGCCCGCTCTCACTCAGGCAAATCAATTAACAGTGCCCGTAGTGGTGTTTCCGCTTTAATCACCAGATGCTGTTCTTCTTGCACAAAAGCCCCGTCGCCGCAGGTTAGACACTGAGCTTCACCGGCTTGCGGGCCATCCACCGTAACAGTTCCGTGAATCGATTGCAGATAAGCCCTCTGGCCGTGCAGGTTAATCGTATATTGTTCCCCAGCGGCTAGGTCCAGATGATGGATCCAGACTTGTTGGCGCAGCTTCAGGCTGCTTTGCTCACCGTCAGGGGAAGCCAATAACCGCAATGGCTGAGTGCATAAAGACATGCGCTGAGCGAGATGACTCTCTTGCTCTGGACAGGCATTGAGCCATAACTGAATTCGGGTTAATGGCTTATCAGTACTGAGATTATGCTCGCTGTAACTGACACCTGGCTGCGTAGAAAATAGCAGTACATCGCCGGTTTTACCGCGCACATGATTACCCAGGCTATCCCGATACTCGACTTCTCCTTGTAAAATAAGGTTTAAAATATCAACCTGCGGATAAGTTCGCGGTTGGAATGAAGCACCGGGCGCTAACACTTCCTGATTCAAAACCCGTAGTGAGGCATAACCTAATAACTTTGGGTCAAAATAATGGCCGAATGAGAAGGTATAACGGGCTTGAAGCCAACCAAAGTCAGCTTGCCCGCACTGTTTTGCTGTTCTGCATGTGATCATGATGGCTCCTATACCCGTCATCCTTCAAGTTGCAGGTGTGTTGGCTGTATTCAAACATAATGACTTTGGGCATAATTTGTAGACATTAATCTGTAAACAAATGGTAAGCGTCTGGACGCCGGATTGTTAGCCAGTTAATCTGGTCGCTATATTCAAATTTCCTGATTGAGAAAATGATGGCCAAAGATCGGGCGCTGACGTTAGAAGCATTGAGAGTGATGGATGCCATTGATCGCCGTGGTAGTTTTGCAGCGGCTGCCGATGAATTGGGGCGGGTACCCTCAGCGCTAAGCTACACCATGCAGAAGCTTGAAGAAGAGCTGGATGTGGTACTGTTCGACCGTTCCGGGCATCGCACCAAGTTTACCAATGTGGGTCGCATGCTGCTGGATCGCGGGCGGGTACTGCTGGAAGCGGCAGATAAGCTGACTACCGATGCCGAGGCATTGGCACGCGGCTGGGAAACCCATATCACCATCGTTAGCGAGGCGTTGTCTCCGGCGTGGAAACTGTTCCCACTTATCGACAAACTGGCACTCAAAGCCAACACTCAGGTTTCTATTCTCACCGAAGTCTTGGCGGGTGCATGGGAGCGTTTGGAGCAGGGGCGGGCAGATATCGTGATTGCACCTGATATGCACTTTCGTGCATCTTCGGAGATTAACAGCCGTAAACTGTACAAAGTGACCAGCGTTTATGTGGCCAGTCCTGGCCATCCAATCCATCTGGAGCCGGAACCGCTCTCTGAGCTAACTCGGGTTAAATACCGTGCCGTCGCCGTGGCAGATACCGCCCGTGAGCGGCCGGTTATTACGGTGCAGTTGCTGGATAAACAGCAGCGGCTGACGGTCAGTACTATTGAAGATAAACGGCGGGCATTATTAGCCGGTTTAGGGGTGGCAACCATGCCTTATGACATGGTGGAAAAAGATATTGAAGCAGGGCGGTTAAGGGTGGTAGGGCCTGAATACCGCCGTGAGGCCGATATTATTATGGCGTGGCGACGCGATAGTATGGGAGAGGCTAAGTCGTGGTGTTTACGCGAGATCCCTAAGTTGTTTGCGAATAAATAAGCGGCTGCTGCGCGTGCGTATTTTGAGCTTGGGCTGTGCTCACCATCCTCACGTACTGCGTGTACGCTCCGGTGGCTGTGCGCAGGCCGCACCCAAACTACTTTCGCTCGCTACACCTTGAGTTGTTAAGCGGCTGCTGCGCGTTAACCTGTTAATTAAGCGAAGCGGGTATCTCGGCCATGTGGCTCCAGCAGATCTTGCTGTGGGCCGATGGAGATAATCCCATAGGGGTTTATGGTGCCATGGCTGCGGTAGTAATGATGGCGGATATGGGCAAAATCTACCGTCTCGGCGATACCTGGTATTTGATAAATATCCCGTAAAAAGCTGTATAAGTTGAGATAATCGCTGATACGGCGTTTATCACACTTGAAATGCGTGACATATACTGGGTCAAAACGTATCAGTGTGGTCCATAAGCGTAAATCCGCTTCTGTCAGTTGGTCACCGCTAAGATAGCGGTGTTTTCCCAGCAACTGTTCCAGTTGGGTCAATGCATCAAACAAGGTATTGACTGCCTCGTCATAGGCTTGCTGGGTCGTAGCAAATCCTGCTTTATACACGCCATTATTGACCCGATCGTAAACCCAGCCATTAATATCATCAATATTGTCGCGCAATGCGGGCGGGTAATAATCGCCGGCTTTAGCGCCAACCCCATCAAAAGCACTATTGAACATCCGCAGGATATCCGCTGATTCGTTGCTGACGACAGTTTGCTGCTGTTTATCCCATAACACCGGGACCGTCACCCGACCGCTATAATCTGGGTCAGCACGCAGGTAGAGTTGATAAAGGTAATCAAGATGATAAAGCTCATCGCCCGTGGTGGCAGGGAAATCGTTACCGAACGTCCAGCCATTTTCCAGCATCAGCGGATGCACCACAGAAACTGAAATCAGTGATCCCAGGCCTTTTAAGGTGCGCATCAGCAAGGTACGGTGCGCCCATGGGCAGGCGAGAGAAACATACAAATGGTAACGGTGCGCTTCGGCTTTAAAACCGGCTTTACCTTGGGGACCCGCTTGTCCATCAGCAGTCACCCAATTGCGGAACTGTGAGGTACTGCGTTTGAAATGACCACCACTAGATTTGGTGTCATACCAAGTATCTTTCCAGATGCCGTCTACGAGCTGCCCCATCGAATCCCCTTGGTTGTTGAAATTGCAGCGTTGTTAGCTGCCCTCATTACTCGGCCCTTCCATGGGCCTCACCTCTTGGCTATATAGTGGCGATAAAGCAGTCTTACCACGTCTTACCCAGCAGGCGATCGATACTGAAACCACCTGGGCCAGCTACCGCCAGTACGATGAAACCGCCCGCAATGGTCAGGTTTTTCATAAACATTAGTTGGTTAACGCCATCCGCAAAGTTAGTGTGGAAGATCAATGCGGTCAGAATAGTGAAGCCGGCAGTAAACAGCGCAGTAGTACGGGTCAGGAAACCAAACAGAATTGCCAGACCGCCGCCAAATTCCAACAAAATAGTCAGTGGCAGGAAAAAGCCCGGAACACCCATTGCTTGCATATATTGTTGGGTACCGGCATAGGCATCACCCATTTTGCCGTAACCGGCCACAATAAACAGAATTGGCATCAGAATGCGTGCAACCAACAGGCCAGTATCTTGTAATTTATTCATTGAAGACTTCTCCATTAATGCCAGGCTCGGCGGGCGTTAATTGTTTTGAAAGTTAATAAAAAATGTTTTGTGTGTGGTTACCGGCCGGTATTACTCCGTCAGTTCCCTGAGTTGATGGAATAATGTTAGTGGAGAAGTTGAGAAGTTGTTAGCAAGTAAAACTGTCGGTTTTTATCAAAAAAACTGAAGTGACAGAAGATAAAAACCGAAAATTAATCTACTTAGAGGCAGCAAGAGGGTAAGGCAGATAATCACCAATGTAAAATGTCTTATGTATTGGCTTGTCTTTCACTGTATTCATATGCTCTTTATTTGCCAAGTTTGTACATTAATTTCAATATCTTAATGTGTTTTTTGTATATCCATGTAACTCATAGTACATATTGGTATATTGATGTTTAAGATAGTCCATGTGATATTGAGTACCAAGTTAGTACAAAACCATCATTAATGTTGAGTACAAAAAATAAAATGGCTATCAGTGATACAAAGTTACGCTCTCTGTATGGTAAACCATATTCAGGGGCGCCAGAAGTCACGGATTTGGATGGGCTTGGAATAAGGGTCTCACCAAAGGGCGTTATCACTTTTCAGTATCGCTTCCGGTGGCAGGGGAAGCAGCATCGTATAGGTATCGGGCGCTATCCGGCTGTAACATTAAAAGATGCAAGAAACAAAGTTGCTGACTTCCGAGAGAATTTAGCTCGAGGATTAGATCCTCGGCTACTTATCAACCAAAACAAAAGCACGAAAAAACCAACCGTCAAAGACTGCCTTACTTATTGGGACGAGACTTATGTAAGCGTATCATTGAGAGAGAAAACAAAGGAACTCTATAAATATACTGTCATAAAACATATGTCTAACGCTTTCCCCGGCGTGCCAGTTGATGCAATAACAGTTCGAAATTGGATGGATTTATTTACAGAAGAAGAAAAAATAAATCAGAGACGAGCTCGCCATCTTTTAGTACAACTTCGATCAGCGATTAATTGGTGTATTAGGCGTCAATATATTGATGACTGTAGCCTTATGAAGATCAGCCCTCGGGATATTGGTGAGAAGCCAGCAGTAGGTGACAAGGTTCTTACTTATAATGAGCTAGCCCGCATATGGCTGGCGATTGAACGTAGTAGGGCGTCAACATCTAACAAGTTGCTTCACCAGATGCTCATGCTATGGGGTGCAAGGAATGGTGAATTAAGGCTATCAGAACTTAGTGACTTTAACGAAGAGGATAAGCTCTGGATAGTTCCTGCGGAAAAGTCCAAAACTAAAAAAATAATTAGACGCCCACTTTTTACTCAGGTACTCCCTCTTTTTGAAAAGGCAAAATTGACTTACGGAAACGTTCTATTTCCGGGGCAAAAGCTGAACACTCCAATGACGATCGCTGCCGCTAATCGATATATTGGCAGGATCAGAGGGGTTGTTGATGCCGGGGTGTGGACGGCGCATGATTTCCGCCGAACCCTGGCTACTAGATTGTCGGAGGAAGGGGTGGCCCCGCATGTTATTGAGAAAATGCTGGGCCACGAACTTGGAGGTATCATGGCTGTTTACAACAAACATGACTGGATTGAAGAACAGCGTATTGCTTATGAACTCTATGCCGAGAAGATATTTTGGCATATCAAGAAGCTCGCTGGTTAACCCCGCCGTTAAGAATCCACCGCTCAACCTCTGCCAGTAAGTATTGCTTTGGATGCGTCCTCACTGGTAGAGGGAAATTATACACCTTGGTGTATTTCCAAATTGTCATACGAGAAGAGATCCTGAGCTTAGCCATCACTTCTTTTTCTTCAATCATATCGGTGCTAGACATCAGATACCTCCATAACGCCGCCTTGCTTATCTGTAGGGTAAAACATTGGTGAACACTCTGACGGATAGCCCGCTTTCCGTATTGCTATAGAGCACATGGCAATAGCAGCGTTGAAATGGTTCGCGGCGTTCAGATCCTCACCCTCAAGCCCTTCGATATCAATCATGGGCGGGAGCATTACCGGCACCATTTCGGTCTTTTTTGTTGGGTCAGTGAGCGTTATGCCGCGAGAGGCTCCACGCCTTACATTGATAGCCCCTTTCTTCTTCAGCGCGGCAATATGGACGCTGGCAGCGTTTGGAGATTTAAACCCCATTCCGTCAGCAATTTCAGTCATTGTCGGGGCCATGCCGTGGGTGTTGATGTATGCCTTAATCAAATCCAGAACTTCCCGCTGTCTCAAAGTTAATTCGCTCATGTCACACCGCCCCTATCGCTTGTTGAACCACTCGGTGGCCCTTTTTACGGGGCTTCTTAACCGACTTGAAACTTACCGGTGCTACCTTTGGCCTGGCTGGTGGAGCTTCATTTATCCCGTTTCGGATGCGGTATTTTGCCTTGGCTAGCCAGTTAAGGTATTTCGTCCAATCACACCCATCATCAACAATCACAGTGGCCCGCACCTGGGTATCATGGATATCGGCTTGCTTACCCATTGGTAACCCCCTTGCGATATCCGGCGTCATATAGCATTTCAAGGTACTGTCGAACGCTGGTGGTATCAGGCGCATTGACATACATGACGTGCATTTCATCGACCGCTATATCTCTTTCTGTGGCTCTCTGTGCTGCAATGCTTTCATTCAGACGGTAACCGGCTGCCAATACTGCTTTAGCGATTTTGCCCGGAAGTGGGTTTACCGAATAGAATTCGTCAACCAACACACCAAGTTCAAATTGAAACACCCCGTCTAGTGTTTCCGGCCAGACATCGGTAGGTAGAAAATCCATGCAGTGGTTACCGATGATATTCATTGTCAAATCAGTAATTTCATCAGCGCTGCGCTCTGGCTTCCGATAGTGGGCGGCCCAGATAGCGGTTGTGATATCACTTGGATCACTGCCGGCTGATTTGATGATGCTTGCCAGTTGGAAAATGCTTTGCTGCACAAGTGGGCTGCAAGCCTTGCTATTGGCGGGAGCTGGTGCGACAACCCCTTTATATTTACTACAAATGAGTTCTTCAATTGCCTTCATTGTGCACCTCCGGATACCGTAGAACCAATGTCAGAAGCCATGCTTTCCCATATTTCACGGCCGTCTTGCGTCAGGTTGTTACCATCAAGGAATTTACTCAGTAATTTGATTGCCAGCTTTTCCCACTCTGTGTAATTCAGCTTTAAGGCCTCCAAGTAGTAGGCGTCAACCAAGCTACGAACCCCAGACACACCACCGACAATCTCAATACGCAAAGGGAAGCTGCCAGCATCCACCATGAAGAAATCACCGCCGTTCTGTTGCTTCACATGGTCATAAATTGCTGCTGAATATTGGTTAGCCAGCGCATTCAATCGGAAGTTTTTAGTGATAATCTTCATCGCGTAGCCTCCCGAACAACAACCTTGTAAGCCCTGAGCACCGCCGCAGTGCGACCTGAAAGCACGGTTTTCATAAAGAATGAGCCCGTTCTGTGTGGGCTGACATCTGCCATGAGCAGCGTCGTATCAACCACACGGTTATGCTTACGAAACTCAAATATCGTGCTGGTGATTGTGATAGTGGCCACCGCGCCAAAATCTTGATAATCGAATTTCATGCCAACACCTCCCGCAACCAAGTGACCCAGCCAAGCCAGGCATAGAAACCAGAAGTAAGTCCAACGCCGCCGAGGGTAGAAAAGAACAGCGTCCACATGATCAGCTCAAATACCTTTTTCATTGAGCGCCTCCTGGCAGAGTTCAAAGGCATTTGAATGTAGCGGCATAATCACAAGGAACGGATTTCCGTACAGGTGATTAGTGGCTGGGTCGAGTAGTAGCTGACACGGTGCTCTTTTCCCGTAAGGTTTAAATTTCACAGGGCCAAAGCCGTGACGGAACATAAGGTAAGGCAATGCCAGAAGTTGAGCGCCAAACATGGGTAACTCGTCGCATTGCTCAGGATCTGGCGGTAGCACCTTGCTGAAGTCGGGATATTGGCAATCGAGTAGTTCCAGCATGTTTGAACAAATTGGCTTCTCGTTTTCATCGTAATGGACTGCATACCAGTTGCCGCCGTCAGCGATAATCGCAGTCATTTCGGCCTCGACGGCTTCGTCAGGAATGTCACCATCAAAGACAAACACGCCATCAATATCATTACCGACTTCACAGCCATGCTCCATCATCACCAGCGCACGACCATCAGTAGCCTTGATATGGGTTGGGGTGATGTACACCCCTTTCAGGTATTCGCGGGTTTCTTTCTCCCCAGCAACACAGAGCAGGGCGGCGCGAAGGATATCAGTTGGAATAAACATTATTTTGTCTCCCCTGGTTTGATAATCTGAAAGCGTCCCATTACTGGATGCTCACGCACTTCATAAGGTACTGAGGCATCAACTGGGCGCGGCGCTCGTTGGTTCCAAACCATAACGTTGCGACTTCTGGTGTCAGGGGGCAGATGTACTCCGCAGCAATCACAGCGAACAATAAACATGGGTTCACCTTCATGTATTACTGGGTTAAGTTCGATTTCATCATTGCCACACAGCGGGCATGGGAGTAATTGGTTTTCCATTATTTTGCCTCCGGGGTATAAACCGCTTTGTCGTGACTAAAATCGCCGTTCCATGTCTGTTTCATTGGCAATTCACCTTTCAGATAGAGCGCATAAATTCGGTGACAGCCCTTTTCAAGCAGCACAGGAGTCTTTTTACGGAAAGGTTCTTTACCGTGTGGCTTGATCTCGGTTTCTTCTTCGGTGAGATATTTATCACGAGCATAAGAAGCCACCCGCCAGCGAGGGTCTTTCTCTGGATCGCGCTGTTCGTTGAAAATCCAATCACGTTCGAATGTCCACCACATAACTTTGCTGGTATTCACACCATTCAGGCATTTGCAGAACGAGGGAATTGTCATGCCCTTGGCAAAGTGCTTTTCCAGACTATCGACGGCAATAGCCAGCTCTTGGTTGTGCAGTCCCAGAGCTTCTATTTTTTCCTCAGCCTCCAATACCATCAGTGCTAATTGCTTACGACCAACGGAAGATTGATCTACTGTTGCAGGCAAAGCATCACGTCGAGTAAAGTAAAACTCGGTGAGGTCGTTGTAGTATTCCCACGCCTGATCCGTTTCTAACATCTTCGCGTGATTGGCAGCACCGCGCTCAGTCCAGAGCATAAGTGA
>NZ_CQAZ01000013.1 GCF_001152565.1 Yersinia pekkanenii | reverse complement strand
GTTATACTATTATGAATACATCTCATGAAGTGAGACATTATGTCACACCACAAAGGTAATATTATCGATTCCATTATTAATTAATATGTGTTAGGTGTTTTTAAATAATTAAAGGGCGTTGGTACATGAATAGCTGAAGCTGTGTTATCAACGTCAATCAATCCTGAAATATATCATCAATGCTGCATAAATAGGTGGTGTCACATTAAACGGTTATCGGGCAACATCCTTTTTTATCATGATGATAGCCATATCCGTGATTCGAGGATTATTCAAAGTTCCACACTATCATATTGATATTATTAGTTAATGTGTTATCTGGTCTCTGGCTTATGTACTGAGCCTTCGTGATTTTGGAGAGATGATGGCTGGCCTTATTCTATCAATGTGATGTAGCCAGTTAAATGGCATTAATTATATTTTTAAACCAATATTAAACTAATTTTAAATAAATTTAATATTTTATATTGATCTAACCTATGTCGTAATGTATGTTTTGTTTTTGATATTTTTTTGATATTGTTTTGGCTGATTAAATGAAAATATTACAAGCGCTTCCGCAGTATCAAAAAGTAACATATATTTTATGGTCTAGGTTTTTTGCAATATTGAGTCAACTTTTTTTAAGTGTTTTTGTATTTAAAGATATATTAAATCAAGAATATGCATGTGTAATATCCATCATTTTCGTATTGTTTTTATTGCTAATGAGTATTGCTGTCACACTATATAGACTAAGGCTTTCTACACCACTAAAGGAAAGAGAGCTTGTCGTTCAACTGTGTATTGATTTGCTTTTATTTACTCTTTGGGAGAGGCTAAATTTTCATGGTGAAATATCAAGTGTCTCATTTTATCTTCCAGGGTTAATCGTTGCATTTACGATCCTATGTAATAAAAACCTCATATTCATAGTGATTTACTCAGTAATTTTATTTTACGTGTCATCTAAGTTTACATTCTCAAGTCATCTTAATACTATCCATAGTGCTAAAAGTTTAGAGTACTATTCTCCGCGGGTAAGTTTTTTAATGTCTACATTCATTATCATTTTTTTTGTAAAAAAAATGAATGATGCATCAATTGAGTGCAGCAATAATTTAATACGTTCAATAGAGTATCAAAAACAGTCAGATATAATATTCTCTTTGGCGTTGCAAGCGAGTTCTTCAGCTCATAATATATCGAAACCAATATCAACAGCCGTTCTGGCTTTAGAGGAAATTAAATTATTTAAACCTGAGGAAAGATGCGGTAAATATTTTGATGAGTATTTAAGTTTAGCATTGAAAAAAACCAAAGAATGTACACGAGAACTCACTAAAATGTCGCTTTCATTAGGATTTAGTGAATTTGAAAATGAGGAGGTTATTAATTTATGCACATGGCTTAGAAATGTATTTGATTCATTTGAAGTTAAGTCTAATAAAAAAGTAACTTATCTATTGCCTGATGTCTGTATATACATTAAAAATGCAGGGGTTCTTCATACAATTATTATTAACTTGCTTGAAAATGCTAATTCGGCCATTTCCAGTGATAATGGTTTTATTCATTGTAGTTGTCAGGTTGAAAATGGTTACGCAATGATAAGAATAACGGATAACGGATGTGGTATACCAAGTGATTTAATCGATTCATTAGGAAAAAAACCGGTAAAAAGCACGACATCCGGACATGGCATCGGTCTGGTGTTAGCATTTTCTAATGCGGTCAGAATTGGAGCAGAAATAATATTATGCTCAGATTATGCTGGTACAGTAGCCACCGTAAGGATGAGGGGTTTATAATGGAAAAGATCTTAATTTTAGATGATGATGATGTGTTTACAAGTACACTTTCAACAATACTAATGAGAAAAGATTTATTTGTTAATGTAGCAAGTTCAGGAGCGCAGGCCGTTATAATGGCTGAGTCTACTTATCATGATTATATTGTGATAGATCTAAAGTTGAAAGATGATTCTGGGTTAACATGGATTCCAATATTAAGATATCTAAATCCATTATCCAAGATATTAATCCTTACCAATTATTCCAGTATCACTTCAGCCATCATTGCTCTAAAAAAAGGTGCTGATAATCTTCTGCAAAAACCGGTAAGTGCTGATAATATTTTATTTAATCTTCGCAACGAAATTACAAGTTTAAAAAATGATAAAGATAGTTTATTCTCCTACCCTTCTTTAGAACAAATAGAATGGGAATATATAAATAAAGTTATGGACGACCATTTTGGCAATATATCTGCTTCAGCAAGAGCACTCAATTTACATCGACGCACGTTACAACGAAAACTTTTGAAGAAAAATATTCCTAAGCTTTAATATAAATAATAGGAGCCAAGTGTATGGAGGGATACTGTCGCATTAACAGAGCGGAATAGGTAAAGATTGCGCTGCCGTTTTTTAGGTAACCAATAAAATTGTTTAGTCGGAGATGGATGCGGCCTACTACACACAACAGATATTAGACCGGGTTAAACGCTCCCGGCTCGTGAAGCAGCCGATTGGCAAGGGCTTAAACCCTCATCTGGGGGATGTTGAGTGTGTGGGCAGTGTATCCGGAGGGTAGAAGCAGCGCTTATTGATTGCACGCGCCCTGTATCGTCGCCCCAGCCTGCTATTTATGGATGAAGCGACTGGTCATTTGGATTTAGCAAATGAAGCCTATATCAATACCAGTATTGCTGCACTGGCTATAACCCGAGTGATCATTGCTCATCGGCCTTCAACCATTGCTTCGGCTGATCGCATCATTCTATTGGTTTGAGTGGTTCATTCACTCGCTGTAATAAACGGTAATTTAATAATAATCCGGGTGAAATTCTCCATCTCGCTAATTACCGTCACCCCATATTGGCTGCCATAGCGAACTTTAATCCGCCGATCCACCAGATTCATGCCTAATCCATCGCCATTGGGGCGTGGTTGATATAATCCGGCGTTATCTTCCACTGCCAGTATCAACGTATTGTCCTCCAGCTTACCGTGCAATGTGACCCGCCCATTACTGAACATCTGTGATGTTCCGTGCTTAATCGCGTTTTCGACCACCGGTTGCAGGGAAAATGCCGGTAATCGAGCCTCCATCAGTTCATCCGGTAATGAGATTTCGACACTCAGACGATCAGCAAAGCGCGCCTTTTCTATTTCCAGATACGCCTTAACATGTTCAATTTCATCACTTAACGTGACGATATCGTGGCTGCGTTTGAGGTTTTTACGGAAAAATGTCGACAGAGAGAGCACCAGCTTACGGGCATGGTCCGGGTCACGACGGATAACCACCGACAAGGTATTGAGTGCATTAAATAGAAAATGAGGATTGACCTGCGCGTGCAATAGTTTGATTTCGGATTGCGCCAGTAGCTGTTTTTGTTGCTCAAATTCACCGGCCAGTATCTGGGCCGATAACAAGTGAGCAATACCTTCACCCAATGAGCGGTTGATACTGGAGAATAATTTACTTTTCGGTTCATACAGCTTAATGCTACCAATCACCCGATGTTCTTCGCCACGTAATGGGATCACCAGCGTGGAGCCCAGCTTGCAGGTGGGTGAAATAGAACAGGTATAAGGTACGGCATTGCCATCGGCATAGACCACCTGATTCAGCTCAATCGCTCGGTGGGTATGGTCTGAGGTAATGGCGTTCCCCACCACATGGTGGTCAGAACCGGTGCCGATAAATGCCAGAAGCTTTTCGCGATCAGTAATTGCCACTGCGCCAACACCCAGTTCCTCATACAAAATTCGCGCCACCCGCATACTGTTTTTCTGGTCAAAACCATAGCGTAGCTGCCCTTCCGCCCGCGCGGCAATTTGTAAGGCTTTGGCTGAGAATGCCGTGGTGTATTTCTCGAAAATAGCCCGCCTATCTAATAAGATCCGCATAAACATGGCGGCACCAATGGTATTGGTGATCATCATCGGCAGCGCAATATTCCCCACCAGTTCGACAGCTTCGTGCCACGGGCGGGCGACGGCCAAAATAATCAGCATTTGCAGGACTTCAGCGACCAGGGTAATGGTGGCAACAACCAGTGGCTGAAATAACAGGTCGAGGCGGTTTTTACGGATCAGATAGCTGTGGAGGAAGCCACCTAATAGCCCTTCAGCCACGGTAGACAACATACAGGCGGTGGCGGTCATCCCACCCATGGAGTAACGGTGCAATCCACCGGTCAGCCCCACCAGAAAACCGACTGATGGCCCACCCAGCATGCCCCCCAACACCGCCCCGATAGCCCGGGTATTGGCGATGGAGTCATCAATATGCAAACCAAAGTAGGTGCCCATGATACAAAACATGGAAAACGTGAGATAGCACACCAGTTTGTGGGGTAAGCGGATGGTCACTTGCATTAATGGGATAAACAGCGGTGTTTTACTGAGCAGATAGGCAATAACCAGATACACACACATCTGTTGCAGCAGGGAAAAAATTAGTTCGGCTTGGCTGATGCCCATATTGATAACCACGAATATTCATTCTTACCGCTATTGTAACCACAATCTGCCGCAGAAAATTTTAACTGCCACCTCTTTTAAGCAAGATAGGCCCGATAATGGCAAACGTCAGGTCAGCCCTCTGTTTTAGACATTTTACCCGTCGCTCCCCGTCAGAAAAAATTTCATTAGCAGTAAGGCAATTTTTTAGCCCCTTTGACTATGCTTATAGTTTGGATAAGAAAAATTAGCTGATGGGGTTTCATGGCCAGAAAAAGTGTATTTAGAGCATTAAATCAATTAATTGGTTAATCATTGACCCTAGTCACGCTTTAAACGCTAAATGGATTGCATGATGAAAAGGGCCATCTCGGCTTAATTATTAAGAAATTGGCCCAAAATCATGCCGTTAATCATAGGAAGAAATCATGCCAGTACTTCCCGACCGTCAGGTGATTAATCAGATTATTTCCGGCCACTATGCCGATCCCTTTTCTATTTTGGGTATGCACCAAACGGCGCAGGGGTTACAGATATGCGCATTGCTGCCAGATGCCAAAGAAGTCTGGTTGATCGACACGGAAAGTGGCGGCAACATGGCTCAATTGACCCGTGAAGACCCACGCGGTTTTTTTATTGCCAAACTTCCTCGCCGTAAAAGTCCATTTCGTTATCAATTAGCCGTTACCTGGCAAGAAATCCCACAAATCATCGACGATCCCTACCGGTTCGGCACACTATTGCAGGATATTGATAGCTGGTTATTGGCAGAAGGCACCCATTTACGTCCTTATGAACGTTTGGGCGGACATTTAATGAGCCTTGACGGCGTTCCGGGGGTCAGCTTTGCTGTTTGGGCGCCGAATGCCAAACGGGTTTCTGTAGTGGGCGAATTTAACTTTTGGGATGGTCGCCGTCATCCAATGCGATTACGGCGTGAAAATGGGATCTGGGAGTTATTTCTGCCCGGCGTACAGGTCGGACAGTTGTATAAGTTTGAGATAATCGACAGCAATAATCAGGTACGGCTAAAAGCGGACCCTTATGCTTTCGAAGCTCAGATGCGGCCGGAGACGGCTTCGCTGGTCAGCCCATTGCCAGAGGTGGTGGAAAACACCACTGCCCGGCAAAAAGCGAATGATCTGCGTTCACCGGTTTCTATCTATGAAGTGCATCTGGGTTCGTGGCGTCGCCATACCGAGAATAATTTTTGGCTCAGTTACGGCGAATTAGCGGATCAACTGGTCACCTACGTCAAATACATGGGGTTTACCCATGTCGAGCTGCTGCCAATTAACGAACACCCGTTCGATGGCAGTTGGGGATATCAGCCATTGGGGTTGTATGCCCCGACCCGTCGTTTTGGTACGCCGCAGGATTTCAAAGATTTCGTCGCCAAATTCCATGAAGCGGGGATTAACGTGATCCTTGACTGGGTTCCCGGTCATTTCCCCAGTGATGAGCACGGTTTAATGCAGTTCGACGGCACTTCGCTGTATGAATATGCCGATCCACGCGAGGGTTATCATCAAGATTGGAATACCCTGATTTATAACTATGGCCGCAATGAAGTCCGTAACTATCTGGCGGGAAATGCGTTTTACTGGATGGAACGCTTTGGTATTGATGCATTGCGTATCGATGCTGTAGCTTCAATGATCTATCGCGACTATAGCCGTGCCGAAGGGCAGTGGGTGCCGAACTATTACGGCGGGCGGGAAAATCTGGAGGCGATAGCTTTCCTGCGTTACACCAATCACACCCTCGGTGTTGAGCGCCCCGGCGGCGTGACCATGGCTGAAGAGTCAACCGACTTCCCCGGGGTGACGTTACCGCCGGATGCGGGTGGGTTAGGTTTTCACTATAAATGGAATATGGGCTGGATGCATGACACGCTGAATTATATGCAGTGTGACCCGATTCACCGCAAATACCACCATAATCTGATGACTTTCGGTATGTTGTACGCCTATACCGAGAACTTTATCTTACCTATCTCTCACGATGAAGTGGTGCACGGTAAGCATTCGATGCTTGACCGCATGCCGGGGGATGCATGGCAGAAATTTGCTAACTTGCGAGCTTATTACGCGTTTATGTGGGCGCATCCCGGTAAAAAATTGCTGTTTATGGGCTGCGAGTTTGCTCAGGGGCGCGAATGGAATTTCGATGCCAGCCTCGACTGGCATTTGCTGGATGATGACAATGGTTGGCACAGCGGTGTGCAGCGTTTGGTGCGCTCCCTTAACCAGTGTTATCAACAGCATGCGCCTTTATATGAGTTGGATTATCAACCTGCCGGTTTTGAATGGTTGGTGGTTGATGACCATGAAAACTCAGTGTTTGCTTTCCTGCGCCGTGACGCCAGTGGTGGTGAACTGATTGCCGTCAGCAATTTCACCCCGGTGCCGCGTTATAACTATCGGGTAGGTATCCCGCAGGGTGGCCATTATCGTGAAGTGCTGAATTCTGACTCTGAATTCTATTGTGGCAGTAATGTGGGCAATTTGGGGGGTATCTATAGCCAGCAGGTGGGGAGTCATAACCACGCCCATTCATTGCTGTTAACTCTGCCGCCATTATCGACTATTTATTTGTTGCGGGAGTGATAGGATGACCCGCCTTACCCGAGGTTCCCCGAACCCCATTGGTGCTCACTTTGATGGGGCTGGGGTAAATTTCACTCTGTTTTCGGCCAACGCCGAACAGGTAGAACTGTGCCTGTTTGATGACAATAACCAAGAACGACGGATCCCACTGCCGGCTCGAAGTGGTGATATTTGGCATGGCTATCTCCCCGCTGGAAAACCGGGTCAGCGCTATGGCTATCGGGTCAGCGGGCCATTCTCCCCGCAACAAGGGCATCGTTTTAATCCACATAAATTATTGATAGACCCCTGCGCCCACGCATTAGACCACAAAGTGGGAGATGACCCGAGTTTAGACGGCGGGGTTAATCAACCCGATCAGCGGGACAGCGCTGCAGCGGTAGCTAAATGCATTGTGGTGCATGAGGAATATGACTGGCAGCAGGATAGATCGCCCGCCATTCCTTGGGGCAATACCGTGATTTACGAAGCCCATGTGCGTGGCTTAACCAAACTGCATCCCGATATTCCCGATGATTTGCGGGGTACCTACGCCGGTTTGGCTCACCCCGCCATGATCCACCATTTGACAACACTGGGCATTACGACACTGGAGTTGCTGCCAGTGCAATTCCATGTCGATGAGCCTCGTTTACAGAAGATGGGGCTGGGTAATTACTGGGGCTACAACGTATTGGCCCCCTATGCTGTTGACCCGGATTATGCTTCCGGCCGTGAAGGGATATCGCCCCTGAAAGAGCTACGGGATGCCGTCAAAGCGCTACACAAAGCCGGTATTGAAGTGATTCTCGACGTGGTGTTTAACCACTCGGCTGAATTGGACGTTTTCGGCCCAACCTTGTGTCAGCGCGGTATCGACAACGCCAGCTACTACTGGCTTAACGCCGAGGGTGAGTACGACAACATGACCGGTTGCGGCAATGCGCTGCGCCTTAACCAGCCTTATGTGGCGCAGTGGGTGATCAACTGCCTGCATCATTGGCTCGACAGTTGCCATGTTGACGGTTTCCGTTTTGATTTGGCGACTGTTCTGGGCCGCACCCCGGCTTTTAACCAGCATGCCCCCTTGTTTGCCGCGTTAGTGGCCGATGAACGACTCAGTGCTTGCAAGATGATTGCTGAGCCTTGGGATATCGGCTGGGGCGGCTATCAACTGAGTAACTTCCCTACCGGTTTTAGCGAATGGAATGACCAGTATCGCGACACGATGCGCCGTTTCTGGTTGCGGGATGGCTTACCGCGCGGGCTATTTGCCCAGCACTTCGCAGCGTCAAGCCGCCTGTTCGAACAGCGGGAGCGATTGCCCTCCGCCAGTATCAATCAAATTACCGCCCATGATGGTTTTACCTTGCAGGATTTACTGTGTTTTAACCAAAAACACAATCAAATCAACGGCGAGGAAAACCGTGATGGCAGTGATAACAATCTGAGTAATAATTTTGGTAGTGAAGGTTTGGTGGCTGACGAGGCTATCTGGCAACGGCGTAAATCTTGCCAGCGGGCATTGCTAACCACCTTATTACTCTCGCAGGGAACGCCGATGTTACTGGCCGGTGATGAACATGGTCACAGTCAGCAAGGTAATAACAATGCGTATTGTCAGAACAACATCCTCACTTGGCTCGACTGGGGCAGTGCAGACCTTTCATTAATGACATTTACCGCCGATCTTATTCGGTTACGCCAACAAATTCCGGCGCTGATTAAGGACACATGGTGGCAGGAAGGTGATGGCAATGTGCAATGGTTCGATAGTCAGGGGCAAGTGCTGAGTGATGCAGCTTGGCAACATGGCTGCCAGAAACAGCTACAAATTCTGTTGTCTCAGCGTTGGCTGGTGGTGATTAACGCCACTGACCAAGCGTGTGAAATGCATTTACCTGTGGGGGAATGGGTGCGGACGCCTCCTTTTGGGCCGTCAGATCAGGCGGAACCATTCGGGGTATGGAATGGTTCCGCGCATGACATTTGCGTGCTCGTACAGAAATCTTAAGGAGCCAGCCATGGTTACATTCGAAAACAAAGACCCGTTGATGTTAGCCAGACTATTACCGAATAAATCCATTGCGCTGATTTTGGCGGGGGGCCGTGGTTCACGGCTGAAAGATTTAACCGCGACCCGTGCTAAGCCCGCAGTCCATTTTGGCGGCAAGTTCCGCATCATTGATTTTGCACTATCCAACTGCCTGAACTCTGGCATCCGGCGCATTGGTGTGATAACTCAATACCAATCCCATAGTTTGGTTCAGCATATTCAACGCGGCTGGTCGTTCCTCAATGAGGAAATGAACGAGTTTGTGGATTTACTGCCCGCCCAACAGCGCCTGAGCACTGAGCAATGGTACCAAGGCACGGCGGATGCGGTTTACCAGAATCTGGATATTATCCGCCGCTACGACGCGGAATATATCGTTATTCTGGCGGGTGATCATATCTACAAGATGGACTACTCGCGCATGCTGCTCGACCACGCGGAGAAAGGGGCCGAATGTACTGTCGCCTGCATTCCTGTGCCAATTAAAGAAGCCACTGAATTTGGTGTCATGGAGGTCGGTGAGGATTACCAGATAACCGCGTTCTATGAAAAACCGGCCAATCCTCCTGCCATGCCTGGTCGGCCTGATATGGCATTGGCCAGTATGGGGATTTATATTTTCAATGCCGATTATCTGTTTAAGTTATTAGAAGAAGACCGGAACACTCCCGGCTCTAGCCATGATTTTGGTAAAGATTTGATCCCGAAACTGACTGAGCGAAGAGTCGCGTGGGCGCATCCGTTTGACCTTTCCTGCGTGACCTCTAATGCTGAACTTCCCCCTTACTGGCGTGATGTTGGCACGCTGGATGCTTACTGGCGGGCCAATCTCGATTTGGCCTCGGTGACACCGGAACTGGATATGTATGACCGCGCCTGGCCGATCCGCACGCATATGGAGCCGTTACCACCTGCCAAGTTTGTGCAGGATCGCTCTGGTAGCCACGGCATGACCATGAATTCATTGGTTTCTGGTGGTTGTATTGTATCCGGTTCAGTCGTGGTGCATTCGGTGTTGTTCCCTCGGGTACGGGTGAACTCGTTCTGTACCATTGATTCCACGCTCCTGCTGCCTGATGTCAATATTGGGCGTTCGTGCCGTTTACGCCGTTGCATTATTGACCGCGCCTGCCACATTCCTGAGGGGATGGTTATCGGGGAAAACGCCGAGGACGACAGCGCCCGTTTTTACCGTTCTGAGGGCGGTGTGGTGCTGGTAACGCGCGCAATGCTGGCCAAGCTTAAAAGTGATCAGGGGTGATAATGCGGGTCTTACACGTATGTACTGAGTTGTTCCCTTTGTTGAAAACAGGGGGGCTAGCCGATGTTGTTGGGGCTTTACCTACCGCACAAATTGCAGAAGGGGCCGATGTTCGGGTCATGCTGCCTGCTTTCCCTGATTTACGCCGTGGTATTCCGGATACTGTTTTAGTCAGAGAGATTGATACCTTTGCTGGTCGGGTTTCTCTGCGCTATGGACATTATCAGGGGATTGGCATCTATCTGATTGATGCACCTGGACTTTATGACCGGGCGGGGAGCCCTTATCACGACCAAAATATGTATTCCTACGCGGATAACTATCGCCGCTTTGCCCTGCTGGGCTGGATGGCTTGTGAGCTAGCCTGCGGGCTGGATGGTTACTGGCGTCCAGAGGTGGTGCATGCACATGATTGGCACGCCGGGCTGGCCTGTGCTTATCTGGCGGCGCGTGGCCGACCGGCACGATCGGTATTTACCGTCCATAATTTGGCCTATCAGGGGCTATTTTCAGGCCACCACTTGGCCGAGTTACAACTGCCAGCGGCATTTTTCCAAATGTATGGGCTGGAATTCTACGGTCAGATTTCCTATTTGAAAGCCGGGTTGTTCTTTGCCGATCACGTTACCACCGTCAGCCCGACCTATGCCAAGGAAATTACCCAGCCAGAGTTTGGCTATGGCATGGAAGGGCTGCTTCAGGAGCGCGCCAGTCAGGGGCGGTTGACTGGGATCCTCAACGGGGTGGACAGTGATATTTGGGATCCACAGCGCGACACCTTGCTACATGCCCGTTATGACACCGAAAACCTGCAAGCAAAAGCGGTGAACAAAGTGCATCTGCAAACCGCCATGGGGTTGGAGGTGACGGATAAGAAACCCATTTTTGCAGTGGTCAGCAGATTGACTGCGCAAAAAGGGTTGGATTTAGTGCTGGAAGCCTTGCCTGAATTGCTGGCGTTGGGTGGGCAACTGGCGGTATTGGGGGCTGGGGATGCGGTGCTACAAGAGGCATTTTTGGCGGCAGCGGCAGACTACTCCGGCCAGGTTGGGGTACAAATTGGTTATCACGAGGCATTTTCTCACCGAATTATTGCCGGTGCGGATGTGATTCTGGTGCCGAGCCGTTTTGAACCTTGTGGGCTAACGCAGTTGTATGGTTTGAAATATGGCACCTTGCCACTGGTCCGGCATACCGGCGGGTTGGCAGATACCGTGATGGATTGCGCGCTGGAGAATCTGGCCGATGGCAGCGCCTCGGGGTTTGTGTTTGACGAATGCGATGCACAGGCATTAGTTCGCGCGATACGCCGTGCTTTTGTGCTATGGAGCCGGCCAAAACATTGGCGGCATGTTCAACGCCATGTGATGGGGTTGGACTTTGGCTGGCAAGTTGCCGCTAGCCAATATCTATCACTTTATCGGCGTCTTTAGTTGCCGATTTGCTGTAACCACGAATAGGGAAAACTGCTATGACATCACCGTTCAGTTATACCTCACCGGTTGTCAGTGTGGATGCGCTGAAGCACTCCATTGCCTATAAACTGATGTTTATTGTTGGCAAGGATCCCTCGATTGCGACTCAGCACGACTGGTTGAATGCGACACTATTTGCGGTACGTGACCGGATGGTCGAGCGCTGGTTACGTTCTAACCGTGCACAATTATCACAAGACGTTCGTCAGGTTTACTATCTGTCGATGGAGTTTTTATTGGGGCGAACCCTCTCAAATGCACTGTTATCGATGGGGATTTATGAAGATATCGAACAGGCGTTGGATGAGATGGGCCTCAATCTGTCAGAGTTACTGCAAGAAGAAAACGACCCCGGTTTAGGTAATGGGGGGTTGGGCCGTTTGGCGGCGTGCTTCCTGGATTCACTGGCAACACTGGCACTACCGGGGCGGGGCTACGGCATCCGCTATGAATATGGCATGTTTAGCCAGAAAATAGTGAATGGCCAACAGATGGAGTCGCCGGATAACTGGTTGGAATACGGTAATGCCTGGGAGTTCCCACGGCACAATACCCGTTATAAAGTTCGTTTTGGCGGCCGAATTCAGCAGGAGGGGAGCAAAATTCGCTGGCTGGAAACCGAAGAAATTCTCGCCTGTGCCTATGATCAAATCATTCCCGGCTTTGATACTGATGCCACTAATACACTGCGTTTATGGTCTGCGCAGGCCAGTAACGAAATTAACCTGGGTAAATTCAATCAGGGTGATTACTTCGCGGCGGTTGAAGATAAAAACCATTCAGAGAACGTATCACGCGTGCTGTATCCCGACGACTCCACCTATTCCGGGCGTGAACTACGTTTGCGACAAGAGTACTTTTTAGTCTCGGCGACGGTGCAGGATATCCTTAGCCGCCACTGGGCCATGCACCAGACGTTCGACAATCTGGCGGATAAGATTGCTATTCACTTAAATGATACCCACCCGGTACTTTCTATCCCTGAAATGATGCGTTTGCTGATCGACGAGCATAAATTTAGCTGGATGGATGCGTGGGACGTGGTGCAGCAAGTCTTCTCTTATACCAATCACACCTTGATGACGGAAGCGTTGGAAACCTGGCCCATCGATATGATCGGCAAGATCCTGCCACGTCATCTACAAATCATCTTTGATATCAATGACCATTTCCTCAAACTGGTACAGGAACAGTATCCGGCGGAACCAGAGCTGCTGCCACGGGTATCGATTATTGATGAAAACCATGGTCGGCAGGTGCGTATGGCCTGGCTTGCAGTTATTGCCAGCCATAAAGTTAACGGCGTATCTGCGCTGCATTCCGAACTTATGGTGCAATCGCTATTTGCTGATTTTGCTCGTATTTTCCCTAATCGCTTCTGCAATAAAACCAATGGCGTGACGCCACGGCGCTGGCTAGCACTGGCTAACCGCCCATTGGCGGCAGTATTGGATGACAGTATCGGCCATAACTGGCGTACCGACCTAAGCCAACTCAGTGAGCTGGAAAAGAATCTCGATTATCCGAGCTTCTTGCAGGCGTTACAAAAAGCCAAGTTGGAAAATAAAAAACGACTGGCAACGTATCTCGCTGAAAAACTAAATATTGTGGTCAATCCGGCGGCGTTGTTTGATGTGCAAATCAAGCGTATCCATGAGTACAAACGGCAACTGTTGAATGTGTTGCATGTGATAACCCGCTATAACCGCATTCTCGACGCGGCAGATGAGCAATGGGTACCGCGAGTGGTTATTTTTGCCGGTAAAGCGGCATCGGCTTATTACAACGCCAAACAAATCATTCGATTGATCAATGATGTTGCCAAGGTGATCAACAACGATCCACGGATTAATAACCGGCTGAAAGTGGTGTTTATTCCGAACTACAGCGTCAGCCTGGCGCAGTTGATCATTCCGGCGGCTGATCTATCGGAACAGATCTCGCTGGCGGGTACCGAGGCATCGGGTACCAGCAATA
Source organism: Yersinia pekkanenii (assembly GCF_001152565.1). GTDB lineage: Bacteria > Pseudomonadota > Gammaproteobacteria > Enterobacterales > Enterobacteriaceae > Yersinia > Yersinia pekkanenii. The sequence continues at coordinate 102,148 of NZ_CQAZ01000013.1, read as the reverse complement.
TGAAGTTTGCACTGAACGGCGCGCTGACTATTGGCACACTGGATGGGGCGAATGTCGAGATCCGCGAACATGTGGGGGAGGATAATATCTTTATCTTCGGTAATACCACCGAACAGGTCGAGGCACTGCGTAATAATGGCTACAATCCGAGGAAATATTACGATGAAGATCCGGACCTGCATCTGGCACTGACGCAGATTGTGACAGGCGTCTTCAGCCCGGAAGAGCCAAAGCGTTATACCAATCTGTTTGATTCACTGGTCAATTTTGGTGATCACTACCAGTTGTTGGCAGATTATCGTAGTTATGTGAACGCGCAGGAGAAAGTCGATACCTTGTATCGGCACCCTGATGAGTGGACACGCAAGACCTTACTCAATATTGCCAATATGGGCTATTTCTCTTCAGACCGAACCATTGAAGAGTATGCCAATGAGATTTGGCATATTAAGCCGATTAGGTTGTAGCTATATCCTTTGTACTTGAAGCTACAGGGGGTTAGCTGCGCGCGCGCGCCCGAATCACTGACTTAACGGGATGAATTTGCTGCCTACCTGTAACTCCAATGACGTTGGATATATTCAGCGAGTTAATAACAAAACCCCTCTTCAACAGTGAAGAGGGGTGTTAACAGATCGATGACGGGTATTTGTTATCAGGAGATCAGAGACAGAGTCTGCTGTTTCTCAGCTTGTGCTGCTGCCAGCCATGCGGCAACGCGCTGTTTCTGCGCGTCATCCAGAGTCATACCTAACTTGGTACGACGCCAAATAGCATCATCCAGCTCAACCACCCACTCTTTCTCAACCAGATAGCGCAGTTCGGCTTCATACAGACCATGGCCGAAGTGTTCGCCCAGGCTTTCGAGGCTGGTGGCATCGGCCAAAATCAGCTCGCTATGGCTACCATAGGTGCGGGTATAGCGACGGGCTAGCCCTTCAGGTAACCAGTTATAGCGGTGGCGCAACTGCACGGTATAACTATCGCGGTTGCCGCCAATATCGCCACCCGGTAACGCGCCGGTTTTAGTCCACGCCGGGCCGACATTTGGATAATAACCAGACAGTTTTTCCAGTGCGTGTTCTGCCAGCTTACGATAAGTGGTCAGTTTGCCGCCAAATACCGATAGCAGAGGGGCTTTGCCGCCTTCATCAGCCACATCCAGCGTGTAATCGCGGGTGACGGCTTGCGGTGAATCTGATTCATCGTCACACAGTGGACGCACACCCGAGTAGGTCCAGACAATATCATCGCGGCCCAACTGCTTTTTAAAGTGGTCGTTATAGACCTTCAGCAGGTAATCAATTTCCTGGTCATCGATTTTCACATCTTGCGGATCGCCGTGGTATTCCACGTCAGTGGTGCCGATGATGGAATATTCATCCAGCCACGGAATAACAAAGACAATACGATGATCTTCATTTTGCAGAATATAGGCTTGCGGTTGGTCATGAACCCGTGGAACCACAATATGACTGCCTTTTATCAAGCGGATCCCATAAGGGGATTTGAGTTTCAAACCTTCATCGAAGAACTGTTTAACCCATGGGCCAGTGGCATTCACCAAGCCTTTGGCTCGCCAGGTAAAGGTCTTGCCGGTATTGACATCAACAGCTTCCACCATCCACAGACCTTGCTCACGCCATGCGCGGGTCACTTTGGTACGGGTTCGGACTTCGCCACCCCGTTCGACCACTTCTTGAGCATTCAATACCACCAGGCGGGCATCATCTACCCAGCAGTCAGAATATTCGAAACCGCGCACTAACTCTGGTTTCAATACTGACTCTGGGCCAAAACGCAGCCCTTTACTGGCGGGCAGGCTGGTACGTTTGCCTAAGTGATCGTAGAGGAACAAGCCGGTACGAATCATCCATGCCGGGCGCAGATGGGGTTGATGAGGCAGACGAAAACGCATTGGGAACGCGATATGTGGTGCCAATCGCAGTAAAACTTCCCGTTCGGCCAGCGCTTCACTTACTAACCGGAATTCATAGTGTTCCAGGTAGCGCAGGCCACCGTGGATAAGTTTGGAGCTGGCGGAAGACGTAGCACAGGCCAAGTCTTGTGCTTCCAGCAGCAGAACCGACAGGCCACGCCCTGCCGCATCTGCAGCGATACCGGCACCGTTGATACCGCCACCGATCACGATCAAGTCTTTGGTTTCCATGCTTTCGTCCTCCAGATGTTCGAAACAGCTCTTTAATCTTCGTTTTCGCTCATGATTGTAATCAAAAACCAACAAATAAGCCAAGAGTTAACCAAAAAAAAACATTTATGCGTGATGGAGGTAACGGTTTTGTTATTGATATGTAGTGGGGAAGATGGGTTTGGGTTTGGTGATCAGTTCGGTTGACATGAGTTCAGTGATTAGCTTATCTCCGTAGCCTCAACCGCCAAGGGGGTCACAAGCGCGTGACCCCCTTGGAACCCCTGCGCTTACGCACGTATCGCTAGCCTGCTTTGCAGGTACCCTCGGATCATCATTACGCTGGCGGGACGGCTTTACGCGGGTCCCTCCGCGTGACGCCTAAATCCGCCGTCCATGGCGGATTTCCTTGGCTACATTCTTCACTCGGCTGCTCAAATGTGCTTTTAAAGGTCAAAAGATAAATTCAAAAACCTAAAGTGATGGTTTTGATGTTGAGCGCAATCAGGAATATTGCCGACAAGGAATGAGGGTAGAGTGAGCGGGCATGGACGCCCGCGAAAAGCGCGCTTGAGCAGGAGCGAATCGCGCTGGCTCGATAAGGCCAACGGCTGCCAGAGGGAACTGCGAATAGCCGTAATATTTCGCGCAAGCGCGGGATTGCATAAGGGGCCACGCTTATGGCCCCTTTGCCGGTTGGTTCATCAGAGGTTAACTTAGCAGCTCTAACAACCGAACCGGATCACCAAAACTAAAACCTCAACACAACTCCAATTGAACCTCATGTTGCTCAATAATCTTCATTATACTGGCAGGTGGCATCTGATCAGTAAACAGGTAATCAATCAGGTTCATATTGCCCAAATTCACCATCGCATTACGGCCAAATTTGGAATGGTCGGTTACCAGCATCACGCAACGAGAGTTCTCGATAATTGCCCGTTTGGTACGCACTTCATGGTAATCAAACTCCAGCAGGGAGCCATCCATATCGATACCACTGATACCGAGGATGCCGTAATCAAGACGGAACTGAGAAATGAAATCTAGCGTGGCTTCACCGATGATTCCACCATCACGGGTGCGAACTTCACCACCGGCCAGAATCAGCCGGAAATCTTCTTTGGCTGTGAGCAGTGTCGCCACGTTTAGATTGTTAGTTACCACCCGCAGACCTTTGTGGTTCATCAGAGCATGAGCCACCGCTTCTGGCGTGGTACCGATATCGATAAATAATGTCGCGCCATCGGGGATCTGACTGGCAACGCGTTGGGCAATACGGGCTTTTTCTTCCGACCACATTACTTTACGATCGTTATAGGCCGCATTAACTGAACTGGACGGCAGCGCCGCACCACCATGATGACGGTGAATTTTGCTCTGGTCCGCCAAATCATTCAAATCACGTCGAATGGTCTGGGGGCTAACAGCAAAATGTTCTACTAACTCTTCAGTGCTGACGTAACCCTGTTGGCGTACCAGCTCAATAATCGCATCATGCCGCTGCGTTTGCTTCACGATAATCCCCTAATGCGCCTGGTTGTTCCAGGCAGTTATTGTGTGGTTCTTACGCTGTTGCGTGTATCCCAAAATGCCATTAATAACCCAATAATCAAACCTGAGACATGAGCTGCATTAGCAATCGACAAACCTAAAATATCGAAATATCCGGCAACCAGCCAGAGAACAGAAAAGGCCATCAAACCGCGGGGCAGCGAGATACCACGCTCGGGTGCGCGTTCGCCAGTCAGCCAGACATAACCCATTAAGGCATATACCACGCCAGAAAGACCGCCAAAATTCACGCCGCTAAACAGCGATTGCCCCCAGCCACTGAATAAGGCCGAAACAACGGTTAATACTAGCAATTTACCCGTGCCGAGCCGTTTCTCCATTTGCCCAGCCAGATACCACCACCACATCAGGTTAAACAGGATATGCAACAGTGAAAAGTGTAGTAACGCATGGCTGACCCAACGCCAGATTTGCAGGTACTGGCTCTCGTCGCGGGGCCAGGCAAGCCAGGACATCACTGCCACATCGCCAACGATTTGCATCAAAATATAGATAGCGATGCACAGCACCATGACGCTCAGAGTCAGTGGCCCGGCCTGGCTGCGCAGTGTTTGGAGGTAGGGAAAGCGCTGATAGGAAAAATTAGCATGCAGATTGCCAGATTGCCAACTGGCCGCCTGATAGCGCGGATTGAGGGGATCGAGTAAAAACTGCTCCAGCTCATGTTGTACTTGAGGCAGTTGCTCGTCATCGGCGAGCCAAATCTCAGCACCTTGGCTATCCGGTCTCACTTCCAGTGCCACATTATGGGTGGCCATATAATCAACAAAGGCCTGCGCCAGACGTAGATTAGAGATTGCTATTACACGAACCATATTTATACCCTTCATCTTTCAAGTTGCCGCTATGTTGGCTGCTCTCGCTCACCCGGATCACTGACTTGAGTCAGCTCATCGGGACTCTCTCCCTTGCCGCCTTCCTGCCTCTTGAAATCTATTGGGTATCACGAGTTTTTAATTAACGTGCTTAAAAATATCACAATCTGGATAGTATTGGCTAACCGGCGCGCAGCACCTCTTGCGGATAATGTCTGGCCCAGGCTTCAAAACCACCATCAATGCTGTAAACCGCCTCAAAACCTTGCTGGAGCAAATACTGCGCCGCGCCTTTGCTGCTGTTACCGTGGTAGCACATGACCATCACCGGTTGTTCAAAATCAGTTTGTTGCATAAAGGTATGCAGGCTGTCATTGGTCAAATGGAACGCCTCTGGTGCATGAGCCGCTTCATAACTTTGTGGATCTCGGATATCAACCAAAACCGTTTTGCTTTCTTTCAGGCGAGTATAAGCCTGCTCGATACTGATTGTTTCAAACTGTTCCATACGACTGTCTGCCTTACAACGTGAGTTCGGGGGAATAAAAATTCAGATTCGTGATTATAATCATTTTTTACCTGACAAAGACCAGACAGTATGTAATGTTATTTTGTACGGTAGGGTACTTTCAATTAGGGTAACCACCGCGTTGACGCCGTTATAGGTTGAATATTAAACATATCCCATCATTTGTAATAAACGCTGCGCCTGTTGTACTGCTTCCTGCCGGTGGGCGACGCCGAGTTTTTGATACAAATTACGGATATGAGTTTTAATGGTGGTGGCCGCGACCTCCAGCTCACCGGCTATTTGATCATTACTGTAGCCAGAATAAATCAGCCCTAAAACCTGCCATTCACGTTGCGTTAACGGGCTGGTGCGGATCAGTTCAGGCACTTGCGGGTGGGTCAGCAGTTTATCGACGAATATCTCATCGAAATGGGCGAATTTGTGCCGATGGTGCTGGTTAATATCTTTGAGGATCCGCTGAGCACGATGCTGTTCTAATTCAGGTAGCGCATTAAGTTGAATCAGTTGGCGCAACTGCTGTGCCATCGCCTCACCTTCGATTACGAAATGGCTGATAAAACCGGTGCGATTGGCTAACGACAGCGATTCAATCAGCGCTTTCTGCGCCTCGCTTTTACGCTCGGTTTGCCAGTAAAGAGTATTACTTAACAACAGATTACGATTAAGATCGCTGGTTAAACGCAAGCGGCGGGCATTCTCATTAAGCTCGTCCAATACCACTTCCGCTTCATTAAAGCGCCCTAACATAATCTGTATTCGGGCAATATTGCGCCACTGACCCTGTAAGAAGTGGTTATCGGCCATCCCCGGTTTTTCTGCCTGACGCAGCCAATTTGCGGCGGCGACTTTATCTCCGGTCATCTGCCAGTGAATAACCCGTGGCTTATCAGCATTGGTTATCCAGTCGAGATGATATTGGCTGCCGTGTTGCAGGGCCTCGCAACGCTGAATATACATATTGGCGTTATCCAGATCCCCACGTGCCAGTGAGCATTTTGCCAGCATCGCCAGACACTGTAATTGCTGCTGTGGCTGGTAGTTGACCAGGATTTCGATACCTTTACGTGCCGCTTCTTCTGCTTCATCCAGCCGTGACCACGACCATAAAATCTGAGAGCGAATACGCAGTAGGAATTCATGCATCGGCAACTGTTCAAGATGCTGTTCATGAACCAATTCAAAGGCTTTATCTTGCGTTTCATAGGCCGCTTGTAGGAAACCCTGCGCAATCAGAATTTCGCTCTGTTGCAATAACGCCCATAAAGCACAATGATAGGCTTCGTGACGGCGCGCCATTTGCTCGGTTTGCTGCATCATTGGCAGCGCACGGCTCAGTTCCCCTTTGCAATGATGCACTTCACCGGTGACTGACGTTGCCACAATACGGCTGTAAAAGTTCGCCATTGGTAAGTATTTCAGGGCATCGGTTGCCAGTTTTTCGGCTTCATCCGGCTTACCGGCATTGATAGCCACCTGAGCACGCAGTGCATTGAATTCTGCCCGCAAAATTTCATTAATAGGAATTTTACGTTCCTGCATCGCCATTTCGGCCCGTTCGAGCAGAGTATTGACCTCACCATAGCGGTGTTGGCTCTGTGCCAGCCAGGCTTGCAGCAGTGCCAGCTCTGGATTTTGGACTAATAACGCATAGGGCAGGGCCACCAGACATTGCTCCAGTAGCGCCAACTCACTGTGGTTAAACAGCGTCCAGGCATGTTGCAGCAAAATATCGCGTAGCATACCGACGTCACCCGCCGCCAAAGCGTGGTGGATAGCTTCCGCCGGGTAACCCAGTGCCATCCAGCCCTCAGCCGCCGCGTGATGCAGTTCCGGCAGCTCCAGCGCTAATTCCCACTGGCAGCGTTGGCGCAGAAAAGTGGCAAATAAGGGATGGAAACAGAACCATTCACCGGTGTCATCCATGCGGTGAATAAATAGCCCTTGCCGCTCTAACTCCTCCAACCGCTGCTGGCCGTTATCTTCACCGGTCAGACGCACAATCAGGGCGTCATTCATGGATCGTAATACCGAGCAGCGCAGCAGGAAGGCGCGGGCATTGCTATCAACCTGATCTAATACTTCATCCACCAGATAGTCTGATAAATGACTGGCATTCAACCCGGCCAGACGTTTTGCTGATTTTTGTGCTGAGGAATTTGGCTGACGCGATGACAGTGCGATCAGTTGCAATGCAGTGGCCCAGCCTTCAACCTCATCACACAGGCGGCTGCTATCACCTTGTTCCAATGGTACGGACAAACGACAATCGAAGAATTGCTGAGCTTCCTGATGATTAAACGCCAATTGCTGCATCCCTAACTCCAGCAACTGGTCACGTACCCGTAAGTTAGCGATACCTAATGGTGGCAAAGTACGGGACAGCAGGATCAGGGTCAGATTTTCTGGCTGATGGCGCAGAAAGAAACGCATGGCTTCATGAATAGCGTCATTGGTAATCAGATGATAATCATCGATAACCAGATAGAGTGGGCCGTCCCAATCGGACAGTTCGATAAATAATTGCGCGAACAGCGCTGGAAGATTGGCGTATTGATGCTTTTGGCTGAGAGCTTCACTTTTACTGCAATGGCCACCGGTCGCTAACTGTACTGCCGCGATCAGATAGGTGGCAAAACGCTCGGTCTGATTGTCACTTTCATCCAGAGAATACCAACCAAGACTGGATTGGTCGGCTGCCCATTGGGCGATTAACGTGGTTTTACCGTACCCAGCTGGGCAATTTATTAATGTCAGACGATAATTCGCCACACCAGATAATTTCACCAGTAGGCGGTCGCGTATCACGGTATTTTGCAGCCGTACCGGGCGGCTTAATTTTGATGGGATCAGCATGCTGTGTCCGGTTTAAAAAATATCCGGTTAGAAGAATTCCCTGCGGCTAACATATCCATTGGTAAAGAGTCGTTACAGGCATTCATAAGAGTAATTATTTTTAGCCTCGTAATTAATCATCGCTGCTAAGGTCTGATAACCGCCATACTATTGCAATAGTGTTAATGTTTCATGTGGCTGTAAGTTGCACCCGATCACAATTTTAGCTACGCCCTGCGACTCATCCCCAGCTAATCCCCCGGCAGGATGATGCTCTTGTCAGTTCTCATTGGCAGGATAAGGGTAAAATTACCCAACTGACAGGATAGAGACCTCCCTATGTCACAGCCTATGCTTAAAAAGGACGATTTCCTGGCCGCACTGACCCGCCAGTGGCAGCGCTTTGGCCTAACTTCCGCTCAACAAATGACTCAACACCAGTGGTGGGAAGCGGTTAGCGCGGCGTTAGCCGAACAGTTGTCTGCGCAACCGGCAGCGGGTAAAACCCAAAAAGTACAGCGTCATGTTAATTACATTTCGATGGAGTTTTTAATCGGCCGATTAACGGCAAATAACCTGATTAACCTGGGTTGGTATGACAAGGTAGCGGCGTTGCTGGCAGAGCAGCAGATTAACCTAAGTGACTTACTGGAGCAGGAAACCGATCCCGCACTGGGCAATGGTGGGCTTGGGCGTTTGGCGGCCTGTTTCCTTGATTCTATGGCAACGGTTGAGCAGCCCGCCACCGGTTATGGGCTGAACTATCAATATGGCCTGTTTCGGCAATCTTTCAGTGAATGCAAGCAGCAGGAAGCACCGGACAATTGGCAGCGCGAAAGCTACCCATGGTTTCGCCACAATGCGGCACTGGCGGTTGATGTCGGCTTTGGTGGCAAGCTAGAGAAGCAAGCTGATGGCCGTCAGTTATGGCGTCCGGCGTTCACCTTGCGCGGCGAAGCCTGGGATTTACCGGTATTGGGTTTTCGTAATGGGGTAACACAACCCTTGCGGCTATGGCAGGCAACTCATCAGCATCCATTTGATTTAACTAACTTTAATGACGGTAAGTTCCTGCTTGCAGAACAAAACGGCGTTGAAGCAGAAAAACTGACTAAAGTGTTGTATCCGAACGATAACCATCTGGCCGGTAAACGTCTGCGCCTGATGCAACAATATTTCCAATGTGCCTGTTCGGTCGCCGATATTTTACGTAAGCACCATCTGGCTGGCCGTAAAGTGGCCGAATTGCCAGATTATGAAGTGATTCAACTGAATGATACCCATCCGACTATCGCCATTCCTGAAATGCTGCGAGTGTTGTTGGATGAGCATCAGCTAAGTTGGGATGCCGCGTGGGCAATTACCAGCAAAACCTTTGCTTACACCAACCACACCTTGATGCCAGAAGCGCTTGAGTGTTGGGATGAAAAATTGGTGCGTAGCCTGTTGCCGCGTCATTTTGTCATCATCAAACAGATCAATACCCAGTTTAAAAAAGTAGTTGATAAACAATGGCCAGGGGATGACGCGGTGTGGGCCAAGCTGGCGGTTCATCACAATAAACAGGTACGCATGGCCAATCTGTGTGTGGTGAGCGGCTTTGCCGTCAATGGTGTGGCGCAGTTGCACTCGGATCTGGTTATCAACGATTTGTTCCCAGAATACTATCAATTATGGCCAAATAAATTCCACAACGTTACCAATGGTATTACGCCGCGTCGTTGGTTGAAGCAATGTAACCCAGCGTTATCCAGTCTGATTGATGAAACGCTGAAGGTAGAGTGGGCCAATGATCTGGATGCATTAGCCAGGCTAGAGCCTTATGCCGAAGATAAGACTTTCCGCAACCGCTATCAGCAGATCAAATATGACAATAAAGTTAAGTTAGCTGAATACGTTAAACGCACTATGGGGCTGGTGATTAATCCGGATGCCATCTTCGATGTGCAGATTAAGCGGTTGCATGAATACAAGCGCCAGCATTTGAATCTGTTGCATATTTTATCACTGTATCGCCAGATCCGTGACAACCCAGCATTGGATATTGCACCGCGCGTATTCTTGTTTGGCGCCAAAGCGGCACCTGGTTACTATTTAGCCAAAAACATTATTTATGCGATCAATCAGGTAGCTGACAAGATCAATAATGATCCGATGGTTAAAGATCGGCTGAAAGTAGTCTTTATCCCGGATTATCGTGTTTCAGTGGCGGAGCTGATGATCCCCGCAGCGGATATCTCTGAGCAGATTTCAACTGCCGGTAAAGAGGCTTCCGGTACGGGTAATATGAAACTGGCACTGAACGGTGCTTTGACGGTTGGTACGCTGGACGGTGCTAATGTTGAGATTGCCGAGCAAGTGGGTGACGAGAATATCTTTATTTTTGGCAATACCGCTCCGCAAGTAAAAGCTATTTTGGCTAAAGGTTATAAGCCACAGAAATATCTGAAAGCTGACGCACATCTGAACAGTATTCTGGACGAATTGGCCAGTGGTGCATTCAGCCAAGGTGATAAGCACGCATTTGACATGATGTTGCATAGCCTGGTGGAAGGGGGCGACCCTTATCTGGTACTGGCTGATTTTGCCTCATATTGTCAGGCACAGAAGCAAATTGACACCTTGTACCGCGATAAGGATGAATGGACCCGCCGTACCATTCTTAACACTGCTCGGGTAGGGATGTTCAGTTCTGACCGCTCGATTCGCGATTATCAATTGCGCATCTGGCAAGCCAAACGTTAAGGAGAAGACTGCATGGATCGTAAATCGCTCGATCAAGCAGCGACACTGGCAGGGATAGCCGCCAGCTATATTAATGCTCATGGCAAGCCGCAGGCTATTTTACCGGAAACCAAGCAGCAGTTGTTGGCGGCAATGGGGCGCACTCATGTGCCTCAGGACACCCAGGCAGGAAATGCCCCATTACCCGTGGTGAAAGTATTTACTTTTGGCAGCCCGATGCAATTGCCAATGGCCGGTTCTGGTGATTATCACTGGCAATTACAGACCGAAAAAGGTGAGCTGCATCAAGGGCGTATCAGTGCGAAAAAAACGCTGACATTACCGGCTTCGCTGCCGCAGGGTTATCACCGTTTGATTATGGATCAAGGCTTACAACAGTGGCAGTGCTCGGTTATTGTGGCACCGAAACGTTGCTATGAGCCGGATGCATTGTTAGCGGGGAAAAAACTTTGGGGCGCTTGTGTACAACTGTATACCCTGCGTTCCGAACGTAACTGGGGTATCGGTGATTTTGGCGACTTGAATCAGATGCTAGGGCAGGTAGGGGAACGCGGTGGGGCCTTTATCGGTCTTAACCCAATCCATGCGTTGTATCCGGCAAATCCACAAAGTGCCAGCCCTTACAGCCCCTCATCAAGGCGCTGGCTGAATGTGATTTATATCGACGTAAACAGCGTGGATGAATTTCAGCACAGCGAAGCGGCCCAGACCTGGTGGCATCAGCCCGAAACCCAGCGTGCGCTGGCGGCAAGTCGGGCCAGCGAATGGGTTGATTATCCGCAAGTTATGCAGCTTAAACTGACTGCCTTGCGTTTGGCGTTTCCCCTGTTTACCGCCCGTAAAGCAAAAGATGCGCGGGTGCAGGCATTCCACCAGTTTGTTGAGCAAGGTGGTCGCAGCCTACATCAACAAGCTGCTTTTGATGCCTTACATACCCATTTGAGTGAAAATGACCCGATGATGTGGGGTTGGCCGGTGTGGCCAGCAGAATATCGTGATGGGCATAGCAGTGCGGTGGTTGATTTTTGCCGTGAGCACGCGAGTGACGTGATTTTCTATCTGTGGTTGCAGTGGCTGGCCGCTTGTCAGTTTGATGACTGTTTCCGCGCCAGCCAAACGCGAAAAATGCCGATTGGCCTGTACCGTGATTTAGCGGTGGGCGTGGCGGAAGGGGGGGCTGAAACATGGTGTGACCGCGAGTTATATTGCCTGAAAGCCTCGGTGGGTGCGCCGCCCGATATTTTAGGGCCACTGGGTCAGAACTGGGGGTTGCCACCAATGGACCCACACGTGATGGTCGCTCGTGCCTATCAGCCTTTTATCGATTTGCTGCGCGCCAATATGACCAGTTGTGGCGCTTTGCGTATCGACCACGTGATGGCGTTATTGCGTTTGTGGTGGATACCTTACGGGCATACCGCCGATCAAGGGGCTTATGTTAAATATCCGGTGGATGACCTACTGGCGATCTTGGCGCTGGAGAGTCAGCGTCATCACTGCATGGTTATTGGTGAGGACTTAGGCACCGTACCGGTAGAAATTGTGGGCAAATTGCGTGACAGTGGCGTGTATTCCTACAAAGTGCTCTATTTTGAGCACGACAGCGAGAATATTTTCCGGGCGCCACAGTCTTATCCGGTACAGGCGATGGCGACGATTACGACCCATGATTTGCCGACCTTACGAGGCTATTGGCAAGGCGATGATCTGACCTTGGGGAGTAAACTGGGGTTATACCCAGACCAGCAGATGTTGAAGCAGCTCTATCTTGATAGGGAGCGCGCTAAGCAAGGGTTGTTAGAAGGCTTACATCATTATGATTGTGTGCCCAAGAAGGTGGGTCACAAGGCATCATTACTGTCGATGAGCCCTGTTCTCAACCGGGGATTGCAGCGTTATGTTGCTGACAGCGCGAGTGCGTTGTTGGGGTTGCAACCGGAAGACTGGTTGGATATGGCGACCCCGGTAAACATTCCCGGTACCAGCGATGAGTATCCCAACTGGCGGCGTAAATTGTCTGCGACATTGGAAGAGATATTTGCTGACGACCAGGTTAATCGCTTGTTGAAGGATTTGGATAAGCGCCGCAAGAATGTTTCGGTGGGCTAATACCTGCACGATTCAGGTTAAGGGTAAAAAAACAAAAAAAGGGGGGATAAACCCCTCTGAATGTGATGACAAAATCAACAATTAAGTCCGTGGACCAAGGGGTAACCGCACCTAGGGGCACTCCGGTGGCTTACGCCACGGCACGTTTCCCCTTTGTTTGGCATCTGATTTTGTCAACATTAAGAAAGATATTACTCAAAGTCATTGGCGCTCCAGCAAGGCAGCAAGCGGACAAACCCCGATGAGCTGACTTGAGTCAGTGATTCGGGTGAGGGAGCGAAGCTAACACCGCTGTAGCGCCAAGGACGCAGGATAAGGTTGGTTAACCGTCTAATAGTAGCCAAAGTCATTGGTGTTACAGCAAGGCAGCAAGCGGACAAACCCCGATGAGCTGACTTGAGTCAGTGATTCGGGTGAGGGAGCGAAGCTAACACCGCTGTAGCGCCAAGGACGCAGGATAATCAGTAGTAGGAGTGCTCGCCGCGCTGATGCTCGGTCAAATCTCTCACACCCTTCAATTCTGGGAATTTCTGCAACAGTTCTTTCTCGATGCCTTCTTTCAGGGTGACATCGACCATCGAGCAACCGTTACAACCGCCACCAAATTGCAGAATAGCCAATGCATCCGGCGTGATTTCCATCAATGTTACACGGCCACCGTGGCCCGCCAATTGTGGGTTAATCTGCGATTGCAGAACATATTCCACCCGTTCCATCAGCGGCGCAGTGTCGTCCACTTTGCGCATTTTGGCATTAGGTGCTTTCAGGGTTAGCTGAGAACCTAACTGGTCAGTGACGAAATCGATTTCAGCGTCTTCCAGATACGGTTTGCTCAATTCATCAATATAGGCAGATAACTGCTCGAATTTCAGTTCGGTATCTGTTGCTTCAACCGCATCCGGTGGGCAGTAAGACACGCCGCATTCAGCGGTTGGCGTACCGGGGTTGATAACAAATACGCGGATTTGGGTGCCTTCTTCTTGATTTGCCAACAGTTTGGCAAAATGAGATTGTGCTGCGTCTGTTATTGTGATCATGGCATCTGCTCAATAGTTGACTGTTCTTGTCGGTTATAATACGCCCATTGTTAGGGTGACTACAAGGTTCGGCAGATACACCAGACCTGTAATGAAGCAATCCCCTCGGCCCATAGCAGATTGGCAATCTCATTCAGCGTACTGCCAGTAGTCACTACATCATCCAGTAGGGCAATATGTTGACCACGAATAGACTCCATGCAGCAAAAAACTCCGCGCAGATTTTTACGTCGCGCCGTGGCACCCAATTGCTGCTGAGGCGATGTCGCCCGTATGCGTTGTAAGGTCATATTGCTGTAGTGGCAACCAAGCCAGTGTGCTAATGGCCGCGCTAATAGATCTGTCTGGTTATAACCGCGCCGCCAGCAGCGCCAGCGATGTAAGGGGACACTGATGATCCTTTCCGGTTTGAGAACCTGACAGTGACGCCAGGCATCAAGCCAGCGCAGCAACAATAAACGAGCCAGTACGGAGGCCAGTTGCGCAGTGCCATTAAATTTTAGCTTTTTTATCAACCCATTCAAGGGAGGAACGTAATCACTGACAAAGATGATGCTACTCCAACGTGGCGGTTTGATAAGGCAGCGGCCACAAGGCAAAATGGTGTTGCTACAGGGCAAACCGCAGCGAGGGCAACAGTGCGGTAACTCAGGGATATGGCGGCGGCAGTAACAACAGATACCATGCCATGGATGATATAGCGGCTGCTGGCATAGCCAGCACCGGCTGACGATTGTTAGCATGTTTATCTTCCTTGAATATTCTTCGTTCTTGAAGCCACAGGGGTGTTGGCTGTGCTCACTCACCCGAATCACTTACTGATGTAAGCTCATCGGGACTCGTTCACTTGCCACCTACCTGAAACTCCAATGACTTTGGCTATATGCTCTATTTCCATAAAACAACGTTTCCACTAAACAATTGAATCCTGCAAAATGCCTGACATGGCTGTTAGCACGGATTGGTCAGGATATTAACGTATGAAACAACTTTATTGGAACACCTGCGGTGAGGGCGATTACGATCTTGTGCTACTGCACGGATGGGGGCTGAATGCCGGAGTATGGCATTGCATCATTGATCGACTCGCGCCGCATTTTCGTCTGCATTTGGTGGATCTCCCCGGTTATGGGCGCAGCAAAGATTTTGGTGCGATGACGTTGTCTGATATGGCTACAATCGTGTTGCAGCAGGCTCCGCAGCAGGCTTTATGGCTCGGTTGGTCAATGGGCGGGTTGGTGGCCAGTCAGGTAGCCTTGAGCGCTCCAGAGCGTGTCCATGGGCTGATAACTGTCTCTTCCTCTCCGTGCTTTACCGCCGATGATGAATGGCCGGGGATCAGACCGGAAGTATTAGCTGGGTTTCAACAACAGTTAAATGACGATTTCCAGCGCACCGTTGAACGTTTTCTGGCGTTGCAAACCCTAGGGACTGAAAGCGCACGGCAGGATGCCCGTTTATTGAAAGCCGTTGTGCTGCAACATCAAATGCCAGCGGTAGACGTGCTAACCGGCGGGTTGGAAATTCTGCGTACCACAGATTTACGGCAAGTTTTGGCAGATTGCACTCTGCCCTTTCTGCGTATTTATGGTTATCTGGATGGGCTGGTACCGCGCAAAGTGGCTTCGTTATTAGATAGCGGCTGGCCACAGACTCAGTCGGTGGTGATGAAGGGGGCAGCCCATGCGCCATTTGTTTCTCATCCTGATGATTTTTCAAAATTAATTCTGGATTTTTCGCAGCAGAACAAGGGGTAGCACCCGACACTCAAGGTGCTCCGACTTTATGGTTATAAATAAGATTGCTATAAATAAAAAAGCGCTAAAAAGTTAAGCCAATAGAATTTAATCGGTCATTTAATAGCTAAATATCAAATATGACTAATAATTAAGAAGGTTAAACCAGACGTGACTCAGTGGCGGTGTTAACCACCTCTTTATTTGAGTGCGTTATCTTTGGGGTTGTGAGGCTGTCATATAGCACTGCATCATATCAGCTAACTCTCTGAATTAGAAAAATATCACATTCGTTTTGCTTAACTATCTTTATACGCATTAACCATTAACTTGCGAGGTATTTGGTATGAGTTTATTGAGAAATCTGGCTGTAGCTCTGGTGGTGACTGGGGTTTCTTTCGGCGCGATGGCCGCTAAAGAAATTACTAAAGAAGAAGCGAAGAATTACGAGAAGATCGGCACAATCACAACCTCGGGTGAGGCAACCTCGCCAATGGATGTGAAGGAAGAGCTGTCAAAACTGGCAGACGAGAAGGGCGGTAAATATTATGTGATTATCGCCGAACGTGAGAAGAAGAAATTCGATGCCAATGCTGATGTCTATAAGTAAGTGAAGACATACGTTATCTGAGTTGGGTAAGAAGAGATGCCAGGTTAGGTATCTCTTCTTCATTTTTAATGATGATTTTTTAACTGATAAATGACAGTGTTACACTGACTTTTCCCTTCCGGGCAACCCTTGCAACTGCCTGTTAAGCACCCACTGTTATCCTGCTCAATACGTTCAATCTTACCCATCGCCGTTAGTTTTTCCAGCATGGCCTCAACCAAGGGTAAAGGCGTTGCCAATTGCTGACTTAGCTGGCTCGCACCAGCGCTGCCGTTGAGGGCGATTGCATCGCGTAATTGCAGCAGACTTGCCATAGCCCCTCCTTATTGATGAAAAACATCCGTTAATGGTGGTTATCGTTTAATGACAATCATTGCCAGAGTTTTGGCTACAGCAGGCCGGTGCACTGTTTTGTAATCTAACCGTGACCCGACTACGTGCACGGCGCAAACCAAATAAGATCAGTGCATTAATGATAATGACCAGCGCAATAATACTGATGCTTTGCTGTGGGTGCTGGTGGAAGGTGGCAGCCTGATAGAACAGAGTCGCCAGTGAGTATGCGACGTTCAATCCCCACAGTATTGAGAAGGTCATCCAGCCACGGCTGGTTTCTCGCGCAATGGCGCCCATGACAGAGACACAAGGTACATACAGCAATACGAAAATCAGATAACTATAAGCGGAAATACTGGAACCGAATTTGCTGCTCATCATCCCCATAGAACCGGCGGCCATTTCGCCATCACCTTTACTGGCTTCAATCGGGTTAGATAATACTCTGAGGCTAAAGGTGTCTTTCAAGCCCTGCCAGGTGGTATCGACCGCACCGGCTAATTCACTCAGTAAGTTGAAGTTTTCTGCGTCAAATGGCGCATTTTTAATCTGCTCAGCGGTATAGAGCGTATTCAATGTTCCTACCACCACTTCTTTTGCCATGGCCCCGGTCACCAACCCAACGGTTGCCTGCCAGTTATCTTCATGGACCCCCATGGGTGCCAGCAATGGCGTCAGCACTTTACTGACTGAAGCCAGCGCCGAGTCATTGATGCTATCTACCGCTTTACCGCTGAAAGAGAAACTGTTTAGGCCACCAATGAAGATACTGGCGATGACAATGACTTTCCCGGCTCGCAGTACGAAGCCTTTAAGGCGTTGCCAGGTTTGTAATAACAAGCTCTTTAGATGGGGAACATGGTAAACCGGCAGTTCCATCACAAAGGGCGAGGCTTCACCGCGCATGATGGTGTATTTCAGTACCAGCCCGGTGAGGATGGCGACGGCGATGCCCAACAGATAGAGAGAGAAAACGATACTGGCCCCGCTTTGCCCAAAGAATGCGGCGGCGAAGACGGCAAAAATAGCCAGCCGTGCGCCACAGGACATAAAGGGTGCCATCATGATGGTGATCAATCGTTCACGTTGTGCATCCAGCGTGCGTGCGCCCATGATCGAGGGCACGTTACAGCCGAAACCGACAATCAGTGGGACAAAGGATTTCCCCGGTAATCCCAGGGCCTGCATCAGCCGGTCCATCACAAACGCCGCGCGGGCCATATAGCCGGAGTCTTCTAAAAAAGAGAGGAACAGATACATCATGCCAATCTGTGGTACCAATGGCAGCACCGTGTTAATGCCGCCCCCCACGCCTTGGGCGAGGAAGATGGTCAGCCACTGCGGGAAATGCAGGGTGTAACCGACCCATTGCAGCCCCTGAATAAAGATAGCCGCCGAGCCGATATCAAAGATGGGCTGTAATGCCCCGCCGATATTGATGGCCAGTACAAACATTAAATACATAACAAACAGGAAGATAGGGACACCTAACCAACGGTTAAGGATCACTTTATCCAGCGCTTGTGTCAGGCGGTTTGGCTGCGCCTGTTGCGAGTTACCAACCGCATCGCAGATATGGGCAATACTTTGATAGCGGGCATCGGCGATCACCAGTTCCGGATCATCGTGTTGGCTTTCTCGCAGATTTTTACGTGCCAGTTCAACGATTGACGGCGCTATACCCGCGCGGACCAGGCTGTAGATATCACCTTCCAGTATTTGCAGCGCCAGCCAGCGGCGTTGCTGCACCGGCCACGATCCAGGCATGGCGTGTACCAGCTTATCCACTTCGCCAAGAAGTACGGCTGGGTAGTTCACCAAGGCTTTAAAGCTGACGGGCTGAAACTCATCAATGCTGTTTTTTAATTCATTAATCCCTTGCCCACGGGTTGATATCAGTGGAATAACCGGGCAGCCCAATTGCTGAGATAACGCATTGATATCAGTATCGATATGCTGGCTTTTGGCAATGTCCAACATATTGAGCGCGACAATACAGGGGATGCCCAGCTCGACTAATTGCAATGTCAGATAGAGATTACGTTCCAGATTTGCCGCGTCAATCACGTTAATCAGCAGGTCAGCTTCGCCGCTCAGAATGTAGTGGCAAGCAATCTGCTCATCCAGCGAAGTTTGTTCAGAAATGGTCGTCAGGGAGTAAGTCCCTGGTAGATCGACCAATGTCACCTGATGCTGTGCGGTGCTGAAGTGGCCCTCTTTGCGCTCGACAGTGACCCCGGCCCAGTTACCTACCCGCTGACGGGCACCGGTTAACTGGTTAAAAAGGGTAGTTTTACCCGCATTGGGGTTGCCGATCAGGCCGATTGTGAGTGCTTTCATGATCCAACGTGATATCAGTAAATTAAAATCAGGCTACGCAGGGTGATGTTCACACACCACCTGGTAACAAAAGTAAGATGTCTATCCTGCAATACCAAATTCCTGAGTGTTGCGCTGAAATATTATGGTTGCAGATCCAGCGTCAGCAGGTCTAAGTCTTTTTTACGGACCACCAGACTGACCCGGCGGGTTTCTATCTGGATGGGGTCACCTAATGGCGCAAGGCGAATAACATTAAATGAGGAGCCGGGTAGCATACCCAGTGACAATAATTTCTGCCGATAAGCCGGGCTGATCTCTGGTGAGAAACCAATAATTTTGTAGGAACGCTGTGGGATAAGATGCATAGCAGCCTCTCGTTATTACATTATTGGCGTACCAAAATTCAGAGTAATGTTCACTCTAAAAGGTAATGATTAAAATAATAATAGTAAGAATCGTTTTCATATTCAACTGAGGTTAAATACTTAAAAGTAAGTATTCATTACAATTTCATTTTTATAATTAATGAGTCTGATTTCTATTTGTGCCTGTTTTACCATCAAATCAGACTGATCGCAAATGCGAATGATGAGTTAAATCAGTTAACTGAATGTTTCTATAACGCGCTGTCAATACGGATAAATACCGATTATTAACATAATCGGCTCACGATGATTTTAATAAAATAACATTCGGATTTTAATTAACTCGCAGCATATCCTCGTAATTATTTATAAATTAGCCTGAGTTGCTGATTGAATTAACCTTCATGTTAAATAGATTGTTAAATCAGCCCGATCTACTTTTGCTTTGAGTGGGCCTTTTACCCAAGAAAAGAATTTCGTGCTAATTAATTTAAAAGATAAGTCATCAACTTTATAGAAGAAAAGAATATGAGAAGGGCCACAGAAATGTGACCCTTGGCCGGTGTGTATCAGCGTTTCTTCAGGGCCGCAGCCAGTGCATCACTCATGGCACTGTTATTGCCCGTATTACTGTTACTGTCTGATCGCCCTTTTGCTGCCGGGCGGCTGTTCGAGTCATTGCTGTTACGCGGGCGGCTGGTGCCGCGATTGTCATTATTGTTTTTGGTGCCATTATTCGCCCCATTGCCAGCACGGCGCGAACCGCTTTCACCCGGTTGCTCATCAAGGCGCATGGTCAGGGCAATACGTTTGCGCTGTAGGTCCACTTCCATGACTTTAACTTTGACGATATCACCGGCTTTCACCACCTTGTGCGGGTCATCGACAAACTTATCTGCCAGTGACGAGATGTGCACCAAACCATCTTGATGAACACCAATATCCACAAAGGCACCAAAGTTGGTCACGTTCGTCACCGAACCTTCGAGGATCATGCCTGGCGTCAGATCATTCAGGGTTTCGACGCCCTCGGCAAAGGTCGCGGTTTTAAACTCAGGGCGTGGATCACGACCCGGTTTTTCTAACTCGCGCAGGATGTCGGTGACCGTCGGGACACCAAAACGCTCGGTAGTGAAATCCCGTGCGTTGAGATTACGCAGCGCTGCAGCATTGCCCATCAGGTCCTGCAATGCCTGTTCGGTTGCCGCCAAAATGCGCTCAACCACCGGATAGGCTTCGGGATGCACGGTTGATGCGTCCAGCGGGTTATCACCGTGGTTGATGCGTAAGAAGCCCGCGCATTGTTCAAAGGCTTTTGGCCCCAGACGGCTGACTTTCAGTAATTGCTCACGGTTATGGAAGCGGCCGTTCTCATCACGCCAGTTAACGATATTCTGCGCCATCATGCGGGTTAAACCGGCAACACGGGTCAGTAACGGCACGGATGCGGTGTTTAAATCCACACCAACGGCGTTTACGCAGTCTTCTACCACCGCATCCAGCTTTTTCGCCAGTTGGCTTTGGCTGACATCGTGCTGATACTGGCCGACCCCGATAGACTTCGGATCAATTTTTACCAGCTCAGACAGGGGGTCTTGTAACCGGCGGGCAATAGATACCGCCCCACGGATAGAGACATCCAGATCCGGGAATTCCAGTGCCGCCAGCTCAGAAGCAGAGTAAACCGAGGCCCCGGCTTCGCTGACAATGACTTTCTGTGCCGTGACGGCCGGATACTGCTGCTGCAATTCGGTAAAGAAGCGTTCGGTTTCCCGTGATGCGGTGCCGTTACCGATAGCCACCAGTTCAACCTGATGCTTGATGCACAGGGCCGCCACCACAGCAGCGGCTTTGGCCGCCTGCCCGGTATGCGGGTAGATGGTATCAAAGGCCACCAGCTTGCCAGTAGCATCAACCACCGCCACCTTTACGCCGGTACGCAGGCCGGGATCGAGACCCATGGTAGCGCGCATCCCTGCTGGTGCGGCCATCAGCAAATCTTGCATGTTACGGGCGAATACATTAATGGCTTCGTCTTCGGCCCGTTCCCGCAGGGTACTCATCAACTCGGTTTCCAAGTGCATCAGCACTTTGATACGCCAGGTCCAGTTGACTACCGCTTTGCGCCAGCTATCCGCCGGCGCGTTATTCAGCCGCAGATCCAGATGGTTGATAATAATCTGTTCGCCCTGACTCTCGCGAGGCGGTTCGTCGAACTGTGGGTCGGGATTCAGTGCCAGTTGCAACACACCTTCATTGCGGCCACGGAACATGGCCAGTGCGCGGTGAGAAGGTACTTGGGCGATAGGTTCGTGATGATCAAAGTAATCGCGGAATTTAGCGCCTTCCAGCTCTTTACCTTCCACCACTTTTGCCACTAAATGGGCATTTTTCCACAAGTACTGGCGCACTTTGGCCAGCAGGGTAGCGTCTTCAGCAAAACGCTCCATCAGGATATAGCGCGCACCATCCAGTGCTGCTTTGGTGTCCGCGACGCCGTTGTCGGCATTGATATAAGTATGAGCAACCTGTTGCGGATCCTGTTGCGGATCGTGCCATAAACTGTCTGCCAATGGCTCCAGACCGGCTTCAATCGCAATCTGCCCACGGGTGCGGCGTTTCGGTTTATAAGGAAGATATAAGTCTTCCAGCTCGGTTTTACTCATCGTGCCGTTGATGGCAGCGGCTAATTGCTCAGTGAGCTTGCCCTGATCTTCAATTGATTTAAGAATGGTTTGACGTCTTTCTTCGAGTTCACGTAGATAGCCCAAACGGCTTTCCAACTGGCGCAACTGGGTATCATCCAACCCGCCGGTAACTTCTTTACGATACCGCGAAATAAAGGGAACGGTATTACCTTCATCAAGCAGACGGATAGCAGAGATAACTTGCTCCGGCCGTGCTTGTATTTCGTTTGCAATAATGCTGCTCAGTTGTTCATTCATAAGTCTAATATCAATTTGTGAGTGGGAAAAACGGCTAATGATAGTTATACGGATTGCACGGATAAATTGCCAGTAGCGCGGTCGCCGGACTGAACTTATCGGTAAAAATTTAGGTATAGTAGAGGTCTCTATGCCAAGGGAACAATTTTATGGCTAAAAGTAATTACATAACCCGCGAAGGCTGGCAAGCGCTGGATCATGAATTGCATTATCTGTGGCGGGAAGAGCGCCCGATAGTGACGCAAGCGGTGTCTGAAGCCGCCGCAATGGGTGACCGTTCGGAAAATGCTGAATATATCTATGGCAAGAAGCGGTTGCGGGAAATTGATCGCCGGGTGCGCTTTCTGGCCAAACGCCTTGAAGTGCTGAAAGTGGTCGATCCTGACCCACGTCAGGAAGGGAAAGTCTTTTTTGGTGCCTGGGTGCGGGTAGAAAATGAATCAGAAGAGCAGCGTGTTTTTCGCTTAGTTGGGCCAGATGAGTTTGATCCGGCGAAAAAATGGATTTCTATCGACTCGCCGGTTGCTCGCGCCTTAATTGGTAAACAGGTGGATGATGAGGTGACGGTTCAGACGCCAAATGGTGAAGCAACCTACTGGATACTAGAGATCCGCTACCGCCCATTTGACGAAAGTGTTGATAATTAGGCACAACAATAAGCTTTGTAACAATTTCGACTAGAATGTATACCATTAATCGCTGTCTGTTAGCGTAAGTTTTTCTGACAATGTGCAGGTTCGGGCAATATGGCCTTTGGGAGTAATAAAATGCAAGAGAACCACAAGATTCTGGTCGTTGATGACGATATGCGCCTGCGTGCGCTGTTAGAACGTTACCTGACAGAGCAAGGTTTCCAGGTGCGCAGTGTTGCCAATGCTGAACAGATGGATCGCTTGCTAACCCGTGAGTCTTTCCACCTGATGGTGCTCGACCTGATGTTACCGGGTGAAGATGGTTTGTCTATCTGCCGTCGCCTGCGTAGCCAAAGTAACCCCATGCCGATCATTATGGTGACGGCGAAAGGCGAAGAAGTGGACCGTATAGTTGGGCTGGAAATTGGCGCTGACGATTATATTCCGAAACCATTCAATCCCCGTGAGTTGCTGGCTCGTATCCGTGCGGTGTTACGTCGTCAGGCGAATGAGCTACCGGGTGCACCTTCACAGGAAGAAGCGATTATTGCGTTTGGTAAGTTCAAACTCAATCTGGGGACGCGCGAGATGTTCCGTGAAGACGAGCCTATGCCATTGACCAGTGGTGAATTCGCGGTGCTGAAAGCACTGGTAAGCCATCCACGCGAGCCGCTATCCCGCGATAAGCTGATGAATTTGGCTCGTGGTCGCGAATACAGTGCGATGGAGCGTTCTATCGACGTACAGATTTCACGTCTGCGGCGCATGGTAGAAGAGGACCCGGCGCATCCTCGCTATATCCAAACTGTATGGGGCCTGGGCTACGTATTTGTGCCGGACGGCAGTAAAGCATGAGGCGATGGCACTTTTCTCCACGTAGCTCATTTGCCCGAACCTTACTACTGATTGTGACCTTGCTGTTCGTCAGCCTGGTCACCACGTACTTGGTGGTGCTGAATTTCGCCATTTTGCCCAGTTTGCAGCAGTTTAATAAAGTGTTGGCCTATGAAGTTCGTATGTTGATGACCGACCGGCTGCAACTGGAAGATGGCACGCTACTTGAAGTCCCGCCGGCGTTTCGGCGTGAGATTTACCGTGAATTGGGGATTTCGCTTTATACCAATGCAGCGGCGGAGGAAAGTGGCCTACGTTGGGCGCAACATTACAAATTTCTCAGTGACCAAATGGCCCAGCAGTTGGGTGGGCCAACCGATGTTCGAGTTGAAGTTAACAAAAACTCCCCCGTAGTCTGGTTGAAAACGTGGTTATCGCCAGATATTTGGGTGCGGGTGCCATTAACTGAGATCCATCAGGGCGATTTCTCGCCACTGTTCCGTTATACCCTAGCCATTATGTTACTGGCCGTTGGCGGTGCCTGGCTGTTTATCCGTATTCAGAATCGGCCCTTGGTCGAGCTGGAACATGCGGCTTTACAGGTCGGGAAGGGTATTATTCCGCCGCCTTTACGCGAGTATGGCGCTTCAGAAGTGCGTTCGGTGACCCGGGCATTTAACCAAATGGCGGCTGGCGTGAAGTTGCTGGCGGATGACCGCACCTTGTTGATGGCTGGGGTCAGCCATGATTTACGCACACCATTAACCCGGATCCGTTTGGCGACCGAGATGATGAGTGAAGCCGATGGATACCTTTCTGAGTCGATCAATAAAGATATTGAAGAGTGTAATGCCATTATCGAGCAGTTTATCGATTATCTGCGCACCGGGCAGGAGATGCCCACCGAGTCAAGTGATCTCAACGCGGTATTAGGCGAGGTGATTGCGGCCGAAAGTGGCTATGAGCGAGTGATTGAAACTGATTTATGCGATGGCGAAGTGCTGGTGGATATTCATCCGTTATCGATTAAGCGCGCCTTGGCCAATATGGTGGTGAATGCGGCCCGTTACGGCAATGGCTGGATAAAAGTGAGTAGCGGCACCGAGCTACAGCGGGCCTGGTTTCAGGTAGAAGATGATGGTCCCGGTATTAAGCCGGAGGATTTAAAGCATTTGTTCCAGCCTTTTGTCCGTGGCGATAGCGCTCGCAGTACCAGCGGTACCGGGCTGGGTTTGGCAATTGTGCAGCGGATTATTGATGCTCACGCCGGTTCACTGGATATCGGTACCAGCGAACGGGGTGGGTTACGGATCCGGGCGTATATTCCATTGCCGCTGGATGTGAAGCCTAAGCCGCCAGCCGTGATTTGATTTGTTCTTCAAAGCACATTTTAGCGGCGTAGTGAAAAACAAAAAGGGGCACTTACATGCCCCTTAGATTGCTGACAAAATTAACGCTAACTTAGAGTTTTGGCCCGGCGCTGACCAACGCGGCACCTGCTGGGGTATCGGTATATTTATCAAAGTTAGTGGTGAAACGCTTCGCCAGATCTTCGGCTTTCTCTTGCCACTGTGCGACATCCGCATAAGTGTCACGAGGATCGAGGATCTCAGGGTTCACACCCGGTAATGCCGTTGGCACCGCCAGATCGAAGATTGGCAGGGTAAAGGTTTCTGCCTTATCAATTTCACCGTTTAGAATGGCGTCAATGATGGCACGGGTATCCTTGATGGAGATGCGCTTGCCAGTACCATTCCAGCCGGTATTGACCAGATAGGCCTGTGCTCCCACCGCTTGCATCCGTTTAACCAGTACTTCTGCGTATTGCGTTGGGTGTAGCGACAAGAATGCTGCACCAAAGCAGGCGGAGAAGGTTGGCGTTGGCTCGGTCACACCGCGCTCAGTGCCCGCCAGTTTGGCAGTAAAGCCAGACAGGAAGTGATACTGGGTTTGATTGGCCGTCAAGCGTGATACCGGTGGTAATACACCAAAGGCATCGGCGGTCAGGAAGATAACCTTAGTCGCATGGCCCGCTTTGGAAACCGGCTTAACAATGTTTTCGATGTGGTAGATCGGGTAAGAAACACGGGTATTTTCAGTTTTAGAACCGTCGTTGAAATCAACGCTACCGTCTGCCAACACCACCACGTTTTCCAGCAAAGCATCGCGTTTAATCGCATGGTAAATATCAGGTTCGGCTTCTTCGGATAACTTGATGGTTTTGGCGTAACAGCCACCCTCAAAGTTAAATACACCGTCATCATCCCAGCCGTGTTCGTCATCACCGATCAACTTACGTTTCGGGTCGGTAGACAGCGTGGTCTTACCGGTACCGGACAGGCCGAAGAAGATGGCGACATCGCCTTTCTCACCGACGTTAGCTGAGCAGTGCATAGAAGCAATGCCTTTCAGGGGCAGCAGGTAGTTCATCATTGAGAACATACCTTTCTTCATTTCGCCGCCATACCATGTGCCGCCAATGAGCTGCATACGTTCTGTCAGGTTAAAAGCAACAAAGTTTTCTGAGTTCAGACCTTGTTGTTGCCAATCCGGATTGGTGCATTTAGCGCCGTTCATGACGATAAAGTCCGGCTCGAAACAGGCCAGTTCTTCATCTGATGGGCGGATAAACATATTTTTGACAAAATGCGCCTGCCAGGCGACTTCAGTGACGAAGCGTACTTGTAGACGGGTATCTGCGTTAGCGCCACAGAATGTATCAACAACAAACAGACGTTTGCCAGACAGTTGCTGGGTGACCAGCCCTTTCAGGTGGTTCCAGATTTCCTGGCTCAGAGGTTTGTTATCATTCTTGCCTTTGCCCTGATCGGCCCACCACACGGTATCCTGAGTGATAGCATCGCGGACAATATATTTATCTTTTGGTGATCGGCCGGTAAAGATACCGGTATCTACTGCGATTGCTCCTGTCGTGGTGAGGGTCCCGCGCTCGTATCCTTTCAGCGTGGGTTTGGTCTCTTCCTGGAACAGTAAATCATAGCTTGGGTTGTAAACAATCTCGCTGACGTTATGGATGCCATAGGCGGCGAGCTCCTGCGGGGTAATTCCTTTAACATTCATGTCATAACTCCTGGATCGTCAATTTTCTACCCGCGATTGTAAATGCTCACCTCTGATTAACAGCGATAGCGTTCAAATATTTCACTATATGGCCTATTTTTCGCTAGGTTATGAGAGATAGGACACGGATTGCCGCAAGTATGAAACACCAGAAGAATTAGCTGGGCACGAGTCAGCACCCAACCAATCATTATAGTAATTAATGAATTTGTTCCGAGGAAGGGCTGTTGCCCTCTTTTAATGAAGCAATATCGACGGCATCAAACAGGTAGTGATTGCCGCAATACTCACAATGCATATCAATATTGCCATCTTGCTCAAGCATTTCGGTGATGTCATCTTCGGATAACGTGACTAATGCATCAGCACAACGTTCACGGGAACAGGTGCAACGGAAGCTCACGTTTTGTGGTTCATATAACGTCACCTCTTCCTGATGGTATAAACGATACAGCACTTCATTGGCTGGCAGCGTGAATAACTCCTCAGCTTTAATTGTGGTTGTAAGTTGTGCCAGATGATCAAATTCATCTTCATTGCGATCGGTCGCTGGCAGAACTTGTAACAGCATACCGCCCGCCGCCGCTTTGCCTTCCACTTTGCCGGTTCGGATAAACAGGCGTGTCGGCAATTGTTCTGATTGCATAAAGTAATTTTCCAGGCAGGCGGCGAGAGTATCACCTTCCAATGCCACTACGCCCTGATAGCGTTCACCCTGTGCTGGTGTAATGGTTATCACCAGATAGCCGTTGCCGATCATCTCTTTTAGTGTGCTTTCATCGCTGATTTCGCCTTTAAAACGGGCGACACCACGCATTTGCTGTTGGTTATTACCGTTAATTACCGCCAGTGACAGTGGGCCATCGCCGCCCTGTAATTGCACGGTGATATCACCCTCAAATTTGAGGGTAGCGGTCAGCAAACTGGTCGCGACCAACATTTCACCTAATAGTTTTTGCACCGCAGGTGGGTAATCATGGTTGGCTAATACCTGCTGGTAGGTTTCATTGACTGAAACCAGCTCACCGCGTACAGCATGGTTAGCAAACAGGTAGCGGTGTAATTGATCGTGATTAGTCATCGGTTTTTTCTCATTCCGGCGGGCCTTACTCAGGCTCGCCTTGTTTAAATTTAATCAGGTCGCGGCGCTCTTTTTTATCCGGTCGCCGATCCGGATGTGGCATGGTTAGGGCATTCAGTTTGCGCGCCTGTGCCACCTTTTCGCGGTTAGCGATACTGGCTTCAGTCTCTTCATACAGTGCCTGCGCTTCAGTTGCACCACGGCGTTGGCCGTGTAATGCCAATACCCGCACGGTACGTTCATCATTGCCCTGACGCAGACGGATTTCAGCATTGAGTTCAACTAACTTACTCGGTTTACCGCGCTGACCGTTGTAATGGACTTTACCGCCATCCACCATGTCTCTGGCGATTGCTCTGGTTTTATAAAACCGGGCGGCCCATAGCCATTTATCCAGCCGAACCGATTCGTCAGAGACTGTTTTGTTCTTCATGGATACTCCTTTCGGCTGTTTTACTCACAACGTCATTTTATTCACAACGTAACTGTAGAGCGGGTAACAGCTTACGGTAATCATTGATTGCAGGGTGACGATGAAATGCTTGGTCAGCACAACTGGAGTCTGGGTTTTCTATGCCCAGACAGTAACGGATACCAAAGGTACGAGCAGCATCCAAGATCGTTTCACTGTCATCGACAAATAAGGTTCTGGCCGGATCCAACCCGGTATGCTGTGTGACGGCTTGCCACAGCCGTTGATCTTCCTTTGGATAACCAAATGTATGGGTGGAAAGTAATAAATCAAGGTGCTGGTCAAGAGCTGTGTGCTCAATTTTTACCGCCAGGCTGTGTGGGTGGGCGTTGGTGAGCAAAATTGTTTGTAAACCCCGCTCACGTAAAACGGATAAAAATGGCTTGGTATCTTGACGCAGGCGAACCCGGCTGCCAGCTTCTGTGGTCATGGCGTAAATATCTAAATCTAGCCGTTCACTCCAGTAATCGAAGCAATACCAATTTAAGGTATGTTGCACCGCCAGATATTCATCATGAATAATGTTGTGCGCTTGCTCCAGCGGGATCCCCCGGCGTTGGCTGAGTGTTGCCGGTACCTGTTTTAGCCAGAAATAGCTGTCGAATGCCAAATCTAGCAGGGTGCCATCCATGTCCAACAACACGGTATCAATTTCTTGCCAATTAAATTCAGGGGGCATAGCGACTCCATAATCACGATACGGATAACAAAGAATACAAGTGACCAATCAGGGGGCATTGCCGATAAGCTAGCACCGCTAAAGTTAGCCTAGCATATCAACGTTACTGTGTGGGCACCCATGGGTGCGGCCAGAGATAAATGAGATGACCGGCGATAAACGTAAAATCGTTAACGCAGGAAGGGGGCTGGAGTTCGCGGGTGGTTAAAGCAACTCTCATAATAGTGCTGAATATTATCCATCCGGCTACGGTTTTTCAGTATCCGCTGAATTAATAGGGTGGTATTCACGACCAAGCAGACAATCAAAGCCAGCAACAGCAGGCTAGTACCCAGATAACGACCAAGTGTCACAATATCCGGCTCGCTATGCAACGTAATATGCCGCGTACCATTGGCATCAACCGTGATGCTGGTGATAATCCCTTCGGCCTTAAACGGTGTGTTAAGTAGCAGCCCTGAGAGCCGCTGCAATTCCCGCCATTGCTCTAGTGCACTGTAATCAAATAGTGGGACGGCCGGTGCGGGGTGATTCACTAACTGCTTACCCTCATCGCTGGTTATCAGGAACCCACCCGGTGGCGGGCTATTTAACGCTTCTGTCGCCAAATGGGTTTCACGGTAAACAAACGATGAGGCGGCGGTTTTAACCAGGCTTTCCAAGGCATCGGCACTGACCGGGCGTAACAGCACGTTCATGCCTTTCAATGTGCCAGATTGCGCCCGTTTGACCAGCCCAGACCAATTCTTGGCATTACCCAGGTTAACCAACGCATTTTTCAAACGCATACAGTCACTATCTCCGCCACATAATGCCTGGGTTTTTAAGACGATATCGGCAAAGTCATCCAGTAAAATCATGCCGGACTTTTCAATCGCGGTTGCCAGTTGTGGGTTAACGTTGGCATCGGTGCCTTGTGGGTGTAACTGTTGATTGACGGTAGCGACCAATGCGGCGGCTTTTTCAATCGTCTCAGATTCAGGTTGTGGCAGTGGTGCGGCGTTATTCCAATAGATACCGGAACAATCAAAAGGCGTAAAAACAAAGCTGTGTGGGTTCTGAGTATTCGGCGGGACATAACACATACCCGTACCCTGAGCTTTCAGCATATCGCCGATGCGTAGTGGCATTTTTTCCAGCGCTTCGACACTGGTAACCTGTTGGCTTTGCGCACCTTGCAACCAGGCAACACTTAATTTTAATGGCAGGCCGAGCGGCACATAGATCAGTAATAACGCGATAACCAACAGTGAACCGGCGATTAGCGTCAGGTTTTTCCCCCAACGCTGTAATGGAAAATGTCTCATTTCGTCATGCAGAGATAAAAAAGGCCCCTGGCGAACAACCTGACGATTAAGGTAGATATCAATATTGGTTTTCTTACCCAGGTCATGAGCAAAATAAGGTCCCCAATGGGCCGGATAAATCAGGTCGACAATCCCGAGTGAGATATTGTTCATCTGCCCCTGATCCGATTCACCAAACAGCCCCCAGCGCTTCAACGTACCGCTCAAGCAATGGACTTCACGCAAGTCTTTTTCAGACAATGGGCGGAACATATTCCAGCAGGCCCAGCCGGTTAGCGTTGCTGCCACAATAACCAGCCAAGGCAGCGTTACCGTCGGGCCCGTCAGCGCGAAAAACAGCAATAGCAATGCCAGACAAATAGCCCCAGCTTCTTTTAAGCCATTAGAGCCATGCAGGGCATACTCTTCCGGTGTTTCCTTGCGGATATTCAGCAGCTCGATATGTTCGCTGTCTTCTTTGCGAATTGATGCATTTTGCTCTGCGGACGGCAAAATAGGCGGGTAGGTGTTTTCAGGTTGGTGATTTTTAAGCGTATGCCCGTTGAGGGAAATTACTAATGGAATTGTCTGGGTTTGGATCAGTTCGACGTCGTTATCCTGAGCAATATATTGCTCCCATGATGAGGGCAGGTGGACTTCAATCGAATCAAGGTAATAGCGCCATTTATTGGGTTCGTCACTTGCCACGCCGTAGCGGGTGATGGCGCGGGTTACTGAATAAACGTTATCGCTTTGTGGTATCAGGACGAGTTTTACTGGCGAAGTATTGCTGTTGGTCAGGGTGTGGGTATCGAAAGTTGACGAGGTTTTAAATCCGAGTTTCTCTTGCTGGTTTAACAGGTAATGTTCAATATTAACCCGCTCTTCCGACGTGAGTTTGCGGTGAGTGGGTTTGGCGAACAGCAGTATAGCCGCTCCAGAGGTAGCACGGCGGAACCGGAACCACCACAACAAGCCCACTGCGATCAGACTGGTCAACAGTAAGGACAATATTAAGAGCATTGTACTCATCCCATCCCCATCCGAGCGCCCTGACTCATGTCAACTCTATGAAATAATGCATATTATGCATAAATACAGTACAGAGGAATATAGCAGAGTCATTCAATGCATTAACGTAGCCACACGCTACTCTTCATCAAATAACCTAATACAAGTGCTCTTAAACTGCCCGTAGACCGGTAAGGATAGCAAGGCTAAAACATCGGTAATATCAGCATAATCCTATTTTCAAACACAATTCTTAACCTGTCTGAAGTGGGGGTGGGTGAAAATTAACCAGTTGAATCTTGACTAAACTCGACGTCATGTTAAAAACAGGTAAATTATATCTAACTGACATTGCGATAAAGGTTCTCATCAACGCACAATGTGATCAAGTTCTAATAAATTCCAGTATAAAGCGTCGGGTTAATCGTTATGGGTAAAAAGTGGCTTACTAAGTAACCACAATGAGGCTCTGATTATTCTGATATGAGTCCGATAGGCGGTGAGTTTTTAATTTGGGGCTATCATGAAACACCTGCAAAAACCTAAAATTCTTAAAATAGAGACGGTTGCCCATTCCCATTTGTTTACTGTCGAAGCGGTAGACTTGGAGTTCAGCAATGGCGTACAACGTGTTTATGAACGGATGCGGCCATCGAATCGCGAAGCGGTGATGATTGTGCCTATTATCGGTGATGATTTGTTGCTGATCCGTGAATACGCTGTCGGTATTGAAGAGTATGAATTGGGTTTCCCCAAGGGCCTGATTGATCCGGGTGAGGGGGTGCTAGAGGCCGCGGATCGCGAGCTGATGGAAGAAGTTGGTTTTGGCGCTAAACGTTTCGATTATCTGCGTAAACTGACCATGGCACCGTCCTACTTCTCCAGCAAAATGAATATCGTTATTGCGCAGGGCCTCTATCCGCAAAGCCTGGAGGGCGATGAGCCGGAACCATTGCCACAAGTGCGTTGGCCCATTGCTAACATGATGGCACTGCTTGATGAACCCGGTTTCTGTGAGGCCCGTAATGTCAGCGCTTTGTTCCTTGCACAGGTATTTCTTAATAACACCGAGATCTCTTTATAATCAGTGACCCCCGATAAAAAGCCGGGATAATCTGGCGATCTCCCGGCTTTTTATCGGGGCTGCTTTGCTACAGAGGCTAAATCATCCGTGGCGGCCCAATATGACTATCAGAACAACTCGTGGGTCTGCCCGTTGTCCATCAAGGTGGTTCCCGCCTCATGTACCGAATATTCAGTGGGTTGTGTCCCCTCGATAAAGAATTCAGGACGGCTACCTGGCCCACCACTGGATAATTTACCGGTTTGTTTATCAATCACCACACTGACTATCCCCGGAGGGGGGGGAACTTGTTTCTCTGGCAGACCTTCAAGGGCGGCTTTCATAAAGTCATCCCATGCTGGCTGAGCCGTTTTAGCACCGCCTTCCGCACCGGAGATTTGATCAGGTATCACGCCTGATGCAGAGCTACGGCCTAAGTTGCGGCGATGGTCATCGAAGCCGATCCAGACTGAGGTCACGGTATCCGGGCCATAACCTGAGAACCAGGCATCTTTCGAACTATTGGTGGTACCGGTTTTACCGCCGATATCTTTGCGTTTCAGATCACGGCCGGCACGCCAGCCGGTTCCCATCCAGCCGGGTTCGCCGAAGATGTTAGAGTTCAACGCATCGCGGATCAGGAAGGCCAATGGCGTGCTGATGACGTGTGGCGCATATTGTTGATCGCTATTGAGCTTGGCCTGTGCTGGCGTGACTTGCTCCAGTTCAGGCATTGCCACATTACTGGCATTGTTAGTCTGTGACGTGGCGACGTTCTCGATATTATCGTCGGACAGCACCACCGAGCGCTGAGTGTCACCATAGATGACCGGCAAGTTACAGCTTTCGCAGACAATTTTCGGTTTTTCTTCAAACAGCACATTGCCTACGTCATCAGTAATTTTGGCGATGAAGTAGGGATCAACCAAATAGCCGCCGTTTGCCAGCACCGCGTAGCCACGGACTAATTGCAATGGGGTAAACGAGGCTGAACCCAATGCCAGTGACTCCGAATGCACAATATTCTGCGCCGGGAAGCCAAAGCGTTGCAGGTATTCAGCGGCGTAATCCACACCCATCGCCCGCATTGCCCGCACCATCACCACGTTTTTCGACTGGCCTAAGCCTTGGCGCAAACGAATTGGGCCATCATAAGTGGGTGGTGAGTTCTTTGGCCGCCAGTCGGTACCCGCACCCGCATCCCAGCGCGTGATTGGCAGGTCGTTGAGGATGGTTGCTAAGGTCAAACCCTTGTCCATCGCGGCGGTGTACAGGAAGGGTTTTATATTTGAACCGACTTGACGCAATGCCTGTGTGGCGCGGTTAAATTTACTTTGGTTAAAGTCAAAACCGCCCACCAACGCTTTCACCGCACCATTGTTTGGATCGATAGAAACCAGGGCTGAGTTGACGTCCGGTACCTGTGCCAGCCACCAATTATCATTGACTTTTCTGACCCAAATCTGCTGGCCGGGTTGAACCACATCAGTCACTTGTTTTGGGGTTGGCCCCTGAGCATTATCCGATTTATACGGGCGTGCCCAACGCATACCGGACATCGGCAGCGCAACGCTTGTACCATCAGCTAACATGGCTGTCGCTTGTGCGGCATCTGCTTCAGTTACTACCGCAGGTAATAGCGGACCATAAACCGGCAGTGTTTTCAGTGAATCGATAATCTGTTCGCGGCTCCATGCATTTTCGCCCACTTTCCATAACACATTGGACGGGCCCCGATAGCCATGGCGCATGTCGTAAGCCAGCACATTGGCGCGTAAGGAATCAACCGCAGCCAACTGGAGCTTTCTCGTTATGGTGGTATAGACCTGATAGCCGTCGGTATACGCATTCTCACCGTAACGCTTAATCATCTCCTGACGCACCATTTCGGACAGATAAGGTGCCGAGAACGCGATTTGTGGGGCATGGTAGTTGGCGACGAGCTCTTCACTGCGCGCGTGATCATACTGCGCCTGAGTAATGTACTTTTCATCCAACATCCGCGACAACACCACGTTACGGCGGGCAACGGCTCTGTCGTGTGAATAGAGTGGATTAAAGGTTGACGGTGCTTTTGGTAAACCGGCAATCATCGCCATCTGACTGAGGGTCAACTCGTTGACCTCTTTGCCGAAATAGACCTGTGCCGCCGCCCCGACGCCATAGGCCCGGTAACCCAGATAAATTTTGTTTAGATACAGCTCAAGAATTTCATCTTTGGTCAATAACTGTTCGATACGAATTGCCAGAAATGCTTCCTTGATTTTACGCATCAAGGTGCGTTCCGGGCTTAAGAAGAAATTTCGCGCCAATTGCTGGGTAATGGTACTTGCCCCTTGCGAGGCTCGACCAGAAACCAGTGCCACAGAGGCCGCACGCAGGATACCCACTGGGTCCACACCGTGATGCTCATAGAATCGGCTATCTTCTGTTGCAATAAACGCATGCACCATTTCTGGTGGAATTTGTTTTAGTGTCAACGGGATACGGCGTTTTTCACCGTATTGGGCGATCAGTTCGCCTTCGGCGCTATACACCAGCATAGGTGTTTGCAGCCGGACATCTTTCAGCGTGGCAACATCGGGTAGCTGTGGCTCAATATATTTGTACAGGCCAAATATCGAGGCTGCTCCCAGTAAAATGCAACACACCGCAAGGATCAAAAAATACTTTACGAACTTCACCTGAGATTTCCCATTCAATGTCAATTGGGCAGTTTATAAACAACCGCGCCGTAGTATAAAGGCAAGCCCGTAACATGGATACGTTCTTTTATTCTCTCTCGACATGGAGGTCGACAAAGGTGTACACACAATATTGGCAGGTTGGGCTAGATATTCAAATGGAAGCTATCCGCGCATTGGCTGTTGTTAAGCGCCGCTCTGGTTGGCAACTACGCTACTGGTGGTATCAAACCTTACCTTCTGGCGTTTTGCGGGATGGTATTTTACAACAACCGGATATTGTTAGCGACAAACTCAGATTATTACGCAAACAATTACCGCGACATATTTCATTACGTATTGCCTTGCCCGCACAACGTATATTGCAACACACCATTCCAGCGCCGGACAGGCGTTTGCGTGAACCGGCGCGTGATGGTTTCATCAACGCCGCAGCAAGCAGAGCATTTCCGGTCAGCAGTCAGGCACTGGCTCTGGATTATCGTACCGAAACCGCATCTGGCAGTGAGTTGTTAATCACTGCCGCTCGTCAGTCAGAAGTCCGGCAATGGCAGCAATGTTTACATCAGGCGGGCCTGTCATCCCACATGATTGATATCACAC
Organism: Yersinia pekkanenii; assembly: GCF_001152565.1. Taxonomy (GTDB): domain Bacteria; phylum Pseudomonadota; class Gammaproteobacteria; order Enterobacterales; family Enterobacteriaceae; genus Yersinia; species Yersinia pekkanenii. Next base: position 66,614 of record NZ_CQAZ01000013.1, on the reverse strand, counting down.
CCTGTGCTCTGCGTTATATGGCAACGGCAGCAGGGTTATCCGGGTCGTATTGGCTGGTTCATCGTTTGGTGAATGAGTGGTTATGGGTATCATCTGCCGATATGCTGTTTGATTTCGGCGTGGTCGCGGTTGACTCAGATGATTGGGGGCCTGGAAGCCCCCCATCACCGACGTTCAATCCGTTATCTACCTTACTGGCACAGCTTCTTGCGCGCTATCCCGAACAGAATGGTGCACCAGTGAAAGTGTATTACAGCAGTACTCTGGATGAACCGACGCCAGCAAACATGACGGCCTGGTTGCCTTTTACTGCCTTTACCCACTATCAGCCGCCGCTGCCCCCCTTACCCGCGGCATTTACTTTGGCTGGGGGGCTGGCATTACGCCCGGCTGACGACTGATGTATCAGGTTAACTTTTCATCATGGCGCGCCGAACATCAGTTAGATCGTTATCGTTTTTGGCGAAATGCAGGTTTGTGCCAATGCACACTTTTTGTGATCACGCTGCTGGTAATACAAGTGCAATCACGCACGGCACACATCAGACAACAGGTTAATTTGGCTGCATTATCACAACAGCAGTCGCTATTAAGCCAGCACTATCAAGAACTGCAACAGGCTATGGCGCAGCTACGGCATAGGGAACACCGCGCCCAAATTTATCGTCAGGCACTCCAACCCGCCCGACGATACTCAACATTGTTGCAGCAACTCTCACAACAAATTCCGGATAGTTGTTGGTTGGTCAGTTTAATACCACAAGACGAAAGGGTGGTTTTCGAGGCAATTAGTCAGAATTATGCGGCAATTAATGTTTTTTTAGTGCAATTAGGCCGCCAGCCTTTACTTGAGAATGTGCACTTACAAGGGATTACTCAACAGGAGGACGGCCATTTTCGCTTTGTGGTTTGGGCTGAGTGGCGGGATGGGGGTGAAAATGATGAATAAACAATGGCAACGTTGGATCGATAGGCCGGGTTGGCAACTTTGTTTATGGCAATGGGGTATTCTGGGGCTCTTTGGCATTATTGCGTATGGCATGCTATTACGCCCTGTATGGCAACAGCAACGTCTCACCACACATCAGATTATTCAGCAGCAACAGCAGATTGAGCGCCAACAGTCTGCTTTGGCGCGGTTGCCTTCACTCTTCCATGTTCGTCAGCAAATCACGGTATTGAGATCAAATGAAACCTCATGGCGGCAGCTTGATAGCTCAATGGCCCATTTGGTGGGTGAATTGATTACACCGTTTGGTGGGCGGGTTATGCGTTGGCAGCGACAATCTGAATCGGTGGTAGAGGCAGACGTGGGGTCAGTAAGGCAGCGGGAGTGGCAGGCCACCTTGCGGGTCAATTTCTATGGGTTACTCCATTTACTGCGTCAGTTATCTGAAATACCAGGACCTACCCAGATCCAACTCGTTGAGATTAATAGCGATCACCCGGCGCTGACGGTGAAATTAAGACTGAAAGAATATCGGGCGGGAGAGACAAATGAGTAGCCGCAAGAGCCGGTTGGCAATGCAGCTACTGATAATCGTATCACTGGTTCCTGATGTTTATGCCGACTCTTTATTCATAGCCGTGGGGCGTAACCCCTTTCAGCCGGTATCAACAGAGCCATGCGATGATGCCCGAGAGCAGCTAACCCATTGGCAATTAAAAGGTATTGTGAGTGGCGCAGATGACTATTCAGGCTGGGTACAGCGGCCGGGAGGTCACTGGCAGAAGCTCATCATCGGCACACGGTTGTTGCCGAATTGGCAGGTTACCCACATCAGCTCACGGCAGGTGATTTTACAGTATGCAAATCCAGCCAGTTCTTGTTTTGGCTCAGCAGAATCAGTGGTGTTGTCGATGCGCTGAATTAAGTTTTTTCTGAATGATGGAAAATGACGTGGAGTTTAAGTCAGGTGAAGCGGACATCTCCACAGCTTCAAATACGAAAGATACAAAAGGAATTGATCTGATGGATATTGATACAACTACAGCCAGGTACTGGCTCACTCCTGCGTGCAATAATATTGTACGGGCGCGATTACTCATGTTGTTACTGCTCAGCTTATTACTCATTAGTGCCGCTTCTCACAGCAAAAAAGGAGGGCAGCCGGTCACACTGGAGTTTCAGGACGCACCGGTCTCCATCGTGTTGCAGGCGTTGGCCGATTATCAGCAATTGAATTTAGTTATTGCCGCCGGGGTTGGTGGCAATCTTAGCCTGAGGCTGGTTGACGTTCCTTGGGAGCAGGCGCTGGCTATCATTTTGCGCATGGGCCAGTTAAAAGTGGAGCGCGAAGGAGCCGTGATGATGGTTTTCACTGAACAAGATATACAGGAAAGGCAGCAACGGGCTGAACAAAAATCCGCGCCAGGATCCCTGAGTAATCTCATCCTTGCTTTGCAATATGCTGATGCCGAATATGTAGCCGATAGTTTGAATCTCCCCGAAGGGGGCTTGCTCTCTCCACTGGGTAGCGTCGTGGTAGATAAACGTACAAATACATTATTAATTCGCGATACTCCCGCGTCTTTAGCACTATTGAAAAACTGGTTGGCAGAAATGGATTTGCCTTTACAGCAAGTACAATTAGCTGCGCACATAGTAACCATCAGCCGAGAAAGCTTGCAGGAACTTGGTGTCCGTTGGGGGATGAATGAAGCAAAGCATGCCAGCTCGCTCAGGGTGAATAATTTTAATGTCAATTTACCGCTGCTAAATAGTGCGGTCAGTGCAGGATTCAATGTTGCCCGTATCGGCGGGCGTCTACTGGAACTGGAGCTTAGCGCGTTGGAACAAGAAAACCAGGTTGATATTATTGCCAGCCCACGCTTGGTGACTTCGCATCAGCAAACTGCCAGTATAAAACAGGGTTCCGATATTCCTTATACAGTCTCGCGAGGTAAAAAAGAGGCACCGACTATCGAATTCAAAGAAGCAGTATTAGGGATGGAAGTAACACCAAAAATACTGCGTAATGGCAAAATTACTCTAAACTTGAAAATTAGCCAAAATATGCCTGGCATGGCAATTAAACGCGGTGATAGTGAAGCATTACTAATAGATAAGCAGGAGATAACAACCCAAATAACCGTAAACGATGGTGAAACTATTGTGCTGGGAGGTATTTTCCAACAAAAAAGTAGTCAGGGCGTTAATAAAGTCCCCATATTGGCGGATATTCCTTGGTTGGGAGCACTGTTTAAACAAAATGGCCAACAACAAAGTCGTCGGGAGTTAGTGATTTTCATTACGCCAAAATTAATCAGTGCCTGAGTGCTGTGAGATGCGATTTTATCGAAATAGGCCGTTCTTGGTGACTTTCTGCAACTTTTTGTGTGATAGGAGGCTTCTAAATTTGACGCTGCGCCCGATTTAGCTTACAAGGGTTACCGAATTGAGCTCCGAGGTTTTTAATAACGTTGATACGCCGATAAAAACGTATGGTTTCCCTCCCACGACGTGTACAACGATTTATTCGGTTGCCAAACTACCAGAAGTGCTGAGATAATTTTCCGTCTGATCTCGTACTATCGCTCATGAGGTTTCAGTTTAGGTCCCGCCGCTAATTTGATTGGCGGGGCGGGTTATCATTAACGAATAGTCTTAGTAATACCAAAAACATGGCAGAGAAACGCAATATCTTTCTGGTTGGGCCTATGGGTGCCGGCAAAAGCACTATTGGTCGTCAGTTAGCTCAGCAACTCAATATGGAGTTCTTCGACTCCGATCAAGAAATTGAGCGACGTACCGGAGCTGACGTGGGCTGGGTATTCGACGTGGAAGGCGAAGAAGGTTTCCGCGATCGCGAAGAAAAAGTTATTAATGAACTGACGGAAAAACAAGGCATTGTTCTGGCGACCGGTGGTGGCTCTGTTAAATCCAGAGAAACTCGTAACCGTTTGTCAGCCCGTGGCGTTGTGGTGTATTTAGAAACCACAATCGAAAAGCAGTTAGCCCGTACACAACGTGACAAAAAACGTCCGCTGTTGCAGGTTGATGCGCCTCCGCGTGAAGTGTTAGAAGCACTGGCAAAAGAACGTAATCCGTTGTACGAAGAAATTGCAGATGTCACCATCCGCACTGACGATCAAAGCGCCAAGGTCGTTGCTAACCAGATTATCAACATGCTGGAAAGTAACTGATTTTAGCATTTTACTAATGCCTATGGGCGTAAGTTTAAGAAGGTTACTGAGCGCGACATGGAGAAGATTACTGTCACGTTAGGGGAGCGTAGTTACCCCATTACGATTGCCGTTGGGTTGTTCAATGCCCCCGCCTCTTTTAAGCCGCTAAAGGCGGGTGACCAGGTAATGCTGGTCACTAACCAAACGCTGGCTCCGCTCTATCTGGATTCGCTCCGGGCAGTGCTGGAGCAAAGTGGCATTAAAGTTGATCAGGTGATTTTACCTGATGGCGAGCAGTATAAATCTCTGAGTGTTCTGGAGCAGGTATTTTCTGCCCTTCTGGAAAAACCGCACGGTCGTGATACTACGCTTGTTGCCTTAGGTGGCGGTGTAGTAGGCGACCTGACCGGTTTTGCCGCAGCTTGCTACCAACGTGGCGTTCGGTTTATTCAAGTCCCCACGACCTTACTTTCTCAAGTGGACTCTTCTGTCGGTGGCAAAACCGCAGTGAACCATCCGTTGGGTAAGAACATGATTGGTGCTTTCTACCAGCCAGCATCGGTGGTGATTGACCTCAATTGTCTTAAAACTCTTCCTCCACGTGAGCTTGCTTCCGGGCTGGCTGAAGTGATCAAATACGGCATTATTCTTGATGCAGCTTTCTTTGATTGGTTAGAAGATAATATCGATGCATTACTCGCACTGGATATGTCAGCGTTAGCTTACTGCATCCGCCGTTGCTGCGAATTAAAAGCCGATGTTGTTGCTGCCGATGAACGTGAAGAGAGTGGGATGCGCGCTTTACTCAATTTGGGTCATACTTATGGTCATGCCATTGAAGCCGAAATGGGTTATGGCGTCTGGCTACACGGGGAAGCCGTTGCTGTCGGTATGATGATGGCGGCACAAACCTCCCGCCGATTGGGTCAGTTCTCCGCCAGTGATGTTGAGCGGATCAAGAAACTACTTTTACGCGCCGGTCTGCCTGTCTGCGGGCCGCCGGAAATGACACCAGAGTCTTATCTGCCGCATATGATGCGGGATAAAAAAGTGCTGGCGGGCGAGCTTCGTCTGGTACTGCCAACCGCTATCGGTAAGTCAGAAATTCGTAGCGGTATCGCACATGACATGGTGTTAGCATCAATAGCTGATTGTCAGTATTCGAAAATGGCATAAATGCGATATTAATATTATTCCTTTGCTGCGGGCTGTTTATACCCTAAATAATTCGAGTTGCAGGAAGGCGGCAAGCGAGAGAATCCCAATGAGCTTATCAGTAAGTGATTCGGGTGATTGAGCGTAGCCAACGCCCATGCAGCTTGAAATATGACGGATATAGCCTGTTTGCAGTCAGTACAATCAATCAGCCGGACTGCAGTGACAAAAATGCGGTAGGCTTTTGCCTCTAGTTGGAGGGTTTAGATGGATGATTTAAAGCCGGAAGACGATCTGAAACCAGATAGCAGTGACCGTCGCCCAATACGTCGTGCCCGCAAGTCTTTGACCGGGTCTAAGCTTGCTATCTCACGCCAACATATCATGATTGGTATCGGCATTTTAGTGCTGCTATTGATCATTATTGCCATCGGTTCTGCCCTGAAAGCCCCAACAGAACATGAAGCATCCCAACAGAATCCGAATGTTGATGCTGCGAGAAATATTAATCTGTCTGACTCATCCTCACTTACCAGTGGCGCTAACACGCAACCCGCGGTGGCGAACAATGCCAGCGATGGTCATGATGCCAACGGTGTGAAGAATACCGCTCAGCCACAAGAGATCAGTGTTCCTCCGATATCTCCGACGCCAACCGAGGCCGCTGCGCAGCCTGCAACAAACAGCCCGACTCAGCGTGTTGAATTACCGGGGAATATGTCTGACGCGCTCTCCCAGACTCAGGGGCAGGTCGATACACTGTCTCAGAATATGAATGACGGCCAGACATCAACCTTACCGACAGCACCGGCAACGGTTTCTGGCTCCAAAGGGGCTAAGACTGCGACGACGGGCGAAACGATTACTCATCCATCGCCGAAACAAACTACGGTTGCAACTAAACAATCGTCTATCAAACAATCGTCTATCAAACAATCGTCTATCAACCAATCTTCTACCAACCATAAGAAGCCGACCACGGCGATTTCCCCAGCAGCGTCTGCGGTGGCCCAATCAGGTTCGGTGAGTGGCAGCAGTAATACATTGAAAAATGCGCCAGGTAGCCATTTCACGATACAGCTGAGCAGTGCATCACGCTCGGATACGTTGAATGCCTTTGCCCGGCAGCAAAAATTAACTGACTATCATGTTTATGAAACTAAACGTGATGGTAAACCTTGGTATATTTTAGTGAGTGGTAACTACGCTTCTTCTGCTGATGCAAAAAAGGCTATCACAACACTACCAGCCGATGTTCAGGCGAAAAAACCGTGGGTTAAACCTGTACAACAAGTGCAGCAAGACCTTAAAAAATAAATCATTCTTATTTGTGCGCTGATGTGCTGTTTGAAACAGAGTACAATCTGCGGCTCTGAATTATTAAGTAGCTAACTGACGGCATGAAGAAAAACCGCGCTTTTTTAAAATGGGCTGGTGGGAAATATCCGCTGGTTGATGACATACGACGCCATCTTCCTGCGGGAGACTGCTTGATAGAGCCATTCGTCGGTGCGGGGTCGGTGTTTCTTAACACTGAGTATGAGTCTTACATACTGGCCGATATCAACAACGATCTTATCAACCTCTACAATATCGTGAAGGACCGCACTGATGACTTCGTGCGTGATGCTCGTGTTTTATTCACGGGGGACTTCAACCAATCTGAGCAGTTTTACCTACTGCGTCAAGAGTTTAATTCCAGTACCGATGCCTATCGCCGTGCATTATTGTTTCTCTATCTGAATCGCCATTGTTATAACGGTCTGTGCCGTTATAATTTGAGCGGTGAATTTAATGTGCCTTTTGGTCGTTACAAAAAACCTTATTTCCCGGAAGCTGAGCTGTATTGGTTTGCTGAAAAATCACAACATGCTGTTTTCGTTTGTGAGCACTATCAGGAAACGTTATTAAAAGCGGTGCACGGGGCGGTGGTTTACTGCGATCCTCCATATGCGCCATTATCAGCGACGGCTAATTTTACGGCATATCACACCAACAATTTTGGCATCGTGGATCAACAGAATCTGGCTCGTTTGGCTTATCAGCTTTCGAGCGAAAACAAAATTCCGGTGCTGATTTCTAACCATGACACAGAATTGACGCGCAATTGGTATCACCAGGCGTCACTGCATGTAGTGAAAGCGCGCCGTACTATCAGCCGTAATATTCTTGGTCGTAGTAAAGTGAACGAGCTTTTGGCGCTGTATAGCTGAGTGGGAACTTCCACTCAGTAAAGATTCAAACCCAATGGTTTATGAAATAAAATGCCTAATATTGCTGTGATGAATGCTGTTAAGCTAATGTTTTATAAAACAAAAATAGAAGTTTGGAGAAGCAGATGAAAAAGTTTTTAATTGCCCCATCTATTCTGTCAGCCGATTTCGCCCGCTTGGGTGAAGACACCGCCAAGGTACTCGCGGCCGGTGCTGATGTTGTGCATTTTGATGTGATGGACAATCATTACGTTCCTAACCTGACCATCGGCCCTATGGTGTGCCAGGCCCTGCGTGATTACGGTATTACTGCGCCGATTGATGTGCATCTGATGGTGAAGCCGGTTGACCGTATCGTCCCGGATTTTGCCAAAGCCGGTGCCACTTATATCTCATTCCACCCTGAAGCTTCAGAACATGTCGACCGTACCCTGCAACTTATCAAAGAGAATGGTTGTAAGGCCGGTCTGGTGTTCAATCCAGCCACTCCTCTTAGCTATCTGGATTATGTGATGGATAAGCTGGATGTCATTTTATTGATGTCAGTAAACCCCGGTTTCGGCGGCCAGTCATTTATTCCTGAGACACTGAATAAGTTGCGTCAGGTGCGTAAACTGATTGATGACAGTGGTTATGATATTCGTTTGGAGGTGGATGGCGGGGTGAAAGTTGATAATATTCGCCAGATAGCCGCCGCAGGTGCTGATATGTTTGTGGCAGGTTCGGCTATTTTCAACCAACCGGATTATGCCGCGGTGATTGATGCCATGCGCAGTGAGCTGGCGGTGTTGGCCCATGATTAAATTCGACTCTATCCGTGGTGTGGCTTTTGATCTCGATGGCACATTAGTGGATAGTGCCCCCGGTTTGGCCAGCGCCATTGATATGGCGTTGCAGCATCAGGGGTTACCGCTTGCCGGTAAAGCGTTAGTATCAACCTGGATTGGCAACGGTGCCGATGTTTTAGTGGAACGCGCTTTACGTTGGGCGGGCCATGAAGCTGATGCCAAAACGGTTACCCATACCCGTGAGCTATTTGACCACTATTACGCCAAAACGGTTGAGCAGGGGAGCCAACTATTCCCACAGGTTAAAGCCACATTGGAACAGCTTGTCGCCCATGGCTTGCCGATGGGCCTGATTACCAATAAGCCCACGCCGTTTGTTGCTCCTTTGCTGGTATCACTGGGTATTGCGGATTACTTCTCTGTCATTATTGGCGGTGATGATGTGGTGGTGAAAAAGCCCCATCCGGCCCCGTTGTATTTACTGTTAGCCAAACTGGGCTTGCGCGCCAGCGAAATGCTGTTTGTCGGTGATTCGCGTAATGACATTATGGCCGCACAGGCAGCGGGTTGCCCCTGTATTGGGTTGACCTATGGATATAACTACGGTGAAGCTATTGCCACCAGTCACCCCGACTGCGTGCTGGAGCATTTTGCCGATCTGTTGCCCATCATCGGGCTGTCATCTTTAAAAGGTCAGGAAGTCTAAAATGAGTAAACCCACTGAATTAACGGCTGTATCCGATAAACCAATAAAACCTATCGTATTTAGCGGTGCGCAACCGTCCGGCGAATTAACCATTGGTAATTACATGGGTGCGCTGCGTCAGTGGGTACAGATGCAGGATGATTATGATTGTATTTATTGCATCGTTGACCTGCATGCTATTACTGCTCGTCAGGATCCTACTCTGTTAAGAAAAAGAACTCTGGACACCTTGGCGCTGTATCTGGCTTGTGGCATTGACCCGCAGAAAAGCACCATTTTTGTTCAATCCCATGTGCCAGAACACTCTCAATTGGGATGGGCGCTGAACTGCTACACCTATTTCGGCGAGTTGAGCCGCATGACTCAGTTCAAAGATAAGTCAGCCCGTTATGCCGAGAATATTAATGCTGGCTTGTTTGATTACCCAGTGTTGATGGCGGCGGATATTTTGCTGTATCAGACCAATCAGGTGCCGGTGGGCGAAGACCAGAAGCAACATCTGGAACTCAGCCGCGATATTGCCAGTCGATTCAATAATCTGTATGGCGATATCTTTAAAATCCCTGAGCCGTTTATTCCTAAAGCGGGTGCGCGAGTGATGTCGTTGCAGGATCCAACCAAAAAGATGTCTAAATCTGATGACAACCGCAATAACGTCATCGAATTGCTGGAAGACCCTAAGTCGGTGGTGAAAAAGATTAAGCGCGCGATGACGGATTCTGACGAGCCAGCGGTCGTCCGTTATGACGTAGAAAAGAAAGCCGGTGTTTCTAACCTGCTGGATATTCTGTCGGGTGTGACAGGCCAGTCTATTCCTGAGCTGGAAGCCCAGTTTGAAGGCCAGATGTATGGTCATCTGAAAGGTGCGGTTGCTGATGCAGTTTCTGGCATGCTGAGTGAGCTACAGGCGCGTTATCACACTTATCGTGCAGACGAGGCACTCTTACAGGAAGTGATGCGTGAAGGGGCTAGCAAGGCCCGTGCTCGCGCGCAAGAGACACTGGCTAAGGTGTATCAAGCCATTGGTTTTGTGGCCCATCCGTAAGTAATGGCATAGGCCATCCGAAGGGGTTATTCCCTTCGGAGTCAATACAACTTAACCCACTCTTTTTATCGGTTCAGCTACGTTGCCGTGTTCTGCACTGGAAAACCAATTCAGTTTTTCGCGCAAACTGACCACACTGCCGACAATAATCAGGCTGGGGCTGTTAACCTGCTGGGAAAGTAACGCCAACTGGTTTAGTTCACCGCTGACGACCCGCTGATGCCGCGAAGTGCCGTTTTCTACCAGAGCCACTGGTGTGGTTGCTGGCATACCGTGTTGAATCAGTTGCTGCTGGATCTCCCCGGCTTGCGATAACCCCATATAGAACACCAGCGTTTGTTTCTCCGCCGCCAAATTAGCCCAATTTAGCTGACTGTCTTTTTTGGCATGACCGGTAATCAGCCGTACGCTTTGTGCATGATCTCGATGGGTCAGCGGAATGCCACTGTAGGCCGAGCAACCGGATGCTGCGGTAATCCCTGGCACCACCGAAAACGGAATACCGTACTGCGCTAGCGTTTCCAGTTCTTCGCCGCCGCGACCAAAAATAAACGGGTCGCCACCTTTCAGACGTACTACCCGTTTACCTTGCTGCGCCTGCTGCAACAGAATCTGATTAATTTGGTCCTGCGGAACACTGTGGCGGCCGGACTCTTTGCCGACAAAAATACGCTCGGCGTCGCGCCGTACCAGATTCATAACCTCATCGGACACCAGCCGGTCATAAACCACCACATCGGCTTGTTGGATCTGCTGTAAACCTTTTAATGTCAGCAAACCGGCATCACCCGGCCCAGCGCCCACTAACACCACTTCGCCACGATCTGCCAGCGGTGCGTTGAACAGTCGCTCAATGTGCTGCTCGGTTTGTACTTGATCGTGGTTAGCCAGTGATTGGGCCAGACGATCATGTGTCAGCAGTTTTTCCCAAAAACGGCGGCGATCGGTCATGGCGGCAAAATGCTGTTTCACCCGCTGACGTAAATTACCGGCTAACTGTGCCAGTTGGCCCAAATGCTGTGGCAGTATGGCCTCGAGTTTTTCCCGCAGTAACCGTGCCAGTACTGGCGCTTTTCCACCGGAAGATATTGCAATCATGATAGGCGAGCGGTCGATGATCGATGGCATGATAAAACTGGTACGCTTCGGGTCATCAACCACATTACAGAACACGCGCTGCTGGTTGGCACTTTGATAGACGAGTGCATTAACCGCCACTTGATCGGTTGCCGCAATCACCAGCCATTTCTCTGCCAGCAAGCTGGGTACAAACTCACCGCTGACTAATGAAAGCAGCCCTTGTTCGGCCCAGTCGTGAAACTGTGGCGTGAATTCGCGGGCATTAACGGTGAGCCTTGCAGCGGCATCCAGCAGCAGGCGGGCTTTGCGTTCGGCCACTTCGCCACCCCCGACCAGCAGGCAGGCTTTGTTTTGCAGTTGGCAGAAAATCGGGAAGTAGTCCATGGGCAATCCTTCAGGTTGAGGCCGCTAGGGGATAAACCAGCCCCTAAGAGCTGGTGAATTCGGGTATCAGACTGCTGATAAAGTCAATTGAAGGGGAAGCGTGCGGTTGGGGTCGTAGCGACGTAAGTCGCCGGAGCGCCCCTAGGTGCGGTAAACCCTTCACTCACTGAGCTATCAATCGTTTTGCCATTAACCTCGTATAACTCACTCTTTCACCGCTTGCGGCGCATTGGCTACCGCAGGCTGTGGGCGTTGTCCTCGTGGTGTGGCATACCAGTAACCCAGTCCCATAAATACGGCTCCGGACAGAGTATTACCCAGAGTGACCCACAACAGGTTGTGGCCAATACCATTTAGGGTGTAAGCCTCACTGTGATGACCAAACCAGGACAGAGCAAACAGTGTCATATTCGCCACTGAGTGTTCGTAACCCGAGGCAATAAAGGCCAGCAGACACCACCAGATAGCGATAAATTTCGCCGCCCCTTCCACGCGGATTGCCATCCAGATAGCCAGACAAACCAGCCAGTTACATAATACACCTTTGAAAAATAAGGTCATAGCCGGTGCCGTGGTTTTTGCCAGTGCGGCGGTGTGTACCAAACTGGTATCTACTGACAGCAGATTACCGCCGCCGTAGTAATAGAGCAGGGCAACAAAGACGGAACCCAGCAGGTTCCCCAGCCAGGTTTGTGGCAATACCGTCCACATTTGGCTGGATGTGATGGTGCCCGCTTTCACACCGAAGGTCAGAAACATGGTGTGGCCGGTAAACAGCTCAGAACCGGCAATAATCACTAAGGTCAGGGCCAGGCCAAAGGTGGCACCCATCACTAGCGGGCGGTAAGCCGGATCGATGAGGTTACCTAGGGTGAAAATCAGAATAATGCCAATGCCGACATAAGCACCGGCCATGGCTGAACCAATCCAAAAACCGAGCGGGCTTTCTTTGGCCAGCTTGACGATTCGGGCCGCATTGGCCGCGCATTTGTTGATGGTGTCTGTATACATAGTTAATCCTAAATCCCCTTGCTCTTGACGCCAATATCTTTGGGGATGATCAAGTGTTAGTTTATAGTTATCACGCTTTGACGTGCACCATGCCGTCACGAACCCGCACGTCATAATGGGTAACTGAGCGTGTTTCATCTTCCATACATAAACCATCATGCAGGCGAAAGTGCTGTTTTTTCAGTGGGCTGGCTACCCACAGGTCACCCTGATGCTCGGCAATCAATCCACGCGACAACACACTGGCCTGGGCGAAAGGATCGATGTTACTGATGGCGAATAGCTGTTCGTCAGCATGAGGGCGGAAAACCGCAACGTGATGCTCGCCGATCAGGCCGCATACACCGCTACCGGGTAAAATATCATTTAACGGGCAGAGTGGGATCCACTGGCTCATAGGTTGTCCTCCAGTTCCAGTATGCGCACCGGGATACGTTCTTCCGGGCGGGCTGGGCGATGTTGATCACGTTCAGGCACCACTTGCACGTTCGGGTCGCGCAGTGGGCTGTTGATAAAGTGGGCAAAACGAACCTGCGCTGCTGGGTTCTCGACCGTGACTTTCCATTCGCAGATGACTTTATCGCGCAGACGGGCAATATCGGTTTCCAACTGGTCGTTGATAGCCAGTTTGTCGTCAAGGATGACGGCGCGCAGGTAATCAATGCCGCCTTCCAGGCTTTCCAGCCAGACCGAGGTGCGTTGCAGCTTATCGGCAGTGCGGATATAGAACATCATAAAGCGGTCGAGGTAGCGCATCAGGGTATCTTCATCCAGATCCGCCGCTAACAAGTCGGCATGACGTGGCTTCATACCACCGTTACCGCAGACATACAGATTCCAGCCGTTTTCAGTGGCGATAATCCCGATATCTTTGCCCTGTGCCTCGGCACATTCGCGGGTACAACCGGAGACGCCAAACTTCATTTTGTGCGGTGTACGGATACCTTTGTAACGATGCTCCAGCGCCACACCAAAACCGACGCTATCACCTACCCCAAAGCGGCACCAAGTGCTACCAACACAGGTTTTTGCCATGCGCAGTGCTTTGGCATAGGCATGTCCGGTCTCGAAGCCGGCTTCAATCAGTTGCGCCCAGATGGCAGGCAGGTCATCTTTTTGTGCGCCAAACATCCCCACTCGTTGTGAGCCGGTCAGTTTGGTATACAAGTTATATTGTTTGGCGATACGACCAATGGCCAACAAGCCATCCGGTGTGATTTCCCCGCCCGGTGAGCGCGGGATAACCGAGTAAGTGCCGTCTTTTTGGATATTGCCGAGGAAATTATCATTGGTGTCCTGCAACGGCGTATGTTGCGGCGCCAGTACATATTCATTCCAGCACGATGCCAACAGTGAACCGACGGTCGGTTTGCACACTTCACAGCCGTAACCTTTGCCGTATTTCTCCAACAGGGCGTCGAAGGTTTTCAGCTGTTCGACGCGGATCAGGTGATACAGCTCCTGACGTGAATAGGCGAAGTGCTCACAGAGATGATGATTGACTTCAATACCTTGCTTGCTGAGTTCAGCATTCAGTACTTGGGTCACCAGCGGAATACAGCCGCCGCAGCCGGTACCGGCTTTAGTCGCAGATTTCAGCGCGGCAACGGTATGGCAGCCCTGACCAATCGCCTGAATAATGTCACCTTTGGTGACATCAAAACAGGAGCATATTTGCGCAGTATCCGGTAGCGAATCCACGCCGATTGCCGGTTTGCTGCCTGCGTGGGCGGGTAGGATCAGGCTATCGGGGTTTTCCGGTAACGGGATATTATTCAGTGCCAATTGCAGCAGATTGCCGTAATCGGTGGTATCACCCACCAGCACCGCGCCCAACAGGGTTTTGTTGTCGGCGCTAACCACCAGGCGTTTATAAATCTCTTTACTTTCATCCAGATAAACGTAGCTACGCGCACCTTCAGTGCGGCCATGAGCATCACCAATCCCGCCGACATCGACGCCCAGCAACTTCAGCTTGGCACTCATATCGGCACCCCGGAAGGCATTCTCACGGCCTAACAGATGGTCAGCCGTGACCTGTGCCATTTTGTAACCCGGAGCCACCAGCCCGAAAGTCCGTTCCTGCCACGATGCACATTCACCAATGGCGTATACATCAGGATCAGAAGTCTGGCAATAATCATTGATAGCAATACCACCACGGCGTGCTGTCGCTAAACCGCATTGATGGGCCAGTTTGTCCTGCGGGCGGATACCGGTGGAAAAGACGATAAAATCGACTTCCAGTTGGCTGCCATCAGCAAATAGCATGGTTTTGCGGCTGTTTTGGCCTGAATGGACTATCTCTTGGGTATTTTTTCCGGTATGAACTCTAACACCCATTCGCTCAATTTTTTGACGCAGTTGGTCACCGCCCATTGGATCAAGCTGCTCGGCCATTAATACGGGAGCAAACTCAATAACATGTGTTTCAACGCCAAGACTTTTCAGCGCGCCAGCGGCTTCCAACCCTAACAGTCCACCGCCGATAACCGCGCCACGTTTACTGCGGCGGGTACAGGCTTCGATGGCGTTCAGGTCTTCAATGGTGCGATAAACAAAGCAATCTTGCCCCTCGCTGCCTTTAATCTGCGGGATCCACGGATATGAACCCGTCGCCATAATCAGTTTGTCGTAATACAGGGTGCGGCCACTGTTGGAATGGATCACTTTCTCGGTGCGATTGATAGTGATGGCACGTTCGCCAACCAGCACTTTTACACCGTGTTTTTCATAAAAGCCTTCACGGACCAGTGAAAGTTCTTCCGCAGTATGATGAGAGAAGTAAGAAGAAAGATGGACCCGGTCGTAAGCGATACGTGGTTCTTCGCAAAATACGGTTATCTCAAATTGGTCTTTATCCGCTTTATCTAATAAGTCTTCGATAAAGCGGTGGCCGACCATACCGTTGCCGATGATAGCAAGTTTGACTTTGCTCATTATTGCCTCAATTTTTAATTTTCTACCTTTACCTTAATCTTCTGTGCACCGCACTTATTGATGTAAATCAAATGGCTTCTCATATACCTCTAAGGTGGTAGATGGATGATTTTTAACGATTTTTGATAAGTTGCGGATTTCATTCATCTTTAGCTGAAAGGTTTCAGTTTTTGAATTTAGCTGACTAAAAAGAAAATCGGACAGCATGCTGTTAGTTGGGGGAAGTTAAAGAGATGCTGGCCGCTGATATCAATGTCTGTTTTGGTCATGAAGATGTGTTCGAACCTAAGTATTGGCCGAAAATCGGATATATTTGAAGCCGAAGGAGGGGGATTTTAAATAAAGAGACATTGCCCTGCCACTGGCGTGGCGGCAGGGCAGTAAAACCGCTAAATCAGTGAGTCACGTGGCCGTGGCTGCGGTGCTTGGTGAAGAAGCCCAGAACCAGGCACATCACAAACACTGCCAGGTACAGGCCATTTGCTGTTGCCAGCGCGGCATGAACCCCATTGTTAGCCACAATCGGGCCGGTCACCACGAAGGTCAGCATGGTGCCGACAGTGCCGCAGGTCAAAATGAAGTTCACCAGTTTGGGTGACGACACTTTGGTTTGTAGTGAACCCAAGGTAATCAGCGTGGTGTAAATGGCACTGGAGACAAAGCCGAGCGCCAGGATGTAGTAGCTCAGGTGCTCTGGGTTATCCGTGCTCACGAACATATACATCGCCAGCGTGGCCAGCGCCGCCAGTATGGTTACGATACGTTGCAGGTCAAAGAAGCGCAGGATAAAGCTGAATATCCACATCCCAATCATGTACGAGATCCAGAAGTTACTGACCAGTTGGCCAGCCTGGCTGATATCCATATTGAAGTTTTTGGTGGCATATTCCGGCACCCACTGGATGAAACCGAGTTGACCGAGGATATAGCATAAGGCGGCAATCGCCAGAAACAGCACGCCGATACCCCATTTCTCTTTCGCAATTGGCTTGCTTTGATCACTGGCTTTATGGCCGAGCACCGGGAACTCAGAGCACAGTGTCAGCACGAAAATACCGACATATAGCAGGCCGATGCCGACATACACCCAATACCATTCAATATGGCGTGCCAGCAGCATCGCAGCGGCTACCGGGAAAATCATCCCTGCCATACTGAAGAATGAGTCGGTAAACAGCAGGCGTGAACCGCGCTGACGCCCTTCATACATATGGGTTACCAGGAAGGTACCGATCGACATGGTTATCCCGCTGACCACCCCGAGGATGAACATGCTGATTGAGAAGATCATCAGATTATGGCCAATCATCAATCCGGCAATAGCGATCAACATCAGGATAAAACCGAATATTAACTGACGTTTTAATGGAATAATTTCCATCAACCAGGCATTGAGGAAAATAGAGATCAATATACCCGCGTTAAGAAAAGTAAATGTGTTACTCATACTGGCAATAGGCAGATTGAAATACTCTGCGATATTTCCCATCACCATCCCGGTGACAATCACTAACGCACCAGTAAGGGCGTAAGAGAAGTAACTGATCCAAGTTAACCGAATGCGATTGCTGTTATTCATAAATAAGCCTGTGTGTCAGTATCAAATCAAGAAGAGTTAAAGACAGATAATAGCTAAAAACGGGTATAGAGCTGAAAAGGCATCAAGCCGGTTTCCAGCGCTAAGGTGGCGGATCCTAGCATAGGTATGGCTATTTTTTGTGATATGCATCTAGTTTTTAATGCAATTGATGCGGTGTCATTGCGAATAATAGTGAGATGTCACAAGTTGCGGGTGCGGCAGGTGAGCTGACCCTTTGCCACCGTTACTTTAATTAGCCGATATCTTGCATTGAATCGTTATCTTGGCGGGGCGACTGAATCTCGCATCACAATCGTGGGCGGGAAACTGACATTGGGTAGCTGTGGGTTAATCAACAGTCGAGTGGCGTATTGCGCCATTTCTACAATCGGGAAATGCAGGCTGGTTAATGCCGGACACACAAAAGGCGCGCGTTCGCCACTGTCATAGCAAATCAATGAAATATCCTGCGGCACCTGTAAACGGTGTTTATTAATAGCTAATAATGCGCCAATGGCCATTTCTTCATTGCAACAATAGATAGCTGTCGGTAAGTGAGGTTGATTCAGGATCTCATCTGCGCGCTGATAACCACTTTCCAAATCGTAAACCCCGTCCACACAAGCGACCGGCTCTAAACCTGCCTGTTGCATGGCATCGACGAAACCCTGGCGGCGTAACGCACTGGAATGACGCTGAGCAGAACCACTGATACAAGCAATATGGCGGTGGCCGGCATCGATAAGTACCTGAGTGGCCATTTGGCTGGCACGCCGATGATCAAAAGTCACACAGCGGGTTTCAAGGCCCGGAACCAGCCGGTCCAGTAGCACGAATGGTCGATCGACGGCGACAAGCTGACGCAGCTTCTCGTCACTGAGAAAGCGCACATGTAGAATTAAGCCGTCGCAGCGTAAGTTATACAGGCGTTGAATCGCCTGCCACTCCTTCTCGGCATTATCCCGCCCCTGAGTCACCAGTAGCTGCTTCCCCTGGGATTCAGTTTCGGTTTGCACGAAATCCATCAGCGCACCAAAAAAACCCCCGCGATAAGAGGTGGTCACTAGCCCCAGCGTATTACTTTGACTAGAGGCCAGCGCCCGTGCGGCAGGGTTTGGGGTATAATCCAGAACCGCGACAGCTTGTTCTACTTTTTCGCGAGTCGGAGCCTTGACATTTGTATCACCGTTGACCACGCGGGAAACTGTAGCGCGGGAAACCCCGGCGAGTGCCGCAACGTCTTCTAGTGTCACCATCATCTTGCTCCAATCCCCTTGATACTGGAAACCGCAGGGGGTTGACGGCCCCCGAATCACTCACTTCAGTAAGCTCATCGGGATTAATGAGCCTCATCCTTGAGGTTCACCCTGCGGGCTAGCATAAATGCGGTTCAAATCGGTTCCCGACCATTTTGTTGCTCGCTTGCTGCCTACCTGCGACTCCAATTACTTTGGGTATAAAATGAGTTAATGTTACAAATCTGCGAACTGAGGCAGGTAGGGTTTATTGACCTGTAGAACATCGTCCAATAGCGGCTGAGCAATGCTGGCGTTAGCAATCAGTGGGTTAGTCACTAAGGCTAACAAAGCACTACCACGGTCACCGTGTACCGCAGCTTCAATGGTCAGACGCTCGTAGGCTTTTACTTGCTGGGTCAGCCCATGCATCGCAACCGGTAATGAACCGAAGGTGAGTGGATGAGCACCTTGTGCATCAATAATACAGTTAGTTTCTACCACTGAGCCATCGGATAAACCATGGATCGCGCCACGGTTTGTGGTATTAACGACGAGTTGCGTACCTAAATTATTATGAATAGCACGAATAAGCTCCAGTGCAACTTCAGAATAAAATGATCCGCCACGGAAGCTGAGCTGTTCCGGTTTACTGTCCAGATGGGGATCAGCGTACAGCTCGAATAACTCTTTTTCTACCTGCATCACTTGTTCTGCACGGGTACCACGTTCGGCGGCTGCAGCCATTTCTTCTGCCAGCATATCCTGAGTCTGGTAAAAATAGCGATGATATGGACAAGGGATCGCCCCCATTGCCCGCAGGAATTCCGGTGGCCATGGTGCTTCCTTAATATTATTCATGGTCAGCGACGCCCCATCACACAACATATTCAACACATCTGCGGTGACATCTTTACCACGTTGTAAGACTTCATGCACCCATACCATATGATTTAGCCCGGCAAAACGCAGCTGAATATCGTCATAAGGTGCGTGCAGCAAATTGGCAATCATATGGTGCATGCTGATTGGGACATTACACAGGCCGATAATTTTTGCTTTGCTGTAACGGGTAACGGCTTCAGTGACGATACCAGCAGGATTGGTAAAGTTAATAATCCAGGCATCTGGAGCCAGTCGCTCGACTCTTGCCGCAATATCAAGCATCACCGGAATGGTGCGTAGTGCTTTGGCAAAACCGCCGACGCCGGTCGTTTCCTGGCCAAGTAGGTTATATTTTAGCCCCAAGCGTTCATCTGCTGCCCGTGCAGGGAGCTGGCCTACACGGAATTGTGTCAGGACAAAACTGGCTCCCTTGATGGAGTCATCCAGTGAGAAGTGAACGCTGACTTTTACGTGCTCAAGACCATGACGATCTAACATTCTTCGAGTCAGTGCGGCAATGATTTCTACTTTTTGACGGCCCAATTCGACATCAGCCAGTGCCAACTCAGTGACCGGCAACTGATCAATACGCTGAATCAGCCCATCAACTAACTCTGGGGTATAGCTACTACCGCCACCAATAATAGCAATTTTAAAGGTTTTCATAATTTGGCTTCCAAATGGATGAATTATAAATGAGAGCGCTCTCATTTTAGAGCAGACTAGCGATTAACCAAAAACAAAATGAGAGGTTTCTCCCAAAAATGGCAGGTAATAGGAAGAATAATAAGCAAGACGTGATCTCTATTGCAGAATTTCACTGTTGCCTGGGGTTGGGTTGATGGTTTAATTTGGTTAATTAATCGCCATGGTGCTATTTATCTGCCAAGGTGGCGAGATTTCAGCGAAAATCCGCATTCTGTTACGTAAATATCCGTAAATGGGTGGTATTGCGCGGGTTAGCTCTCTAGAATCAAAGCGCTTTTCCGTTGTTTGCATCCCACAGAAAGGAACCGTTAATGTTCAAACGTACTTTAGTGACCTTCATCGCACTTTGTTCCCTAAGCGCCGTGGCTCCTGCTGCTTTAGCGGCCGGTGAGCCTCATGTATTGTTAACGACGTCAGTTGGGAATATTGAGCTAGAACTCAATAGCCAGAAGGCCCCGGTTTCAACACAAAACTTCGTTGACTATGTCAACAACGGCTACTACAACAACACTATTTTCCATCGTGTTATCCCTGGTTTTATGATTCAGGGGGGGGGCTTTACCGCTGACTTCAAACAAAAAACCGCTAAAACGCCAATCAAAAATGAAGCAGATAACGGCTTGCGTAATCTGCGTGGCACCATCTCTATGGCGCGTACTGCCGATAAAGACAGTGCTACCAGCCAGTTCTTCCTGAACGTGGCAGATAATGCTTTTCTTGACCACGGCCAGCGTGACTTTGGTTATGCCGTGTTCGGTAAAGTAGTTAACGGCATGGATGTGGTAGAGAAGATCTCCCAGGTTCAGACCGAAAATGTCGGCCCGTATCAGAATGTGCCGGTTAAACCGATCACTATCCTGTCAGCGAAAGTTTTGCCTTAATTGCTGCCCACCAGCCTTCACGCTAAACCTCGAAGGCTGGTTTATATTCCCAACAATCACATTGCTGCCATAAATTAATCCGTTGGCTCCTGCGGCATGCTTATAATCAATTATCTGTCTGCGATGGGGTGAAAGGTTTATGAGCGAAACATTACTTATCGGCAAAGCACTGCCGGCACAAGACTTAGTGATTTTATCGGCACTGGCCAATCGCCATGGGTTGATTACTGGTGCGACTGGTACCGGTAAAACCGTCACCCTGCAAAAGATGGCAGAGCAATTTTCCCGCATTGGCGTGCCGGTATTTTTGGCTGATGTGAAAGGGGATTTATCCGGTATTGGCGCTGAAGGGGGAGATTCTGAAAAGCTGCAAACCCGGCTGGCGGCAATCGGTGTTACCGACTGGCAGCCACAAGCCTGCCCGATTGTGCCTTGGGATATCTTTGCCGAGAAAGGTCATCCGATTCGCGCCACCATTTCTGATCTCGGCCCGCTGCTGCTGGGGCGTTTGCTTGATCTGAATGAGGTACAAAGCGGCATACTGCAATTGGTGTTTAAAATTGCTGACGACAACGGTTTGCTGCTGTTGGACATGAAAGACCTGCGTGCCATGGTGCAATATGTCGGAGACAACGCAAAACAGTTCCGTACGCAATATGGCAACATTACACCGGCCTCAATTGGGGCTATCCAGCGTGGTTTACTGATGTTAGAAGCGCAGGGTGCCAATCAATTTTTTGGCGAACCGATGTTGGATATCCACGATTTGATGCAGACCGACAGCAACGGGCAGGGCGTTATCAATCTGTTGGCCGCTGATCGGTTGATCAATCAACCCAAACTGTACGCTATTTTCCTGCTTTGGTTGCTGGCTGAACTCTTTGAGCAGCTTCCGGAAGTCGGCGATGTTGATAAGCCTAAGTTAGTCTTTTTCTTTGATGAAGCCCATTTGTTGTTCACCGATGCTCCGACGGCGCTGGTAGATAAAGTTGAGCAAGTGGTGCGGCTGATCCGCTCAAAGGGGGTCGGTATCTATTTTGTGACGCAAAACCCATTGGATATCCCGGATAAAATTCTCGGTCAACTGGGCAATCGGGTACAACATGCCCTACGCGCCTTTACCCCTCGAGATCAAAAAGCGGTTAAAGCTGCCGCTCAAACCCTGCGCGCGAATCCGGCATTTAGCGCCGAACAAGTGATTACCGAGCTGGGTGTTGGCGAGGCGCTTATTTCTTTCCTTGATGAGAAAGGGCGGCCCAATGTGGTGGAGCGAGGAATGGTGATTGCCCCACAATCAAAAATGGGCGCATTGGATGCGGCGGCACGTAATCACGCCATCAATCACTCGCCACTGTATGGCCGTTATGAAGAGATGGTGGATCGCGAGTCTGCATATGAGATGTTATCCGTGAGTGGGTTCTCTACCCTGGGCGATACCGCTACAGGGAACGTGACGGGACCTCAGCAACCGGCGGGTCAGCAGAAGAGCGCTGACGGTGGTTGGATGGGGGGACTGAATGATTTGTTGTTTGGTTCTACCGGCCCACGGGGTGGCAAGCATGATGGCATTGTTCAGACGGCGGCAAAAAGTATGGCGCGCGATCTGGGCCGACAAATTTTGCGCGGTGTTCTGGGATCAATTACGGGTGGGCGTAAGCGTTAACCTGATTTTTTGGGATGTGAAATGCTGTTATTGATCGATAATTACGATTCATTTACCTACAACCTGTACCAGTATTTTTGTGAACTGGGCGTTCAGGTGGTGGTTAAGCGCAATGATGAAGTGCAATTGACTGATATTGAAAAATTATCTCCTTCACACTTGGTGATTTCTCCCGGCCCTTGTACCCCGAATGAGGCTGGGATTTCGCTGGCTGCTATTCGTCATTTCGCCGATAAATTGCCAATACTGGGGGTTTGTTTGGGCCACCAGGCGCTGGGGCAGGCTTTTGGTGCGCGGATAATGCGGGCGCGGCAGGTGATGCACGGTAAAACCACGGCGATTTGTCATAATAGCCAGGGCGTTTTCCGTGGCCTTAACCAGCCGCTGACCGTTACCCGTTATCACTCTTTAGTGATTGCCACTGACTCACTGCCCGACTGTTTTGAGCTAACTGCATGGACTGAGCAAGACGGTGTAATGGATGAGATCATGGGCATCCGCCATCGTACGCTGCCATTGGAAGGGGTGCAGTTCCACCCAGAGAGTATCCTCAGTGAGCAGGGCCATCAATTATTAGATAATTTTCTTAAAAATTAGAATGTTAAGATAATATCATTTATAAAGTGATCTTTTTATTTGCCTCATTGTGATTTTTTATGCATATTTTATGACTATATTTTCATACGCCAATCATTGGCAGCTTAATTTTTTATCAGGGTGGCAGCGCAATGGCAGATAAGTTAGCAGTGAGTCGCAGTACATTCGATCAGGTTATTTTGCCTGTTTATGCACCAGCGCAGTTTATTCCGGTAAAAGGGAAAGGTAGCCGCGTATGGGATCAAGCAGGTACGGAATATATTGATTTCGCAGGTGGAATTGCGGTTACTGCGTTAGGCCATTGTCACCCCGCGCTGGTGGCTGCATTGCATGAACAGGGGGAGACGTTATGGCATACCAGTAACGTCTTCACCAACGAGCCCGCACTGCGTTTGGCACAAAAACTGATTACCGCGACCTTTGCCGACCGCGTGTTTTTTGCTAACTCTGGCGGTGAAGCGAACGAGGCGGCCTTTAAGTTAGCCCGTCATTATGCCATTGAGCGCCATAGCCCGTACAAAACCAAAATCATTGCTTTCCACAATGCTTTCCATGGTCGCACCTTGTTTACCGTATCCGTTGGCGGTCAGCCAAAATACTCTGATGGTTTTGGCCCGAAACCAGCGGATATCATCCATGTGCCGTTTAATGATCTGGCGGCGGTGAAAGCGGTAATGGATGACCATACTTGTGCCGTCGTACTTGAGCCCATTCAAGGAGAAGGGGGCATTACCTCCGCCACGCCAGAATTTCTGCAAGGCGTGCGGGCGCTGTGCTCCCAATACAAAGCGCTGCTGGTATTTGATGAAGTACAAAGCGGCATGGGCCGCAGCGGCAAGCTGTTTACCTATATGCACTACGGCGTGACCCCCGATATCCTGACCACGGCGAAAGCCTTGGGCGGCGGTTTCCCTATCAGTGCGATGCTGACCACGGAAGAGATTGCCTCGGTGATGGCGGTAGGAACCCATGGCACCACTTATGGTGGCAATCCTCTGGCCTGTGCGGTCGCTGAGGCGGCACTGGATGTGATTAACACCCCTGAGGTACTTGATGGTATCGAACTGCGTCACGGTTTGTTTGTGCAAGCTCTGCAACAGATTAACAACAAGTATCATGTATTTGAGGATATCCGGGGCATGGGGCTGCTGATGGGTGCAGAGTTAACGCCACAATACCGGGGTCGTGCGCGGGAGTTCCTGACGGCGGCGGCGGCTAATGGCTTGATGATCCTCAATGCCGGGCCGGATGTGCTGCGGTTAGCGCCTTCGTTGGTGATTGAACTGGATGATATCCAGCTAGGAATGGCACGCCTGGAAAAAGCGATTGCCAGTTTGGTCAACGGCTAAACAGTGTATGGAGAGGCGCTCTGCCTCTCCATTGTTACGTTTTATCGCGTAACTTACGGCTGCGCCAAATACCGTGATGTGGCTGCTGCTGCCAGGCCATTGATGATACGGTATGCATCACACTCAGATGTGACAAAATCCGCCGTAAATTACGTTCCAGCTCAGAGATTTGTGTGTCAGAGTCCACGTCTGGCATTTGCACAAAATCGTTATCACCCCCGCTGTTATCCGATTCCAGCCGTTGCTGGCATTGCTGAATCGCCATCTCACATAACTGCAAATACTCCGCCGCCAGGGTGGCGCTCATTTGCACGAGCTTCTCCTCGGAGGACGAGGTTGAATCAGCTAACGAATGCTCCCGTGTTAGGATAGTCATCTCATTGATATGCCCAACAATTAGCTCGCTATGGGTGGCCCAAAGCCGCATGTCCGCCAAATATTTTGAATTAAATCCCGGTTCTTGCATCGCCTGATTGAGTGAGCTTAGAACGGCGTTACTCGCCTTGTTCACTTGGATCCGTTCATAAGCCAGTTGCCCGATATCAGGGTGAGGTTTCAGCAGGATGCGCAGGATATTCTGATAACTCGCCAACGCTTGATGCGCATTTTTACGCAGTAAACCGCTTTGCCACTGAGGCCACAACCATAATGCACTGGCAAAGGCCAACGCGCAGCCGATTAAGGTATCCAGTAACCGTGGGACTAAAAAGTCTGCGCCTTCTCCGGTCAATAGCTGCAAGATATACACCGCAGTTATGGTTCTACCGATGACAGCCAGCCCGTAGTTTTTGCGTTGAACCAGATAGGATATCAGGGTAATGAGCAACATGATGCTCAGCGTCGTCCCTTCTGGAATTTGAAAATGCAGCAAGGCTGCCGCGAGTAATAGCCCAACCAGAGTACCAAGGGCGCGGTGATGAATACGCACTTTAGTGGCGTTATAGCCGTTTTGCGTCACCAGCATGATGGTGAGTAAGATCCAATAAGGTTTGGGCAGATGCATCAGATTACCGATGTAACTGCCGACAGCCAGGGTAACTCCCATGCGAGCAGCATCCCGCAAGGCACTGGATTTAAATGATAAATAGCTGACGAGTGCTGGCCAGAACGGCTGGGAGAGCTGGCTGGACATCAATTCGCGGTCATATTGCGGGCGTTGGTCGCTCAGGATCTGGGTAACATGGCTGATGTGGTAATAGCTGAATTGTAGAACCGGGTTGTCTGGGTTCTGCTGGGCTATTTCTTCCAGCTCTACCAGCGCCTCACCGGCGCTGAAACGTGCCATTGCGCGGTGGTGATAGAGAATATCATCGGCGATGGTGCGCATTCGAGCCGAGATAGTCTGCATATTGCGCTCAAGGACCGTTTCTATTTGGCCTTGCTTCATTAGCTCTTGCACTTTCTCCGGCTGATTCATTGCCGCGGTAATATGCTCCTGCAAATCGAGCGCCATCTGAAACAAGCTCAATAACCGTTTTCGCTCTTGTTTAGTGGCATTGTCTATCAAGTTAAATTGTTGATAAAGCTGGTTAATTTCATCCATTATCCCTTGTTGCCTGTCGAGCAATTTGGGGAGCGCCTTTTCTGATTCAACATGCTGGGAAAACAGGCTGTATTTAACGTCGCAATACTCGGCCAGCAAATTATAGAGTTGGCTCAGGGGCTCACGGATCAGTTGATCTTTGCATAACCGGAACCACAACCAGTTAAATACGCCGTACCAGAGCGTCCCCACGGCACACATCAACGGTGCTTGCCAGATAGGTGCGCGGCCTAGCATGCTAAGGCTGAAAATAGCGGCGATGAGTGCGGCGGGGAGCAGACGACCATTGAGCTGGCTGATGGCACCACTCATACCCAATATTAATGCCAAACCAAGCATCACCGCAGGCAATGGAATATGCCACAGCAACAGTTGTTGAGTCAGAAAGCTACTGAATGCAAAGAGCATCCCGCCGATAATCAGCCGCCGGAAGAAATGTTGATGGGGGGTATCTAGCGAAGCAATATTACAACAGGCGGGTATCAGGGAGAACATCAGCCCCAATCGCAATTCGCCAATCGCAAACCCCAACGCCGCCGGTAAGCAGAGCACCAGTGTTTGGCGCAGTCCATAGTTAACATTGGGCCGATAAATAACTTCAGGATGATAAATAAGCCGTTGCCAATTCATAGAGGCCCCAGAAATTTATAAGTTACAACAGACGAAAAAGCCAGTCCCGAGGTTATCGGCACCGGCTTTATGGGAGATTAACGGGTGCCGTAAACGACAATCGTTTTACCGTGTGCGGAGATCAGATTTTGATCTTCCAGCATTTTTAGTATCCGCCCCACAGTTTCGCGGGAGCAGCCAACTATTTGACCAATTTCCTGGCGGGTAATCTTAATCTGCATCCCATCTGGGTGGGTCATGGCATCAGGTTGTTTTGCCAGATTCAGCAGCGTTTGTGCAATGCGCCCAGTCACATCAAGGAAAGCAAGGTTACCCACTTTCTCAGAGGTAATCTGTAAGCGATTCGCCATCTGTGAAGATAGGCGCATCAAGATATCTGGATTGACCTGAATCAACTGACGGAATTTTTTGTAAGAAATTTCAGCCACTTCACAGGCAGTTTTTGCTCTAACCCAGGCACTCCGTTCCTGGCCTTCTTCAAATAATCCAAGTTCGCCAATGAAATCTCCCTGGTTTAAATAGGAGAGGATCATCTCTTTACCTTCTTCATCTTTGATAAGCACCGCAACGGAGCCTTTCACGATGTAGTAAAGCGTTTCAGCCTTTTCACCTTGGTGAATTAGCGTACTCTTTGATGGATATTTGTGGATATGGCAATGAGACAGGAACCATTCGAGAGTCGGGTCTGTTTGCGGCTTACCGAGAACCATTCGCTGTTATCCTCTGTTGTTATCGCTGCCTAACATAACAGGGATCAGAGTTCCCTGTACGGCGTGCTTATAAAATACACTTTCTCTTAGCATAATAATTTGCTCAACTGCCGAAAGGTATAGCCAAGATACGTACCGGATAGAAACCCTTCACTGAGTATTGATCACTACCCTATTTAATTCTAGAAACAACACTTTCGGTTCTGTTTGTAGCACAGGATGAGACCAGTGTCTTGTGTTGTATCGCTTCAGCATGATGAACATCGGGTTACATTGCCAGTTTGTAAATGAAAGGGTAGTCTGGATCAGGAAATTTAACTGGGAGATAGCGTTATGCAGGCACGTGTAAAGTGGGTTGAGGGGCTGACATTTTTGGGGGAATCCGCTTCAGGTCATCAGATTTTGATGGACGGAAATGCCGGAGACAAGGCACCCAGCCCGATGGAAATGTTGTTAATGTCGGCAGGCGGTTGTAGCGCGATTGATGTTGTTTCTATTTTGCAAAAAGGGCGCAATGATGTACGTGATTGCGAGGTCACATTAACTTCGCAACGCCAGGAAGAAGCACCACGGTTGTTTACGCAAATCAACTTGCACTTTATTGTCAGCGGCAAAGGCCTGACGGACAAAATTGTTGAGCGCGCGGTTGAGTTGTCAGCAGAGAAATATTGTTCGGTTGCGCTGATGCTGGGTAAGGCTGCCACTATCACTCACAGTTTTGAAATCCGCGAAATCGCCTAAACAAGCCCTTCGTACTTGACGCTGCAGGGGTGTTGGCTGGGTTCGCTTGCCGCCTACCTGCAGCTCTAATTACTTTGGGCTGGTATAGCACTAAATTATTTTTTTGCCTTCCAGTAATTGCTGAACCAGTGGTGCCATAATCAGCTCCATTGCCAGCCCCATTTTCCCGCCGGGGACCACCAGCGTATTGATGTTAGAGATAAATGACCCTTGCAGCATTGCCAGCAAGTAAGGGAAGTCGATTTGGTCTAAACCGCGAAAGTGAATGACAACAAAGCTTTCATCCAGCGAAGGAATGGCTTTGGCGGCAAATGGGTTTGAGGTATCGACGGTTGGAACACGCTGGAAGTTAATATGAGTGCGGGAGAACTGTGGCGTAATGTAGTTAATGTAATCGTCCATGGAACGTACTACCGAATCCATCACCGCCTCACGGGAATGACCGCGCTCACCGGTATCGCGGACCAACTTTTGAATCCACTCCAGATTGACGATAGGCACCACGCCCACCAACAAATCTACGTGTTTTGCCACATCATGATGTTCCGTCACCACCCCGCCGTGTAGCCCTTCATAAAACAGCACATCGGTGGGTTCTGGCAGCGCTTCCCATGGCGTGAATGTTCCTGGGATCTGGTTATAAGGCACGGCTTCATCATAAGTGTGCAAATACTTACGCGAGCGACCGGTGCCGCTTTTGCTGTATTCCTCCACACTTTGCTCCAACTGACCAAAGTCATTGGCTTCCGGGCCAAAATAGCTGATGTGCTTACCCAGATCTCGTGTCTTACGGATGGCAGCATCCATTTCCGGGCGAGTATAGCGATGAAAGCTATCACCCTCAATTTGCGCCGCGCGAATATTCAACTGCTGAAAGATTTTACGGAATGCCAGGCTGGTGGTGGTCGTCCCGGCACCACTTGAGCCGGTAACGGCGATAACCGGATGTTTAGTTGACATATTAGCAGTAACTCCATGGGGTTAGACTGTCAGTGACCGGGCTACAATTGCCTGTTTTTTATCGTTGATGGTTATTTTTAGGGCAAAGTGGCGGGCTTGTCACTTTGTTTTACCTTAGTTTTAACCGAATGCGGTTCTGATAGGGCCAGGGTTATTGCTGTTCTTCTGCTCCGGCGCGAAAGGAGCCTCGTGTCATAATATTGATGGTTTCGTGCAACTCTGACCACACCAAAATAGCCTCACCGCTCACCAACTGACGGCGTACATCCTCGACTTTTTGCGCTAGTGAACGCTCATGTTCGCCGTAATCCGTGCCTTCACGGAGCACAAAGGCTTCAAGTAGGTTATCCAGTGTTTCAGCGTCGACTTGCTGCCAGGGAACTATCATTACTGCGACTCCAGATAAGGGGAAAGCCAGGTTGGAATACGTTGCTCCAACCACATTTTCGGGTGTTTCAATGAACCGCCGACAAAACCAACGTGGCCGCCATGTTCGGTTAACTGATAATCAATATTGCCCGGTAACTCGCTGAGGTCAGGGATCACCTCGGCCGTCATAAAAGGGTCATCTTTAGCATGAATGATCAGCAACGGGGTGGTTATCTGCGGCAGCAGCGGCAGGGCGCTACAGCGGCGATAATAATCTACTGCGTCATTAAAGCCATGTATTTTAGCTGTTATGACATCATCGAAATCTCTGATTCGTCGCAGTCCTTTTAACTGCACCAGTTCGAGAGGCAGGCTTCCGGGGTAATGTAAAAGCTTGCGGGTCGCATTCAACTTTAGCTGATTCAGTAAATAGCGTTGATAGACGCGAGAGAAGCCTTGATCCATCCGATTGGCACAAGGTTCAAGCATCAGCGGTGCTGACACTACCACCGCAGCTTGTAACAGACTGCCTGCCCCAAATGGGGCCAGTCGCCCTTGCTCAGCCAGGTAGCAGGCCAGCATATTGCCACCTAAAGAGACTCCCACTGCGGCGGTTGGCACCTGACCATAGCTTTCCCGTAGCCAGCGCAAAAAGAAGCGGGCATCTTCTGTTTCACCGGAATGGTAAATACGTGACTTACGATTTGGCTCGCCACTGCATCCGCGAAAATGCATGACGACACCCAACCATCCTTTAGCTTGCCATGCGTGCAGTAACCCATGGCCATACGGGCTGTAAAAATTGCCTTCCAGACCGTGGAATAACACCACTCTGGGTTTGTCGCGAGCCAGCTCCGGGTTTTCACTCCAGGCCAGATCGATAAAATCCCCATCAGGTAACTCCAGCCGTTGCCAGAATGGTTGCAGTTGCACGCGCCGTCTGACCCATCGTGGCAGCAGCGTTTGCAGATGTGGGTTACTGGCACCGGCCAGCGGGCGAAATATTTCATGCATATGGTGAATGGAAATCATGTCGTTGTTCTTGTGTGATCAATAGCACACTGTTAGCTTCATGGGTATATCGCGTATCATTTTGGGTGAGGGGCACCCGTCTCATGGAACTGAGTTTATTTCTTTCAATGGTAGGTTTTCTCTGGGTTGCTGCTATTACCCCCGGTCCGAACAATATGTTGCTGACCGCCGCGGGTGCCAACTTTGGTTTTATGCGCTCTATCTGGCTGATGTTAGGCATTATGTTAGGGATGCAAAGTATGCTGTTGTTGGTCGCTTTTGGTATCGGCGGCCTGATACTTATTTACCCTTCCCTCCATCTGATCCTGAAAATTCTGGGTAGTTTGTATCTACTGTGGCTGGCATGGAAGATTGCCACTTCTGCTTATGAGAAATTAGAAACCAACGTAGTTCCGCCAAAGCCGCTGCGTTTATATCAGGGCTGGCTATTACAGTTTCTTAATCCAAAAGCCTGGTTAATGGGATTAGGCTCAGTCGCCAGCTTCAGTATGGCGGGCGCGGATTATAATCATTCCATCGTCATGATCAGTCTGGGCATGTTTATGGTGAATCTGGTGGCCGGTATTATTTGGCTGGGTTTTGGCACTTTGATTGGCCGCCTGCTGCGCACCCGCCGCGCCTGGTTTACCTTTAATCTCTCGATGGGCTTGCTGACGGCAGCCTGTGTATTACTGATATGGCATTGATTAATCACTGGAGCTAATTGATGGCCTATAACTATACCCTGGGCAGCAATGAAGATCCGGTTACCGGCTCTGCCCATTGCACATTAATGCCGTATTGGGTGGCCCGGCTGGGGAAAGCGCCGCTACATGCTCGGCAGATATCAGCACGGGGGGGGAGCTATTCTGCACCTTAGCCGGTGATCGCACCCTGATTGCCGGTGAGGCCCGAATTTTCATGAAAGGTGAGGTATCTCTTCTGACTTGACACCGCTATCACCAATGACTTTGGGTTATAGATCCATAAGTTAACCGAATAGACCATCCCGCCAGACTTTACTTATTATTTAAAGGAATAAAGAATATTTTTTTATTCCTTTTGTCATATTACTCCTTCAGGTAACACTGTCATTTCAGCGCGCCGGGTGCGCTTAGGGTCGCAACAATAGCGAATGACACTGTTAATCGAGCGGAGTGAACCATGGCGATAACCTTTTCTTTTATGAGTATTACCACCGCAATACGCGGCTTCTTAGGGGCCGGTGGCGCACTCCTGGCCCTGTCACTGGTTGCCACCAGTGCGCATGCTGTCGATGTCACAGTGGCTTACCAAACTTCGGCTGAACCGGCCAAGGTTGCTCAGGCGGATAACAGCTTTGCCAAATTGTCTGGTGCTAAAGTGGATTGGCGCAAGTTTGATAGTGGTTCCAGCGTGGTCAGAGCATTAGCCTCCGGTGATGTGCAGATTGGCAATATTGGCTCCAGCCCACTGGCGGTTGCCGCCAGCCAGAATGTCCCGATTGAGGTTTTTCTACTGGCCTCACAGTTGGGCAGTTCTGAAGCATTGGTGGTGAAAAAAGAGATCAAAACGCCGCAAGATTTAATCGGTAAACGCATTGCCGTGCCGTTTATCTCCACCACGCATTACAGTCTACTGGCAGCCCTGAAGCATTGGGGGATCAAGCCGGGTCAGGTCACTATCCTCAACTTGCAACCGCCCGCTATCGCTGCCGCCTGGCAACGAGGGGATATTGATGGCGCTTATGTTTGGGCTCCTGCCGTTAACGAATTAGCCAAAACCGGTACGGTATTGACCGATTCCGCACAAGTAGGGCAATGGGGCGCGCCAACACTGGATGTGTGGGTGGTGCGCAAGGACTTCGCAGCAGCACATCCTGAGGTGGTTACCGCCTTTGCTCGCAGTGCATTGGCCGCACAAGGGGCGTATCTGGCACAGCCTGAGCAGTGGCTAAAAAACCAGCAACATTTGAGCCGGCTGTCCCGCTTAAGTGGCGTCCCGACCGACCAAATACCGGAACTGGTGAAAGGGAATACTTACCTGCCGGTGGCTGAGCAGATAACACAACTGGGCCAGCCAGTGGATCAAGCTATCCGCGATACGGCTGCGTTCCTGAAAGAGCAGGGTAAGATCCCGCAAGTTGCCAGTGATTATCATGATTTTGTTACTGATCGCTTTGTGAAAGAAGTTCAGGCCACACCGCAGCCCTAGGAGCCACCATGCTAAACGTGCGCGGCCTGTGGGCCGAATATCAGGGCAAACCTGCCTTACAGGATGTGTCATTACAAATCGCATCCGGACAGTTGGTCGTGGTATTGGGGCCATCGGGCTGTGGCAAAACCACGTTATTAAATTTGATTGCCGGGTTTATGGAGCCTTCATCTGGCAGCATCACTCTGGATAATATTCCGGTTCACGGCCCAAGTGCCGAGCGGGGAGTGGTGTTCCAGCATGAGGGTTTACTGCCGTGGCGCGATGTGGTCAGTAATGTCGAGTTTGGCCTGCAACTGACCGGATTAAATAAAAAACAGCGGCGTGAAATCGCCCTGAAAATGCTTAATCGGGTCGGGTTAGCCGGCTTTGAGCATCACGCTATTTGGCAGCTTTCCGGCGGTATGCGCCAGCGGGTGGGGATTGCGCGTGCGCTGGCGGTCTCCCCGCGCTTACTGCTGTTGGATGAACCTTTCGGCGCACTGGATGCGTTTACCCGCGAGCAGATGCAAGAGCTGCTGCTGACCATCTGGCGTGATACCGGTAAACAAATTCTACTGATTACTCATGATATTGAAGAAGCGGTATTTCTCGCCAGCGAGTTATTGCTGTTGTCGCCGGGGCCTGGGCAGGTGGTCGAACGGCTATCGCTGAACTTTGGCCAACGCTATGCCGAGGGTGAACCTTGCCGCGCTATTAAGTCAGACCCTGAATTTATCGCCCGCCGCGAATACGTGTTGGGCAAAGTCTTCCAGCAGCGGGAGGTTCTGATATGAGCCTGCACAGCACGTTGCATCATCAAACCACGCCTTTGCCAGCCACTGATGCGCCGCGCACCGGGCATCCAACCCGCAAAAAGGCGACCCGCCATTTACCGGCAGCGAAAGGTTTGTGGCTTAGTATCATCACGTTAACGTTGGTGGTAGCCCTGTGGTGGGCGGTGACGGCTTTACAGCTTATCAGCCCACTGTTTTTACCCGCGCCGCAACAGGTATTGCATCAATTACGGGTGATTGCCAGCCCACAGGGGTTTATGGATGCCACGTTATGGCAGCATTTGGCGGCCAGTTTGGGGCGAATTTTAGTCGCATTATTTGCCGCAGTGGCGCTCGGTGTCCCCACCGGTATTGCGATGGGCCTAAATAGTACGGTTCGCGGTGTGCTGGACCCCTTGATCGAGATTTACCGCCCGGTGCCACCGTTGGCCTATTTACCCCTTATGGTTATCTGGTTTGGTATTGGCGAAACCTCAAAAATTCTGCTGATTTATCTGGCGATATTTGCGCCGGTGACACTGGCAGCGGTTGCTGGTGTGCGCAGTGTGGCGCAGGTTCGGATAAGAGCGGCCCGCGCATTAGGGGCCAGCCGCGGGCAAGTTTTATGGTTTGTGGTACTGCCCAGCGCCTTGCCGGAAATCCTAACCGGTATCCGCATTGGCTTGGGTGTCGGTTGGTCAACGCTAGTCGCGGCTGAGTTAATCGCTGCCACTCGGGGACTGGGTTTTATGGTGCAGTCCGCCGGTGAGTTTCTTGCGACCGACGTGGTGATTGCCGGTATCAGTGTGATCGCCATTATCGCTTTTGGTATGGAATTAAGTTTGCGGGCGATACAACGCCGCTTAACGCCTTGGTATGGAGCACAACAATGAATGAACGTTTGGTCGTGACCCCGTTAGGGCCATATATTGGCGCGCAGGTTGAGAATATTAATATTGCCCGCCCGTTAGGGGATAGCCAGTTTGAGCAGCTTTATCACGCGTTGCTTAGGCATCAGGTGCTGTTTTTCCGTAATCAACCGATCACGCCGCTACAGCAGCGCGAGTTAGCCGGGCGTTTTGGTGATCTACATATTCATCCGGTTTATCCGCACACTAAAGAGTGCGAAGAGATTATCGTGCTGGATACCCACGACCATAATCCGCCGGATAATGATAACTGGCATACTGACGTTACGTTTATCGAAAATCCGCCATTGGGCGCGATCCTGGCCGCCAAGCAGTTACCACCCACTGGTGGCGATACCTTGTGGAGTAGCGGAATTGCGGCTTATGAGGCGCTTTCTGCCCCATTTAAACAGTTATTGGCGGGTTTGCAGGCCGAGCACGACTTCACCCATTCTTTCCCTGAGCACAAACACCGTGCAACGCCGGAAGAGCATCAGCGTTGGCTACTGGCAAAAGAGAACAATCCGCCGAGGTTACACCCAGTGGTACGTACTCATCCGGTGACGGAGCGTCAAGCGTTGTTTGTCAATGAAGGATTCACCACCCGAATAGTTGACCTGAGTGATAAAGAGAGTGATGCGTTACTGCGTTTTCTTTTTGCCCATACCACCAAACCGGAGTTTCAGGTGCGTTGGCGCTGGCAGCAGGATGATGTGGCTATCTGGGATAACCGGGTCACCCAACACTACGCCAATGCAGATTATCTGCCACAGCGGCGGGTGATGCATCGGGCGACTATTCTCGGGGATAGGCCGGTGTACCGGCCTTAATCGGCTATTTTATTTGCCATTTTGAACTTGGGCAGTGCTAAAAATCCTCACGTACTTTGTGTACACTCCGGTTTTTACGCGCTGGCCGCATTCAAACTGCCTGCAACAACCACGCCCATTGAGAGTGGTTTTTGGGTGGGTATTATTTATTATTCAATAACATACGGGAAGCCGTTTCAACGGCATCAACGGTGATGTCATCGACCTGTGGCCCTGCATGCAACAAAACATGGCGGGTTAACGGGTACCAACGCCGGTATTTCTCTGGCCGAGCCTCAAACAGCGCGACCACCGGTATTTGCAACGCTGAGCTGATATGTACCGGCGCGCTATCCGCCGAGATAACCAAGTCCAATTGACTGGCGGCTGCCACGAACTCATCCACCGAGGGGGTTAACAGCGCCCGGCCCTGGATGCTGGCCAATTGCTGTTCACTCGGTGGCGCGGTTGGGTCAGATAAAATCACTATATCGGCCTGATCACTGAGTTTCAGCGCCAATTGTTGCCACTTCTCCCAGCTCCAACGCCGTTGCGGTGATTTGTTCGACACAAACAACCCGATACGCGGTCGGTTTTTTTCGCCTAGTTCTGACTGCCATTTTACCTGTAATTGTGGGTCAGGATAGATATGCAGCTTAAGTGTATTGATATCTACTGGCCCCAGTTCGGGTATTAGCGAAAAACCAGACAGTGCCTCATGACGTATGGGCCGATTGGCAACATGGTCAGGATTGCGATCGTCAAACTCACTGACAGGGGTATGCCAGCGGCTATCAGCCACATTAAGTTGTTTAGCAAACTGAATACTGTTTTTGTTCATGCCGCCGTTAGGAATAACCAACAGAT
Source organism: Yersinia pekkanenii (assembly GCF_001152565.1). GTDB lineage: Bacteria > Pseudomonadota > Gammaproteobacteria > Enterobacterales > Enterobacteriaceae > Yersinia > Yersinia pekkanenii. Next base: position 30,771 of record NZ_CQAZ01000013.1, on the reverse strand, counting down.
TAAAGCGCAAACGCCGCAGCTGCCAAATTAGGGCCAGCCGCTCAAACAGGGCCTTAAGCCTGCCGGGTTGTTGGTTTCTTTCACACTGCTTACTGTAAACATAAGTATGAACCGCGCTGACATCGGGGTTACGTGCCAGTGCGGCGCGATTGTATTTATTCGCTAACACATGAATTTCGGCCGTAGGCCAGCGCAGCTTGAGTGCATGTAGTAAAGCAGTGGTGCATATTATGTCGCCAAGGAAATCAATGCGGATAACCAAAATGCGCTGCATTTATACCTATTCCCAGAAAAAATTTTATGCCTTATTAAACATGAAATTTTCCTGAGTAATAACAAAAATAAATGTATATTTAATATCTATTCACACTGCGAATGCTTTTGTCGCGCATAACGCGCGATAGTTAGCAAGCAACGCAGTGCCCGCCAGAACGCATGTATATCACCAACACCACGGAACAGGGCTGAGTGTAGCCCCAATTGGCTAAACCTGGCTGCCAGCGCACTGCGTTCCGGTGATGCGGGTAATTTTTTGCGCATCAGCCCTAAAAAATGGCCACTTTCCTGATTAGCATGACGGAATAGAGCATGGCGTAAGCGGGGCTCTACTGTTCCGGCGATATCAACCAACCCTTTGATAATATGGATATAACTACTCGCCCGGTGCAAGAGGTTTTGAGTTGAATGGGAGTGAGTGATCGACGTGGGATTGGTACGGTAGCCATAAAATGGCGCGGCACAGTAGCCGACACGTTGCGCTACTAATGCCAGTTGAGTTGTCCACAGGATATCTTCATGTAACATGCCGGGGATGAATGCCAATTGATGGGTGGTGATCAGATCACGGCGAATCAGTTGCAGCCATGCATAATGTGGCCATTCATGGTGTGCCACACTACCAATAACCCACCGTTTGCCACTGAGAACCTGCCCCCAAGACTGCTTATGCAACAATGAGCCGCCGGTGGGCTGATGGGGGTCGGTGCTGAAGGGATAACCATTGCCAATCAGTAAGTCGAGTTGCTGTTGATTAGCCTGCTGTAGCCAGGTTGATAAAGCATCGGGAGCCAGCCAATCGTCCCCATCGGCAAAAGCAACCCAAGTTCCGGTAGCTCGAGCTATTCCGGCGTTACGGGCGGCGGAAAGCCCTTGATTCTGCTGATTAACAATGATGAGTCGCGAGTCACGGCGTGCGGCGTCTTCCAATACCGAAAGACTGTTATCAGTCGAGCCATCATTAACCGCGATAATCTCTAATGATGGACCAGACTGATTACATAACGAGTCGAGCAGTGGCGTGAGATACGGCATACTGTTAAATACCGGCATCACGACGGTAATATCCTTTTTATTCATAACCTTATTATCCTTAATAGAGGCTTTTACCCGTCATCCTTCAAGTTGCAGATTTATCTCTCCTTTACCACCTTTTGCATCTTGAGATCTATTGGGGCTGTTTTGAACGGCGGATTACTCCGCTTCAAATATTTTGGTAATACTCTCTAGCTGCTCTTGGGCATCCAGCCAATGCATTTCCGTCTCTTCCAGTTGGGATTTCACTTGCGTCTGCTGTTGCAGGCACTGGGTTAGATCGGCTTTACGGGCAATATCGTACAAAGCGGGATCAGCCAGTTGTTCTTCGATAGCCGCCAGCTCTGCACTGAGCTTATCCATCTGCTTTTCCAATGTCATGATTTTTTTACGTAATGGCTGAGTCTGGCTACGGAACTCGGCATCACGGCGTTTTTGATCTTTCCGTTGCTGCGCACTGTTGCCGGATAGCTCTTTTGTCGGGTTATCCTGCTGGCTTTGCTGACGTTGTACATCCACCAAAAACTGTTGGTAATCCTCTAAGTCGCCGTCGAACTGTTCAACTTTGCCGTCATGCACCAGATAAAGATCATCGGTGGTGGAGCGCAGTAAATGACGATCATGGGAAACCACCACCAATGCGCCTTCAAAATCCATCAAGGCTTCGGTCAGAGCCTGACGCATATCAAGATCAAGGTGGTTGGTTGGCTCATCGAGCAGCAACAGGTTAGGGCGCTGCCAGATAATCAGTGCCAGCACCAGACGTGCCTTCTCACCACCGGAGAAGCGGGCCGTCGGATCGGTAACTTGATCGCCCTGAAAACCGTAGCCACCCAAATAGTCGCGCAGTTGTTGTTCCGGTTCTTTGGGGGCCAGACGGCTCATATGCTGTAACGGCGATTCATCCGCCCGCAGGAATTCAAGCTGATGTTGAGCGAAGTAACCCAGCTTAACCCCTTTGGATAAGCCGATTTCACCACTTTGTGGTTCTAACGTACCCGCCAACAGCTTAATCAGGGTTGATTTACCGGCACCATTGCGACCCAACAGACCAATGCGTGAACCGGGCACCAGATTAAGTTTAATCGACTCTAAAATAGTGCGATCGCCATAGCCGGCGCAGACTTTTTCCATGCGTAGCAGGGGATCGGGCAGGCTTTCCGGCGTGCGGAAACTGAAGTGGAACGGGTTATCAACATGGGCTGGCGCAATCAGCTCCATCCGTTCCAGCATTTTGATGCGACTCTGGGCTTGTTTGGCTTTGGTCGCCTGTGCCCGGAAACGGTCGATATAGCTTTGTAAATGCGCCACTTTTTCTTGCTGATGCTGATACATCGACTGCTGTTGCGACAGTTTTGTGGCACGCTGACGTTCGAAGGATGAATAGTTACCGGTATATTCATTCAGCGTTTGCTGTTCAATATGCAGAATCTTATCGATAATAGGATCGAGGAAATCACGGTCATGGGAAATCAGAACCAGTGTTCCAGCGTAGCTTTTTAGCCATTTCTCTAACCAGATCACCGCATCCAAATCTAAATGGTTGGTCGGTTCATCCAGCAGCAGCAAATCAGAGCGGCAAAGTAGCGCTTGGGCCAGGTTAAGGCGCATACGCCAGCCGCCGGAAAATGAACGTACCGGCTGTTGTAATTGATCTTGAGAAAAGCCCAGTCCGTGTAGCAAACTGGCGGCACGGGATTGAATAGTCCAGGCATGGATGGCATCCAGCTTGCCGTGTATCGTGGCAATGGCATGGCCGTCGTTTTTTTCATTGGCGGCCTGAAGTTCGGCCTCCAACTGGCGATATTCGCGGTCACCGTCGATGACATACTCTATCGCCGGAACATCCAGTGCCGGGGTCTCCTGATTAACCCAGGCCAGCGCCCAGTTACTGGGAAAAGTGGCATTGCCCCCATCGGCGCTCAGTTCGCCTTTGAGCAACGCCAGCAGAGTGGATTTACCACAACCGTTTTTACCAACCAGCCCGACTTTTTGGCCAGGATTAATCGTTGCTGTCGCGTTGTCCAGCAAGACCCGAGTACCACGTCGAATTTGAAGCGAAGAAAAAACAATCATAGAGTGCCGTATGTTAAATTGTCATTATGTTAGGGTAAACAGGGTGTTTAGTGCCCTATTTTTAGTCTTTGCGGAGCATGGTAACGGAAAAACCGGAGCCTGACGACGCTTTGGAGGGGAATGATGTCGCAGCCACCCAAGGTTTTGCTGCTGTATGCCCATCCGGAATCACAGGACTCGGTAGCCAACCGGGTTTTACTGCAACCGGTGCAGCAATTAGAACATGTCACTGTGCACGATCTTTACGCACACTATCCGGATTTCTTTATTGATATTCATCATGAGCAGCAATTGCTACGTGAGCATCAAATTATTGTCTTTCAACACCCCTTATACACTTATAGCTGCCCGGCATTACTGAAAGAATGGCTGGATCGGGTATTGGCGCGTGGCTTTGCTAATGGGGTGGGGGGCGATGCCCTGGCGGGTAAATATTGGCGTTCGGTCATTACCACCGGTGAGCCGGAAGGCGCTTACCGGGCGGGGGGCTATAATCGCTATCCGATGGAAGACATTTTACGGCCTTTCGAATTGACGGCGGCGATGTGTCATATGCATTGGATGAATCCAATTATTGTTTACTGGGCACGGCGTCAAAAGCCGGAAGTCTTAGCCAGCCATGCGCAAGCCTATGCGCAGTGGTTACAATCACCGCTGCCTACGGGAGGGCATTGATATATGGAAGGCTCAGCGCTACTTACCGCCATTATGTTGTTCCTGTTTGCTGCCGTGGTGGCGGTTCCCATCGCCCAGCGGCTGGGTATTGGTGCAGTATTGGGCTATTTGATAGCCGGTATTGCCATCGGCCCGTGGGGATTGGGCTTTATCCGTGATGTCGATGAAATCCTTCACTTTTCCGAATTAGGTGTGGTGTTCCTGATGTTTATCATCGGGTTGGAATTGAATCCGGCCAAGCTGTGGCAGTTGCGGCGCTCTATTTTCGGTGTCGGGGCCGGTCAGGTAGTGCTAACGGCGGCGGTGTTGGGCGCATTGCTTTATTTCAGCCAATTTGCCTGGCAGGCGGCGGTTATCGGTGGTATTGGCCTGGCGATGTCCTCGACGGCGATGGCGCTACAACTGATGCGGGAAAAAGGCATGAACCGTAGCGAGGGCGGGCAACTCGGCTTCTCGGTTTTACTCTTTCAGGACATGGCGGTTATCCCTGCGTTGGCTCTGATCCCGATTCTGGCCGGTGGCGGAGGGGGAGCCAACGACTGGGCCAGGATTGGTCTAAAAGTTGCCGCGTTTGCTGGCATGTTAATTGGTGGTCGCTACCTACTGCGCCCATTATTCCGCTATATCGTTGCCTCCGGTGTGCGGGAGGTTTTTACCGCCGCGGCCTTGTTGGTGGTCTTGGGTTCGGCACTGTTTATGGATGCACTGGGCCTGTCGATGGCGCTCGGGACATTTATCGCCGGGATTCTGCTGGCGGAAAGCGAGTTCCAGCACGAACTGGAAATTGCTATCGAACCCTTTAAAGGGTTGCTGCTCGGGTTATTCTTCATCTCAGTCGGTATGGCGCTGAATCTTGGTGTGCTGTTCACTCACTTGCTGGATGTGTTATTAGGTGTGCTGGCACTGGTACTTATCAAAGGTGCAGTATTGTATGGCCTGGCACGGACATTTGGCTTGCGCCGTTCGGTGCGACTGCAATTTGCCGGGGTGCTCAGTCAGAGCGGCGAGTTTGCTTTTGTCTTGTTCTCTGCGGCATTCTCTCAACATGTTTTGAATGCAGAACAATTGGCCTTGTTGCTGGTGGTGGTGACACTGTCGATGATGACCACACCGTTGCTGATGCAACTAATTGATCGCATTCTGATCCGTCGCTACAACGCGCAGGAAGAGAGCGATGAGAAGCCGTTTGTAGAGGATAATGACCCGCAGGTGATTATTGTCGGTTTCGGGCGGTTTGGTCAGGTGATTGGCCGCCTGCTGATGGCGAACAAAATGCGTATTACCGTGCTGGAACGTGATGTCAGCGCCGTCAGTGTGATGCGCAAATACGGCTACAAGGTTTACTATGGCGATGCCACGGAACTGGAGCTGCTGCGTGCGGCAGGGGCAGAAAAAGCCAAAGCTATCGTTATCACTTGTAATGAGCCGGAAGACACTATGACGCTGGTACATTTATGTCAGCAGCACTTCCCGAATTTGCACATTCTGGCGCGAGCCAGAGGGCGTGTTGAAGCACATGAATTGCTGCAAAACGGCGTCAAGGATTTCACCCGTGAAACCTTTTCCAGTGCGTTGGAGTTGGGGCGCAAAACGTTATTAGAATTGGGTATGCATCCACATCAGGCCTATCGGGCGCAACAGCATTTCCGTCGGCTCGATATGCGTATGTTACGTGAACTGATGCCGCAACATCATGGCGATGTGGCGCAAATATCCAGAATTAAAGAAGCCCGCCGTGAACTGGAAGATATTTTCCAACGAGAAATGCTGCATGAAAGTAGGCAATTAGATGGGTGGGATGAATACGAATAATATCGGAGAAAACAATGATAATTACGCCAAATAATAAGGTAAAAACACGTAAAAGGTTTATCGCCGGAGCTGTCTGCCCGCAGTGTAAGGCATTGGACACACTGGCTTTATGGCGTGAAGATCAGGTTGAAGTGGTGGAGTGTGTTAAGTGTGGTCACCATCAGCGTCAGACGGATGAACAGGTCAATCAACACCTCCGTCCACATGAACAAGTGATAGGCATTTTCCATCCGGAGTAGCGTTATCCTTCGCGATTTTTTATGCTAAAGGGTACAGCGGTGCAGATTTCCGCTACAATCTGTGCCAATTTTTGTTCCAAGGGTAGGAGATATCATGAAAGTAGCAAAAGACTTGGTGGTCAGCCTGGCTTACCAGGTACGTACAGAAGACGGTGTGTTAGTTGATGAGTCTCCGGTGAGTGCGCCGTTGGACTACCTGCACGGACACGGTTCCCTGATCGCGGGTTTAGAAAAGGCACTCGAAGATCACGAAGCTGGCGACGTCTTTGATGTCCGTGTGAATGCAGACGAAGGTTACGGCAGCTATGATGAAAATCTGGTGCAGCGCGTGCCGAAAGATGTATTTATGGGCGTTGACGAGCTGGAAGTTGGTATGCGTTTCCTGGCTGATACCGATCAAGGTCCAGTACCGGTAGAAATCACTGCTGTTGAAGACGAGCACGTAGTGGTTGATGGTAACCACATGCTGGCGGGTCAGGATTTAAACTTCCACGTTGAAGTGGTTGCTATCCGTGAAGCAACAGAAGAAGAGCTGCAACATGGCCACGTACATGGTGAGCATGATAGTCACCACGAACACGGTGATGGTTGCTGCGGCGGCCATGGCCATGATGACCATGAAGAAAGCCATAAAGAAAGCCATGAACAGGCCAAAGGCGGTTGTGGTAAAGGCGGCTGTGGCTGTCACTAAAATCTGACTTTGTCAGTCAAAAGCCAGCCTTGCGGCTGGCTTTTTGCTATCCGCATTAATAATGCGGGGGCGGTGTCTCTTCTGCTGGCGAGGCCATCATGGAGGACTGAGACTCTCGTAGTTTATCGGTCAATAAACGTAGGTGATCCCGCAGTTTGGCCATTTCCATCTGGTGCTTTGTCACGATCGCATTGAGTTCTTCAATCGTCACTTCCTGAAATGCCAGACGGCTCTCCAGCATTTCCAGTCGTTGCTCAAACAGGGCCTGTTCCATCTTGTCTCCTCTCATGACTGCAAATGATGCCGCTACACTTGGCGTAACAGCGAACCCTACCTTTGGGTTATTTTTCGCTCGGTGGAAGTATAGCAAAAATGGCAGAACAGGCTAGATTCTATCGGTAAAGGCGCATGATTACCCGGTAAGAGAGCAAGATATCTGTAAAAACGAAACTTATTGTAGTAAAAAAAGTCTTAATATCACTTAATAGCATGAGTATTGAGATTGTTTTGTGTTCACACAGACAGTTATAGTACAAGTTACTCTTAAAATCGTTGCTTGGGGTAAGAGTCCTTAAGCCAATGGAGAAATGGATGAAATCACTGTTTAAAGTAACGCTACTGGCTACCACCATGGCGCTGACCCTGAATACTTCTGCTACTTTCGCTGCTGAAGCAGCCAAAACCGCAGATGCGCCCGCAACGACCAATAGCGCATTTAAGAATGATGACCAGCAATCTGCTTATGCATTAGGGGCATCACTGGGGCGTTACATGGATAACTCCCTGAAAGAACAAGAAAAGCTAGGGATTAAACTGGATAAAGACCAGTTGATCGCTGGTGTACAGGATGCCTTTGCCAGCAAAAGCAAACTGACTGACGAAGAAATTGAAAAAACGCTGCAAGGTTTTGAAGCTCGCGTAAAAGCATCTGCTCAGGCAAAAATGGAGCAAGATTCTAAAGAAAACGCGGATAAGGGCGCTAAGTACCGCGAGACTTTCGCTAAAGAAAAAGATGTGAAGAAAACGGAATCTGGCTTGCTTTACAAAGTTGAGAACGCCGGTACTGGTGATGCACCAAAAGACAGCGACACCGTTGTAGTTAACTACAAAGGGACTCTGACTGATGGTACTGAGTTTGATAACTCTTACAAACGCGGTGAGCCGCTGTCATTCCGTCTTGATGGTGTCATCCCAGGTTGGACTGAAGGCCTGAAGCAAATCAAGAAAGGCGGCAAAATCACTCTGGTTATCCCACCAGAACTGGCTTACGGCAAAACTGGCGTTCCAGGCATCCCTGCTAACTCTACTCTGGTATTCGAAGTAGAACTGCTGGATATTAAAGCCGCGCCTAAAGCCGATGCTTCAGCAGAACAGCCTGCTGCCGCTGCGGACGCAAAAGCGAAGAAGTAATTCAGCTTAGATAAACGTTCTGCCATATAACCGCTGCGATAATTGTCGTGGCGGTTTTTTTTGCGGCATATCTATCAATTTGCACTTCTGCTCGTTGATAACTTGACGGTTTATGGCTTGTGGGCTTAACGTCAATAGCACATGTAAACGCAAGGATTTTATCTCGGCATATTTGCTAGACTTAAAATCTAAGATATTGAGTTATGAGTCTGCCAACGATATTGAGACAGGCTTTACGTAGAGGATGGTGTCTTCGATGTCTAATTCGCTTCTCAGTAGCGAAACCAGTGAACTGGATTTACTGGATGAACGTCCGTTCAGTCAGACGGACCATGAAATACTAAAATCATACGAAGCTATCGTTGATGGTTTGGCGATGCTTATTGGCGGTCACTGTGAAATTGTTCTGCATTCACTGGAAGACCTGAAAAGCTCTGCGGTAAGAATTGCTAATGGTGAACACACTGGAAGGCAAATTGGTTCGCCAATAACCGATCTGGCCCTGCGGATGTTGCACGATATGGCGGGTGCCGACAGCAGTGTTTCAAGAGCTTATTTCACCCGAGCTAAAAGCGGCGTGTTGATGAAGTCGGTCACTATCGCTATCCGTAACCGCGACCAGCGCGTTATTGGCTTGCTGTGTATTAACATGAATCTGGATGTGCCTTTCTCACAAATCATGAAGACTTTCATGCCACCGGAAACTCAGGAAGTGGCTTCTTCGGTCAATTTTGCCTCATCGGTCGATGACCTGGTGGCGCAAACGCTGGAGTTTACCATCGAAGAAGTTAATGTCGATCGCAATGTCTCTAACAATGCGAAGAACCGTCAGGTTGTTCTCAATCTGTATGAAAAAGGTATTTTTGATATCAAAGATGCCATCAATCAGGTGGCTGAACGGCTTAATATCTCTAAACACACGGTTTATCTCTACATTCGCCAATTCAAAAGTGGCGACCTTGTGGGGCACGACCGTTAATGTCTGGGATGAAATATTGCCTGATGGTCACCGGGCCTGCTTATGGCACACAGCAGGCCAGCAGTGCTTATCAATTCGCCCAAGCCCTTGTAAATTCAGGTCATAATTTAGTCAGTGTCTTCTTCTACCGTGAAGGTGTACTGAATGCCAATCAATTAACCGCTCCAGCGAATGATGAATTTGATTTGGTACGGGCGTGGCAACAATTAGCGACTGAACATAAGGTTATGTTGAATGTTTGTGTGGCGGCAGCATTGCGCCGTGGCGTTATCGACCAACACGAAGCGCAACAGCTCAATTTGGCCGCGGCAAATTTACAACCCGGTTTTACCTTGAGTGGGTTGGGAGCGCTGGCCGAAGCCGCATTGACGTGTGACCGCATGGTGCAATTTTAATGACAATGAACCGTGTCGCTTTTGTTTTTACCCAAGGTCCGCACGGCAATTCGGCGGGGCGGGAAGGGTTGGATGCCTTACTGGCTACATCGGCATTAAGCGAAGATTTAGGCGTATTCTTTCTGTCAGATGGTGTTTTGCAGCTATTACCTCAGCAACAACCGGAAATAATTCTTGCCCGAAACTATATTGCTACTTTTGGTGTCTTACCGTTGTACGATGTCGAAAGTTGCTATATCTGCGAAGCTTCATTACAGCAGCGTGGATTGAGTGACGTGACGGATTGGGTACTTGATGTAGCGGTGCTATCTCCGGTAAATCTACGCCGCCAATTGGCAACTTATGATGTCGTGCTGACTTTTTAATGAGGTTTGGGTAGCCATAATGCTGTATACCGTCAGTCATTCTCCCTATCACTGCGATTTATCTGCGTTGCTGAGATTAGCGACATCCGAAGATGATATTCTTTTTTTGCAAGACGGCGTAATGGCGGTATTGAAAAACAGTGAAAGTCTTAAGCTGTTGTTAAATAACCCTACCTCGTTATTTGTATTAGAAAATGATGTTATTGCACGCGGCTTGGCTGGTCAAATTTCGGACAGCGCCACGCTAATCGGTTATACTCACTTCGTGGATTTGACCCTAAAACATCAGCAACAACTGGCGTGGTAATGCAGTCAATGCTGTATATTTCTTGACACCTTAGATAGTCAGCCATAAAATTCTGCGTCCTCGTTCTATGCCAGTAGTGCAAACGAGGGGGATTTATCATGTGTTTACGAAGCAAAAACCAGGAGCTTTTTTAATAATGGCAACGATTAACCAGCTGGTTCGCAAGCCACGCAGCATGAAGGTTGCTAAAAGCAACGTTCCTGCGCTGGAAGCATGCCCGCAGAAACGTGGTGTATGTACCCGCGTATATACCACCACCCCGAAAAAACCTAACTCCGCACTGCGTAAAGTTTGTCGTGTGCGTTTAACCAACGGTTTTGAAGTCACCTCCTACATCGGCGGTGAAGGTCATAACCTACAGGAACACTCCGTGATCCTGATCCGTGGCGGTCGTGTAAAAGACTTGCCAGGTGTGCGTTACCACACCGTCCGCGGCGCGCTTGACTGCTCAGGTGTTAAAGACCGTAAGCAATCACGTTCTAAGTACGGCGTGAAGAAGCCAAAGGCTTAATGGTTCTCCGTTAAGTAAGGCCAAACATTTTCACATTAATGTCAAAATAAACTCTTAGAGTTTTGGACAACCCTGAATTAACAACGGAGTATTTCCATGCCACGTCGTCGTGTAATTGGTCAACGTAAAATTTTACCCGATCCTAAGTTCGGATCTGAGCTGTTGGCTAAATTTGTCAATATCCTGATGGTAGATGGTAAAAAATCTACTGCAGAAGCAATCGTCTATACCGCGCTGGAGACCCTGGCTCAGCGTTCTGGTAAAGATTTTCTGGAAGCTTTCGAAGTAGCTCTGGACAACGTGCGCCCGACTGTCGAAGTTAAGTCTCGCCGCGTTGGTGGTTCTACTTATCAGGTACCAGTTGAAGTTCGTCCGGTTCGTCGTAATGCCTTGGCAATGCGTTGGATCGTTGATGCTGCTCGTAAACGCGGTGATAAATCCATGGCTTTGCGCTTGGCGAATGAACTGTCTGACGCAGCAGAGAACAAAGGTTCTGCTGTTAAGAAACGTGAAGACGTTCACCGTATGGCCGAAGCTAACAAGGCGTTCGCGCACTACCGCTGGTAATCACCACGCAGTAGTCATGCTAACCATGCGGGCGCTTTAATAAGCCAACCCGCATGGGTTAACCGAATGAACGCCCTAGGAATAGAGGAATCAAATGGCTCGTAAAACACCCATTGAGCGCTATCGTAATATCGGTATCAGCGCTCACATCGACGCCGGTAAGACAACCACTACCGAACGTATCCTGTTTTACACCGGTGTAAACCATAAGATCGGTGAAGTTCATAACGGCGCAGCCACTATGGACTGGATGGAACAGGAGCAGGAACGTGGTATTACCATTACTTCTGCGGCTACTACCTGCTTTTGGTCTGGTATGGCTAAACAGTACGAACCACATCACGTCAATATCATTGACACCCCTGGGCACGTTGACTTCACCATCGAAGTAGAACGTTCCATGCGTGTTCTTGACGGCGCGGTAATGGTTTACTGTGCAGTTGGTGGTGTTCAGCCACAGTCTGAGACCGTATGGCGTCAGGCGAACAAATATAAAGTTCCACGCATTGCATTCGTTAACAAAATGGACCGCATGGGTGCTAACTTCCTGAAAGTTGTTGGTCAGATTAAATCTCGTCTGGGCGCGAATCCAGTTCCATTGCAACTGGCAATCGGCGCGGAAGAGAAATTCACCGGTGTTATTGACCTGGTGAAAATGAAAGCGATCAATTGGAACGAAGCTGATCTGGGCGTGACCTTCGAATACGAAGAAATCCCTGCGGATATGGCTGAACTGGCTGCTGAATGGCACCAGAATCTGGTTGAATCTGCGGCAGAAGCGTCAGATGAGCTGATGGATAAATACTTGGGCGGCGAAGAGCTGACCGAAGTAGAAATCAAGAAAGCTCTGCGTCAACGTGTTCTGCGCAACGAAATCATCTTGGTTACCTGTGGTTCTGCGTTTAAAAACAAAGGCGTACAGGCAATGCTCGATGCAGTTATCGACTATCTGCCAGCACCAACTGACGTTGAAGCAATCAACGGTATTTTGGACGATGGTAAAGATACTCCGGCTATTCGTCATTCAGACGACAAAGAGCCGTTCTCTGCGTTGGCATTCAAAATTGCTACCGACCCGTTTGTGGGTAACCTGACGTTCTTCCGTGTGTACTCTGGTATTGTTAACTCCGGTGACACTGTGTTGAACTCAGTACGTTCACAGCGCGAGCGTTTGGGCCGTATCGTACAGATGCACGCAAACAAACGTGAAGAGATCAAAGAAGTTTATGCTGGCGACATCGCAGCAGCGATCGGTCTGAAAGATGTGACGACGGGTGACACTTTATGTGACCCAGCTAATCCGATCATCTTGGAACGTATGGAGTTCCCAGAGCCAGTAATCTCTGTTGCTGTTGAACCAAAAACCAAAGCCGACCAAGAAAAAATGGGTATGGCTCTGGGTCGTCTGGCAAAAGAAGATCCATCATTCCGCGTGTGGACTGACGAAGAATCTGGTCAGACTATCATCGCAGGTATGGGTGAGTTGCACTTGGATATCTTGGTTGACCGTATGCGCCGCGAATTTAGCGTGGAAGCAAACGTCGGTAAACCTCAAGTTGCATACCGTGAGACTATCCGCGATACCGTTAAGGACGTGGAAGGTAAGCACGCTAAGCAGTCAGGCGGTCGCGGTCAGTACGGTCATGTTGTTATCGACATGTCTCCGTTGCCACCGGGTGGTGTTGGGTATGAGTTTGTCAACGAAATCGTTGGTGGTTCTATTCCTAAAGAATTCATCCCGGCTGTTGATAAAGGTATCCAGGAACAACTGAAATCCGGTCCTCTGGCTGGTTATCCGGTTGTTGACGTTAAAGTCCGTCTGCACTACGGTTCTTACCATGATGTTGACTCCTCAGAATTGGCGTTTAAATTAGCCGGTTCTATCGCCTTCAAAGAAGGTTTCAAACGAGCTAAACCAGTTCTGCTTGAGCCAATCATGAAGGTTGAAGTCGAAACCCCTGAAGATTACATGGGTGACGTAATGGGCGACCTTAACCGCCGTCGCGGTATCATCGAAGGTATGGAAGATACTGCTACCGGTAAAACTGTTCGCGTCAAGGTTCCGTTGTCTGAAATGTTCGGTTATGCTACTGACCTGCGTTCTCAGACTCAGGGCCGTGCTTCTTACTCCATGGAATTCCTGGAGTATGCTGAAGCACCGAGTAACGTCGCTAAAGCCGTTATCGAAGCCCGTGGCAAATAAGCTTTCGGGTTTAAAACAATGATCCAGTGCTCTCTCATAAGTGGTAGAGCACCAGAGTAAGGAATATAGTCGTGTCTAAAGAAAAATTTGAACGTAACAAACCCCATGTAAACGTCGGTACTATCGGCCACGTTGACCATGGTAAAACCACCCTGACTGCTGCAATCACCACCGTACTGGCTAAAACCTACGGCGGTAGTGCTCGTGCTTTCGATCAGATCGATAACGCACCAGAAGAAAAAGCACGTGGTATCACCATCAACACTTCTCACGTTGAATATGATACCCCGGCGCGTCACTATGCGCACGTTGACTGCCCAGGGCATGCTGACTACGTTAAAAACATGATCACCGGTGCTGCTCAGATGGACGGCGCGATTTTGGTTGTTGCTGCGACTGATGGCCCTATGCCACAGACTCGTGAACACATCCTGTTGGGTCGCCAGGTTGGCGTTCCTTACATGATCGTATTCATGAACAAATGCGACATGGTTGATGATGAAGAGTTGCTGGAACTGGTTGAAATGGAAGTTCGTGAGCTTCTTTCAGCTTATGATTTCCCAGGCGATGACATTCCAGTAATCAAAGGTTCAGCACTGAAAGCATTGGAAGGCGTTCCTGAGTGGGAAGCTAAAATTATCGAACTGGCTGAAGCACTGGATAGCTATATTCCATTGCCAGAACGTGCTATCGATAAGCCATTCTTGCTGCCAATCGAAGACGTATTCTCTATCTCTGGCCGTGGTACTGTTGTAACGGGTCGTGTAGAGCGCGGTATTGTTAAAGTTGGTGAAGAAGTAGAGATCGTTGGTATCAAAGATACTGTTAAATCTACTTGTACTGGCGTTGAAATGTTCCGCAAACTGCTGGACGAAGGTCGTGCTGGTGAGAACGTTGGTGTTCTGCTGCGCGGTATCAAGCGTGAAGATATCGAACGTGGTCAAGTTCTGGCTAAACCAGGTTCTATCAAACCACACACTACCTTTGATTCAGAAGTTTATATTCTGAGCAAAGAAGAAGGTGGTCGTCATACTCCGTTCTTCAAAGGCTACCGTCCTCAGTTCTACTTCCGTACAACTGACGTAACCGGTACCATCGAACTGCCAGAAGGCGTTGAAATGGTGATGCCAGGTGACAACATCAACATGGTTGTTACTCTGATTCACCCAATCGCAATGGACGACGGCCTGCGTTTCGCAATCCGTGAAGGCGGCCGTACTGTAGGCGCTGGTGTTGTTGCTAAAGTTATCGCTTAATTGTTTTATTGATTAATTACTTTATTGATCAAGTAAAAGGGTGCTTCGGCACCCTTTTTTGTTGCCTAAAGAAAATAATCTTAATTGAAATAACTCGCATTCTTATTTACACTGTGGATACTGGTTAAGAAGTGAGTCATTTTATGTATGTTTGCCTGTGTAATGCGGTATCTGACAAAGTTATCCGTAAAGCTGTACGTCAGCACCATCCACATACCATTCAACAGTTGCGCCAATTAGTACCCATTGGTACAGACTGCGGGAAGTGCATTCGACAGGCCAGAGAAATCTTGATTGAGGAACGCGCTAACATTCCAGAGATGAATGATGTTGCCTAATAGTTAGTAGGGATAAGTTTTCCCCACACTTTGCCATCTGGTACTACACTTTGTGTACTGGAAGCGGAGGGTATACCTATGAAAGGCGATAAAAAGATAATTGCACATCTCAATAAGCTACTCGGAAACGAGCTGGTTGCCATCAATCAATATTTTCTTCATGCCCGAATGTTTAAAAACTGGGGGCTGATGCGCCTTAATGATAAGGAGTATCACGAATCCATAGACGAAATGAAGCATGCGGACAAATACATAGAACGTATTTTATTCCTCGAAGGTATTCCTAACTTACAGGACTTGGGTAAGTTGAATATTGGTGAAGATGTAGAGGAAATTCTGAAATCTGATTTAACTCTTGAATTAGCAGGGGCGAAGGATCTGCGTGAAGGCATTGCCTATGCGGATTCTATCCATGATTATGTCAGCCGTGATTTATTGAAAGAAATCCTGGCTGATGAAGAAGGGCATATTGATTGGCTTGAAACTGAACTTAGCCTGATTTCCCGCTTGGGCATACAGAACTACTCGCAGGCTCAGTTGGCAAAAGACTAAATCCCCGCAAGATAGTTTCTTTATTCAGCCTGAAAGAGTGAGAATCCTCATCGGACTCACTCTTTTTTCTTGTTAGTTCCCCGGAAAATAACTATTTCCCTTCTTATTTCCTTCTTATTCAAATTATCTGGCAAGTTTCCGCATAGATTTTCAACACTGGCTTGCTTCCTGCTGGTATTTACGTATAATGCGCGGGCCTACCTAATCTTGGTGGGTCAGATTGAAACTAATCTGTCAGTCGCAGCCTTGTGTTGTTACTGAACAATACTCCCGATATGGGGGTTATATGTTGAACGATTACACTCCCCCATCAATCGAAATGGGTGCGAGGAGTAATCATTTACGTTTATAAATAATTGGAGCTCTGGTCTCATGCAGAACCAAAGAATCCGTATCCGCCTGAAAGCGTTTGATCATCGTTTGATCGATCAATCAACTGCGGAAATCGTCGAGACTGCCAAGCGCACTGGTGCGCAGGTACGCGGTCCGATCCCGCTGCCAACTCGCAAAGAGCGCTTTACCGTTCTGATTTCTCCGCACGTCAATAAAGATGCGCGCGATCAGTACGAAATTCGCACTCACAAGCGTCTGGTTGACATCGTTGAGCCAACCGAGAAAACCGTTGATGCTCTGATGCGTCTGGATCTGGCTGCTGGTGTAGACGTGCAGATCAGCCTGGGTTAATCAGGTCATTGAGCGATTGAGAGGTTGAAACAATGATTGGTTTAGTCGGTAAGAAAGTGGGCATGACGCGTATCTTCACAGAAGATGGCGTTTCAATCCCAGTAACTGTTATCGAAATTGAAGCGAACCGCGTAACTCAGGTCAAAAGCCTGGAGAACGACGGATACCGTGCTGTGCAAGTAACTACTGGTGCTAAAAAAGCTAACCGTGTTACTAAACCACAAGCAGGTCATTTCGCTAAAGCTGGCGTAGAAGCTGGCCGTGGTCTGTGGGAATTCCGCCTTCCAGAAGGTCAAGAATTTACTGCTGGTCAAGAAATTAGCGTCGAAATCTTTGCAGACGTTAAGAAAGTCGACGTTACAGGTACGTCTAAAGGTAAAGGTTTTGCCGGTACTGTTAAGCGCTGGAATTTCCGTACCCAAGATGCTACCCATGGTAACTCCTTGTCTCACCGCGTTCCGGGTTCTATCGGTCAGAACCAGACTCCGGGCAAAGTGTTTAAAGGCAAGAAAATGGCAGGCCATATGGGTGATGAACGTGTAACTGTTCAGAGCCTGGATGTAGTACGTGTTGACGCTGAGCGCAACCTACTGCTGGTCAAGGGCGCTGTTCCGGGAGCTACCGGCGGCAACCTGATCGTAAAACCGGCTGTCAAGGCGTAACGTCGAGGAGATAGGAATGGAATTGGTAATGAAAGACGCGCAAGGCGCGCTGACTGTTTCCGAAACTACCTTCGGGCGTGATTTCAATGAAGCGCTTGTACATCAGGTTGTTGTTGCTTACGCAGCAGGTGCCCGTCAAGGTACTCGTGCTCAGAAGACCCGTGCTGAAGTAACAGGTTCCGGTAAGAAGCCGTGGCGTCAAAAAGGCACCGGCCGTGCGCGTGCAGGTTCTGTAAAGAGCCCAATCTGGCGTTCAGGTGGTGTGACTTTTGCTGCGAAGCCTCAGGATCACAGTCAGAAAGTAAATAAAAAGATGTACCGCGGCGCGCTGAAAAGCATTCTGTCCGAATTGGTACGTCAAGATCGTCTGATCATTGTCGAAAAGTTCTCTGTTGAAGCACCTAAAACTAAGTTGCTGGCGCAGAAGCTGAAAGATATGGCTCTGGAAGATGTGCTGATCGTAACGGGTGAACTGGACGAGAACTTGTTCTTGGCAGCTCGCAACCTGTACAAGGTTGACGTTCGCGATGTAGCCGGTATCGACCCAGTTAGCCTGATCGCCTTCGATAAAGTGGTTATGACTGCTGATGCTGTGAAGCAAGTTGAGGAGATGCTGGCATGATTCGTGAAGAACGTCTGCTGAAAGTACTGCGCTCGCCGCATGTATCTGAAAAAGCATCCGCTGCGATGGAAAAGAATAACACCATCGTTCTCAAAGTTGCCAAAGACGCGACCAAAGCAGAAATTAAAGCTGCAGTGCAGAAACTGTTTGAAGTCGAAGTCGAAGACGTTAACACCTTGCTGGTTAAAGGCAAGAGTAAGCGTCACGGTCAGCGTGTTGGTCGTCGTAGCGACTGGAAAAAAGCTTACGTCACCCTGAAAGAAGGCCAGAATCTGGACTTCATCGGCGGCGCAGAGTAAGTCGGAGGAGTAAAACAATGGCAATTGTTAAATGTAAACCTACGTCTCCGGGTCGTCGCCACGTTGTTAAAGTGGTTAACCAGGAGTTGCATAAGGGTAAGCCTTATGCCCCGTTGCTTGAGAAATTAAGCAAAAGCGGTGGCCGTAACAACAATGGCCGTATCACTACCCGTCATATCGGTGGTGGCCACAAGCAACATTATCGTCTGGTTGACTTCAAACGCAACAAAGATGGTATCCCTGCTGTGGTTGAGCGTCTGGAGTACGATCCGAACCGTTCTGCAAATATTGCACTGGTTCTGTACAAAGACGGCGAACGCCGTTATATCCTGGCGCCGAAAGGCCTGAAGGCTGGTGACCAGATCCAATCTGGCGTTGATGCTGCAATTAAAGCAGGTAACACCCTGCCTATGCGTAACATCCCAGTTGGTTCAACGGTTCATAACGTAGAAATGAAACCAGGTAAAGGCGGCCAGTTGGCTCGTTCTGCTGGTGCATACGTTCAGATCGTTGCTCGTGACGGTTCCTACGTTACTCTGCGTCTGCGCTCCGGCGAAATGCGCAAGGTTCTAGCTGATTGCCGCGCCACCTTAGGTGAAGTCGGTAACGCTGAACACATGCTGCGTGTCCTGGGTAAAGCAGGTGCCAGTCGTTGGCGTGGTATTCGTCCTACCGTTCGCGGTACGGCGATGAACCCGGTAGATCACCCACACGGTGGTGGTGAAGGTCGTAACTTTGGTAAGCACCCGGTAACCCCGTGGGGCGTTCAGACCAAAGGTAAGAAGACCCGTAGCAACAAGCGTACTGATAAGTTCATCGTGCGCCGCCGTAGTAAAAAATAATTAGAGGATAAGCCATGCCACGTTCTCTCAAGAAAGGTCCCTTCATTGACCTGCACTTGCTGAAGAAGGTAGAGAAAGCGGTGGAAAGCGGAGACAAGAAGCCAATTCGGACTTGGTCCCGTCGTTCAACGGTCTTTCCAAATATGATCGGTTTGACCATCGCTGTCCATAATGGTCGTCAGCACGTTCCCGTTTTTGTTTCCGATGAAATGGTCGGTCACAAACTGGGTGAATTCGCGCCGACCCGTACTTATCGCGGCCATGCGGCCGATAAAAAGGCTAAAAAGCGCTAAGGTAGGAGGAAGAGATGGAAACTATCGCTAAACATCGCCACGCTCGTTCTTCTGCTCAGAAGGTTCGCTTGGTAGCGGACCTGATTCGCGGTAAGAAAGTGTCGCAAGCTCTGGAAACTCTGGCCTATACCAACAAGAAAGCTGCTGGTTTGGTTAAGAAGGTACTGGAGTCTGCCATTGCTAACGCAGAACACAACGATGGCGCTGACATCGATGATCTGAAAGTCACGAAGATCTTCGTAGACGAAGGCCCTAGCATGAAGCGCATTATGCCGCGTGCAAAAGGTCGTGCAGATCGCATCCTGAAGCGCACCAGCCACATTACTGTGGTTGTGTCCGATCGCTGAGACTCTGGAGACTAGCAATGGGTCAGAAAGTACATCCTAATGGTATTCGACTAGGTATTGTCAAAGCTTGGAACTCTACCTGGTACGCAAATACTAAAGAATTCGCTGACAACCTGGACAGCGACTTTAAAGTTCGTCAATTCCTGACTAAGGAATTAGCGAAAGCTTCCGTTTCTCGCATCGTTATCGAGCGTCCAGCGAAGAGCATCCGTGTGACTGTTCACACCGCTCGTCCTGGCATCGTTATCGGCAAGAAAGGTGAAGATGTTGAAAAACTGCGTAAGGTCGTAGCGGATATCGCTGGCGTTCCTGCACAGATTAACATCGCCGAAATCCGTAAACCGGAACTGGATGCAAAATTGGTTGCTGACAGTATCACTTCACAGTTGGAACGTCGCGTTATGTTCCGTCGTGCTATGAAGCGTGCTGTACAGAACGCAATGCGTCTGGGCGCTAAAGGTATTAAAGTTGAAGTAAGCGGCCGCCTTGGCGGTGCTGAAATTGCGCGTACCGAATGGTACCGTGAAGGTCGTGTTCCGTTGCATACACTGCGTGCGGATATCGATTACAACACATCTGAAGCGCACACCACTTATGGTGTAATCGGCGTTAAGGTATGGATCTTCAAAGGTGAGATCTTGGGTGGTATGGCTGCTGTTGAACAACCGGAACCGGCTGCTCAACCTAAAAAGCAGCAGCGTAAAGGCCGCAAGTAAGGAGAATCGCTGATGTTACAACCAAAGCGTACAAAATTCCGTAAGATGCACAAAGGCCGTAACCGTGGCCTTGCGCAAGGTACGGATGTTAGCTTCGGTGAGTTCGGCCTGAAAGCTTGTGGCCGTTGCCGCCTGACGGCTCGTCAAATCGAAGCAGCCCGTCGTGCGATGACACGTGCAATTAAGCGTCAAGGTAAGGTCTGGATCCGTGTATTCCCGGACAAGCCGATCACTGAGAAGCCGCTCGAAGTGCGTATGGGTAAAGGTAAGGGTAACGTAGAGTATTGGGTTGCCCTGATCCAGCCAGGAAAAGTTTTGTTTGAAATGGCTGGTGTCCCTGAAGAAACTGCACGTGAAGCATTTAAGCTCGCTGCAGCGAAACTGCCTGTCGGAACCACCTTTGTAACTAAGACGGTGATGTAATGAAAGCACAAGAGCTGCGTGAAAAAAGCGTTGAAGAGCTGAACACTGAGCTGCTCAACCTGCTGCGTGAGCAATTTAATTTGCGCATGCAGGCGGCTAGTGGCCAGCTGCAACAAACTCACCTGTTGAAACAAGTGCGTCGTAATGTCGCGCGTGTTAAGACTTTACTGACTGAGAAGGCGGGTGCGTAATGACTGACCAAATCCGTACTCTGCAAGGTCGCGTAGTTAGTGACAAAATGGAGAAATCCATGGTTGTTGCTATCGAACGTGTGGTGAAACACCCGATTTACGGGAAATTCATCCGTCGTACGACGAAGTTGCATGTACATGACGAGAACAATGAATGTGGTATCGGTGACGTGGTTGAAATCCGCGAATGCCGTCCACTGTCAAAGACTAAGTCTTGGACACTTGTTCGCGTTGTAGAGAAAGCGATTCTGTAATAGAGTAGCCAACTCGACATAATAAACGGCTCAGAAAGTGGGCCGTTTATTTTTTCTACCCATAATCTGGAAGCAGTGTTATAATGCTGCGCCCTCATTAATGGGGCTTTTAAACGACCTATTCTGGGTCCTAAAGTAGTAGTTGACATTAGCGGAGCACTAACATGATCCAAGAACAGACTATGCTGAACGTGGCCGACAACTCCGGTGCACGTCGCGTAATGTGTATCAAGGTTCTAGGTGGCTCGCACCGTCGCTACGCAGGCATCGGCGACATCATCAAGATCACCATCAAGGAAGCAATTCCTCGTGGCAAGGTGAAGAAAGGCGATGTTCTGAAGGCGGTAGTGGTGCGCACCAAGAAGGGTGTACGTCGCCCGGACGGTTCTGTCATTCGCTTCGATGGTAACGCTTGTGTTATTTTAAATAATAACAGCGAGCAGCCAATCGGCACGCGTATTTTTGGGCCGGTAACTCGTGAACTGCGTAATGAGAAGTTCATGAAAATTATCTCTCTGGCACCAGAAGTACTCTAAGGAGCGAACCATGGCAGCGAAAATCCGTCGTGATGACGAAGTTATCGTGCTAACCGGGAAAGACAAAGGTAAGCGCGGTAAAGTAAAGAATGTCCTGTCTGCTGGTAAGGTCATTGTTGAAGGTATCAACCTGGTTAAAAAACATCAGAAGCCGGTTCCGGCCCTGAATCAACCAGGCGGCATTGTTGAAAAAGAAGCTGCAATTCAAGTTTCCAACCTTGCGCTGTTCAACACGACAACCGGTAAGGCTGACCGTGTAGGCTTTAGATTCGAAGACGGCAAAAAAGTCCGTTTCTTTAAATCTAATAGCGAAACTATCAAGTAATTTGGAGTAATACGATGGCGAAACTGCATGATTACTACAAAGACGAGGTGGTCAAACAACTGATGTCTCAGTTTGGCTACAACTCTGTCATGCAAGTCCCTCGGGTCGAGAAGATCACCCTGAACATGGGTGTTGGTGAAGCGATCGCTGACAAGAAACTGCTGGATAATGCAGCAGCTGACTTGGCAGCAATCTCCGGTCAAAAGCCGTTTATCACCAAAGCACGCAAATCTGTTGCAGGCTTCAAAATCCGTCAGGGCTATCCGATCGGCTGTAAAGTAACCCTGCGTGGCGAACGCATGTGGGAATTCTTTGAGCGTCTGATTACCATTGCTGTACCTCGTATCCGTGACTTCCGTGGCTTGTCCGCTAAGTCATTCGATGGTCGTGGAAACTACAGCATGGGTGTGCGCGAGCAGATCATCTTCCCGGAAATCGACTATGATAAAGTCGATCGTGTACGTGGTTTGGATATTACCATTACCACTACTGCGAAGTCCGATGATGAAGGCCGTGCACTATTGGCTGCTTTTAAATTCCCATTCCGCAAGTAAGGTAGGGTTACTGATGGCTAAGCAATCAATGAAAGCACGCGAAGTCGTTCGCGTGAAACTAGCTAACAAATACCGCGCTCAACGCGAGGAATTAAAAGCTATTATCTCTGGTGTGAACTCGTCCGACGAAGATCGTTGGAATGCTGTTCTGAAGCTGCAGTCTCTGCCGCGTGATTCCAGCCCGTCCCGTCAGCGTAACCGCTGCAACCAAACTGGTCGTCCGCATGGTTTCTTGCGGAAGTTCGGGTTGAGCCGTATTAAAGTCCGTGAAACCGCAATGCGCGGTGAAATCCCGGGCCTTAGAAAGGCTAGCTGGTAATTGTCACCAATTGAATCACGGGAGTAAAGACAGATGAGCATGCAAGATCCGATCGCGGATATGCTGACCCGTATCCGTAACGGTCAATCCGCAAACAAAGTCGCGGTCACCATGCCTTCCTCCAAGCTGAAAGTGGCAATTGCCAACGTTCTGAAGGAAGAAGGTTTTATTGAAGATTTTAAAATCGAAGGCGACACCAAGCCTGTTCTGGAATTAGCACTTAAGTATTACCAGGGCAAGGC
This sequence comes from Yersinia pekkanenii, assembly GCF_001152565.1. Taxonomy (GTDB): domain Bacteria; phylum Pseudomonadota; class Gammaproteobacteria; order Enterobacterales; family Enterobacteriaceae; genus Yersinia; species Yersinia pekkanenii. The sequence goes on along the minus strand of NZ_CQAZ01000013.1, from coordinate 7,775 downwards.
AGTGGTAGAAAGCATTCAACGTATCAGCCGTCCAGGTCTGCGCATCTATAAGAAAAAAGATGAGCTGCCAAAAGTTATGGCTGGTATGGGTATTGCTGTTATTTCTACCTCTAAAGGTGTTATGACCGATCGTGCAGCTCGCCAAGCTGGTCTTGGTGGCGAGATTATCTGCTACGTAGCTTAATTTGGGAGGAAAGAATGTCTCGTGTTGCAAAAGCACCCGTCGTCATTCCTGCCGGCGTAGAGGTAAAACTCAACGGTCAGGTTATTTCGATTAAGGGTAAGAACGGCGAGCTGACTCGTACCGTCCATAGTGCTGTTGAAGTTAAGCAAGAAGAAAATACACTGACTTTCGCTCCACGCGAAGGTGCTGTAGACGGTTGGGCCCAAGCGGGTACCACTCGTGCACTGCTTAATGCAATGGTCATTGGTGTTACCGAAGGCTTCACTAAGAAGCTTCAACTGGTAGGCGTAGGTTACCGTGCCGCAGTTAAAGGCAACGTGGTGAATTTAGCCTTAGGCTTCTCTCATCCAGTTGACCATGAATTGCCGGCTGGCATCACTGCCGAATGCCCGACCCAAACTGAAATCGTGCTGAAAGGCGCTGATAAGCAGGTGATTGGTCAGGTTGCAGCAGATTTGCGTGCCTACCGTCGTCCTGAGCCTTATAAAGGCAAGGGTGTCCGTTACGCCGACGAAGTCGTGCGTACCAAAGAGGCTAAGAAGAAGTAAGGTAACACTATGGATAAGAAAGCAGCTCGTATCCGTCGTGCGACCCGCGCACGCCGCAAGCTCAAAGAACTGGGTGCGACTCGCCTGGTGGTACATCGTACCCCACGCCATATTTACGCGCAGGTTATTGCACCAAACGGTTCAGAAATTTTGGTAGCAGCTTCTACTGTAGAAAAAGCTATCAATGAGCAATTGAAGTACGCCGGCAACAAAGATGCCGCAGCAGCTGTAGGCAAAACTATTGCTGAGCGCGCATTGGAAAAAGGGATCACGAAAGTATCCTTTGACCGTTCCGGTTTCCAATATCATGGTCGAGTCCAGGCACTGGCAGATGCTGCCCGTGAAGCTGGCCTTCAGTTCTAAGGTAGAGGTGTAAGATGTCACACATCGAAAAACAAGCTGGCGAACTGCAGGAAAAGCTGATCGCGGTAAACCGCGTATCTAAAACCGTAAAAGGTGGCCGTATTTTCAGCTTTACCGCACTGACAGTAGTTGGTGATGGTAACGGTCGCGTTGGTTTTGGCTACGGCAAAGCACGCGAAGTTCCGGCAGCGATCCAAAAAGCGATGGAAAAAGCCCGTCGCGCTATGATTAATGTTGCATTGAATAGCGGTACCCTGCAGCACCCAGTTAAAGGTGCTCACACAGGTTCTCGTGTATTCATGCAACCAGCTTCTGAAGGTACCGGTATTATCGCCGGTGGTGCAATGCGCGCCGTCTTGGAAGTTGCAGGGGTTCATAACGTATTAGCCAAGGCATATGGTTCCACTAACCCGATCAATGTGGTTCGTGCAACTATTGCAGCTCTGGAAGATATGAAATCCCCAGAAATGGTCGCTGCTAAGCGTGGTAAATCCGTCGAAGAAATTCTAGGGAAATAACCATGGCAAAGACTATTAAAGTAACTCAAACAAAAAGCAGTATCGGTCGTTTGCCAAAACATAAGGCAACTCTGATCGGTTTAGGTCTGCGTCGTATTGGTCATACTGTAGAGCGTGAGGATACTCCTGCTGTGCGTGGTATGGTCAACTTGGTTTCCTACATGGTTAAAGTTGAGGAGTAACAGATGCGTTTAAATACTCTGTCTCCGGCTGAAGGTGCCAAGCATGCGCCGAAGCGTGTAGGTCGTGGTATCGGTTCTGGCCTGGGTAAAACTGCTGGTCGTGGTCACAAAGGTCAGAACTCACGTTCTGGTGGTGGCGTACGTCGTGGTTTTGAAGGTGGTCAGATGCCTTTATATCGTCGTTTGCCGAAATTCGGCTTCACCTCTCGCAAAGCTATGATCACGGCAGAAGTTCGTCTGTCTGAACTGGCTTTAGTGGAAGGCGACGTAATCGACCTGAACACGCTGAAAGCCGCTAACGTTGTTGGTATCCAGATTGAGTTCGCGAAAGTTATGCTTTCAGGCGAAATCACTCGTGCGGTAACTCTTCGTGGTCTGCGTGTCACCAAAGGCGCTCGTGCTGCTATCGAAGCTGCTGGCGGTAAAATTGAGGAATAAGTAGCAGATGGCTAAGCAACCAGGATTAGATTTTCAAAGTGCTAAAGGCGGATTAGGCGAACTGAAGCGCAGACTTTTGTTTGTTATCGGTGCGCTTATTGTTTTCCGTATCGGCTCTTTTATTCCGATTCCTGGTATCGATGCCACTGTGCTTGCTAAATTGCTCGAGCAGCAGAGAGGGACCATCATTGAAATGTTTAACATGTTCTCTGGTGGTGCTCTCAGTCGTGCTTCTATCTTTGCCTTGGGTATCATGCCATATATTTCGGCATCCATTATTATCCAATTGCTAACGGTGGTTCATCCAGCGTTGGCAGAAATAAAGAAAGAAGGGGAAGCTGGCCGTCGTAAGATTAGTCAGTATACCCGCTATGGCACGTTGGTATTGGCTATATTCCAGTCGATCGGTATTGCTACCGGTTTGCCGAATATGCCTGGGATGCAAGGTCTGGTAATCAATCCAGGCTTTGCTTTCTACTTTACCGCTGTTGTTAGCTTGGTCACAGGGACGATGTTCCTGATGTGGCTTGGTGAACAGATTACTGAGCGTGGTATCGGTAACGGTATTTCAATCATAATCTTTGCTGGTATTGTTGCCGGTCTTCCACCTGCAATAGCCCATACCATCGAGCAAGCTCGGCAAGGCGAACTGCACTTCCTCCTGTTGCTGTTGGTTGCAGCATTAGTGTTTGCAGTAACCTTCTTCGTTGTTTTCATTGAACGTGGTCAGCGTCGTATTGTCGTTAACTATGCTAAACGTCAACAAGGTCGTCGTGTTTATGCGGCACAGAGCACACACTTACCGTTGAAAGTGAATATGGCAGGGGTTATCCCAGCAATCTTCGCTTCCAGCATAATTCTGTTCCCAGCTACGATTGCATCATGGTTTGGGGGCGGGACAGGTTGGAACTGGCTGACGACTATTTCGATGTATTTGCAGCCGGGACAACCGCTTTATGTGTTACTCTATGCGTCTGCAATCATCTTCTTCTGTTTCTTCTACACGGCGTTAGTGTTCAACCCGCGTGAAACAGCAGATAACCTGAAGAAGTCCGGTGCATTCGTGCCAGGAATTCGTCCGGGAGAGCAAACGGCGAAGTACATCGATAAAGTAATGACGCGTCTAACCTTAATTGGTGCGATGTATATTACTTTCATCTGCCTGATCCCGGAGTTCATGCGTGACGCGATGAAAGTACCATTTTACTTTGGTGGTACCTCCCTACTTATTGTAGTGGTGGTCATCATGGACTTTATGGCTCAAGTGCAAACTCTGATGATGTCTAGTCAATACGAGTCTGCATTGAAGAAAGCAAACCTGAAAGGTTATAACCGCTAATCAGGAATGTTTTAGAAGTTACGGAGAGTAAAAATGAAAGTTCGTGCTTCCGTCAAGAAATTATGTCGTGACTGCAAAATTGTTAAGCGTAACGGTGTCGTTCGCGTAATCTGCAGTGCCGAACCAAAGCATAAACAGCGTCAAGGCTGATTTATCTTGCATATTTTTCTTGCAAAGTTGGGTTGAGCTGGCTAGATTAGCCAGCCAATCTTTTGTATGTGACTGCAATACTATTTGAGTATCCTGAAAACGGGCTTTTCAGAATGGTATTGCTGTATAAAATAGTAGGAGTGCATAGTGGCCCGTATAGCAGGCATTAACATTCCTGATCAGAAACATACCGTTATCGCTTTAACAGCGATCTTCGGCATCGGCAAAACGCGTTCACAGGCTATATGTGTCGCAACGGGTATTGCTGAAAATGTTAAGATCAGTGAGCTGTCTGAAGAGCAAATCGAGAAGCTGCGTGACGAAGTTGCCAAGTACGTTGTAGAAGGTGATCTGCGTCGTGAGGTGACCCTGAGCATCAAGCGTCTGATGGACCTTGGGACTTATCGTGGTTTGCGTCATCGTCGTGGTCTACCAGTTCGCGGTCAGCGTACTAAGACCAACGCACGTACCCGTAAGGGTCCGCGTAAACCGATCAAGAAATAATCGGGGTGATTGAATAATGGCAAAGGCACCTATTCGTGCACGCAAGCGTGTAAGAAAGACAGTCTCTGACGGTGTGGCTCATATCCATGCTTCTTTCAACAACACCATCGTTACCATTACAGATCGTCAAGGTAACGCATTGGGTTGGGCAACAGCAGGTGGTTCCGGTTTCCGTGGATCTCGTAAGTCTACTCCGTTTGCAGCGCAAGTTGCAGCAGAGCGCTGCGCTGACGCAGTGAAAGAATACGGTATCAAGAATCTGGAAGTTATGGTTAAAGGACCTGGTCCGGGCCGTGAGTCTACTATCCGTGCGTTAAACGCGGCTGGTTTTCGCATCACTAATATTACTGATGTGACTCCGATCCCTCATAACGGTTGTCGTCCGCCGAAAAAGCGCCGCGTATAACGCTGCTTTTAGGTTTGTTGGAGATAGAAAATGGCAAGATATTTGGGGCCTAAGCTCAAGCTGAGCCGTCGTGAGGGCACAGACTTATTCCTTAAGTCTGGCGTTCGCGCGATTGACACCAAGTGTAAGATCGAACAACCACCTGGCCAGCACGGTGCGCGTAAACCGCGTCTGTCTGACTACGGTGTGCAGTTACGTGAGAAACAAAAAGTTCGCCGTATCTATGGTGTTCTAGAACGTCAATTCCGTAACTACTATAAAGAAGCAGCACGTCTGAAAGGCAACACAGGTGCAAATCTGTTACAACTGCTGGAAGGGCGTCTGGATAACGTAGTTTACCGTATGGGCTTTGGCGCAACTCGTGCTGAATCACGTCAGCTGGTGAGTCATAAAGCTATCATGGTAAATGGTCGCGTTGTTAACATCGCTTCTTATCAGGTATCTCCGAATGACGTAGTCAGCATCCGTGAGAAAGCTAAAAAGCAGTCTCGTGTTAAGGCAGCTTTGGAGCTGGCTGAGCAGCGTGAAAAGCCGACTTGGCTGGAAGTTGATGCTGTCAAGATGGAAGGTGTGTTCAAACGTATTCCTGAACGTACTGATCTGTCTGCGGACATTAACGAACACCTGATCGTCGAGCTTTACTCCAAGTAAAGCTTAGTACCAAAGAGAGGACACAATGCAGGGTTCTGTGACAGAGTTTCTAAAACCGCGCCTGGTAGATATCGAGCAAGTCAGTTCGACGCATGCCAAGGTGACCCTTGAGCCGTTAGAGCGTGGCTTTGGCCATACTCTCGGCAACGCACTGCGCCGTATTCTGCTTTCATCTATGCCGGGTTGCGCTGTGACCGAGGTTGAGATTGATGGTGTACTACATGAGTACAGCACCAAAGAAGGCGTACAGGAAGATATCCTGGAGATCCTGCTCAACCTGAAAGGGCTGGCGGTGAGAGTTCAGGGCAAAGATGAAGTTATTCTTACCCTGAATAAATCTGGCATTGGCCCTGTGACTGCAGCCGATATCACCCATGATGGTGATGTCGAAATCGTCAAGCCGCAGCACGTTATCTGCCACCTGACCGATGAGAACGCATCTATTAGTATGCGTATCAAAGTTCAACGTGGTCGTGGTTATGTGCCGGCTTCTGCCCGAATTCATTCGGAAGAAGATGAGCGCCCGATTGGTCGTCTGTTAGTAGATGCATGCTATAGCCCTGTAGAGCGAATTGCCTACAATGTTGAAGCAGCGCGTGTAGAACAGCGTACCGACCTGGACAAGTTGGTTATCGAGATGGAAACTAATGGTACGATCGATCCTGAAGAGGCGATCCGCCGTGCGGCAACTATCTTGGCTGAACAGCTTGAAGCTTTCGTTGACTTACGTGATGTACGTCAGCCGGAAGTTAAAGAAGAGAAGCCAGAGTTCGATCCGATCCTGCTGCGCCCTGTTGACGATCTGGAATTGACTGTCCGCTCTGCTAACTGCCTCAAGGCAGAAGCTATCCACTACATCGGTGATCTGGTACAGCGTACCGAGGTTGAGTTGCTGAAAACGCCGAACCTGGGTAAAAAATCTCTTACTGAGATTAAAGACGTGCTTGCTTCACGTGGTCTTTCTTTAGGCATGCGCCTAGAAAATTGGCCACCAGCTAGCATTGCTGACGAGTAACCGGATCACAGGTTAAGGTTTTACTGAGAAGGATAAGGTCATGCGCCATCGTAAGAGTGGTCGTCAACTGAACCGTAACAGCAGCCATCGCCAGGCTATGTTCCGTAACATGGCCGGCTCTTTGGTTCGTCATGAGATAATCAAGACGACCCTGCCGAAAGCGAAAGAGCTGCGTCGCGTTGTTGAGCCGCTGATTACTCTTGCCAAGACCGACAGCGTAGCTAATCGTCGTCTGGCATTCGCCCGTACTCGTGATAACGAGATCGTGGCAAAACTGTTTAACGAGCTAGGCCCGCGTTTTGCGAGCCGCGCCGGTGGTTACACTCGCATTCTGAAGTGTGGTTTCCGTGCAGGCGACAACGCACCGATGGCTTACATCGAGTTAGTTGATCGTGCTGCATCGCAAGCAGAAGTAGTTGCTGCAGAGTAATCTGTAAACGCGTAAAAAAACCGGGCTTGCCCGGTTTTTTTACGTCCATAATTTAGTGATCTATGTTTATCCCCTTCGTATCTTGCCAATCACTTCTTATTATTTGGCTACTAATCCTTTCATCTTAGCCATCTTTCGATTTGTAGGATTTGATCTCTTAGGAACAATTTGGGATTAATTAATAGGCTAAAAATACATTATTGATGTCCAATAAAAGGGACACTCGATAATTTGCCAGGAAATGGTAAACCATTAGAACTAGATTATGACACCTCTGTCTCTCTTGATTTGAGAATCGAGTAAAGGTGACTAAAATATGTATCTTGTCCCCTGAATTGGAAGATCATCAGGAAGCACTTACTATTACTGAATGATTGTCATTGGATGATAACTACCGAATGTGTATAGATCTTGGCTTTTATTGGTGCTGAGATTACAACAAACAAGGTTTAGTACTGACTTTGCACATAAAGAGTATCAGCACAAAGCTGTAGATAAACGTTCAAAAGAGGAATGACGAAATGTTAAAAATTGGGCAGATTGCTAAACTTGCCGATGTTACACCAGATACTATTCGTTATTATGAGAAGCAAGGCATGATGGATCATGGGAAACGTACCGAAGGCGGTTATCGACTTTATAACGAACAGGATTTACAGCGTTTACGATTTATTCGTTATGCGAAACGGCTCGGGTTTACATTAGAAACTATCGCTGAGTTACTGTCGATCCGCGTCGATCCTGAACATCATACATGCCAGGAATCAAAGGCGATTGTTGACTCTCGTCTACACGACGTGGAAAGTAAAATTACTGAGCTGAAGAGAATGCGTGAGTCACTAAAACGACTGAGTAATGCCTGTTGTGGAAGTACCCATGCCACAACTTATTGCTCTATTTTAGAGGCCCTGGAGCAGGGAGCTGCTGAGGAGTTGTCTAGAGACTAAATTTTTTAGATGAGTAGTTTAAAACTGATTACATCAGCAGTATTATTCGTAGGGTGAATAGACCCGGGTTTCGTAGACACTTTTTTGCCTCATAATGGAG